>NZ_JBVVPA010000002.1:0-584038 GCF_055807555.1 Bradyrhizobium sp. Ken64 | reverse complement strand
CCCGCAAGCAGGTCGAGCGCGCCCTGGCAGTCCATGATCGCAGCTTCGACGCGCTCGGCGAGGCTAAGCACCTCCTTGCCCGCCTCCGTCAGCAGCATGCCGTCGCCGGTCCGCTGCAGCAGCGGCAGGCCGGCGAGATCCTGAAGCTGGCGCAGCTGCTGGGTCACGGCCGGCTGCGTCAGGCCGAGCTGGGTCGAGGCGGCCGTGACGCTGCCCTTGGCCGCGAGCGCTGCGAGCGAGCGAAGCTGTCGGATCGTGAGATGCCGGAGCTGTGCCGCCGTGTGGGCATTATAAGATAATTCTTTGGCGCTCATTATGAATAGAAATTTTCCTTATTAAGCCTCCCCTGTCAATCTCATCGTTGTTGGCACCGACCTCCAGCGAGGAGGGACTGGATACGGCACCAGCAAAGGGGATGGACGCAGATGACCGGGCAACTCAGGCTGGACGACCACCTTCAGCGGTATTCTGAGACGGCGCCGCGTGCGCTGGCGGTAGCGGCCGCGGTCGACGCCATCGCGGCGGCCGCGATCGAGATCGCCGATCTCATCGCCACCGGAGACCTCGCCGACGCATCGGGCCTGACCACCGGCCGCAACAGCGACGGTGATGTCCAGCGCGATCTCGACGTGCAGGCGGATGCGATCCTGCGCCGCTGTCTCGGCAAGCTGCCGATCGCGGCGCTGGCGTCGGAGGAGATGCGCGAACCCCAGATCGGCGACCGCAAGGCCAAGATCTGCGTCGCGATCGATCCGCTCGACGGCTCCTCCAACATCGACATCAACATGACCGTGGGCACGATCTTCTCGATCCTGCCGGCGCCTGACGATCTCGCGCTCGCCTTCCATCAGCGCGGCTCGGCGCAACTCGCGGCGGGGTTCGTCACCTACGGCCCGCAGACCTCGCTGGTGCTGACGCTTGGCGAGGGCGTCGACGTCTTCACACTTGACCGCAAGTCCGGTTGCTTCCGTCTCGCCCGCAGCGCCGTGCAGATCTCGGAGACGTGCGAGGAGTTCGCGATCAACGCCTCGAACCGCCGGCATTGGGAACAGCCGGTGCGTGCCTTCGTCGACGAATGCCTGGCCGGTGTGGAAGGGCAGGCCAACCATAATTTCAACATGCGTTGGGTCGGCTCGCTGGTTGCCGAGGCCTATCGCATCCTCACGCGCGGCGGCGTGTTCCTCTATCCGTCCGATGCACGGCCGGGCTACGGCGACGGCCGGCTGCGCCTCGTCTACGAGGCGCACCCGATGGCTTACATCGTCGAGCAGGCCGGCGGCTCGGCTTCGACCGGGCGCGAGCGCATCCTCGAGCTCTCAGCGCAGAGCCTGCATCAGCGCGTGCCGCTGATCATGGGTTCGAACAACGAGGTGCAGCGCGTCGAGGAACTGCATTGCGATCCCTTGCTGGTCGCCAGCGTCTCCGCACCGCTGTTCGCGCGTCGCGGCTTCTTCCGGCTGTAAGCGAGGGATCCCATGTCCAGAAAGCATCCGATCATCTCCATCACCGGCTCCTCCGGCGCAGGTACGACCTCGGTCAAGAAGACGTTCGAACAGATCTTCTTCCGCGAGAAGGTCAACGCCGCCTACATCGAAGGCGACGCCTTCCATCGCTACGATCGCGCGGAAATGCGCACGCAGATGGCGAAGGAAGCCGATCGCGGCAACAGGCATTTCAGCCATTTCAGCCCCGAGACCAACCTGTTCGAGGAGCTGGAGCGAGCGTTCCGCGACTATGGCGAGACCGGCACGGCGACGACGCGGCACTACGTCCACGACGCCGAAGAATCCACGCTCCATGGCGCCGCACCCGGCACCTTCACCGAATGGAAACGGCTGCCGGAGAGCTCCGACCTGCTGTTTTACGAGGGCCTGCACGGCGCGGTCGTCACCGACAAGGTCAACGTCGCGCGCTATGCCGACCTCAAGATCGGCGTCGTGCCCGTCATCAATCTCGAATGGATCCAGAAGCTGCACCGCGACCGCAGTGCGCGAGGCTATTCGACCGAGGCCGTTACCGACACCGTTCTGCGGCGGATGCCCGACTACATCCACTACATCTGCCCGCAGTTCTCCGAGACCGATATCAACTTCCAGCGGGTGCCGACGGTGGACACCTCCAATCCGTTCATCGCGCGCTGGATTCCGACGCCGGACGAATCGATGGTCGTGATCCGCTTCAAGAACCCGCGCGGCATCGACTTCCCCTATCTGCTCTCGATGCTGCCGCAAAGCTGGATGTCCCGCGCCAATTCGATCGTGTGCCCCGGCGCGAAGCTCGATCTTGCCATGCAGCTCATCCTGACGCCGCTGATCATGCAGCTGATCGAGCGCAAGCGAAACCTGAAGTGAACGAGGGGAGGATCCGATGAACATCTCCGTCCACGCCGACGCCGACCTCACGCCGGTCTCGCATAGCGATCTCGCCAACGCCGTCCGCTTCCTCGCGGTCGATGCCATCGAGACCTCGCAGTCCGGCCATCCCGGCCTGCCCATGGGCATGGCCGATGTCGCGACCGTGCTGTTCTCGCGCTTCCTGAAATTCGACTCGGCTCATCCCCATTGGCCGGACCGAGATCGATTCGTGCTGTCGGCGGGCCATGGCTCGATGCTGCTCTATGCATTGCTCCATCTCGCCGGCGGCGGTGTCAGCCTCGACGACATCAAGGCCTTCCGGCAATGGGGCTCGAAGACGCCGGGCCATCCGGAATATGGCCATACGCCGGGCGTCGAGACGACGACCGGTCCGCTGGGGCAGGGGATTGCGACCGCGATGGGCATGGCACTCGCCGAGCGCATGGCCAATGCGCGGCATGGCGACGGGCTCGTCGATCACTTCACCTATGTGATCGCCGGCGACGGCTGCCTGATGGAAGGCATCAGCCAGGAAGCGATTTCGCTCGCCGGCCATCTCGGGCTCGGCCGCCTGATCGTGCTGTTCGACGACAACGGCATTTCCATCGACGGGCCGACCTCGCTAGCGACTTCCGACGACCAGCTCGCGCGCTTCGCTGCCTCGGGCTGGTCGGTGCGCGGTGTCGACGGGCACGATCCCGAAGCGGTTGCGCAGGCGATTGCCGAGGAGCGCGAGAGCGCAAGACCGTCGCTGATCGCCTGCCGCACTATCATCGGTTATGGCGCGCCGGATCGACAGGGCACCGAGAAGGCGCATGGCGCGCCGCTCGGCACCGAGCAGACGGCGGCGGCGCGGCGAGCGCTCGGCTGGGACTACCAGCCCTTCGTGGTGCCTGTCACGATCCTGAAAGCATGGCGGATGATCGGACAACGCGGGCAGGTCGCGCGTCTCGCCTGGCTCGATCGCTATGAATGCGCGACGCCCGAGCAGCGCGATTTGTTTGTCGAGGGCAAAGCGGTTGTCCTGCCGACCGCCTATGCCCAGGCCTCGGCGAAATTGCGCGAGCGCTTTGCCACCGAGCGTCCGAAGCTCGCGACGCGGCAGGCCTCGCAACAGGTGCTCGACGGCATCGCAGGGACGATTCCCGGATTTGTCGGCGGCTCGGCGGACCTCACGCATTCGAACCTGACGCATGCCAAGGCGCAGACCCCGGTCAAGCGCGACGCGTTCGCCGGCGATTACATCCATTACGGCATCCGCGAGCATGGCATGGCGGCCGCGATGAACGGCCTCGCGCTGCACGGCGGCTTCATTCCCTATGGCGGCACCTTCCTCGCCTTCTCCGATTACAGCCGGCCGGCAATCCGTCTTGCCGCCTTGATGCGGATCCGCGTCATTCATGTGATGACCCATGACTCCATTGGTCTCGGTGAGGACGGCCCCACGCACCAACCGGTCGAGCATCTCGCAGCGCTCCGCGTCATTCCGAACCTGCTTGTGTTCCGGCCGGCCGACGCGGTTGAGACGCTGGAAGCATGGGACTGCGCGCTACAATCTGAAAATCGCCCATCCGTGCTGTGCCTGTCCCGTCAGGGGCTGCCGACCTTCCGCAGCGATGTCCGCGGTAGGAACCGCGTCGCACGAGGCGCCTATCTCATCGTTTCGCCGGACGGCGGCCGAGACGTGACGCTCGTCGCAACGGGTTCGGAGGTGTCTATTGCAATGGAAGCGGCTCGCCTGCTTGCCACCGAGCACGTCCGCGCGGCCGTGGTCTCCGCGCCCTGCTTCGCGCTGTTCGAGGAGCAGCCGGAGGATTACCGAGCCGCTGTGCTCGGCACGGCGCCACGGATCGGCATCGAGGCGGCAGTCGCCGGCGATTGGCATCGCTGGATCGGCACTGACGGCGAATTCGTCGGCATGCGCGGCTTCGGTGCCTCGGCGCCCGCACCCGTGCTCTACCGCGAATTCGGCATCACGCCGCAAAGCGTTGCGGAAGCCGCCCGGCGGGCGATGGCCGGCGCCAGCAAGCAATAGCAGGAGGATTTGTCGTGGCCCGTATCACCCTTCGTCAGCTGCTCGATCACGCCGCCAGTCACGGCTACGCGGTCCCGGCGTTCAACATCAATAACATGGAGCAGGGCATCGCGATCATGCAGGCGGCGGCCGAGGTCGATGCGCCCGTCATCATCCAGGCTTCGCGCGGCGCGCGCAGCTATGCCGGCGACCTCATGCTCTCGCACATGATCGACGCGCTGGAGCGGACCTATCCGGACATCCCGCTCTGCATGCACCAGGACCATGGCAACGACGAAGCGACCTGCGCGTCCGCGATCGCCCATGGGTTCACCTCGGTGATGATGGACGGCTCGCTTGAGGTCGACGCCAAAACCGCGGCCGATTACGACTACAACGTTGCGATCACCCGCCGCGTCGTCGATCTCGCCCATTGGGTCGGTGCCTCCGTCGAAGGCGAGCTCGGCGTGCTCGGCTCGCTCGAGCATGGCGGCGGCGAACAGGAGGATGGTCACGGCGTCGAAGGCACGGTCGGCCATGATCAGTTGCTGACGGATCCCGACCAGGCGGTCGACTTCGTCCGCGCTACCAAAGTCGATGCGCTCGCGATCGCGATGGGCACGTCGCACGGCGCCTACAAATTCAGTCGCAAGCCGGATGGCGACATTCTGGCGATGCGGGTAGTCGAGGAGATTCATCGCCGGCTGCCGAACACGCATCTCGTGATGCACGGCTCTTCCTCGGTGCCGCAGCCGCTCCAGGACATGTTCAACCAGTTCGGCGGCGAGATGCCGCAGACCTGGGGCGTGCCGGTCGAGGAAATTGTCCGTGGCATCAAGAGCGGCGTGCGCAAGGTCAATATCGACACCGACTGCCGGCTGGCGATGACCGCGGTGTTCCGCAAGGTCGCCGCGCAAACGCGATCCGAGTTCGATCCGCGAAAATTCCTCAAGCCCGCGATGGATGCGATGCGCGAGCTCTGCCGCGACCGCTTCGAACAGTTCGGCACCGCTGGCCACGCCGGCAAGATCAAGGTCATTCCCTTGAGCGAGATGGCGCGGCGCTACCGCGCCGGAGAACTCGATCCCAGCGTCGACGCCCGCGAGCCCGTCGCGGCCTAATCATTCTGAGAGAAAGAGCAGGAGAGAGCCATGAATGCACATGCAGGAACCGTCCGCGGCAAGGAAAGATATCGTTCGGGCGTGATGGAATACAAGCGCATGGGCTATTGGGAGCCTGAGTATGTGCCAAAGGACACCGATGTCATCGCGCTGTTCCGCGTCACGCCGCAAGAGGGCGTCGACCCGATCGAGGCGTCGGCCGCGGTCGCCGGTGAATCCTCGACCGCGACCTGGACGGTGGTTTGGACCGATCGCCTGACCGCCGCCGAGAAGTATCGCGCAAAATGCTACCGCGTCGATCCGGTGCCGGGCACGCCTGGCTCGTATTTCGCCTACATCGCCTATGACCTCGACCTGTTCGAGCCTGGTTCTATCGCCAACCTCTCGGCGTCGATCATCGGCAACGTGTTCGGCTTCAAGCCGCTGAAGGCGCTGCGGCTGGAGGACATGCGCTTCCCGGTCGCGTATGTGAAGACGTTCCAGGGACCGGCAACTGGCATCGTGGTCGAGCGCGAGCGACTCGACAAATTCGGCCGTCCGCTGCTCGGCGCGACCGTCAAGCCGAAGCTCGGGCTTTCGGGCCGCAATTACGGTCGCGTGGTCTACGAGGCGCTGAAGGGCGGGCTCGACTTCACCAAGGATGACGAGAACATCAACTCGCAGCCGTTCATGCACTGGCGCGACCGCTTCCTCTATTGCATGGAGGCGGTGAACCGCGCGCAGGCGGCCTCCGGCGAGGCCAAGGGCACCTACCTGAACATCACCGCGGGAACGATGGAGGACATGTACGAGCGCGCCGAGTTCGCGAAGGAGCTCGGTTCGTGCATCGTCATGATCGACCTCGTGATCGGCTACACCGCGATCCAGTCGATGGCGAAATGGGCGCGGCGCAACGACATGATCCTGCATCTGCATCGCGCCGGTCACTCGACCTACACGCGGCAGAAGAGCCACGGCGTGTCGTTCCGCGTCATCGCCAAGTGGATGCGCCTTGCCGGCGTCGACCACATCCATGCCGGCACGGTGGTCGGCAAGCTCGAAGGCGATCCAAACACCACGCGCGGCTATTACGATGTCTGCCGCGAAGACTTCAACCCGACCAAGCTCGAACACGGGCTGTTCTTCGACCAGTCCTGGGCGAGCCTGAACAAGATGATGCCGGTCGCCTCCGGCGGCATCCATGCCGGGCAGATGCATCAGCTGCTCGATCTGCTCGGCGAGGACGTCGTGCTCCAGTTCGGCGGCGGCACCATCGGCCATCCCATGGGCATCGCGGCCGGCGCGATCGCCAATCGTGTGGCGCTGGAAGCGATGATCCTCGCCCGCAACGAGGGGCGCGACTACGTCCATGAAGGTCCGGAGATCCTGGCCAGGGCGGCCGAGACCTGCACGCCGCTGAAAGCCGCGCTCGAGGTCTGGAAGGACGTGACCTTCAACTATGAATCCACCGACGCGCCGGACTTCGTGCCGACCGCGCTCGAAACCGTTTGAGGAGATTTGACATGAAGCTGACTCAAGGCTGCTTCTCGTTCCTGCCCGATCTGACCGACGATCAGATCACCAAGCAGGTGCAGTATTGCCTGACCAACGGTTGGGCCGTGAACATCGAGTTCACCGACGATCCGCATCCCCGCAACACCTATTGGGAGATGTGGGGTCTGCCGATGTTCGATCTCCAGGACGCCGCGGGCGTGATGATGGAGCTCGCCGAATGCCGCAGAGTGTATGGCGACCGTTACATCCGCCTCAGCGGCTTCGACTCCAGCCATGGCTGGGAATCGGTGCGGATCTCGTTCATCGTCAACCGCCCGCCGCAGGAAGCCGAGTTCGAGCTGGTGCGGCAGGAGGTGGGCGGACGTGCGATCCGCTACACCACCGTGCGCCGGCAACCCGCGCACCCACCAACCTAACTCATTCTCCTCCGCGCGGAGCACTCCCTGCTCCGTTTCCTTGGCGGACCACTGCTTCGCCGCTCCCCCGCGGCGAAGCCCTTTCTTCGAGGTGCCCATGCTGGATGTTCCCCACGCAATGACCACTGAGCCCGGCGAGACCAGTTTCGATCTCCGCAAGGAGGCCGAAGCGGCTGGAATTACCGGCACGCTGCAGCAGCTCGAGCAGGAGCTGATCGGTTTGAAGCCGGTGAAGAACCGGGTGCGCCAGATTGCGTCGCTCCTGCTGATCGAACGTATCCGGCAGCGTGCTGGATTGGCTTCGTCGCCGCCGACGCTGCATATGTCGTTCACCGGAAATCCCGGCACCGGCAAGACGACCGTTGCGCTCCGCATGGCAAAGATCCTGCACGGCCTCGGTTTCGTGCGGCGCGGGCAGTTGATCTCGGTGACGCGCGACGATCTCGTCGGCCAGTATATCGGCCACACCGCGCCGAAGACCAAGGAGATTTTGAAGAAGGCGATGGGCGGCGTACTGTTCATCGACGAAGCCTATTATCTGCACCGTCCCGACAACGAGCGCGACTACGGCCAGGAGGCGATCGAGATTCTGCTCCAGGTGATGGAGAACCAGCGCGAGGACCTCGTCGTGATCCTTGCCGGCTATGGCGAGCGGATGACGAGCTTCTTTGCGTCAAACCCCGGCTTCCGCTCGCGCATCGCGCATCACATCGACTTTCCGGACTATGCGGAAGCCGAGCTGCTCGTCATCGCCGAGCTGATGCTGAAGGAACGGGGTTATCGCCTCTCGGCGGCGGCGCGTGAGGCGCTCGAGAAATACATCGCGCTGCGTCGGACCCAGCCGTTCTTCTCCAATGCGCGCTCGATCCGCAACGCCGTCGACCGCATCCGCCTGCGGCAGGCCGATCGCCTGGTATCCGATCTCGATCGCGTGCTCGAAATCGCCGACCTCGAAACGATCGATCCCATCGACGTCCTGGCGAGCCGCGTCTTCAGCGGCGGTGCGGACGCGCAGAGGAGTGCGAAGCCATGACGAGAGAAATCCTCATCGCGCCGTCGATCCTGGCTGCGGATTTCGCGCGCCTCGGCGAGGAGATTGCGGCGATCGACGCGGCGGGCGCCGACTGGATTCATTGCGACGTCATGGACGGGCATTTCGTCCCGAACATCAGTTATGGCGCCGACGTCATCAAAGCGATCCGGCCGCTGACGAAGAAAATGTTCGACGTGCATCTCATGATCGCGCCGGCCGATCCCTATCTCGAAGCGTTCGCGAAGGCCGGCGCGGATGTCATCACGGTGCATGCCGAAGCCGGTCCGCATCTCGATCGCTCGCTCCAGGCCATCCGCGCGCTCGGCAAGAAAGCCGGTGTCAGCCTGTGTCCCGCCACTCCCGAAAGCGCGATCGAGTATGTGCTCGATCGTCTCGACCTCGTCCTGGTGATGACGGTCAATCCGGGCTTTGGCGGCCAGTCGTTCCTCGAGTCCCAGCTCGAGAAGATCGGGCGGATTCGAAGCATGATCGGCGACCGGCCGATCCGGCTCGAGGTTGACGGCGGCATCACGCGCGATAATGCAGCGGCCGTGACCGCTGCGGGCGCCGATACGCTTGTGGCGGGGTCCGCCGTATTTCGCGGCAGGGGCAACGCGGACTATGCCGGCAACATCGCGGCCATCCGCGCTGCTGCGGAGGCCGGCAGGGTTCCGAACCGGCAACATAGTTCGGCGCAGACGATCCGAGCCGGTGAGCCCGCGCTGATCCGGTAGACTACGGGAGACAGGCGGAGCGAGCCGGTACCCGAATGGCTGTGCCAGGGTCTGCCGCTTTCGGGCATATTGAGTCCGCGCTGATTGGAACTTTCGCCCTAACACGCGTTTGCCTAGAATCAAGCGGGTCAAGCGCGCGCGGGCGCAGCAAATCTTTTGCACAACCGCCATCGCCCTGACGCAAATAAGGCCAATAAGCTCTGTGAATGCGAGGGAGGGTCTCATGGATAACGTACGTCGCTACCGCGCGCTAGCGTCCCTCTGTCGTCAGCAGGCCGCCTACCGGCCGCTCCAGAGCTGGGAACTGCTCGGCCAGGCCGAACATTTCGAATATCTCGCCGAAGTCGAACTCAAGGCGCATTTCGACGCGTGCAATGCGCCACACGACGAGGACGGCGTCGAGGCCACGGCGTGGGAGAGACCCGCCGCGGCGTGACGGTCCAAATTGTTCGAATATGACCTGAACTTGCCGACGCCGGCACCGCTCAAGGACGCGGTTGTCAGCCCGAACGACAAGGCTTGTGACCTGCCCGACCTGGATCAGCCCTCGATTAATGCGACATCAGCGTCGGGACGGTCATGGCTTCCAGCATGGCGCGGGTGACGCCGCCGAGGAACCGCTCCTGCAAACGGGAATGGCCGTAGCCGCCCATGACCAGAAGATCGAGGCTCTCATCGGCTGCCAGCGACAGCATGGTCGGCTGAATGTCAGAGCGCGCGGCCGACAGGTTGACCGTGCGGGTCGACAGTCCGCGCCGGCCGAGATGCCTTGCCAGATTGCGCGTCGAGACTTCGTCGGGAACCGTATCTGTTTCGTTGATCGCAATGATCACGATCTCCTCGGCGCGGGCCAGGAATGGTGCGGCGTCGCGCATGGCGCGCGCTGCGAGGCGGCTGCCATCCCAGCAGATGCCGATCCGTTTCGCCTTGAACGCTCCATGGAAGGTGTAGGGCAGGAAAAGCACCGGGCCGCCCGCCTGGAACAGGATCTCGCGGGGCACATCGTTGTCGAGTGATCCCTGCGCCGGATCCGGCTGGAGCACGATGCTGAGATCGTGCAGCCGCGCCATCTCGCCGAGCAAGCCGACCGCATCCCCCGGCATCTCTCCGAGCGGGTGGCATGTGTAGGAAATGCCGGCGTTCATCGCTTCGCTCTTGAACACCGCGAGCGCCGCCTCGGCGCGCTGCACCGCGCTTTCGCGCTCCATCTCGAACACAGCCGCCACGGCAGCGCCGCCCTCCATCACGTAGGCCGCGCTGGTTGCCACATAACCCACCGCGACTGCGTCCAGATGGGCGTTGAGGCCGGCCGCGAGCGAGATCGAGCCGTCGATCGCCGGGCGCATCGGGCGCTCGGTAGGGATGTGGACGAGAATGTCTTTGTACATGACGCGCCTCCGATGGACATCATCCGGTGGCTGCAGTCTTCCACGCTGCCCGGGGCCCGCGTTGAGCTGCATCAAATGTGCAGCCCTCGTTTTTTGTCGCCGGCCCCGGCCACTTTGCCAAGATTTAATGACGTGGACGGGACGCTGTAAGGTGGCAACCCCCATGTTGGGTGCAAGGCGACTTACCCAACATGGACATATCGACATGAGCGATCACGTCAATTCCGACACCACAACGTCCCGCAAGATCCTGAGACCGCGCCGGCTCGCGCTGCTCGGCACCGTCGCCGCGCTTGGCCTGGCCGTGCTGGCGACTGCCCCCGGCTCTTCGCCGTTCAGCGCGACCTCCTTCATTGCGCCCGCCCAGGCCGCAGAGACCGCCGCGACACCGCCGGGCTTCGGCGACCTCGTCAGCAAGGTCAAACCCGCCGTCATCTCGGTGCGGGTCAGGATCGACCAGGACAACGACAAGAGCGCGATGCTGCAACAGAACCGGATGGATTCAGACGAAGCATCGCCCTTCGATCAATTCTCACGGCAATTCGGCTTCCCCGGCCCGGGTGGCATGGAGGGCATGCCGCGCCACCGCCGGCAGATGATCACGGGTGAGGGCTCGGGCTTCTTCATCTCCGCCGACGGCTATGCCGTGACCAACAACCACGTCGTCGATCACGCCGAGTCTGTGCAAGTGACGATGGACGACGGCACGACCTACAGCGCGAAAGTGGTCGGCACCGATCCGAAGACGGATCTGGCGCTGATCAAGGTCGACGGCAAGAAGGATTTTCCGTTCGTCAAATTCTCCGACCAGAAAGCGCGCATCGGCGACTGGGTGGTCGCCGTCGGCAATCCCTTCGGCCTCGGCGGCACCGTGACCGCCGGCATCGTCTCCGCCAGCGGCCGCGACATCGGCAACGGCCCCTATGACGACTTCATCCAGATCGACGCGCCGATCAACAAGGGCAATTCCGGTGGCCCGGCCTTCGACATGAACGGCAACGTGATCGGTGTGAACACCGCGATTTTCTCGCCCTCCGGCGGCTCGGTCGGCATCGGCTTCGACATTCCGGCCTCGACCGCAAAGCTTGTCGTCGCACAGTTGAAGGACAAGGGCGCGGTCACGCGCGGCTGGCTCGGCGTGCAGGTGCAGCCGGTGACGTCGGATATCGCCGACAGCCTCGGCCTCAAGGAGGCGCGCGGCGCGATCGTCGACAATCCGCAGGACGGCAGCCCGGCGGCGAAGGCGGGCATCGAGGCGGGCGACGTCATCACCGCCGTCAATGGAACCGCGATCAAGGATTCACGCGATCTCGCCCGCACCATCGCCACCCTGGCGCCGGGCACGTCCGTGAAGCTCGATGTCGTCCACAAGGGCGACAGCAAGACCGTGACAGTGGCGCTCGGCGAGTTGCCGAACGAGCGGCAGGCCAGAGCCGACGAGGGCAAGTCGCAGCCAGATGCCGGCATGCCGCCGCGTCTCGGGCTCAGCCTGGCTCCGGCCGGCGACGTGCAGGGCGCCGGCCAGAAGGGCGTCGTCGTCACTGAAGTCGATCCGCAAGGTCCGGCCGCGCAACGCGGCATCCAGACCGGCGACGTCATCCTCAACGTGGGCGGCAAGGCCGTCGCCAATATCGGCGATGTCCGTTCGGAGCTGGCGCAGGCGAAATCGTCCGGCAAGCGCAGCGTGCTGCTGCAGGTCAGAAGCGCACAGGCGACCCGGTTCGTGGCGGTGCCGCTCGCATAGGGCGAACGTCGATCGGCGCAACTCCAAAAGGCGGCCTTTGGGCCGCCTTTCCTGTTCGCCTTCAGGATTTCCGCAGATCGCCGATAACATTCTCGTTAACGGCAGGGAGGATGACCCGGTTCGTCCGAAAAAGCCGTGTTCGCTCATCACAATTGCGGATCTCGTACGGACTCGGCGGCAATGACGCTGCCGACGATTGCAGGCGTGGAACTTCGAACTTGCCGCCGCTGAGCCGGCCGGCAATTCGTATTTGATCGGTGCCGACATGGATCGATTGAAGCTCTCGCTGAGGACTGCGCTGCTCGTGGCGCCATTCGTGCTGTGGGGTGGAAACGCTCTCGGGCGTGACGATGGCCGCTACGCGGACTCACCTCTCAAGCCGTGGTTCGACGGCCTGCGCAGCCATCTCGGTCCGTGCTGCTCGGATGCGGATGGGTTTGCCGTCGCCGATCCCGACTGGGACTCGCACAATGGACATTATCGCGTGCGGCTCGACGGCGAATGGGTCGAGGTGCCGGACGAAGCCGTGATCACCGAGCCGAACCGGGCCGGCCGCACCATGGTGTGGCCGGTGAAGACCGCGTTCGGCGTTTCGATCCGCTGCTTCATGCCGGGCAGCATGATCTGACGGAGGTCAGCGCGACCGTTTGGAGGATTTGCGCTTCGACGTCTTCTTCGACGTCTTCTTGGTTTTCCTGGATGTCTTCTTGGACGTTTTCTTTGACGTCTTCTTGGACGTCTTCCGCTTCGCGGCTTTCTTCGGGACCTTCTTGCCCTTCTTGCGCGCTTTCGACAGGCCGATCGCGATCGCCTGCTTGCGGCTCTTCACGCGTCCGCCTCGACCGCCCGGTCCGCTTTTCGCGGTACCCTTCTTGTAGCGCTTCATCTCGCTTTCGACATCGCTGCCGGAGCTGCGCGAGTAGCGGCGCTTCTTTGCCTTGCGTGCCATGCATGTTCTCCCTTGGCAGGGGAAAACCATCCGGGACAGGCATGGTTCCGAAGCGCGCAAGCAACGTCGGGGATACGCGAGCTGGCCTAGAACGAATCCGCCAGCTCGATCTCGGCTTCCAGCACCTGAATGCGCCGCGCTGCCTCGCTGGAGGACAGATCCCGCGCATATTGCGCGGGTTGATACGCCTCTTCGCTCAGCCGTTTCAGCCGGAGGCCCTGCGCGCGCGTCATCTGCTCGGTGAGGAAAGCCTTGGCGGTGAGGGAAGTCTTGTCGGTTAGGAAAGCCTTGGCGTCGTATTTACCTTGAACCTGCATGTCGCTTCTCCCTTCTGAAATCGTGACTTGACTATATGTTCTTATTTTGTTCTAACAAGCCATGGACAACAGAATTAATGAAATTCGACGTAAAATCAGCGCCTTGAGGCTGGAAATGGCCGATATTGAGGTGTCCGTCCGCGAACTCGTCGAGCGCGATCGCGACTGCACAGAGAAGGCCCTGGCGCAGATGGATCTGCGCCAGAAAATCAATCTGCTGATCGGCGAATGGAAGGCTGCAGGTGGCGGCGATGTCCTGCCGAATGTCCGCGATAGGATGCGCCTTCGTTCCGCGAAGACATCAGGTAGTCCTCTGCGCGTGATCGCGCGCCGCTGAGAGCTTTGGGAGCGCACGGTGGAGGAAGACCCGGATGCGTACCGGATTCTAAAGCTGCGCGCCGAGATTCTCGAACTGCGCTCTGCCATCCGGCAGCTGC
This sequence comes from Bradyrhizobium sp. Ken64, assembly GCF_055807555.1. Taxonomy (NCBI): domain Bacteria; kingdom Pseudomonadati; phylum Pseudomonadota; class Alphaproteobacteria; order Hyphomicrobiales; family Nitrobacteraceae; genus Bradyrhizobium; species Bradyrhizobium sp. Ken64. Next base: position 570,037 of record NZ_JBVVPA010000002.1, on the reverse strand, counting down.
AACGCGAGGGGCTCGACGACGCCGCCGCCCAGCTCTTGATCGCGCGCAAGCGTGCACGACTCGATCATCTGGTGAAGGCAGATCCTGCAGCGCGCCTTAACGTCACCTGAGGCCCGACGCAGCTAACCGAGTTCGTCACGTCAAGGCAGGTAGATCAGGGCACCTTCGGCGCGCCGGCCCAGCAATAGAACGCCCGAGATCAAGCGGCCGAGGCCGGCCGGCAGATATTAGAACGAGCCACCCATGGCGATCAGCCACGCGCCTCTGATCGCGATGATGATGCCGCAGATGAGCATGATTGCGCCGAGCAGCGGCGCCGCCCGGCGCGAGAGCAATGACCGGACGTTCGTCATTCGCCACCTCGATGGATTGAATGCGGTTCAACCGATCTTTTCGGCGAACCTTCCTGTGGCCGACATAAACTGCCGCACATCCGCGTGAGGCCGGCAATCGCGCGGAACGGAAGCCGGCTCGACCGATTGACCGGGCTCCTCTCACATCAACGGAGTGTTCCATGGAGCTTCAGGGTAAGACGATCGCGATCTTGGCCACGCACGGCTTTGAACAATCGGAACTGGAAGTGCCGCGCGACCGCTTGAAACAGGCAGGCGCGACGGTCCATGTGGTCTCGCTTGCACCCGGCGAGATCAAGGGCTGGGACATGAAGGATTGGGGTCGGCCCGTGAAGGTCGACAAGACGCTCGATCAGGTATCGAGCAGCGACTACGATGCGATCGTTCTGCCGGGTGGGCAGATTAATCCTGACCTCCTACGGGTCGAGCCGAAAGCTTTGAGCTTCGTCAAGGACATCTTCAACGCGAAGAAGGTCGTTGCGGCAGTCTGCCATGCGCCTTGGCTCCTGATTGAGACAGGCATCGCCAGGGGCCGCAAGATGACCTCATACAAATCGATCAAGACCGATGTCATCAATGCCGGCGCGGCATGGGAAGACTCGCAGGTGGTTGCTGACCAGGGCGTCATCACCTCGCGCAACCCCGGCGATCTCGAAGCCTTCAGCGCCAAAATCATCGAAGAAGTGAAGGAAGGCCGGCACCTTCAACGCAGCGCAGCGTGAAGTCAGCGACTCCCGGACGGAAAAGCCCCGCGTTGTTCGCGGGGCTTTTGTCTGCCATGTCGGCGTAGATTACTTGGTGTTGCTCATGCCGCCTTTGTTGTTCGTCATGGTGCCGCCCTGGTCGGAGCCGGGACCGGAGCCGCCCTGACCGGAGGGATCAGGCCCCTTGGAGGACTTGGTGTTGGCGCCCGTAGTCTGCGACGATGACATCGAGGATCCGTGTTTTGCCTTGTGCGACTTGGCCTGCACGGCGAACGGCGCGGCGGCGAGGCCGGTTGCCAACATCACCGCAAGAGCGAGCTTGGTGGTCTTCATGTGCGGGAACTCCCTGAGTTGAATTGACGCAGGCAGCCAACCGTCATTCGTCGCGGGAGTTCCGAACAAGGGAGTTCCGGCAAATCACCAATACTTCAAGATTGCTGGTCGTTCTCTGCGAGGATGAATACGACGCCGGTGAGTGTCGCGCCGATCGCGAACGTCGTCACCAATGTGAGGGCGAAAACGACCACGGCCTGCCTTCCGCCGTGACTCAGCAAATTGGCGACGCCTGGATTGGACAGCACGAGCAAGAGGCTGAAAGCGAGCCCGAGGGCTGCGCCCATCATCGCGTGCGTCATCAGCTTGATGAGCCCGCTCGGAGAGATCAGGTCCGACTTTTTCGCGCGCATGGAACTTTATTCCGATTTCGCAAGCAACGCCTGCGATACGCGCCGGTTCCATCCGCATGAAGGAATCGTTATCGCCCGCTTCATCCGACGTTCATGCCAAGCCTGCAAGAATGACCACGCAACACGGGAACATTCGATATGGGTAAGGTGGTCTTTCTCTATCGCTCTCTGGCTTATCGTAACGCCGCGGCGGACATCCTCCGCAAGGCGCGCAAGCTGCCCCGCGGCGCGGAGCGAAGCGCGGCGCGGCGCTATGCCAAGGCGCTGCGTGATCTCGCCCAAACGGAAGCCTGGCTCGAGGGACGGGTCGCGCGCGAACCGCAAACGATCGAGCGCAGGAAGAGTGCGGCCTCCGGTTAACCGGACGCGCGCTGCAATTCGGCGGAGCCGGCGGCTTCGAAGTTGCCGGGCGCGGTTGTCGCGGCACTCTTGCCGACCAACGGCACCTCGAGCCGGCACAACAGGCCCTCGGCGCGCCAATCGAATCGCGCCTGGCCGCCGAGCTGGGACTCGACGCTCGCAAGCAGGCTCCGCGTACCAAAGCCGCGGGATTTCGGCGTCTTGACAAGCGGTCCGCCGGATTCCTCCCACGTCAGGGTGAGCAGTTCGTCCTCGACCTGCCAGCCGATTGCGAGCCGTCCCGTCCGCGTCGAGAGCGCGCCATACTTCGCCGAGTTGGTGAAAAGTTCATGCAGCGCCAGCGCCAGCGTCTGGGCGGTCGCCGGCAGCAACTGAACTTCGGACCCCGCCAATTTGATCTGGCCGCCGAGGGAATAGGGCGCAAGCTCCTCGTCGATCAGCTTCGAGAGTTCGGCGCCCTGCCAGCTCGATAGCGACAGGATCGTATGCACGCGCGCCAGTGCATTGATGCGTCCCTCGACGGCGCTGACATAGGCTTTCACCTCGTCGGCGCGGGTGAGGCGCACGATCGATTGCGCCAGCGCCAGGGCATTCTTGGCCCGATGATCGACTTCCCGCGCCAGGAGAGTCTGCCGTTCCTCGGCGCGCTTGCGTTCGGTGATGTCCACCGTCACGCCGCTGACGCGCATGACCCGACCGCTATCGTCGACCGTGGCGGCGGCCGTGCCGACACACCAGCGCACATCGCCGTCGGGCCGCACGATGCGGAACTCCGTTTCATAGGAGCGTGTGCCCTTGTTGAATTCGGCGATCGCCTTGCGCAACTGATCGACGTCATCCGGATGCAACAGCGCCTGAACGTTGGCCGGGTTCACCTCGAAGCTCTCCGGGCCAACGCCGAAGATGCGGTATTGCCCCTCGTCCCACATCCAGTCGCCCGTGATCCAGTCCCAGTCCCAGGAGCCCATCTTGCCGGCGGCGATCGCCATGCTGCGCCGCTCTTCGCTCTCGCGGAGCTTTGCGGTGGAATTCTCCAGCTCGGCGGTGCGTGCACGCACACGGTCCTCGAGATCCTGGTTCAGCCGTTCGAATTCGCGCGTCTTGCGATAGAGTTCTGCAAACACCTTGACCTTGGCGCGCAGCACCTCCGGCACGACCGGTACGGGGACGTAGTCGACGGCGCCCATCTCGTAGCCGCGCAGGCGGTCGATGTCGCTGACTTGAATGGCCGAGATGAAGATCATCGCGGTCTTCTGGAAGCGCGGGTGCTCGCGGATCATCGCGGCGAGCTCGAAGCCGTCGAGCTCGGGCATGCAGACGTCGACCAGGATCACCGCGATCTCGGTCTTGAGCAGCACCTCCAGGGCCTCGCGACCGGACGAGGCGATCACGAGGTTCTGGCCGAGATCCTTCAGGATCACCTCATAGGCGAGCAGCTTGGCCGGCTGGTCGTCGACGAGGAGGATGTTGACCTTTTCGTGGTCCATACGGGCATCCAACTCAGCGGTGCAGCCACATGCGGATTGCAAGCAGCAATTGATCGGTGTTGACGGGTTTGGCGAGGTAGTCCGACGCGCCGGCCTCGAGGCATTTCTCGCGGTCGCCCTTCATGGCCTTGGCCGTCAACGCGATGATCGGGAGACGGGCGAAGGTCGGATTTTCACGAATGACGCCGATCGTCTGATACCCATCCATCTGCGGCATCATAATGTCCATCAGCACGATGGCGATCTCCGGGTTGGATTCGACCAGGGTCACCGCCTCGTTCCCGGTCGTGGCCGTCAGCACCTTCATGCCGCGCCGCTCCAGCACGCTCGACAGCGCGAAGATGTTGCGGGCGTCGTCGTCGACGAGCAGGGCGGTCTTGCCGATCAGGTCCTCGTCGGAACTGTTCAGCTTCTCGAGCATGCGCTGTTTCTCGACCGGCAATTCCGTGATCACGCGGTGCAGGAACAGCGCGGTCTCGTCAAGCAGGCGCTCCGGCGATTCCACGCCCTTGACCACGATGCTCCGCGCCATGGTGTGGAGTTCCGCATCTTCCTCGGCCGACAGCTCGCGGCCGGTGAAGACGACGACCGGAACATTCGATAGCGCGTCATCGTTCCGGATCTGGTCCAGCACCTCGAAGCCGGTCATGTCGGGCAGGCGCAGGTCGAGCACGACGCAATCACAGGGGTTCTCACGCAGCATCGAGAGCGCGTCGGCACCGGTGCCGGTCGCCACGATCTCGATGTCGTCGTGGTGCAGGAGCTCACGGATCGAGAGTTGCTCGGCCTCGTTGTCCTCGACGATCAGCAGCCGCTTGCGCCGTGGCCGCGCATATTCCTTGATCTGCGTCAGCGCGGCCGAGACACCCTCGGTCGTCGTCGGCTTGTTGACGAAGGAGAAGGCGCCGCGCGCCAGCGCATGCTGGCGGTCCTCGTCGAGCGTGATGATCTGCACGGGGATGTGGCGGGTCAGCGGATTGTGCTTGAGCTGGCTCAGCACAGTCCAGCCGAGCATATCCGGCAGGAATACGTCGAGCGAGACGGCCCTCGGCTGGTACTGCTTTGCAAGTTCCAGCGCCTCTGCGCCGCGGGCGGCGACCAGCACCTTGAATCCCTTGTCGCGCGCGAGGTCGACCAGCACGCGCGCATAGTGCGGGTCGTCCTCGACGATCAGGAGGATGCTGTCGCCGGGTTCGAGGTTGAGCCGGTCGTCGGGAAGCTGCTCGATGACGCGCTGCGGTTCGGCTGTAGCGGGCTGCAGCGCCGGCGGCTGGCTCTGTTGGGGCGCCGCGCGGGGCGCGAGCGTCGGGCCGGAATATTTCAGCGGCAGGTAAAGCGTGAAGCACGACCCCTTGCCCGGCAAGCTGCGCAGGTGGATCTCGCCGCCGAGCAGGCTTGCGAGCTCACGGCTGATCGCAAGGCCGAGGCCGGTGCCGCCATATTTGCGGCTGGTGCCGGCATCCGCTTGCTGGAACGCCTCGAAGATCAGCTTCTGCTTCTCCAGGGGAATGCCGATGCCGGTGTCGGACACTTCGAATGCGATCACGGCCGGCGCCGAGTTCAGCACGGGATGATCCGTGCCCCAGCCGCCGACTGCGGCGGCCACCTTAAGGCGCACTTCGCCCTCGGCGGTGAACTTGAAGGCGTTGGAGAGCAGGTTCTTCAAAACCTGCTGCAGGCGCTTGGAGTCGGTGACGAGGCTGCGCGCGAGATTCGGATCGACGTCGATCTTGAACGACAAATTGCGGTTCTCCGCCTCGTGACGGAACGGCCGCCCGACCGTCTCGAGCAGGTTCGCGGTCAGGATTTCCTCGGCGTCGACCGTCACCGTACCGGACTCGATCTTGGAGAGATCGAGAATGTCGCTGATGAGATTGAGCAGGTCGGTGCCGGCGCCATGGATGGTGCGGGCGAATTCGACCTGCTTGCCGGTAAGATTGCCGTCCGGGTTGTCGGTGAGCTGCTGGCCGAGGATCAGGATCGAGTTCAGCGGCGTGCGCAGCTCGTGGCTCATATTGGCCAGGAATTCGGACTTGTACTTCGAGGTCAGCGCGAGCTCGGTTGCCTTTTCCTCCAGTGCGCGGCGGGCCTGCTCGATCTCCTGGTTCTTGCGCTCGACTTCGACGTTGCGCTCGGCGAGCTGCTGCGCCTTCTGTTCGAGCTGGTCGTTGGTCTGCTGCAGTTCGCGCTGCTGGGTCTGGAGCTCGCCGGCGAGCTGCTGCGACTGCTTGAGCAGGCCTTCGGTCTGCATCGTCGCCTCGATCGAGTTGAGCACGATGCCGATCGAGTCCGTGAGCTGCTCCAGGAAGGTCATCTGCGAGGTCGTGAAGGAGGTGAGCGAGGCAAGCTCGATGACCGCTTTGACCTGTCCTTCGAACAGCACCGGCAGCACCACGAGGTTCTTCGGCGCGACGCGAAGCAGCGCCGAATTGATCGGCACCACGTCGGCCGGAATGTCCGCAATCACGCGTGGGCGCCGGTCGAGCGCGCATTGGCCAATCAGGCCGTCGCCGAATGGCAGCACGCGCGGATACGGATAGACTCCGTCACCGGCATAGGAGGCAAGCAGCAGGAGCCGCGGACTGTCTTCGTTCTCGACCTGATAGATCACGCCGGTATGGGCGTTCACCAGCGGCGACAATTCGGTCAACAGCAGGCGACCAACGGTGGTGAGGTCGCGCTGGCCCTGAAGCATGTTGGTGAATTTTGCCAGATTGGTCTTCAGCCAGTCCTGTTCGGTGTTCACGTCCGTCGTAAGACGGAGGTTCGTGATCATCGTGTTGATGTTGTCTTTCAGCTCCGCGACCTCGCCGCGGGCGTCGACCTGGATCGACCGCGTCAGGTCGCCCTTGGTCACGGCGGTCGCCACTTCCGCGATCGCGCGCACCTGCGAGGTGAGGTTGGCCGCCAGGAGATTGACGTTGCCGGTGAGATCTTTCCAGGTGCCGGCGGCGCCGGGCACGTCGGCCTGACCGCCGAGCCGGCCCTCGACGCCGACCTCGCGCGCCACCGACGTCACCTGGTCGGCGAAGGTCGCGAGCGTCTCGGTCATGTTGTTGATGGTGTCGGCGAGCGCCGCGACCTCGCCCTTTGATTTCACGGTGAGGTTCTGCTTGAGGTCGCCGTTGGCGACCGCGGTCACAACCTTGACGATGCCGCGGACCTGCTCGGTCAGGTTCGCCGCCATGAAGTTGACGGTGTCGGTGAGATCCTTCCAGGTGCCGGCGACGCCGGGCACCTGGGCCTGGCCGCCGAGTTCGCCTTCGGTGCCGACCTCGCGCGCGACGCGCGTGACTTCGCCGGCGAACGCATTGAGCTGGTCCACCATGGTGTTGATGGTGTTTTTGAGCTCGAGGATTTCGCCCTTCACGTCGACGGTGATCTTGCGCGACAGGTCGCCGCGCGCGACGGCGGTGGTGACTTCGGCGATGTTGCGGACCTGGGTGGTGAGGTTCGCGGCAAGCAGGTTGACGTTGTCGGTGAGGTCCTTCCAGGTGCCGCCGACGCCGGGCACGACGGCCTGGCCGCCGAGCCGGCCCTCGGTGCCGACCTCGCGTGCGACGCGCGTCACTTCCGCGGCGAAGGATCGGAGCTGCTCGACCATGGTGTTCAAGGTGTCCTTGAGCAGCAGAATTTCGCCACGCACGTCCACCGTGATCTTCTTCGACAGGTCGCCGCCGGCGATCGCGGTCGCGACCTCGGCGATGTTGCGGACCTGCGCCGTCAGGTTCGAGGCCATGAAGTTGACGTTGTCGGTGAGATCCTTCCAGGTGCCGGCCACGCCGGGGACCTCGGCCTGGCCGCCGAGCTTGCCTTCGGTGCCGACCTCGCGCGCGACGCGCGTCACTTCACCGGCGAAGCCGTTGAGCTGGTCCACCATGGTGTTGATGGTATTCTTCAGCTCCAAAATCTCGCCACGGACGTCGACGGTGATCTTGCGCGAGAGGTCGCCGCGCGCCACGGCGGTGGTGACTTCGGCGATGTTGCGGACCTGGGCGGTGAGGTTGCCCGCCATCGAGTTGACGCTGTCGGTGAGGTCCTTCCAGGTGCCGGCCACGCCGGGCACGTTGGCCTGGCCGCCGAGGCGGCCTTCGGTGCCGACCTCGCGCGCCACGCGCGTCACCTCGCCCGCGAAGCGGTTGAGCTGGTCGACCATCGTGTTCAGCGTGTCCTTGAGCTGAAGGATCTCGCCGCGCACGTCGACGGTAATCTTGCGGGACAGATCGCCACCGGCGATCGCGGTCGCGACTTCGGCGATGTTGCGGACCTGGGCGGTGAGGTTGCCCGCCATCGAGTTGACGCTGTCGGTGAGGTCTTTCCACGTGCCGGCGACGCCGGGCACCTCGGCCTGGCCGCCGAGCTTGCCTTCGGTGCCGACTTCGCGCGCAACGCGCGTGACTTCGCCGGCGAAGGCGTTGAGCTGGTCCACCATGGTGTTGAGCGTTTCCTTCAGCTGAAGGATTTCGCCTGACACGTTGACGGTGATCTTCTTCGACAAATCGCCCTTGGCGACCGCGGTCGCGACCTCGGCGATGTTGCGGACCTGGCCGGTCAGGTTCGAGGCCATCGAGTTGACGCTGTCGGTGAGATCCTTCCAGGTGCCGGCGACGCCGCGCACCTGGGCCTGGCCGCCGAGCTTGCCTTCGGTGCCGACCTCGCGGGCGACGCGCGTGACTTCGCCGGCAAAGGCGTTGAGCTGGTCCACCATGGTGTTGATGGTGTCTTTCAGCTCCAGGATTTCGCCGCGGACATCGACGGTGATCTTTTTCGACAGATCGCCGCCGGCGACCGCGGTCGTCACCTCCGCGATGTTACGGACCTGCGCGGTGAGGTTCGAGGCCATCGAGTTGACGCTCTCGGTCAAGTCCTTCCAGGTGCCGGCGACGCCGAGCACGTTGGCCTGGCCGCCGAGCCGGCCCTCGGTGCCGACCTCGCGCGCGACGCGCGTGACCTCGCCGGCAAAGGCGTTGAGCTGATCGACCATGGTGTTGAGCGTTTCCTTCAATTGAAGGATTTCGCCTGACACGTTGACGGTGATCTTCTTCGAGAGGTCGCCGCTCGCGATGGCGGTGGCAACATCGGCGATGTTGCGGACCTGCGCGGTGAGGTTCGACGCCATGAAGTTGACGTTGTCGGTGAGGTCCTTCCAGGTACCGGCGACGCCCGGCACCTGGGCCTGGCCGCCGAGCTTGCCTTCGGTGCCGACCTCGCGCGCCACGCGCGTCACTTCCGAGGCGAACGAGTTGAGCTGGTCCACCATGGTGTTGATGGTGTCCTTCAGCTCCAGGATTTCGCCGCGCACGTCCACCGTGATCTTGCGCGACAGGTCGCCGCGCGCCACGGCGGTGGTGACGTTGGCGATGTTGCGCACCTGTGCGGTGAGATTGCCGCACATCGCGTTGACGCTGTCGGTGAGATCCTTCCAGGTTCCGGCGACGCCGGGCACGATGGCCTGGCCGCCAAGCTTGCCGTCGGTGCCGACCTCGCGCGCCACGCGCGTCACTTCCGAGGCAAAGGAGCGGAGCTGGTCCACCATCGTGTTGATGGCTTCCTTGAGCTGAAGGATCTCGCCGCGGACGTCGACCGTGATCTTCTTCGAGAGGTCGCCGTTCGCAACCGCGATCGTCACCTCGGCGATGTTGCGAACCTGGTTGGTCAGGTTGTTCGCCATCGAGTTGACGCTCTCGGTCAGATCCTTCCAGACGCCGGTCACCTCAGGCACCTGGGCTTGGCCGCCGAGCTTGCCTTCGGTGCCGACCTCGCGCGCCACGCGCGTCACCTCGGAGGTGAACACGCCGAGCTGCTTGATCATGGTGTTGACGATGGTCGCCGACTGCAGGAATTCGCCGCGCAGGGGACGTCCATCGACGTCGAGCTTGACGGTCTGGAGCAGGTCGCCCTGTGCCACGGCCGCGACCGCGCGCGTCACCTCGCGCGTCGGCCACAGCAAATCGTCGATCAGCGTGTTGACCGAGCCTTCCATGTCGGCCCAGGAGCCGGAGGCCAGGCCGAACTTCACGCGCTGCCGCGTCTTGCCCTCGCGGCCCACGACCTGGCCGACCAGCTCGAGCTGCTGCGCCATGCGCTGATTGGCGGCGATGATGTCGTTGAAAGTGTCGGCGAGCTTGCCGTCGATGCCGAGATAGTCGCCGCTCATGCGCACGGAGAAATCGCCGTTGCGCATGGCCTGCAGGGCGAGCAGCAATTCTGCCCGGGAATCCGGCTCCGACATGCCGTTGGTCTTTGGCTTTGGAACGCGACGACCGGAGCGTGATGCAGATCCGGGATCGAGGTCGCTCATACTGATTCCCCCGCAGGCGTCGGCCGATTCCAAGGCGAGACGCGGTTTATCAAAATAGAGCGTCAGCCAAATTCGAAATCAAGCGCCAACGTCACGGCGCCCGGAAGTGGAACCTGCTTTGCTCAGCCCGATTAGCATAAGTGCGTCCATTCAGAATGGTTCCATCGGGTTCCAATGTTTTTCTGGCCTGTTTTCAGCAACTTGTTTTTACGGACTTGATCCCTTTGGGAACGGAGCCCCGGGCCTGCCGTTAGCCCGCAAATACAGGGAGAGCCCACATGAAAGGATTTGCCGTCATCGGCACGGTGATGTTGTTGGCCGGATCGGCGTTCGCGCAAGGTGGGGCCCCCAGCGGCCGCGGGGCCGTCACCGGTGATCCCGCCGCAAGCTCCGCCACGCCACGCGCGGACACACCAACCACGGGTACGTCGACCCGGTCCAATCCCAGCGGTAGCGGCACGTCGAGTTCGGGCGGCAAGGATGATAATGGGGATGCCGGCAGGGACAAGATGCTGGAGGGCAACCGCAGCGCGCGGCCGGAGAACCGGCAAAAGTAAGGGGTTGCTTGACCGTCCTATTTGTCCGCCATGGTGCGCTCGGCGTCCTTGACCTGTGAGCGCAACAGCGGGAGCTGCTCGCGCGCGAACGCTGCAAGCGCGGCATTGTCGGGCGCCTTCAGATAGCGTTCGAGCAGGTCGATCACCGCTTCATACTCGGGAATCTGCGCGGCATAGAAGCTTCTGACGAAAGTCGGCCCGTCCGAAGTTTCGGGCTCGACCAGGCTCGCGCTCGCCGGGGTCGTCTTGGTGATGCGCGGTTCGGTGCCGATCGCCTCCTGAATCAACTTCAGAGCCTTGTCGCGCCGGGTCGCTTCTTCGGCGCGCAGGGCAGCGAGGTTCTTGACCTCGGCATTGCCCTTGAGGTCGGTGCTCTCCAGCAGACCCTGCTGGAAGCGGCTGAAAGTGTAGAGATCGCTGATGGTCTCGGTTGCGGTCGGCGTGCGGCCGGCCGGCCTTCGCTCCCCGGTGCTGTCGGCAAGCGCTGCCGTGCTGATGAACGCCAAAACCATCGCGAGGAGAATCCGCATGGATATTCAATGGCAGACAGCGGTCGAAAGTTCCGCAGATGTTATGATCCGGTAAGGGCGGTTGCGACGCGGCGGTTCCGTCCCCAATTCATGTTGATGAAACAGTCCGAGATCTTCAGGGATAACGCCGACAACTGCCTCCAGCTCGCCGAGCGCGCCGAAGGACAGCCGTCACACAATCGTTTTCTGCGCATGGCGAATGCGTGGACGGCACTTGCCGACGAGCAGGATTGGCTCGACGGCGAGGTGCCGCCCGTTCCAGCGCGCAGGCCTCAAAAGCAGGATGCGTAATGCTGTCGTTTTCGTGGATCTGCGTGTGAGACTGCTCACGGACAGCCAGCAGGATCATTCGTAACAGTCGATCGCGTTGATTTCCTATTCCAGGAGGTTTTTGCAATGGCTCCACGTCTGGCTCTTCTTTCGCTCGTCCTCGCCTTTGGCGTGTCGGTCGCGTTCGCCACCGTGATGACGGTGCGGCAGGTGCATCACGAAAATGCATCGGCCCCGGTGCACTCGGCGCACAGTTAGCAGTCTGATCTCGCGGGTCGGAACCTTCGACGCTCCGGCGCGTAAGCGCTTCGAGACAGCAAAGAGGCGAGAGCTATCATGGCCCATTCCGACCAAGGCATCATCAGAGATCAACGCGGTGAACAGCAGCCGCGGGACAAGCAGCGTGCGCAGACCGTGCACAAGTCGGAGCCAAAGGGCTCGCCCTCTCGTGAGGCCACGCGTGATCCCAAATTGAACGACAACAGCAAGACGCCCGGCTCCGGCATGACGCCGGATGATTCCGGCGACGCCCCGAGCGGCTAATTCCATCAGGAACGAATCCCCGCGCAAAGAGTCGAGGGATTGCTTCCGGTTGTCATGCCCCCGGTGATCCGGAAGCAATCTCCAAGGACGGCCCTGGCACTCCCGTGCCGGGGCCGTTTGCTTGAGCATCAGGCTGCACTAATCCTCGGCGTCGCGCTGCGGATGCGGTTGCGTATGGCCGTCCGGGCCGCGCCCGAAAACCCCGAAGCTGCTCGATTTGACATTGCTCCCTGCATCGACCGCGGCAGCGGCCAATCCAAGCTTGAGGAGCTCGCGCACGGCCGCGGCCCGCGTCGGCATGCGATGTTTGAACCGGAAGTCGTCCACCGCGGCCAGTTCTTCCGGTGACAGCATGACCTGGAGCCGCTCGGCGCGAAGGTCGTTCATGATCAATCATCCAAAATGAGCAAGTTGAGTAGTTTACTCAACGAACTCATTCGGCCGCGGTTCCACAAGATGCGACTACGGCGCCAAGTGAGTAAAAAGAATAGCAATTTCAATAAGTTATGTGGTGCAAATGTTCTTGGGCAGGTGTATGCTCCCGGCAAATGGGAGAGACATCATGACGAACGAAGTCAGATTGCCCCGCATACATCTCGAAGTGAGCGACGCACCCAAGCCGGTGCGCCCAAGCCACCAGAAGGTCATCGAGCAGGTCGAGCGCTGGGCCAACAGCCCGGGCCTTCAACCGCCGAGACTGCAGCCGGCAACGCATGCCAAAGCGGGCTAGCGCTTCGCAAGGGGAGAGCCCTTGGCCGATAGTGAATGCGCTGATCGGTGCGGTTTGCGGGAAACGATGCGCAGCTTGCGCCTGAGCCACCAGGCCAAGACCGAAACGAAGGCCCAGACTATCAACGCGGCAGCGAAAGCGCCCGGAACGCTTGCAGCCACGGTGAAATGAAAGACGGCGGCGAATGCCAGGAGACCGATGCTTCCCCAGGCGGCACCAGCTGCGTCGAGCCCGGCGGCCTCTTGCCCGCGGCGCGTGCCGCTGAGGCCGGCCTTCTCCTTGGTGCGGCGTTCATGGCTTTCGACCAGCGTGGCGCTCGCGCAGAAGATGGCGGGAAGCGCAAGGAAAAGTCCGCCGACGGACACACCGAAGCGCGCTCCCAGAACCCCCGTGAGCACGGTCGCCAGGCCACCGAGCAGGAAACGAATGCCGTATTCGTACCAGCGTGTCTGCTTGAGCGCGGAGAGCGACAGCTTGACCGGCATCAGGCCGCACCTCCGAAGCCGGCGAGCAGGCCGAAGGCGACCGCAAGCCAGACGATGACAGCGAGGACGGTCGCGGGCAGCGCGGACAGACGATATCTGATCAGCAGATGGCAGACCACGACGCTGTAGCAGCCGAGCGCGACCGCGCCATAGATCATCGTCCAGCTTTCGGCCGCGGCATATTGCGGGCCGTGCTGGACGACGGCGATGCCGAGCGTCGCCAGTGCGACCGACGGTGCTGCGCCGAGCAACCCCGCAAAGCTTTTGGGTTTGAGCATGTCGCCCAAGATCGCAAAAGCGGAGACGATGATGCCACCGGCGATGAAGCGCACGATGTATTCGGTCACGGCTTTTCCCGCCGATTGACTTGCTTGCGGAACGATTGCGTCAGTGTCCATGGCCGCAAGAGTCTCTCGACGGCCGCGCCAAGCGCAAAGCCTTCGACCACGTCGCTTGCCCAGTGCGCGAGTACCGCGATCCGGGTCAGCGATAGTGCGATTGCGGCTGTGCGCAGCAATCGGCGCGGCGTCTTCGGCAGCAAGCCCGCCGCCGAGGCAAGGGCGCCCATATGGACCGCGTGACCGGAGGGGAAGGCGTCGCGCGCCCGTCCTGAGACGGGTACTCCATGCCCGTGCCCGCGTATGGTCAGCCGGTCTGGCCTGGTCTGATCGAACACGGATTTCAGGAGATGCGGCAGGACGGCCGTTGCCAGCGACACGGCCAAGATGTGATTTGCCACGGGCCGCTGTTGCGGCTGCCGAATGTGAGTGTAGAGCCACCCTATTGCGGCCAGCGCGAGCAGCACGTGCTCGTCGGCGGCCCAGGTCAATGTCTGCGCCGTGTGCTCGACGCCTGAATTGGTGTGATCAGCAATCGTATCCGCGATCGCGGTATCGATCCGGCTGGGTTTGACCTCTACCAATGCCATCTGTCTGCAAGCGTAATGTCCTTTGTGACAGTTTTGTAAAGCCCGGAGACAAAGAAGGTTCCTGGGCTCTGCCGCGTGACATCAGCCTGCAGCGCCGGGCTACGGCTGTCCCGATCCGCCAGCGGACCCATACACCTGGCCGGTCGCATAGCTCGCGTCGGCCGCGGCAAGCTGCACGTAAATCGAGGCCAGTTCGGCGGGCTGGCCGGGACGGCCGAGCGGCGTCATGCCGCCGAATTTTTCGAGCTTCTCCATTGTAGCGCCGCCGGAGACCTGGAGCGGCGTCCAGATCGGTCCCGGGGCGACGCCATTGACGCGAATGCCCTTCGAGGCGAGCTGCTTCGCCAGCGACTTGACGTAATTCATCGTCGCCGCTTTGGTCTGCGCATAATCGTAGAGATCGGGAGAGGGATCGTAAGCCTGCTCCGATGTCGTGCCGATGATGCACGAGCCGGGCTTCAAATGCGGAAGCGCCGCCCTGATGATCCAGAACGGCGCATAGATGTTGGTCTTCATGGTCGCATCGAAGTCTTCCGAGGAGACGTCGAGTATGGACGCACGTGTCTGCTGCCGCGCCGCGTTGCAGACGACGATGTCGAGTCCGCCGAGACCTTGGACGGCCTGCTCCACCAGCTGCTTGCAGAAAGCCTCATCCTTGAGGTCGCCGGGAATCGCGCGCCCGGTGCGCCCTTCCTTCTTGATCAGCGCGATGACGTCCTGCGCATCCGGCTCTTCGGCCGGGAGATAGTTGATGGCGACGTCGGCGCCTTCGCGTGCATAGGCTATCGCAGCGGCGCGGCCCATACCGGAATCGCCGCCGGTGATCAGCGCCTTGCGGCCCGCGAGCCGGCCAGAGCCCTTGTAGCTGCTCTCGCCGTGATCCGGCGGCGGCTCCATCTTGCCGGCAAGGCCAGGCCAGGGCTGCGACTGTTTTTTGAACGGCGGCTTTGGAAAACGACTGACGGGATCGACGAGTTTCTGCTCAGCCATGGATGTGTCTCCTTTCGCTGTCGAAGAGGCCAGCGAAGCAGCAGCGAGCGTTGCGCTCGCCGCTTGGACGACGTGCCGGCGGGATAATGAAGTCTTGTCTTGATGTGTCATGAGGCTCTCCGCGATCTCGCGATCTCAATGCGCGGAGACAGGCATCGTTGCAAAACGAGAGGACGCCGACTGCAGGCCGGCGTCCTCGGCAACCATTACTTGGACGATTGGCCGACGCTCGGCGCCTTGCCGAGCTCCTTGGCCATGTCGAGATGGTGCTTGAGCGCCGGCAGCGTCTTGCCGGCCCAATCCTTCAGGTCGGAATTGTCGCCGCCCTTGGCGTAACGCTCGAACAGCGAGACCGCGTCCTCATGAGCACTGACCTGGTACGAATTGTAATCCGAGCTGAAGTCCTTCCCATTCGCACTCTTGAGCTTGTCGAGCTTGCTCTGGTGCGAACTGTCGAGCGCTGTCGGCAGGGTCGCCTTCACCTTGCCGCCGCTGACGAGGCCCTTGAGTTCGCTGCTGGTCTTGGTGTGGTCGGTCACCATCTGCTGCGCAAAGGTCTTCTCCTGCGCGTTGCCTTTCTGCTCGGCGAGCTTGCTCGACTCGATCTCGAACATGTCGCTGATGGCGGCTTCCTTGACGAAGTCGGCGGTGGCAGGCGCGACGCCGAGCGCCGAGTTGACGCCGGTTTTCTCGCCGAGCGACTGGGCGAGCGCGGGACCTGCGAGAAGCACGCAGGCAGCTGCGATAATCATTCGTTTCATGGTCCGATCCCTTCGAATGGGCGCGCGGCCTCTCGCCGCGCGCGACGTTGCGGCCACCAACACGCTGCAGGGGCCGGAGTTCCTAATGGCTAATCCGTTGGACGCCGCCCGGTGCGCGGATTGATCGGATCCGTCGGCTTGCGCCGAAGCCGTTCGGGCAGAAACGGCTCACTCAGCCTGGCAGTGGCCTCGGCACGCACGTCTGCATGGCGTTGTGCCCGCTCGTGCGGCGTCCGGTTGTCGTTGATCTGCCGCTTCACGTCGAGGCCATCCACGGGATCGTTGACGCCGTGCTGGATATCGCGGAAATCGCTCATGCTTCACCTCATTCACTTCCAGGCAGGATCTTTTCCAGCACTTGCCGCGCCGCCCCCTTGATCACTCCGCTCTCGTTGGGATCGCCCTTCATCAGCGCAAGCGCGAAGTTCTTGGCCTGCTGCAGGGTGATGTGCGGCGGCAAAGGCGGCACTTCGGGGTCGGTCTTCACCTCCAGCACCACCGGCATCCGGCTCGCCAGCGCCTGCTCCCACGCCGAGCCCAGCATCTGCGGGCTGTCGACATAGATGCCGGAGAGGCCGATCAGCTCGGCAAACCGCGAATAGGACACGTTTGGGATGCGCTGCGATGCCTCGAATTTCGGATCCCCGTTGATGATACGCTGCTCCCAGGTCACCTGGTTGAGATCTTCGTTGTTGAAGACGCAGACGACGAAGCGCGGATCCTTCCAGTCGCGCCAATATTTCGCGGCGGTGATCAGCTCGGCCATGTTGTTCATCTGCATGGCGCCGTCGCCGACGAGGGCAATCACCGGGCGGTCGGAATGGGCGTATTTCGCGGCGAGCGCATAGGGCACCGCGGCACCCATCGAGGCGAGGCCGCCCGAGAGCGAGGCCGTCATGCCGCGACGCATCTTCAGGTCGCGCGCGAACCAGTTGGCGCAGGAGCCGGAATCGCTGGTGATGATGGCACGGTCAGGCAGGCGCGGCGACAGCTCCCAGGTGACGAGCTGCGGATTGACCGGTGCCGCGGGCTGATGTGCCCGATCATCGAGCGTCTTCCACCATTTCGCGACATCCTCTTGAATCCCCTGGCGCCAGGCGCCGTCGGTCTTGGGTGCGAGCCGCGGCAGCAGGGCGCGTAGCGTCTCGGCGGCATCACCGACCAGGCCGACCTCCATGGGAAAACGAATCGACATCATGCTGGCGTCGATGTCGATCTGCACGCCGCGCGCCGCGCCTTCCTTCGGCAGGAACTCGGAATACGGAAACCCGGAGCCGACCATCAGCAGCGTGTCGCATTCCATCATCATGTTGTAGCTGGGCTCGGTGCCGAGCAGGCCGATCGAGCCGGTGACCCAGGGCAGATCGTCCGGGAGCGCCGCCTTGCCGAGCAGTGCCTTGGCGCAGCCGGCGGACAAGCGGTCGGCGACGGCGATCACCTCTTCGGTGGCATGGAGCGCGCCGGCGCCGATGAGCATCGCGACCTTCTTGCCGGCGTTGAGCACCTCGGCGGCACGATCGAGGTCAGCATCACGAGGCTTGATGCTTGGCGCGCTATAGCCGACGCCGGAGTGCAGGGTGCCGTGTGCGCGCGGCGGATCCTCGTAGGGCTCCTCCTGGATATCGTTGGGCAGGATGACCACAGTGGGCGTCCGCCGGGCCAACGCGATCCGGATCGATCGATCGATCAGATGCCGGATCTGCGCCGGCGAGGATGCCTGCATGACATACGCGCCAGCCACATCCTTGAACATCGAGACGAGGTCGAGTTCCTGCTGATAATGTCCGCCCAGCGCATTGCGTGCCTGCTGGCCGACGATCGCGAGCACGGGCTGGTGATCGAGCAGGGCATCGTAGAGCCCGGTGATCAGGTGCGAGGCGCCGGGACCCGAAGTTGCGATACACACCCCGAGCTGGCCGGAGAACTTCGCATAGGCGGTGGCCATGAAGGCGGCCATCTCCTCATGCCGCGTCTGGACGAAGCCGATCTTGCCCTCAGCGCGCTGAAGGGCGCCGAATACGCCGTTGATGCCGTCGCCGGGATAGCCAAAGAGGTGGCGCACGCCCCATTGATGCAGACGTTGAACGATGAAGTCGGAGACGGTCTGGGACATCGAGGCGGCTCTCGGTTCCGGGATTCAAGTTGAGAGAACCGCCCGTTTCCGGCGATGTTCCTCAACTCTCGCGGAACATGCCGGAACGATCGCGCACCTCATCGGGTTGTCTCCACACTGGCTGAGTGGAGAATTGAGATGTTGAATCAGGGTGAACTGGACCGAGACGAAATGGGTCGGTTGATCGGTAGCGACAAGGTCGAGGGAACATCGGTCTACGGCGCCGATCGCAACAAAATCGGCTCGATCGAACGCGTGATGATCGACAAGATCAGCGGCAAGGTATCCTACGCCGTGCTCGGCTTCGGCGGATTTCTGGGCCTCGGCAACGACCATTATCCGCTGCCGTGGCAGTCGCTGAAATACGACACGGAGCTCGGCGGCTATGTCACCGGCATCACCACCAAGGAGCTGGAAGGCGCGCCGAAATACGGCGAACGGAGCGAGTGGAACTGGGGTGACGACGCCGCGGTTCGCGGCATCGATTCCTATTACGGCGTCCCCGCCGCTTAGACATTTCCGCTGAAAGGAAGCTCGACGCGAGCGCGGCGCCCGGTGCGCCGCGCTCGCTTTTTAGGCAGGGCGTTCACGAACGCGATGGTGCTCGCAACGGGCGGAACCATGATCAGGAGTTGCAGTTGGGCTCGCGTCGCGTGAGCCGGCTTTGGCGGCTCTGCCGCCAGTTTGATCCCTGAGAAAGGTGTTCACCGTGGATGCTCAAACCCGGGAGCGTGATCCATCCGCGGAGCAGCCGCAGAGGGCGAAGGAAGCTCCGAAGACCTCTCCTGATCAGGTCCGCGAAGCCAAGGACTCGAAGCCGGCGAAGGCGCCGTCGCTGCGGGACCGGATTCGCGAGCATTGGTTGGTGGCAACCGTTGGCACCATTGTCTTGCTCGCGGCCCTGATCGGCGGATTGCTCTACTGGCTTCAGGTACGCCACTATGAATCCACCGACGATGCTTTCGTCGCCGCGCGCAGCTTTTCGGTGGCCTCCAAGGTCGGCGGGTACGTGACCGAGATCCCGGTCACGGACAACCAGCATGTCAAAGCCGGGGACCTTCTCGCCAAGATCGACGAGCGCGACTATCGCATCGCCATCGATCAGGCCAATGCTCAGGTCGCGGTCGCCAGGGCGAACATCGCCAATGTCGAGGCGCAGATCGTTTCGCAGCAGGAGCAGATCAAGCAGGCGGAGGCGCAGCTCGATCAGGCCCAGGCCCAGCTCAAGTTCTCGCAGGAAGAATTCGCGCGCGCTCAGGATCTGGTCGAGAAGGGCGCAGGCACCGTGCAGCGCCAGCAGCAGACCCGCTCCGATCTTCAGGCGCAGCAGGCCAATACTGAGCGCGCGAAGACCGCGGTGACGGCCGCGCAAGTCGGCATCAAGACGCTGCAGGCCCAGCTCGAAGGCGCCCGGGCGCAGCTCGAGCAGTCGCAGGCGCAGCTCGATCAGGCCAAGCTGAACCTGCAATATACCAACGTGGTTGCGGCGCAGTCCGGCCGCGTCGTCAAACTCAGCGGCGCCAAGGGCACCTTCGTCAACCCGGGCCAGAGCCTGATGATGTTCGTGCCCGACGAAGTCTGGATCGTCGCCAACTACAAGGAGACGCAGCTCAACGACATGCGGCCGGGCCAGCCGGTTGAGATCCGCATCGACGCCTATCCCGGCCGCAAGCTCACCGGCCATGTCGAGTCCGTGCAGCCGGGCTCCGGCACCGCGTTCAGCCTGTTGCCGGCGGAGAACGCCACCGGCAATTACGTCAAGGTGGTGCAGCGCGTGCCGGTGAAGATCGCGGTCGACAGCTGGCCGGCGGATTTGCCCGTTGGCCCGGGCATGTCGGTCGTGCCCTGGACCAAGGTGCGATGACGGATACGGCGCAAGGGGGCGCGTCAGCGGGCGGCTGGTCGCCGGAGCGCTCGGCGGCGGGCGGTCATAACCCCTATCTCATCGCGTTCGTCGTCTCGATCGCGACCTTCATGGAGGTACTCGACACCACCATTGCCAATGTCGCCTTGCGCCACATCGCCGGTGGGCTTGCCGTCGGAATCGACGAGAGCACCTACGTCATCACCAGCTATCTCGTCGCCAACGCCATCGTGCTGTCGATCTCGGGCTGGCTGTCGACCGTGATCGGCCGCAAGCGCTTCTACATGATCTGCGTTGCGATCTTCACGGTCTCCTCGCTTTTGTGCGGCTTCGCCTGGAATTTGCAGTCGCTGGTGCTGTTCCGCATCCTTCAGGGCCTCGGCGGTGGCGGCATGGCGACCAGCGAGCAGGCGATCCTCGCCGACTCCTTCCCGCCGCACAAGCGCGGCCAAGCGTTCGCAATCTATGGCGTCGCCGTCGTGGTCGCGCCCGTAGTCGGTCCGACACTCGGCGGCTGGATCACCGACACCTACACCTGGCACTGGGTGTTCCTGATCAACGTCCCCATGGGACTGCTGTCGCTGTTCCTGGTCGGCACGCTGGTCAAGGAGCCATCGGGGGCGGAGGAGGAGCGGGAGAAGCTGCTGAGCAAGGGCCTGCGGGTCGACTATGTCGGCTTCCTGCTGGTCGCGATCGGGCTCGGCTCGCTCGAATACGTGCTCGACGAAGGCCAGCGCAGCGACTGGTTCGGCTCGAACGTGATCGTGTTCTTCGCGGTACTTTCGGCCGTGTCACTGCTTGCGCTGATCCCTTGGGAGCTGACGCGCGAGGATCCCATCGTCGATCTCCGCCTGCTGGGCCGTCGCCAGTTCGCCGCCTGCTTCCTGGTCATGCTTGCGACCGGCGCGGTGCTGATTTCGACGACGCAGCTTTTACCGCAACTGCTCCAGAGCGATTTGAACTACACCGCCATGCTGGCGGGTCTTGCGCTGTCACCTGGCGGAATCGCGACCCTGGTGCTGATGCCGGTGGTGGGCCGTCTCGTCAGCAGCGTGCAGCCGAAATACCTCATCATGTTTGGCGCCACCATCGTCGCGTTCTCGATGTGGCATCTCACGGGCCTCACCGGCGATATCACCTATGGCTATGCCGCGATGTCGCGCATCTTCCTCGCGCTCGGTCTGCCTTTCCTGTTCCTGCCGGTCACGACCGCGTCCTATGACGGCGTGCCGCCCGACAAGACCAACCAGGCCTCGGCACTGATCAACGTCGCCCGCAATATCGGCGGCTCCATGGGCGTTGCACTGGCGCAGACAATCCTGGCGCAGCGCCAGCAATTCCACCAGAGCCGCCTGATCGAACACGCCGCGCCATCGGACCTCGGCTACCAGCAGACCATCGAGACGATGACCCGCTTCTTCCAGGCTCAGGGCTCGAATGCGAGCGATGCGGCCTCGCAGGCGGTCGCCTGGGTCGGGCGCACCTTGCAGCATCAGGTCGATTTGCTCGCCTATATCGACGTGTTCTGGACGCTCGCGATCATCGCGGTGCTGATGATCCCGACCGCCGCGGTGCTGCGCCCGATCAAGCTGGGCGCTCCCGCGCGGGGGCATTGAGCCAACGGCCGTTCGGAGAGAAAGGGTGACCGCGGCGCAAAAGTCCGGCTAGACTGGTCCGAACACACCAAGCAAAAGCCCGGGAGGTAATTTAAGTGAAGACCGCGATCACCGAACTGTTCGGCATCGAGCACCCCATCATCCAGGGCGGCATGCATTTCGTCGGCTTTGCCGAGCTGGCGGCTGCCGTCTCCAATGCCGGCGGGCTCGGCATCATCACCGGTCTCACGCAGAAGACGCCGGAGCTGCTGGCAAAAGAGATCGCGCGCTGCCGCGACATGACCGACAAGCCGTTCGGCGTGAACCTCACTTTCCTGCCGACCTTCGCCACGCCGCCTTATCCGGAATACATCGCGGCCATCGTCGAAGGCGGCATCAAGTCCGTGGAGACCGCGGGCCGCAGCCCGGAAGCCTACATGCCCGCGCTGAAGGCTGCCGGGATCAAGGTCATCCACAAATGCACCTCGGTGCGCCACTCCCTGAAGGCCGAGCGCATCGGATGCGACGCCGTCAGCGTTGACGGCTTTGAGTGCGGCGGCCATCCGGGCGAGGACGACATTCCCAACATGATTCTGCTGCCGCGCGCGGCGGAGGAATTGAAGATCCCGTTCGTCGCGTCCGGCGGCATGGCCGACGGGCGCAGCCTCGTCGCGGCGCTGTCGCTGGGGGCGGCCGGCATGAACATGGGCACGCGCTTCATCGCGACCAAGGAAGCCCCGGTGCATCAGAACGTCAAGAACGCGCTGGTCGCCGCGACCGAGCTCGACACCCGCCTGATCATGCGGAGCCTGCGCAATACCGAGCGCGTGCTGAAGAACGCCAATGTCGACCGCCTGCTCGAGATCGAACGCGAGAAGGGCGACAGACTGAAGATCGACGACATCCACGACCAGGTCGCGGGCGTCTATCCCAGGATCATGCTGGACGGGCAGATGGACGCGGGCGCGTGGAGCTGCGGCATGGTCGCAGGCCTCATCCACGACATCCCCACCTGCAAGGAACTCGTCGACAGGATCATGACTGAGGCGGAAACCATCATCCGTACCCGTCTGATGGGGTTTCTTGAAGGGACGGGTGCACCGCGAAAGGTCGCCTGACACCGCCAAACTTCTTAACCACGGCGCCAGTTGACCGCTGGAATTGCGCGCGACGCCTCCTAAATAGAGGTAAATTACCTCTTAACAATCAATTTCAGGAGGCGTCCGTGATTCCAAAGAGCGCTCCTTTTGCAATGGCCGTTGCCCTCATGCTCGCATGGGGCGGCGTCGCGCGCGCTGACGACTACAAGCCCAGCGAATATCTCGGCCTCGACCTTTCGAAGGCAGTGTTGTCGCCGAAGCGGCTCGGGCCCGAAACCCAATTCGCGCCGGTCGCTCTGGAGGCGCGCGGCGGCAACGAGGCGCAGGCGCGCGCCGTGCCGGTCGACGTGCCGAAGAAAGTCGCCGCCGAACGCGTGCGCGTGTCGGAGCCGAAGGTTGCGCACGCCAAGCCCGCGCAGCCGCGCGGCGCGGCACGCACCAAGCTCGCGCATCGCCACGGCAATCCGCTCGACGCGCAGGCGATGGACACCCGCATCCAGACCTGGCCGTGTCGCAGCGGGGGCATCTGCAACTGGAAGCATTAGCTTAGTTCCGAGCCGTCATCCGCACGTCGCAAAACCGTAGACCCGCGGTCAAGAAACCGTAAGCCGGGGGTCAAACGACGCAGGCACCTTCCGTCGCTAGTCGACGAAGGTTTCCTGAATGGTAGCGCTCCGCGCCTCGCGCGCCTGGACCCGGCGGCAATTCCTGGTCCGTTCCACCTCGAGCCTCGCCGTTGCCGCGCTCGCAACGCCACATCTCAGCCGCGCCGCTGATCGTCCGCAGATCGCAGGCGGCATCCAGTCCGGCGACGTCTCGGATGGCTCCGCCGTGATCTGGGCGCGCGCCGACCGGCCGGCGCGGATGCAGGTGGACTATTCGACCGTGGAAAGCTTCAAGACCGTCATCGCGTCGGCTTCGCGCGATGCGTTGCCCGAAGCCGACTTCGCCTCAAAGCTGCTGCTGAATGATCTGCCTCCCGGGCAGGACATCTTCTATCGCGTGCGCTTCGACGACATCGCGACCGGCATCGCTGGCGAAAGCCGCATCGGCCATTTCCGCACTGCGCCGGGTGCCGGCCGGTCGATCTCGTTCCTATGGTCCGGCGATACCGCGGGGCAGGGCTGGGGCATCGACACATCCCGCGGCGGCTACCGAAGCTATCGCACCATGCTCGACAATCGCCCGGACTTCTTCATCCACTCCGGCGATCACATCTACGCCGACTGCACGATCCCCTCCGAGCAGAAGCTGCCGAACGGCGAGATCTGGCGCAACATCGTGACCGAGGAGAAATCCGAGGTCGCGCACACGCTGGCGCAGTTCCGCGGCAATTACAAATACAACCATCTCGACCAGCACTTCCGCGCCTTCCACGCCGAGGTGCCGATGTTCGCGCAATGGGACGACCACGAGGTCACCAACGACTGGTCGCCGACCGGCAGCTATGACGCCGCCGGCCATGAGGATGACGGCACGCCCCGCCTGGTCGCGCGCGCCCGCCGCGCCTTCTTCGACTTCATGCCGATCCGCGAGATCGGAGCGCGTAAGGGGCGGGTCTATCGCAAGATCGCCTATGGTCCTTTGCTCGACGTCTTCATGATCGACATGCGCAGCTATCGCGACGAGAGCTGGAACAAGGGCGACGATCACCGCGGCTGGATCCTGGGCGCCGAACAGCTCGCCTGGCTGAAGCGTGAGCTCGCGGCCTCGCGCGCGACCTGGAAGGTGATCGCGGCCGACCTGCCGATCGGCCTGGTCAGCCTCGATGCGGTTGCGCTCGGCAATGGGCCGCCCGACCGGCGCGAGCACGAGATCGCCGACCTTCTCGCGTCCATCAAGCGCGCCGGAATCCGCAACATCGTCTGGCTCACCGCCGACATGCACTACACCGCCGCGCACCATTACGATCCGAACAGGGCGCAATTTAGCGACTTCGAACCGTTCTGGGAGTTCGTCTCGGGGCCCTTGCATGCCGGCACCTGGGGCCCGGGCGAGCTCGACGACACCTTTGGTCCGGTCGCGATGTACCAGAACGGGTGCAGTGAAACGCAGGGCGAAGACCTCGCGCCTTGTTTCGGACTGCAGTTCTTCGGCAAGGTCGACATCGATGGCCGGACCGGCGTGATGACCGTGACGCTGAAGGACGTCGACAATCGGGACCTCTGGTCGGTCGATATCGAGCCGCAGCCGCAGGCGCGTCCAGCCGTGGTGGCGCAGCATTCCTGAGGGACGCTAACCCGATCTTGATTGGCCGCCTTGCGCCTGCCGCGCTATGCTGTCCGTTCCCGCCACCTCTTTTCCATCCCCGAAGAGTCTGCTCACGCAGCATCGCTGCTGGCCTCCGGCGGGCTGAACGATGTCAGGAGCTTTTTCATGGACAATCTCAAGACACAGGGCATCAGCATGCCCAAGCTCGGCCTCGGGACCTTCCGCATGCAGGGCGATGCCTGCCGCGCGGCGGTCGAGAGCGCCCTGTCGATCGGCTATCGCCATATCGATACCGCCGAGATGTACGGCAACGAAGAATCGATCGGCGCGGCGCTCGCCGCGGCCCGGCTGCCGCGGGGCGAGCTGCACGTCACGACCAAGGTCTGGCACGAGAACCTCAGCCCCGACGCCATCCGCCGCGCCTTCGACACCAGCCTGAACAAGCTGCGGCTCGATCATGTCGATCTCTATCTCGTGCACTGGCCGTCCAAGACTGCGAACTGGGGTGCGGTGTTCGAAACGTTGATGCAGCTGAAGGAGGAAGGGCGCACACGGGCGATCGGCGTCGCCAACTTCACCACGGCGCTGCTCAAGATCGCGGTCGAGGACATCAAGGCGCCGATCGCCTGCAATCAGATCGAATATCACGCCATGCTCGATCAATCGAAGGTGCTGGCTTATCTCAATGCCAAATCGATCCCGCTGGTCGCCTATTGCCCGCTGGCACAGGGGCGCGTTGCCTCCGATCCGGTACTGGCCGAGATCGGCGCCAGGCACAATGCAACCGCCGCGCAGGTCGCGCTGAAATGGCTGCTCGACCAAAACGGTGTCGCCGCGATCCCGAAGGCCTCGCGCCGAGAGAGCCAGCAGGCCAATCTCGACGCGCTGAAGATCACGCTCGACGACGCCGACCGCAACAAAATCGCCGCGCTGCCGAAGGACAGGCGCTGCGTCAATCCCGGCTTTGCGCCGGCATGGGACTGACCTCGCCGAACGTTTCGTACACGCAAAGAGATGGCCCCGTGAGGGGCCATCTCCATATTGCGTTGCGCATTAGTCCCAATGATGGCGGTGACCACGCTTGATCACGACGACCCGGTCGCGATGGTGCCAGCCGCGATGCCAGCCGTGATCGCGATGCATGCCGTATTCGGCGCGGGCGCCATACATGCCGTGATGATGACCTCCGCGCTTGATCACCACCGTCTCCGCGCTGGCGAGCGTCGGCAGTGCAACCGCGAGCGCGCCGACAGCGGCAAGCACATAACCAAACTTCTTCATGATGTCCTCCTCCAATGGAATGCAAATCTAAACGGCGCATTCGCGTGAACGTTCCGGAGGAATCGCAGGAGAATTCTGAACGCCTGTTCAGGTGGGTTAATCGCAGCGCTGTTGTGCGGGTGTTGGCGCGCCTGTCGCGACGTATTTGCCGTCCCTGATCGTGTACTCGCCGCGCTCACTGCGATTGTAGATTGCGCGCAAGCTGCCTTGCTTCGAGAGTAGCAGACCGAACTCGCGGGTCTGCTGCAGCAAGGGGAAGTACACCATCACATTGAGCAGACCGTCGGCGTTGACCATCGCCGATACCACTTCGTTTTCGTCCTTGGCCTCGCCGAAATTGCGCCGGTACATCACCCTTCCGTCCTTCCGGATCTCGTAGGTCAAGAGCGCGCCCTTGTCACGGTCGGGCCGGACCGCGCAGTCGATCGCCCATGAGCCGAGCAAGCCCCATTGCTCGACGGTCGCCGCAAGCGACTCGGCACCGGCCGCGGGCGTGAACGCAACCCACAGCACTGCTGCCGCGATCGAGCGGCTCAAACAACGTCCCATGTCCTGAAAGGCCCCATCTGCAAACAATTCCGAAGTGTAGCATCCCGCGCGCGATCGTCCACGCTGACCGCCATTCGCGCGCGAATTTGATCCGCGTCAATGAGGCCGCCCGTTTCACCCGTAGGATGGCGCTCCCGAAGGCGAGATTGGATAGACCGATGCTGAATCAAGTCAGGGATTTCGCGGGCGAGGTGCTGCCGGGGAGCTGTGCCGTGCCGCCTTATTCCGAGACCGCGTTTCTGGCCGAGTTGGGCGACCGCCTGAGGTCCTCGCGCATGCGCTGCGACCTGTCGCGGCGGGAGCTGGCCCGCCGCTCCGGGATTTCCGAGCGCTACATCGCCCAGATCGAGGCCGGCAAGGGCAACGTCTCGATCGTGCTGCTGCTGCGGCTGGCCTCTGCGATCCACGGCAGCCAGCCGCAAGTGGCCTGACGCTTGAGGTGAGCGCGATGGGGCAACTCGTATTGGCAGCCAAGGTCACGCATGTCCCATCGCTGATGCTCTCGGAAAAGCCCGGCAGTCACTTGCGCTCGGCGCGCGAGGCGGCCGTGGACTCCTTGCGCGAGCTCGGGCGGCGGGCGAGATCGCGCGGCGTCACCACTTTCGTGGTGTTCGACACCCACTGGCTCTCCAATTTTGGCTATCACATCAACGCCAACGCGCGGCATCGCGCCTCGTTCACCAGTCACGAGGCGCCGCACATGATTCAGGATCTGAGCTATGATCTGCCGGGCGACACGAGACTCGCCGAAGCAATCGCCGCCGAAGCCGGCGTTGCAGGTCTCGATGTCAACGCGCATCAGGTACCGAGCCTCGGGCTTGAATACGGCACGATCGTGCCGATGCACTACATGAACCCGGACGGCTTCGCGAGGGTGGTTTCGGTTGCCTCGCCGCTGTTCACGTCGTTCGAGGAAAGCCGCACCCTCGGCGAGGCGACGCGCCGTGCCGTCGACAAATCCGGCGAACGGGTTGCGATCCTGGCCAGCGGCTCACTCTCACATCGGCTCTGGCCCAACAAGAAGCTGGGCTCTGAGGCGTGGACGAGCGTTGCCAGCGAGTTCAATCGCCAGGTCGACCTCCGCGTGCTCGAGCTCTGGCAGAGCCGTCGCTACCGCGAATTCCTCGACATGCTTCCGGATTACGCAACCAAGTGCAACGGCGAGGGCGGTATGGCCGACACCATCATGCTGTTCGCCGCGCTTGGCTGGTACGAATACCATGACAGGGCCGAGCAGCTCTGCGAGTACTTTCCGTCATCCGGCAGCGGCCAGGTCAACGTGGAGTTTCACGTCGCGGCATAAGGCGTCGCCCTCACACTGACGCCTTCTCCACATTGGCGCTGCGGGCCGGCACGCCGAACTCGTTGCGGCAGATCTCGGCCAGCACGGCGACGCCCTCGCGGATCTGCTGATGCGAGGGGCTCGCGAAGCACAGCCGCAGTCGCGATCTGGAATGGTTCTTGTCGGTCGACCATTCCGGCCCCGGATTGATCGAGACGCCGGCGGCAAGCGCGGCCTGATACAGCTTCAGCGTATCCACCTGATCGGGCAGCTTGACCCACAGGAAGATGCCGCCCTTCGGCTCCTCGAACTCGGCTGCCGTCCCGAACTGCTCGTTGACGGCTTCCATCAGCGTGTCGAGCTTGGTGCGCAGCGCCTTCGTCAGCGCCGGCACGTGGGTCGAGAAATGCGGCTTGCAATAGGCAGCAAGCACCATCTGCTCCAGTGCGCCGGAGCCGGCGTCCGTCTTCAGCGCCAGCATTCGCGACATTACATCCCAGGGCGCGACGATGAAGCCGACGCGCAGCGCGGGCGCGATCGACTTCGAGAACGAGCCGATATGGATCACGCCGCCGTTCGGGCTCATCGCATGGATCGCCGGCGGCCGCTGTCCTGACCAGACCAGATCGGCATAGCAATCGTCCTCGAAGATGGGCACGCCATAGTCTGCCGACAGCCGCAACAGCTCGGTGCGGCGGCCCTCCGGCATGATGCTGCCGGTCGGGTTCTGCACCGTCGGAATGGTGTAGATGTATTTCGGCCGGATGCCACGGCCCTTGAGGTCGGCCAGCGTCGTGGCAAGCACGTCCATGCGCATGCCGTCCTTGTCGAGGGGAATGCCAACCACGTTGACTCCGAGTCGGGCCAAACGGGTCAGCGAGCCCTGATAGCTATCCTGCTCGAAAATCACGGTATCGCCGCGCGTCAGCAGCGTGGCGTTGACGAGGTCGAGCGCCTGCAGCGAGCCGGAGACGATCAGGAGATCGTCGACCGTGCAGTTGATGCCGGCATCGCGCTTGAGTTTCGTCACCAGGAATTCGCGCAAGGGCAGATAGCCTTGGGGACCATGTGCCAGCCCGTAAGTGGCAAGCGAGCGGCCTTCGCGTTGCAGAGCGAGGTTAGCCGCCTCGATCAGATGATCGAGCGGCAGTTGCTCGGAGTCGTTGTTGCCGCCGACAAAACTGTATTTGGCGAGGCCCGTCCAGCGCGCAGAGGGGGCCGGCAGCCCTGCGGGAAACAGGGGCGCAAAATCGAAGCTGGACGTCATGGGGGCGTTCCTCGTTCTATTCTTTCTTGTCAGGCTGCCCGCCTTGCGCCGGTCAGTCGTGCTTCTTGCTTACTTCTTGCCGACCGTTCGGGTCGGACGGCCCTGGCTGATGAAAGCGTAATGCGCATTGGCGACGCCGCCAACCATCAAGGCCTCGACAGCAGGCTCGGCGATCTCGCTTGTTGCAGCCCAATCGACGAGAAAGTTGGCTCCGGTCCCGCCGCGTACGTCGTCGGTCGGAATGAAGATCGAGACGGTGGCGAGGGGCTTCAACGCGACGGGCGCCTTCAGATAGCTCTCGACCTGCTTGCCTGCGGTGTCGAAATAGCCGATGCGTTTGACCACCAGGGCTTGCGTCTCGGAGGCGTTGTGCACGCTCAAGGTCACCGAGAAGTCGACGCGCAGTTTGCCCTGGCTCATCGCGACGCTGGAATAGGCGGGCACGTAGAAGCCGCCGGAGACGGCAAGTTCTTCCTTCGGCAGTGCGGTGAGGGAATCGGCAAAGCTTTGTTCGATATTGACCTTGGATTGAGCGGCTGCCGGTACGGAGGAGGCGAGGGGGCATAGCAGCATTGCAATGGCGAGCCCCATCCGCATGTGACGAATTGCTCGCTTGCCGCGCCGCACTCGATCACTAGGGTGCGGCAAAACGGACCAATCTGGCATGCACGAGCTCATTCGCGACATCACTCTCTGTATCCTGTTTGCCTGGATGCTGGGCCTGCTTGCCCACTTTTCCAGGCAACCGTTGATCCTGGCCTATCTTATCGCCGGGTTCTGCATAGGTCCATTTGGCGCCGGCTGGGTCAAGTCGCAGGAATCGATCAGCGTCATCTCCGAGCTCGGCCTGATCTTCATGCTGTTCATGATCGGCCTGGAGATCGACCTGAAGAAGATCGTGCGGGCCGGAAAGGTCATCCTGTTCGCGGCGGGCGGCCAGCTCCTCGGCGGCTGCGTGCTCGGGGTGCTGTTCTTCGCCGGCATCGGCCTATCGCTCGGGGGCGGACAGTTCGACGCGGTTTACCTCTGTGTCGCCTGCGCGCTGTCGAGCACCGTCATCATCGTCAAGGTGCTCTACGAGAAGCGCGAGCTCGACACGCTGCCGGGCCGCATCACCCTCGGCGTGCTGGTGCTCCAGGACATCTTCGCCATCCTGTTTCTGGCGGTGCAGCCGAGCCTTGCCAATCTGGAAATCAGCGTCATCCTGCTCTCGATCGGCCGCGTCGCGGTGCTGGTCGCCGCCGCACTGCTGGTGAGCCGCTACGTGCTGCCGCGCCTGTTTCACCAGATCGCCCGCCGCCCCGAGCTGATCCTGCTCGGCGCGCTCGCCTGGTGCTTCCTGGTCGCCGAGACCGCCGAGCGGCTGTCGCTGTCGCGCGAGATGGGCGCCCTGATCGCCGGCGTCTCGCTCTCGACCTTTCCCTACGCGCTCGACGTCACGGCCAAGGTCACCACGCTTCGCGATTTCTTCATCACGCTGTTCTTCGTCGCGCTCGGCATGACCATTCCGGTGCCCGGCCTCTCCGTGATCGGGCTTGCCCTGATGATCGCGGCGTTCACGGTGGTGAGCCGCCTCGTCACCACCTTCGCCCCGCTCTATCTGATGAAACAGGGCCTGCGCGCCAGCCTGTTGCCGGCCCTGAATCTCGCGCAGATCTCCGAGTTCTCGCTGGTGGTGATCCAGACCGGCGTCGCCGACCACCACATCGCAGCCGAGACGGCGAATGCGGCCTCCTTCGCCTTCGTGGTGCTGGCGGTGCTCTCGACCTTTGTGATGACCCGCAGCGACGAAATCACCCGCTGGGCGATCGGCCCCCTGAAGCGGATTGGCCTGCGCGATCTCGACCACGGCAACGGTCATGGCGAGGAAGGGCACGAAGGCCATGGCGAGGCCCGCCGCATCGTCATCCTCGGCTTTTTCCGTGCGGCGAGCGCGCTGCTGGCCGAGATCGAACGGCAGGCACCGGTGCTGCTCGAGCAGATCACCGTAATCGACTTCAATCCCAATGTGTACCAGACGCTGCTTTCGCGCGGCCTGCACGTGGTCTATGGCGATATCAGCAGCGCCGACACGCTGCTCCATGCCGGCGTGGGCAAGTCCGAGATGATCATCCTCAGCGTCCCGGATGCGCTTCTGAAGGGGGCCAGCAACGAGAAGCTGGTCCGCCATGTCCGCACCCTCAACCCGACCGCCATGATCATTGCCACGGCCGATCTGTTGTCGGATGTGGGCGAACTCTACGCCGCTGGCGCCAGCTATGTCACCGTGACCCGGCTCAGCGACGCCCATGAGCTGTTCACGGTGATCGAGGCCGCTCAAGCCGGCCTGTTGGCCGACAAGCGTGCCGAGCTCGATCAGCGGCTCGGCGAGCGGCGCGAAGTGCTGCCCTGACCGCGCCCCGGCCGGCTTCTCAACGGGCTTCTCCGCGCCCATATCCCTGGTATGCCCGGTGCAAGCCGCCCGTCGGGCAGGGCTGCGGTCCGGCATATGTGGTTGCGCCGGGGACACTAGCGCCCCGGCCCAAGTCCGGCTAAGCCTCCGGGCCATAACCGTCAGAGATTGGGAAATGCCGGATAACGTCCAGGAAGTCTTGCAGGCCTTTGCCCGGGGTGAGCTCGTGGTCGTCACCGACGACGATGATCGCGAGGGCGAGGGCGATCTGATCGTCGCCGCCTCGTTCTGCACCGCCGAGAAGATGGCGTTCATCATCCGCCACACCTCCGGCATCGTTTGCGCGCCGATCACGACCGAAGATGCGCGCCGCCTGCGGCTCGATCCGATGGTGGCCCACAACGATTCAGCGCACACTACCGCATTCACGGTCTCGATCGACTACAAGCCCGACGGCGGCACCGGCATCTCGGCCGAGGAGCGCGCCTCGTGCTGCCGCGCGCTGTCCAATCCCAACGCCGGCGCCAACGACTTCGCCCGTCCCGGCCACATCTTCCCGCTGATCGCCAAGGACGGCGGCGTGTTGCTGCGCTCCGGCCATACCGAGGCCGCGGTCGACCTGTGCAAGCTCTCCGGCCTGCCGCCGGTCGGCGTCATCAGCGAGTTGATGAACGACGACGGCAGCGTGATGAAAGGCGAGCAGGTCGCCCGCTTCGCCGCCCAGCACAAGCTCAAGCACGTCACCATCGCCGACATGATCGCCTATCGCCAGGTGCGCGAGAAGCTGATCGAGCGGGTCTCGACCTTCGTCACCGAGAGCCCGATCGGGCCGCTGCAGGGCTATGCCTACCGCTCGCCGTTCGATTCCATCGCCCACGTCGCCTTCGTCTACAACGGCGTCGGCGACGGCAAGAACGTCCTGACACGCTTCCACAAGCCCAACATCGTCAAGGACATCTTCACCGGCCACAAGCGCATGGCGGCGGTGCTCGAGCACTTCAAGAAATCCGGCCGTGGCGTTCTGGTCTATCTGCGCGACGGTGCGGCCGGTGTCCCCGTGGCGCCGCTGCCCGATGAGAGCGCGACCGAGGCTGACCGCAACCGGCAGTGGCGCGAAGTCGGCGTCGGTGCACAGATCCTGCGCGATCTCGGCGTCACCTCGATCCGGCATCTCACCTCCTCGGTGCACGACTACAAGGGGCTTTCGGGCTTCGGCATCGAGATCGTCGCCAACGAGCTGCTCGAAAGTTAGCGCTGTCATCTCGGGGTGCGCGAAGCGCATCCCCAGAGGCGCCTCGCGGGTCCCCGGGATTCACGCAGACCCGATCATCTGCAACGCAATTGCACTTGTTGCCGCGGCGCTTTACGTTGTCGGGCAAATTTTGACGGAACCAGACGAAAGGACGTTTCATGACCGCGCGCCCTCAGGCCAAGGACAAGCCGGCTTCGGCTTCTTTCCAGTGGGACGATCCGTTCCTGCTCGACGAGCAGCTCACCGAAGACGAGCGCATGGTGCGCGACACCGCGCGCGCCTACGCCCAGGACAAGCTGCTGCCGCGCGTCGCCAAGGCCTATCTCGAAGAGAAGACGGATCGCGAGATCTTCAATGAGATGGGCGAGCTCGGCCTGATCGGCATCACGTTGCCGGAGGAATATGGCTGCGCCAATGCAGGTTATGTCGCCTATGGTCTCGTCGCGCGCGAAATCGAGCGGGTCGATTCCGGCTACCGCTCGATGAACTCGGTGCAGTCCTCGCTGGTGATGTATCCGATCTACGCCTATGGCGACGAAAACCAGCGCAAGAAGTACCTGCCGAAGCTCGCCAGCGGCGAGTGGGTCGGCTGCTTCGGGTTGACCGAGCCTGACGCCGGCTCCGATCCGGCCGGCATGAAAACCCGCGCCGAGAAGGTGTCGGACGGCTATCGCCTGACCGGCAGCAAGATGTGGATCTCGAACGCGCCGATCGCCGACGTGTTCGTGGTCTGGGCCAAGTCGGCCGCGCACGACAACCAGATCCGCGGCTTCGTGCTGGAGAAGGGCATGAAGGGCCTGTCGGCACCGAAGATCGGCGGCAAGCTGTCGCTTCGCGCCTCCATCACCGGCGAGGTCGTGATGGACGGCGTCGTGGTTCCGGAAGACGCGCTGCTGCCCAACGTCTCCGGCCTGAAGGGCCCGTTCGGCTGCCTCAACCGCGCCCGCTACGGCATTTCATGGGGTGTGCTCGGCGCCGCCGAGGACTGCATGCACCGGGCCCGCCAGTACACGCTCGACCGCAAGCAGTTCGGCAAGCCGCTCGCTGCGACCCAGCTCGTGCAGAAGAAGCTCGCGGACATGCAGACCGAGATCGCGCTGGGCCTTCAGGGCTCGCTGCGCGTCGGCCGCCTGATGGACGAGGGCAAGTTCGCGCCCGAGATGATCTCGATCATGAAGCGCAACAATTGCGGCAAGGCGCTCGACATCGCCCGCGTCGCGCGCGACATGCACGGCGGCAACGGCATCTCGATCGAGTATCACGTGATGCGCCACGTCCATAACCTCGAGACCGTCAACACCTACGAGGGCACCCACGACGTCCACGCCCTGATCCTGGGCCGCGCGATCACGGGCATTCAGGCGTTTTTCTGATTACGTTCTCCGTCATTCCGGGGCGATGCGAAGCATCGAACCCGGAATCTCGAGATTCCGGGTTCGCCCTTCGGGCGCCCCGGAATGACGTCAAAGAACAAAGAACAAGCCATGTCCGACAATGACGACGTCCCGTTCAACCGCGACTTTCCGCTGAAGCCCGGCATCGTCGAGGAAGTCCGCCCGGGCGTGCGGCGCGTGCTCTGTAACAATCCGAGCCCGTTCACTTTCACCGGCACGGTCAGCTACATCGTGGGCCGAGGCAACGTCGCGATCATCGATCCCGGTCCGGACGACGAGGCGCATGCGGCGGCGCTGCTCGATGCCGTCAGCGGCGAGACGGTGAGCCATATCTTCGTGACCCACACCCACCGCGACCATTCGCCGAACACCGCGCGGATCAAGCGGGCGACCGGCGCGCCTGTATACGCCGAAGGCCCGCACCGCGCCTCGCGCCCGCGCTTCGAGAGCGAGAAGCACAACCCGGAATCCGGCGCCGACCGCGACTTCGCGCCCGATATCAGGATCGCCCATGGCGACGTGGTCGAAGGAGACGGCTGGCGGTTCGAGGCCGTGGCGACACCCGGTCATACCGCCAATCACCTCGCCTTTGCCTGGCCCGAGCGGAAATTCAACTTCGTCGGCGATCACGTGATGGGGTGGTCGACCTCGATCGTGGCGCCACCCGACGGCTCGATGATCGACTATATGGAATCGCTGGATCGTCTCGCCGCGCGCGAGGAGGATGTGTATTTCTCCGGCCACGGCCCTGAAATTCCGGACGGTCCGCGCTTCGTGCGCTTCCTGATCCGTCACCGCAAGGCGCGCGAGGCCTCCATCCTGCACCGCCTTGCCAAGGGCGAGACCGACATTCCGACCATGGTCCGGGCGATCTATATCGGCATCGATCCGAGGCTCACCACCGCGGCGGGCTACTCCGTGCTGGCGCATCTGGAAGACCTGGTCGCCCGCGGCATGGTGGCGACGGACGGCGATCCCGTGATTGGCGGGACCTATCGGATGGCGGGCTAGTCTCTCGTCATTCCGGGGCGCGCGTTAGCGCGAACCCAGAATCCATTTATCCGCGGATGCTGCGGCCGATGGATTCCGGGTTCGCCGCTTCGCGTCCCCCCGGAATGACAGAACCCTACTTCTTCACCGTCTTCGCCGGCGCCTTCGGCGGCGCCACCGGGGTCTTCTTCACCGGCTTGAGTGCGTCGGCATCGGCGGCGGTGTTGAGGTCGTCGATGAATTTCTTCACGCGCGCGGCGTTGCTGCCGAGGTCGCTCTCGAAATAGCGCGAGGCAGATCGGATATCGACGCGGGAATCCTCGCCGTCGGGCACGACGCGGATCGCGACGTCCTCGCGGAACCCCATGATCGGCGAGCGCGCGACCGCCTCGATGCGGCCGATGCGGCGCGGGGGCTGCGGCGCGCGCTCGTCGATGATCAACCATTTGCGCTTGTTGACCAGCTGAAGCGCGATCGCATAGGCGCGGTCGACTGAAATCTCGAGCTCGATCGGCTCGATATCGGGATAGAAATGTCGCTGCTGCTCGGCCGAATAGAGGCCGGCATACACAGCGGTGTTGGCACCATCGCCGGTGCGCAAGCGGGCCAGTGCGTCGAAGCGCGGCGGGTCGATCGGGTCGGTGGTGATATCGTGGATCGCCGGCAGCTTGCGGTATTGCAGGCCGAGATAAGCGGGATAGGCGAGGATCGCGCCGTCGATCAGGAACGCAAGCAGGATGCGCGCCATGCCGCGCGAGCCGTTCTGCCAGATCGCGGCGAAGCCGGCGAGCCCGAACAGGATCGAGAGCGCCGCAATCCCAAGCCCGCCGAAGAAGGTCGCGAGTGCAGGCTTCATCTCCAGGAAGCCGAACCGGACGATGATGGTCGAGACCACCACCGCCACCACGGCGAACACGGCCAGATTGCGCGCCCAGCTCGCGAGGCTGGACACGGGCTCCGACTGATAGGGAGCGGAAAACCTGCGGGCCATCGGGTGAGCTCTGCCGGGTCTCGGGGACGCTGCCGGCCGATCTGGCACGACTATGGGGCCCGTTGAGACCACGGCCCCGAGGCAAATTCAAGTGTTCCCGGGATGTTACGGCCTGTCATTCCGGGTTCGATGCCATTGGCATCGCCCGGAATGACGGTGTTTGGTTTGGCCGCCTACGCCGCCGCGTTCGGGAAGCGGTATTCCTTGAACTGGTCGCGCAGCGCGGTCTTCAGGATCTTGCCCGTCGCCGTATGCGGGATGCCGTCGACGAAGGCAATGTCGTCGGGCATCCACCATTTGGCGATCTTGCCGTCCATGAACTTCAGGATGTCCTCGCGGCTGGCCTGCTGGCCCTGCTTCAGCTGCACGATCAGCAGCGGACGCTCGTCCCATTTGGGATGAAACACGCCGATCACGGCGGCTTCCGCCACAGCGGGATGGCCGACTGCGAGGTTCTCCAGCTCGATCGAGGAGATCCACTCGCCGCCGGACTTGATCACGTCCTTGGAACGGTCGGTGATCCGCATGTAGCCGGCTTCGTCGATGGTCGCGACGTCGCCGGTGTCGAAGAAGCCGTCCTCGTCGAGGATGTCAGTGTCGACCCGGTAATAGGCCTTGGCGACGGCCGGGCCGGCGACCTTGAGGCGGCCGAAGGTCGTGCCGTCCCACGGCAGTTCCTTGCCGGCATCGTCGGTGATCTTCATCTCGACGGCGAACGGCGCGTAGCCCTGCATCTGGAGCACGTCGAGCCGCGCCTCGCCGGTTGCATTCTGGAACGGCGGCTTCAGCGCCGCGACGCTGCCGATCGGGCTCATCTCGGTCATGCCCCAAGCGTGGCGGACATTCGAGCCCATGTCGAGGAAGGCCTTGATCATCGAGCGCGGCATCGCCGAGCCGCCGCAGATCACCATCTTCAGGTCCGGCAGCTTGAGATTGTTGGCAGTCATGTGCTGGAGCAGCATCAGCCAGACCGTGGGCACGCCGGCGGTATGCGTCACCCTCTCGGTCGAGAGCAGCTCATAGACCGAGGCGCCGTCGAGCTTGGCGCCGGGCATGACGAGCTTGGTGCCCTGCGAGGGCGCGGAGAAGGCGATGCCCCAGCTGTTGGCGTGGAAGAGCGGCACCACGGGAAGCATGGTCTCGGAGGCGCTGGTCCCGAGCGCGTCGACATTGTTGGCCATCAGCGCGTGCAGCACGTTGGAACGATGCGAATACAGCACGCCCTTTGGGTCGCCGGTGGTGCCCGACGTGTAGCACATCGCGGCCGCCGTGTTCTCGTCAAAGTCCTTCCATTTAAACCTGCCGTCGGCCTCCGCAATCCAGTCCTCGTAGGCGACCACGTTCTTCAGCGTCGTCTGCGGCATGTGCGCCTTGTCGGTGAGCACGACGTAGCGTTCCACGCTTGTCAGTTTGTCGGCGATCTTCTCCAGGACCGGAATGAACGTGATGTCGGTCATCACGATGCGGTCCTGCGCATGGTTGATGATCCAGGCGATCTGCTCGGGGAAAAGGCGGGGATTGACGGTATGGCAGATAGCGCCGATCCCCATGATGCCGTACCAGACCTCGAGATGACGCCAGGTGTTCCAGGCGATCGTTGCGACACGGTCGCCGAGCTTGATGCCGTCGCGCTCCAGCATCTGCGAGACCTTGAGCGCGCGCTTGTGGATGTCGACGTAGGTGGTGCGATGGATCGGTCCCTCGACCGAGCGCGTCACGACCTCCTGCTTGCCATGAATCTTGGCAGCGTGTTCGATGATCCTGTGGCAGAGCAGGGGCCAGTCTTGCATCAAACCAAGCATTCCGTCGTTCCTCCGAGAAGCCGCTGGGCGGATTGTCGCTCTCAGCGTTGGGCCAAAGAATTGTCATGAGTTTTAACCTGCCCGCCTTTCGCCGCAAATGGTCTTGTCGCGGCTATATGTCCGTCGGCGCGGCGATGGTTACCGTCGCGCTCGGGCTCGCGGATCGGGCAGAGGCGCGCAAATATGGGGCCCCGCTGGATATCTTTGGTATTGCTGCACCACGGCCGCGCGCGACGGTTCATTCTGCCAATACGTCTGGCAAGATCCCGCTCCCAAGGCCCCGCCCCGAGGAGGCCCCCAAGGCGCCGGCCAAGGCGTCGGACGAGGCTCCTGCGGAGACCGACGGCAAGCCTTCCGCGGACAAACCTGGCGCCACCAAGCCCGCCGAGGCGGCGCCGCCGCCCGAGAAGCAGGCCTCGGCGTGCCGCCTCGCGCTGACCGAGGAGATTGCGATCGCGCCCTCGATCCCGGATATCCGCGGCCCTGGCGCCTGCGGCGGCGAGGATCTGGTGCGGCTCGAAGCCATCGTGCTGCCGGACAAGCGCAAGGTGGCGGTCAAGCCGGCGGCGATCCTCCGCTGCACCATGGCGTCCGCAATCGCCGATTGGGTGCGCAAGGACGTGGTGCCGCTGGCCGCGAGCCTCGGCTCGACCATCAGCGATCTCGACAATTTCGACAGCTTCGAGTGCCGCGGCCGCAACCGCGTTGTCGGCGCCCTGCTGTCCGAGCACGGCAAGGCCAACGCGATCGATGTGCGTGCCATCAAGCTCGCTAACGGACAATCGCTCGGCCTCACCGACCGCACCATGTCGCGCGAGGTGCGCGAGCGCGTGCTGCATTCGGTCTGCTCGCGTTTTTCGACCGTCCTCGGCCCCGGCTCGGATTGGTACCACGAGGACCATATCCATCTCGATCTCGCGCAGCGGCGCAACGACTACCGGATCTGCCAGTGGAACGTCTGGGATCCCCTGCCGCATGTTGCCCCGCTCCTGCCGGCGGAACGGCCCGAGGAGGCGCCGCCGCGTGAGGTCGCGGCCAAACCTGAAGCGAAGCCCGAGACCAGGCCCGAGACGACGCAAGGAGTTGACGACGAGGCGGCGGAGAAATCGCCTGCGCCTGCGGACAAGCCGGCGGCCGACGGCCACAAAGCCCAGCCGCACAAGCCGGCAACAAAAAAGCGCCGGTGAAACCGGCGCTTTTGAATGTCTGAGATCAGGTACCTGATCAGTAGTTCGCCTGGCCGGGTTGGCTGCCGCCGAGTGCGAGGCGCGAATTGTAGGGCGAATCGCCATGCTTCGGTTCGAGCACCACGACGATGGTGCCGACCTTGACGCGGCCATAGAGGTCGATCGCGTCCTCGTTGGTCAGGCGGATGCAGCCCGACGAGATCGAGGCGCCGATATATTCAGGCTGATTGGTGCCGTGAATGCGGAACAATGTGTCCTTGCCGCCCGAATAAAGATACATCGCGCGCGAGCCCATCGGATTGTCCGGACCGGGGGCGACGAAGGTGGGCACGCCCAGGCGCGAAATCTCGCCGGGGGTCGGGTGCCAGGCCGGCCATTCGGTCATGCTGCCGACCTTGGCAATGCCGGACCATGCCATGGCTTCTTCACCGACGGTGATGCCGTAGCGGATCGCCTTGCCGCCATCCAGGACGTAGTAGAGGTAATGGTTGTCGGAATCGACCACGATCGAGCCCGGCGATTCCTTGCGGTGGTACTCGACGATGGCGCGGCGGAACGGCTCTGCGACCGGGGTGTTCTCGTACCGAACCTTGGCAAGGAGTTCCTTGTCCTTCGGCTTGAAGGCCTTGGTGTCGGTCGCTTCAAAATGCGTGGCCTGCATGCAACCCGACAGCATCAGGCCAGCGGCCAAAATACCCAGCGTAACTTTCAGCGACGACATGATTTGGTTCCAATCGACAACAACAAGCTTTCGTGGGGCTTGAACCAGCCCAATTCCACGATTCCGTTGGCTCCATTATCGTTGAAATCTGCCACAATTCCAGCCTTACGAAGCTTCTCCCGCGCTGCAAGACCTTACCTGTGGCTTTTCTGCCGCAAGTTTTACGGGTCAGGGTCGGTTTCTGGGCAAAACGGGGGATGTGTCGATTCCGTGCCACAGTTGGGCCACGGCGTCGCCACAAATGCAAACGCTCCGTTAATGTGCTTGTCATCATCAACTTGTCAGAATCGCGCTAAGGGCTGTCAGCTGTCGCAGGCCCCTGCTGGAGTTGTGCATGTTTTCTGTGTTCGTTCCCTCCGAGTCCTCTCTCAAGAAGGCCGTCGTCGAGGATCTCGCGGCAGTCCCGGAGCATGCGGTCTGGATCGACCTGGTCAACCCGACCGCGGCCGAGGACAAAGCCGTCGAGAAGCTCTCGGGGATCGCAATCCCGACCCGGGAGGACATGCAGGAGATCGAGATCTCGAGCCGCCTCTATATGGAGAACGGCGCGCGCTACATGACCGCGACGCTGATGTGCCACTCCGATACCGATATGCCCCGGACCACGGCGGTGACGTTCATTCTCGGCGACCACCGCCTGGTGACGGTGCGCTATGACCAGCCCAAGCCCTTTGCGCTGGTCGAGGCCAAGCTGGCCCGGTCCTGCGCGCCGGCCATCACCGGCGAGATGGTGCTGATGGAGCTGCTCGATGCCGTGATCGACCGCTGCGCCGACATCCTGGAGCGCTGCGGCGCCGAGATCGACCAGGTCTCGCATGACATCTTCGAGCCGGAGAGCGAGCGCCACGGTCACGCCAAGCAATATTCGCAAATCCTGATCTCGATCGGCCGCAAGGGCGATCTGACCTCCAAGGTTCGCGAGAGCCTGGTCTCGATCGGCCGCGTCGTCGCCTTCCTGTCGGCGGTGGTGGAGGGCGTGAAATGGTCGAAGGACATGCGCGAGCAGCTCAAGACCATGCAGCGCGACGTGGTCTCGCTGACCGATCACGCCTCCTACCTCTCCAGCAAGATCACCTTCGTGCTCGACGCCATGCTCGGTGTCGTCAATCTCGAGCAGAACAACATCATCAAGCTGTTTTCGGTCATGGCGGTTGTCCTGATGCCGCCGACGCTGATCGCCTCGATCTACGGCATGAACTTCAAGTCGATGCCGGAACTCGAATGGGCGCACGGTTATCCGTTCGCGCTGGTCTTGATGCTGATCGCGGCGATCGTTCCGTACTGGATTTTCAAGTGGAAGAAGTGGCTGTAATAGCTACCGAGACCTTACGCCCGACGCAGAGACCTGGTGCCTGGTGTCGCAGAATAGAGCGGGATTGCGGCCGCACGGCGATGTGTGCTCGCCGCCCCAATTCCTCCGGTAAAATTTGAGCAGTGGGCTGAACGTTTACGCGAAGCTTGTCTGCGATAAGGAGCAGGTAAGCCGCGAGGAACAACCATGGTTGAAAAACACATAACGACGCCCCCCAACGTCATCGATCTGGCGAGCTATCGCCACGTCGTGGCGAGCGGCAAGGCGTCGTCGATGTCGGCACGCATGTGCCGGCACTGTGGTGCTCCGCTGCTCGACGGTGAGAACGACGACGATTGCTCGACCGCAATCAGCACGGCCGCTCCGCAGCCACGCGAGAGGTCACGTCGGATTCGACTCGATTGAGGAACGGAAGCTAAGGGCGATCCAGGTCTTGCGGCGGCGTTGTCTGGATCGCCTTGCTTCCCCCGGCGTTGTTTCCAACATCTCATTGCGAGGAGCGCTTGCGCTCGCAATGACCTACACGTGCTGACCGCCGTTGATGTGGATCTCGGCGCCGTTGACGTAGGACGAGGTGTCCGTGCACAGCACGTAGATGATCTTGGCGACCTCGTCGGGCGTGCCGAGCCGGTGCATCGGGATCTGCTGGTCGACGATCTTCTCGGTACCCGGCGACAGGATCGAGGTGTCGATCTCGCCCGGCGCGATCGCGTTGACGCGCACGCCGACGCGGCCGAAATCGGAGGCCATCTCGCGGGTCAGGGATGCCAGCGCGGCCTTCGAGGTTGCGTAGGCGGCGCCTGCGAAGGGATGCACGCGCGAGCCCGCGATCGAGGTGACGTTCACGACAGAGCCCTTGGCCGTCTTCAGTTCCTCGATCAGCCCGCGCGCCATCATGATCGGCGCGAAGAAGTTGACGTTGAACACATGCGTCCAGGTGTCGAGGTCGGTGTCGATCGAGCCGAGCCTGGAGCCGCCGGCGCCCTTCGGTGAGATCGCGGCGTTGTTGACCAGCGCATGCAGCATCCCGCCTTCGAGACGGTCGCGGATGTCGGAGATCGCGCGGGTGGTATCGGCGGGGGTGGCGAGGTCGACCTGGATATGGTCCTCAGGGCCCGCATCCCAGGGACAATCCTCCGGGAACGGATGTCGCGAGCAGGTGATGACGCGCCAGCCGGCCGAGGAGAAACGGATCACGGTGGCATGGCCGATGCCGCGGCTCGCCCCGGTCAGGAGCAGCGTACGGCGCGGCGCGTTGGAAGGCTGCGGCATGAAGGTCTTTCAGGTTGGAGCATGATCTGGATCCGGAGGGCCGCGTTAGCGCAAAACGTGCAGCGGCTTTACGAAAGGATCATGCTCGAACAAAACACTAGGGATACATCCGCGTCTTGGACCATTTCTGGCCGGCCGCGTCACGGCGAAATTCGATGCGGTCGTGCAGACGGAATGGGCGATCATGCCAGAACTCGATACGCGACGGCGTGATACGCCAGCCGCTCCAGCCCGGCGGCCGTGGCACCTCGCCGATCATGTGCTTGGCGGCGACCTTGGCGATCGCCTGCTCGAACGCGAAGCGGCTCTCCAGCTCCTGCGACTGCTTGCTCGCCCAGGCGCCGATCTGCGCCTGCTTCGGGCGAGTGGCGAAATAGGCATCGGCCTCGGCCTCGGTCACCGGCGTCACGTTGCCGCGGATGCGGACCTGACGGCGCAGCGACTTCCAGTGAAAAAGTAACGCCGCCTTAGGATTTGCGGCGAGTTCGCGGCCCTTCTGGCTGGCGATGTGGCTGTAGAAGACGAAACCATCGATATCGAAGCCCTTCATCAGCACCATGCGCACGTCCGGCAGGCCGTCGGGGTCGACGGTGGCGAGCGCCATGGCGTTCGGATCGTTCGGCTCGCTCTTGATGGCTTCGTTCAGCCAGGCCTCGAAGAGCGCAAACGGCTCGTCGGCGGCGGTGAAATCACCGGATGTTAAGGGTGTCTGGTGTTTCATCGAGGTCGTGTCGGTCATGTCTGAGGTCCGAGTTGCGTCCTGCGGTCCAAAACGCGCTGCTGTCTGCTACCGCCCTATATAGGGTATGGGGACGCGTTGGCCTATCGGCGATCC
Source organism: Bradyrhizobium sp. Ken64 (assembly GCF_055807555.1). NCBI lineage: Bacteria > Pseudomonadati > Pseudomonadota > Alphaproteobacteria > Hyphomicrobiales > Nitrobacteraceae > Bradyrhizobium > Bradyrhizobium sp. Ken64. The sequence goes on along the minus strand of NZ_JBVVPA010000002.1, from coordinate 526,942 downwards.
GGCCGTCCGGCTTCGTCATGACGATCATTCTGATCGGGCTCGGCACCGGCGGTTGCAGCTTTTCCCGCAATGAAAAGAGTGCCTACGCCAAGGCCGACGACAGCGATCTCACCGGCTCGATCGCAATGCCGGCCAGAGTGGCGGCACCGACCGAGACCGATCTCGCCTTCGCCCGCAACGCCGCCTCCGACGTCCTCAGCAAGAACGACAAGGATTCCAGCCAGCATTGGGAGAATCCGGAAACCGGGGCGCGCGGTTCGGTCACGCCGATCGCGCAAGCCTATGCCGCCGAGGACGGCCGCAGGTGCCGCGACTTCCTGGCGAGCTACGTCAACGGCAGCACCGAAAGCTGGCTCCAGGGCGCCGGCTGCCAAAGCAGCCGTGGCAGTTGGGAGATTCATACGCTAAAGCCGTGGCGGAGCTAGGAATCGCTTCACCAGGCTAGTTGCAAAAATACCACTCGCCCCCCACATGAGACGCAGGTGGGGCGGGGAGCCCTTTGAACAATTCGATTCTTGAAGGAGACGTGACGGATGCGCGACCCCTATGAGGTCTTGGGGGTGCCGCGGAGCGCCAACGCTGCCGCGATCAAGAGCGCCTATCGCAAGCTTGCCAAGAAGCACCATCCCGACAGCAACAAGAACGACCCGAAGGCGGCCGAGCGCTTTGCTGAGCTCAATACGGCCAACGAGATCCTCGGCGACGAGGACAAACGCAAGCAATTCGATCGCGGCGAGATCGACGCCGACGGCAAGCCGCGCTTCCAGGGCTTTCCGGGCGGCGGCGGGCCGCGCGGTCGCGCCGGTCCTGGTGGGTTCGAGAGCTATACGTTCCGCGGTGGCGGCGCGGGCCCTGGTCCGGGCGGCGGCGCGTTCGAGGACATTCTCAACAGCATGTTCGGCGGTGGGCAGCGTCCGCGCCCCGGGGCCGGCGGCGGTGCCCAATTCGAGTTCGACACCGGCGGGATCGGGCTCGATCTCGACGTCACTGTCGCCATGACCGTCTCGCTGGAAGAGGCGGTCAAGGGCGGCGAGAAGCGCGTCCGGCTGCCGAATGGCAAGGAACTCAACGTCAAGATTCCGGCCGGCGTGACCGAGGGTCAGCAGATCCGGTTGCGGGGACAGGGCGAGAGCGCGCAGGGCCATCCGCCGGGGGATCTCCTGATCACGATCGGCATCGCACCGCATCCGTTCTTCAAGATCGAGGGCGCCGATCTCAGGATCGACCTGCCGGTCACGCTTTACGAGGCGGTGCTCGGCGGCAAGGTCCGCGTGCCCACCCTCGGCAATGCCGTGGAGCTTTCGGTCCCGCAAAACACCTCCAGTGGCCGGACCTTCCGCCTTAAGGGCAAGGGATTGCCGAAAGCTGGCGGAACCGGGGATCTCTTTGTCACTGTCAGGATTATGCTACCGGACGGGAACGACGCCGAGCTTGAAGCATTGATGGAGAAGTGGCGGGACCAGCACCCCTACAATCCACGTAGCGGGCTTGGCTAACGCATGATCCGGAAAAGCGTGTAGCGGTTTTCCGGAAAGTCATGTGCAAACAAGAGCTGAAGCGCGATTGATCGCGCTTTGGGCGAGATCGGCAGCTGAAGGGGTTCTCCTAAAGACTGAGAGCGTCGTCCATCGAGATGATGCTCATCATATGCCCGAGGCGTGCTAGCCCTTCTTGGCTCACGTGCTCGACGTGTCGGCTGTCCGGCGGGGCAGCCGATAAAAAGGTGCGGCCTCGAGAGGGGGACCAGCGCGGTACCAAAAACCCCAATCGAGGCCGCCCGCGTCGATCGGCGGATCGAACGCTGCTCATTTTCGCGTGATCATCCGGTGCGATAATGAGACGCGCCGATGTCTTCATTCCAAATTTTCAATGTCGGAATCGAGGCACCGCGTTTGCGTGGTTGTCTAGGTGCCGTTTTTCTCTGCTTGGTCGTAGACCGCCTGCGCCACTTTGGTCAGCCGATCGCGGTCGCTGCCACCGCTGACGACGTAGCCGACGCCGCGCTCGGCCCAGAACAGCGCCTCGTCCTTGTCCGTTCTGGCGTAGCGCATCTGCGTCGCGCCATTCTCGGTCTTGGCGGTGTAGATCGTGTACCGCTCGCCCGAGGCGCCCTCATACATCAGGAACGACGCCGGCCCATTCGGCCCCGGCAAGAGCCGGCCACCGACGAGCTTCAGTCCACTCGCCTCCAGGTTCGGTGCAAACACGGTCCAGCCGCAGCGTCTGGTCAGCCAGGCCTGGAGGTGGTCGCGCTCGTTGCCGCCGACCTCGACGGGATGGCGAACCTCGACGACATAGAGGCGGTGGGCGTCGAGTGCGTCAGTCGTAAAGCTCTGGAAGGTCGAGGGCGCGTTGGCGGCACCATGCGCCAGCCAGCCGGCGGTGCCGCCGGCGACGAAGGCAACCAGCACGGCCGCGGCGGCGCCATAGAGCCAGTGCCGCGGGCGGCGCTCCAGCCGTTCGAGCTCGAGCCGCGCCGGCACCGGCTCCTGGGCGACGGAATCGTAGCGGGCGTGCAGCATCTCGGCCATGGCGCGCCAGGACTGCACGCGCTCGCCATCCTCAGGCTGCGCGGCAAGCCAGGTCTCGACGTCGGCGCGGCGCTCGGCCGGCAGCTCGCCGTCGACATAGGCGTGCAGTTCGTCCTCGGTCACTGGGATCTTGCGGTCGTTCATATCGATCGTCTCTGGCTCTGCGGCCCAAAATGTTCTTCGTGGTTCAATTGCGCCGCTTCCCATGCCATGCAGGAGAAACGACCGGCGCAATGCATCAATCCTGCCATCATTTCACCCGCCTGAGCGCCGGGCGCTCACCCTCCAGCGAGGCTTTAACGTGGGCGCGGGCGCGTGCCAGGCGCGACATCACGGTGCCGATCGGCACGCCCTGGATGTCGGCGACCTCGCGGTAGCTCATGCCCTCCAGCATCACCAGGAGCAGCACCGAGCGTTGCTCCTCGACGAGCGTCGCCAGCGCCCTCTCGATATCGCGCCCTTCGGCTTCGGTCCCGCTGGCATCCGGGTTGTTCTCCGTCAGCTGCATAAATTGCGGCCGTCGTGCCAGCGAGCGCCGCCGGTTCTTGTTGAGGTTGGTCAGGATCGTATAGAGCCAGCTCCTGACGTCGCCCCCGAGGAAGAGGCGCTCCGAACGCAGCGCCCGCACCAGCGTATCCTGCACCAGATCGTCGGCCGCATCCGCCTCGCGCGTGAGCGCGCGGGCGTAGCGGCGCAACGCCGGGATCATGGCTTCAACACTCTGGCGAAACGCACTCATTGCGGTCTTGACGTCCTGATGTCGGCGCGAGCGCCACAACGTTCATAACACCCGACCGGAACGGCTATTCCGGCGCTTGAAACAGCGTTAACGCCGCGTATTAGGACTGTACCGCAACGGAGGGCTGGTGTACCTCCAAACCTCACCGGGAGCTCGACGGGACGTTAGCAAAATGGCGCAGAATTCAGGTCTGATGCAAGGCAAGCGGGGCGTGGTCCTCGGCGTTGCCAACAACCGCTCGATCGCCTGGGGCATTGCCAAGGCATGCCACGCGGCCGGCGCCGAGCTCGCCTTCACCTATCAGGGCGATGCGCTGAAGAAGCGCGTCGAGCCGCTCGCCGCCGAGATCGGCGGGCTCGTGCTCGGCCACTGCGACGTCACCGATGCCGCGACCATCGATGCCGCCTTCGCGGTGCTGAAGGAGAAGTGGGGAAAGATCGACTTCCTGGTGCATGCGATCGCCTATGGCGAGCAGCTCGACGGCCGCTACGTCGACACCACGCAGGAGAATTTTTCGAAGTCGCTGCTGATCTCCTGCTATTCGTTCACAGCCGTGGCGCAGCGCGCCGAGAAGCTGATGACCGACGGCGGCTCGCTCATCACGCTCAGCTATTACGGCGCCGAGAAGTGGATGCCGCATTACAACGTCATGGGTGTTGCGAAAGCGGCGCTCGAAGCGAGCGTGCGTTACCTCGCCGCCGACCTCGGCGAGAAGAACATCCGCGTCAACGCGATCTCCGCGGGGCCGATCAAGACGCTCGCGGCGTCCGGCATCGGCGATTTCAGATATATCCTGAAGTGGAACGAGGCCAACGCGCCGCTGCGGCGCAACGTCTCCACGGAAGACGTCGGCGGCAGCGCGCTGTATTTCCTATCCGACCTCTCGCGCGGCGTCACCGGCGAGGTGCACCACGTCGATTCCGGCTATCACGTGCTCGGCATGAAGCGCCCGGACGCGCCGGACATTTCGTTCGGCGGGAAGGACTAACTTTTCACCCAGCAATGCCCGTGCCCACGATCTATTACCTTCGCCACGGCGAGACCGAGTGGAATGCGCTCGGGAGGCTTCAGGGCATCAAGGACATTCCGCTGAACGCGCGCGGTCGCGATCAGGCCGTGCAGGCCGGCGGCATTCTCGCCGATCTCTTCAAGCGCGAGGGCCGCGACAAGGCCGCATTACCCTACGTGTCGAGTCCGCTTGGCCGCGCGCGAGAGACCATGGAACTGGCGCGGAGCAAGCTCGAACTGCCGACTGCGGACTATACGCTCGACGATCGCCTGCGTGAGATCGGCTACGGCACCTGGGAAGGACTGACGCTGGCCGAGAGCGAGGCCTCCGATCCCGAGATCTACGCCCGGCGCCTCGCTGACAAATGGACGGTGGGCCCCGCGGGCGGGGAGACTTACGCCGATGTGCAGGTCCGCGTGCGCGCCTGGTACGACCAGCTCCGTACCGACACCGTCGCGGTCGCCCATGGTGGGACCTGCCGGGCCCTGATGGTTTCACTCGGCCTTGAGACGCCGGCGAGCGCGGCCGAACTCTATATCGAGCAGGGCGCCGTCTACGTGTTCCGGGACGGGCGGCTGGAAAAGTTTAGTTAAGCAACTGTCATTCCGGGGCGCCCGAAGGGCGAACCCGGAATCTCGAGATTCCGGGTTCGATGCTTTGCATCGCCCCGGAATGACGGAACTAGGGTTGAACCCAATGCTCCTCGGCGCTACGACGTTGACCAACGTCCGTGCAAAACGTCAACGCCAAGCGGCAGTTCGCGATGTCCTTCAACACCTTCGGCCACATGTTCCGCGTCACGACCTTCGGCGAGAGCCATGGGGTGGCGATCGGCTGCGTGGTCGACGGCTGCCCGCCCATGATCCCGCTCGTCGAGGCCGACATCCAGGGCGACCTTGATCGCCGCCGGCCCGGCCAGTCGCGCTTCACGACCCAGCGTCAGGAGGCGGACCAGGTCAAGATTCTTTCCGGCGTGATGGCGCATCCGGAGACCGGCGTGCAGGTGACGACGGGCACGCCGATCGGGCTGCTGATCGAGAACACCGACCAGCGCTCGAAGGACTATTCCGAGATCAAGGACAAGTTTCGCCCTGGCCATGCCGACTTCACCTATGAAGCGAAGTACGGCCTGCGCGACTATCGCGGCGGCGGCCGCTCCTCGGCGCGCGAGACCGCGACGCGCGTTGCCGCCGGCGCGATCGCGCGAAAGGTGCTGCCCGATGTGAAGGTGCGCGGCGCGCTGGTGCAGATGGGGCCGCACAAGATCGACCGGGCGAAGTGGGACTGGGACGAGATCGCGAAGAATCCGTTCTTCTGTCCCGACAAGGACAAGGCCGCGTTCTTCGAGACCTATCTCGACGGCATCCGCAAGAGCGGCTCCTCGATCGGCGCGGTGATCGAGGTCGTCGCCGAAGGTGTGCCGGCTGGCCTTGGCGCTCCGATCTACGCCAAGCTCGACGCCGAGCTCGCCTCCGCAATGATGAGCATCAATGCGGTAAAGGGCGTCGAGATCGGCGCCGGCTTTGCCGCGGCCGAACTGACCGGCGAAGAGAACGCCGACGAGATGCGCACCGGCAATGACGGCACGCGTTTTCTGTCCAACCACGCTGGCGGCGTGCTGGGCGGTATCTCCACCGGACAGCCGGTGGTGGTGCGCTTTGCGGTGAAGCCGACCTCGTCGATCCTGCAGCCGCGTCTCACCGTCGATCGCAACGGCGCCGACACCGAGATCATGACCAAGGGCCGCCACGATCCCTGCGTCGGCATCCGCGCCGTCCCCGTCGGCGAAGCCATGATGGCCTGCGTGCTGGCGGATCATTTCCTGCGCGACCGCGGCCAGGTCGGGCGCTAGCGTTGCGCGAGGCGCTTGTATCGCGCCACTAGCCCACCGCGCAGCTTGACGATCCCACAACTTCGTCCGCAAATGCCGACATGGAAAGCTCCGAACTCCAACGCATCACCAACTGGCTGATCGACGGCGCCTGGTCGTCGAAGGCCCCGGCCGAGATGACGGCGGAAGCCTGCGAACGGATGGTCGCAGCCGGTCTTCCGCTATGGCGGTTCGGCATCTTCATCCGCACGCTGCATCCCGAAATTTTCGGTCGCAACTTCATCTGGCGGGAGGGCGAGGAGGTCGAGATCGGCACGGTCGATTTCGAGATCCTGGAGACGCCGGAATTCGCCAGAAGTCCGCTGCGGGTCGTGTTCGAGCAGGGACTTGAGGTGCGGGGACGCATGGACGATCCCGGCAGCAAGCATTTCCCTTTTTTCGACGATATGCGAGCCGAAGGCGTAACCGACTACGTCGCGACGCCAATGCAGTTTCTCGACGGCTCGGTCCACGCGACGAGCTGGACCACGCGCCATCCAGGCGGCTTCACTGATGACCACATCGCGGCGATTCACGCCATCCTCAAACCGCTCGCGCGCATCACCGAGATCATCAGCCTGCGCCGCACCGCCGAGATGCTGCTCGACACCTATGTCGGCAATCGTGCCGGCGCGCGCATCCTTGGCGGTCAGATCCGCCGCGGCCACAACGACACCATGCAGGCTGCGATCTGGCTCTCCGATCTGCGCGGCTTCACCGCACTGTCGGACCGGCTGCCGGCCGAGACCGTGGTCGAGATCCTCAACCATTATTTCGACTGCCAAGTCGCCGCGATCCGCGGCCATGGCGGCGAGGTGCTGAAATTCATGGGCGACGGCCTGCTCGCGGTATTCCCCATCGACGAATATGTCGGCGATACCGCGCATGTCTGCACGCGCGTGCTGGAGGCGGCACGCGAATCCCGCGCCAGCGTCGAGGCGCTCGCGTATCCGGTCGGCGACGTCATCGAGCGCTTCCGCTTCGGCGTGGCGCTCCACGTCGGCAACATCCTTTACGGCAATATCGGTGGCGGCAACCGCCTCGACTTCACCTGCATCGGCCCCGCCGTGAACCTTGCCGCCAGGCTCGAGAAGATCACGGGTCGCCTGGGGCGGACCGTCGTCGCCTCGGAAATGTTCGCCAATGTCTGCCGCCACGACTGGCACGAGCTCGGCGAATTCCCGATCGCGGGCTTTTCAAAGGCGCAGCGCGTATACGGGCTGACGGAGGAGACGCCAATGGTGATGGCCTGAGGTCGTCCTCGGACGTCCGCCGCCATCAACCCGGTGAGCAGAATTCAGGCGTTCGACGCCATCACCGACCTCAGCGGGACATCCAGCTGATAGACAAATCCGGACGGTTCGTAGGCCAGCCGCACCTGCCCGTTCAGTTGCTGGCCGAGCGACTCGATCATCCGGGTGCCGTAGCTCCGTCGTGTTGGCGGCGCCACCGCAGGGCCGCCGCTTTCGCTCCACTTCAGGCGCAGCCTTTGCTCGATCTCGTCGACCGTCCATGCGATCTCGACATGCCCGGAGGAACTGGACAGCGCGCCGAACTTCGTCGTGTTGGTGCAGAGCTCGTTGAACGTCATTGCGAGCGCTATCACGGCACCGGACGTGATCCGGAGGTCCGGGCCATTGAAATGGAATCGTCGGCCCCCCTGACTGTCATAGGGATCGGTGGCGCCGCTCAGGGTATGAGTGAGGCTCGCATTTGACCAGCTGACCTGTATCAACAGGTCGTGGGCACGTCCTAACGCCAGCAAGCGGCCATCCATGGCCTTTTGCCCGTGCTCCAGACTGATCGCCGTCCGGAAGCTCTGGGCCGCAATAGCGCTCACCGTTGCAAGCGTATTCTTGATGCGATGATGCAGCTCTCCGAGGATCAGCTTTTGCAATTTGTCGGCAGCGTCGCGCTCGTGGGCTTCGATGCCGGCTTGAGCGAGCAGGACCTTGGCGTCGGTGTCCGCCTGTTCCAGCAACAGGCGCAAATTGTCGTTTTCCGCGGCCAGAACCGATTCCTGTGGCGAACGACTAACCTCAAGATTTTCCCCGGGATCAGTCGTTGTGGTCGGAAGGATTTTTAGCGCGCCCGCTCCGATCATCGTCTGCAACTGCGAGATCATTTCGTCGACGGCGAGCGGCTTGCGAAAGAAGCGGCTGTCCGCCGGCGTTTCGTTTTCAGACGGCTTTACCTGACCGGAAACCAGCACGATCTTGATGGCAGGCCAGCGATCGTGCACCGCGTGGGCCAGCTTCAAGCCGTCCATGGTCCCGGGCATCTGGATGTCGCTGAACAGAAGCGAGATGTCCGACCGCGACTCGAGGATCGCGATGGCTTCGTCGGCGTTGACGGCCTGCACAGGGCAGAAGCCTGCATCCTCCACGATATCGACTGCGCGCATGCGCAGGATCATCTCGTCTTCGACGACGAGAACGTTCGGCAAGGAGGTTGGGGGCATTGACATCTGTGCACGACACTTTCCTGGATCATCCGACAAGCTCGGCCGGCGCTTTGCGATTGTGGTCTAACGGCGCGCGGTGACCAAACGAGCTTCATGAATCCTGACATCGGATTCACCTCGGCGCAGACATGATGCTTCGAAGTCCGGCCAGACCTGGCCCAGGCAATTGCTGGCCACCGGATGGCTCGCCAGCCGGTCCGCCTTCGCCAAAGCAACGGTTTCGCGCGCTTTTACTTGCGGAGCAAAACCGGGCAACACCATTACGGACACTCCGAGGAGCGCGAACATCGCGAACGCAATAAGAGATTTCATCATGGGGGCTGCTTTGGCTGTTGACCGCCCCGTTTCGTTTGGGACGTTGTTACAACAACCAAAATGAGATATAGTTCATTTCATACAACTTATATTTGAGGTGTGATTTGCAGGCGGATGCCGCCCTTGGCCCGGATCGTCACTCGACGTGAACAGGCCGCCGGCCAGGTTGGCTTGCCGCTACCTCGGTGTTTTGGGACCAGGCAGGCTTATCCAGTCGTGAATGTGCGAGGCCGTTTCACTCAATCGCGCCGCTCTAAGCAGCGATTCCCGCTGCACGCCGGGCGGGGTAATCTCTGCGCGACGGCGAGCCTCAGCTGCCAATTGGGCAAGGCGATTGCTCAGCGGGATGGTTCTCTTGGTGGTGTCTTGCACAGGACGCTCCGCATTGGGCGGGAGCGCAAAGACTCTCTCAGTCACCGATGGATGCCGTGGCGGGCCGGTGATGGGTTACCATGCGCCTGTTGACGGCCAATAGATACATTATTCGGCAGAACAGATTAGGCGCCGAAATCGAAGGGGGCGCCAAAGCAAAGCCGGACCGGTGCCACTATTCCTCCGGCTCCGTGGTGAACAGCAGGGGATAGCCCTTGGTGCGGCCGGCATCCGTTGCGCGGGTAGCCTTGGTCTCGGCGACGTCCTTGGTGAAAACCGCGACCACGCAGGCGCCGAGCTTGTGGGCGGTGATCATCACCTTGTAGGCCTGATCCTCGGTCATCCGAAACTCGGCCTTGAGGATCATCGTGACGAACTCGCGGGGCGTAAAGTCGTCGTTGATCAGGATGACCTTATGAAGCTTCGGCCGCTCGACCTTGGTCTTCGTCCTGGTTTTCGGTTTGGCAACGGTATCGTTCATTCCGCCTCCCGGATATGGCGGGCTCCGGTTCCTGCCGGCGCGCTCAGCGCGCGGCCTTCTCACCATATTGCAGGACCTGCACCTTCTCCAAGGTGATCAGGCCGCTCGACATCATGCCATCCAGGATGGGCAGGAATGCATTGATGTTGTCCTCGCTGTCGACGATCTCGACCAGCAGCGGCAGGTCTTCCGAGAGTCGCAGGATTTTGGACGTGTGGAGCCGGCTCGACTTGCCGAAGCCCATCGGGCCGCGCAGCACGGTGGCGCCGGCCAGATGCCGCTCGCGCGCCGTCAACACGATCGCTTCATAGAGCGGCTTGCCGTCGAAATGGTCGCTCTCGCCAATGAAGATCCGGAGCGAAACTGCCTGATTGGGGATTTGCATGGTGTCAGCTCCTTCGCAAGCGGTTGGTGCCGCTGGCCATCATATGGCCTGCCCATACCGACACCAGCCAGCAAATGACGGACGCCGCGATATAGGCGAGCGCCGTGTATTTCATGCCGCCGTGGAACAGGCGGAAGGTCTCGAGGCTGAAGGTTGAAAAGGTCGTGTAGCCGCCGCAGAACCCGGTCATGACGAACTGCCGGTGCTCGGGCCGCGCCAGCACCCGGCCGTCGGGGCCGGTCAGCGTCGCGTAGAAGCCGATGATCAGCGAGCCCGTGGCGTTGATGAACAGCGTCGCGACGGGGAAGCCGGGGCCGGTGTCGAGCGCAAGCCCAACCAGATAGCGCGTCAGCCCGCCGACCATGCTGCCGGCGGCAATCCAGGCATAGAGCGTCGCGGTGCGCCAGCGATCGGCAGAGGAGGAGGACTTCATCTGCCTCTAGCCTCCCAGAGTGTCCGCGAGGAGGAAGCCGCAACTGACTGCCGCGAGGCAGAGCACGACCGAGACCGCGACATTTCCGAGCGCGTGCATCGCCTCGCCGTTGCGCGCCAGCGTCAGCGTTTGCAAGCTGAACGAGGAGACCGTGGTGTAGCAGCCAAGAAAGCCGGTGACCGCGAACAGCCATGGATCGGGCGCGGCGAAGGCCGAGCCGGGATGGGTCGCCAATGCGCCAAAAATGCCGATCAGAAAGGCGCCGGTGACGTTGATGGTCACGGTGCCCCACGGAAACGTCTCGCCCAGCCGCCGGGCGATCGCGCCGGAGATGAAATAGCGCGCGCAGCCGCCGAGCACGCTGCCGATCATGATCGCAAGCACTCCGCTCAGCACGGCGAACAGCCCCCCGTCATCGTTTCTCCTCCATTGCCAGCCCGTTGCCGACGGCGAACAGCCCCATCAGCGCGACCAGGGCGAAGCCGAGCCCCGCCAGGAACGTGCCGGCCGGACCATAGGCATCCCACAGTGCGCCGGCGATCACGCTTGCGGCCAGCAAGGCAAGGCCGGTGAACAGGTTGAAATAGCCGAACGCGGTGCCGCGCAGGCTCGGTGGCGCTGTGTCGGCGACGAGGGCCGAGAGCAGGCCTTGCGTCAATCCCATATGCAGTCCCCACAGCGCGACGCCGAGGGCGAGGCCCCCAAGGTTCGGCAGCAGCGCGAGCGCGAGATCGGCGCCGGCAAGGAAGACGAGGCCGAGCGCGAGCAGGCCGGTGCGGTTGATGCGGTCCGAGAGCGCGCCGGCCGGATAGGCCGATAATGCATAGACGATGTTCATCAGCACCAGCACGGCCGGCACCCACATCGCATTGAGCCCGATGTTCTGCGCGCGCAGGATCAGAAAGGCTTCGCTGAAACGCGCCAGCGTGAACACGACGCCAACCGCGACCACACGCCAGTACAGGGATCCAAGCTGCCGCATCGCGGCGATGTTCAGCGGATTCCTTGAGGGCTCCCGGCCTGGGTCCGGCTCCGGCTCGCTCACCGCGAACGCGATCAGTCCGAACGACAGGAAGCCCGGCAGCACGGCCGCCCAGAACACCATCGTAAAATTGTCCGTCGTCCACCACATCAGGCCGATCGCCACGAGCGGCCCGACGAACGCACCGATGGTGTCGAGCGACTGACGCAGGCCGAAGCTCGCGCCACGCAGGCCGATGGGTGCGATATCGGCGATCAGCGCATCGCGCGGCGCGCCGCGAATGCCCTTGCCGACGCGATCGATGAAGCGCGCGGCAACCAGCCATTCGACGCTGGGGGCAAGCGGGAACAGCGGTTTTGTCAGCGCGGCCAGTCCGTAGCCGAGCGCGGCGAGCAATTTGCGCCGGCCGAGCCAGTCGGACAATGCGCCGGAGAAGATCTTCGTGATCGAGGCGGTCGCCTCTGCAATGCCCTCGATGAAGCCGACCGTGAGTGTGGAGGCACCGAGCACGGTGACGAGATAGACCGGCAACAGCGCGTGGATCATCTCGGAAGAGACATCCATCAGCATCGAGACGAAACCGAGCACCCAGATCCCCCTGGGCAGCCCCGCACGTGCAGCATTCGGTGTTGTCGTCGTCACGTCCAGGACTTCTCCTCGGCCTCTCCTCGGCCGCTCCTTGCCTTCGCGTCCAGGCAACAAAAAACCCGCCAGCGGCGGGGTTGTCCATGCTCCCGCCGAAGGCAGAGGCCCGAAATTGCCCCTCCTCTAGCAGGAGTCATCAGCCCACTACGGTCACAGGCCGCCGGGCGGTTGTCGGGGGACTCCATCCCCATCTGTGTCGCCAGCCTAACATGGAAATCGCGCCGGACAAGTGGGCGAGGTACTCTGTCCAGTGGCCCGTCAATCCGGGAGCGCACCGCACTATTGCATTCCGGTGCTTACGATCGCGCAGTCAGTGGCGCGAGCGCGGCAACATGCCGGCAGCTTTGCGTAGTGCTTCGCAATTCCCGCCCGCAAATGCCTAACTGGCAAATGCCTAACCTGAATGTGAAGCGCGGGCGATCTTCGGACTTTGCGGCAAGGCGATTGCATGTCACCATCGCGTCATACGACGGGAGGCTGCGATGCGCTTGCTGTTCTCGATCGGGGCTGTGCTGGTGACCGGCATCTTCGCCGGAGGGGACGTCGCGGGCATCGCGGCACCAGGACCCAAATTTGAGTCGCCTAAAATTCAGCCGGAGCGGCAAGCAGCCGACAGGGACGCGCAGACGGTCGATGTCGAGCTGATCCTCGCCGTCGACGTCTCCTACTCCATGGACATGGACGAGCTCGCGGTTCAGCGTGAAGGCTATGCGCAGGCGATCCAGTCGAAGGAATTCCTGCAGGCGCTGAAGCTGGGCCCGAACGGCCGCATTGCGGTGACCTATTTCGAGTGGGCCGCCTCGACCGACCAGAAGATCATCATTCCCTGGCGCCTGATCGACGGACCGGAGACCGCCGATGCCGTCGCCGCCGAAATCCTGAAGACGCCGATCCGGCGCGCCTCGCGCACCTCGATCTCCGGCGCGATCAGTTTCGCGATGCCGCTGTTCGATGAGGATCCCTATCGGGGGCTGCGCCGCGTGATCGACATTTCCGGCGACGGTCCCAACAACAATGGCACGCCGGTCACGATCGCGCGCGACGCGGCGATCGAGAAGGGCATCGTCATCAACGGCCTGCCGATCATGGTCAAGGAGCCGTCCTATTCGACCATGGATATCGACAATCTCGACTTCTATTATGAAGATTGCGTCATCGGCGGCCCCGGTTCCTTCGTCATCACGATCAAGGACCGCGACAAGTTCAAGGAAGCCATCCGCACCAAGCTCTTGATGGAGGTTGCGGGCCGTATGCCGGAGCGCCCCGTGATGCACGTTGCGGACAAGGACAAGGAGCCGCGTGTGAACTGCATGATCGGCGAGAAGATCTGGTCAGACCGCTGGGGTCGCTGAGCGCCACCAGTTAACGAGACCTTTTGCCCCATTTGCCCGCGATGGAATTTTAACCATGCGTTAACTGTTGCGTGGCCCTAATCGGCTGCTTCCAATTGTTTTCCGGATACTGTTCTGACGTTCCTGTCGGGGCGCGAACGAAGCGGGCCTGTCAGACAAATCCGCCGAGCAACCCAATGGCCATCGTCACGTCGAGCACCAGCCAGATTTCTCCCGCTCTCGAGCGGGTGTATCACCAGAGCTCCCTGCTCGGTGAGTGGAAAGGCAATTGGGCGGGCAACAACCAGCCCGTCAGCTTCAAGGTCGTGAACATCCGCGGTGCCCGGGCGCAGGTCGAGTACACCCATAACGGGCGCACGGAGCGCGGTTTTGGCGAGGTCGCAGGTTCGCTTCTTACCTTCGGCACGGTCACGGTCGGCACAAAGGACGGCAAGAGTCTGGTGCTGTTGTCATCTGCGGGCGCGGGCAAGCAGACCGCGACTCTCGAGAAGCAGGCGCCGCCGGCCTCCGACAGCCGCCTGATGGGAAGTTGGGGCGGCTATTCCAGTGACAATGGCAAGAGCGCGAGCTTCAGGGTGCTCGCTGTCAACGGCAACGAAGCGCAGGTCAGCGTCACCACCGATGGCGTCACCCGTCAGGGCACCGGCACCGTCTACAAGAACGTCATCATGTTCGGGCAGGCGCAGATTGCGACCGACGACGGGCAGAACGGCAAGATCATCTACCAGGTCCGCAACAAGTCCTTCGTGGTGCCCGTGACGAAATATCCGCCGGCGGATTCGTCGTCCACGGTGGACAGGACGGCCTAACCGTCACGGCTGCTAGCTGCGAGATTGCATCAGCGCCTTCAATTGCCGCTCGATTTCACGCAAGACATCGCAAGCGCGCGTGAGGGCGCCATTGCCGATCATTTGCGGCGGCCAGCTTACGTTGCGGCGCGAGCGAGGCAAGGATGTCGGCGCCAGGCGTGGCTGCAGCATCGGCATGACCATATGCCGCAGCCACGCGCCGGAATGAGGAAGATCAGATCCGCGCCTCCAGAATCAGATTGAAGGGCGTTTCAGCGGCGCGGCGGAAGCGCGTCAGTCCGCCCTCTCGCGCGACGTTGCGTAGCCTTGCCTCGCCCGCTTGCGCGCCCAGTGCGAGGCCCACCTCCTGGTCGAGCGAGGCCGGCGTGCAGATCATGGTCGACGCCGCATAATAGACCCGCCCGACCGGGTTGAGATTGTCCTCGAGGCGGTCGCCTGCGAACGGCTCGACCAGCATGCAGGTGCCGTCCTTTGCCATGGTCTCGCGCACGTGGCCGATGGCGCCGACGGGGTCGCCCATGTCATGCAGGCAATCGAAGAAGCAGACGAGATCATAGCCCTCGGCCGGATAGGTCTTGGCGGAATGAACAGCGAAGCTTACCCGGTCGCCCAATCTGGCTTCGGTGGCCGCCTTTCGCGCGGCCTTGATCGAACCCTCGTGATAGTCGAAGCCGTAGAAGCGGGAGTTCGGGAAGGCTTCCGCCATCAGCCGTGTCGAGACGCCGTGCCCGCAGCCGACATCGGCGACCTTGGCGCCGCGCTTCAGCTTGTCTACGACGCCGTCGAGCGAGGGCAGCCATTCCTGCACCAGATGATGCATGTACCCGGTCCGGAAAAAGCGGGCAGTGCCGCAGAACAGGCATTCGCTGCGCCGGTTCCACCCGACGCCCTTGCCGGATTTGAATGCGTCCGAGACCTTCGGCTCGTCGAGAAAAGCCGAGGCAATGACATTGCCAAACGCGCCGAGGAACACCGGACTGTTCTCGTCGGCAAGCGCCATCGCCTGCTCCGGCAGCATCGAGAATTTTGCCGAAGCGGAATCGTATTCGATGTAGCCGGACGCCGCTTGGCTCGCGAGCCATTCGCGGACGTAGCGCTCCGCGGTCCCGGTGGCGCTTGCGAGCTCGGACGAGTTCATCGGTCCCTTGGCGGCAAGGGTACGGTAGAGACCGAGCTTGTCCCCGAGCAGGACCAGCGACGCATTCATCGCCGCCCCGAATTCGGTGACCATCTTGCCCATAAAGGCATTCAACCTGTCGGAATTGACCTCCATGACAGCCTCCGTGCTGACGCGCCCCCTCAGGTGGGTCAATCGGGCATGCGGGAAGTTCAATTGACAGGAAAACGTGATCCCGGAACTCAAGGGAAGATTGGTGTCGCGATGCTGGCATTCATGATGCCTGGTGGGTATAATTCGCAAGGTTTTCGACGGTTATTTGGATGTCCAGGCTTACCCGCTTTTGCGGTCTCGCGGTTTTTCTTGCCCTGCTCTGCCTCGGCGAAGCGCCGGCTCATGCGCAAGCCGCACCCCTGCAATATTGGATCCCCGGCGGACCTTTCGGCTTCGGCGGCGTTGCCGGCCAGAGCGCCGACAGCTACGGCAATGTCCCGAGCTTCAATGGCGGCGACGCAAGCGGCCGCAGCAATTTTGCGAACGGCTTCTTTGTCGGCAGCCAGCATGGCAATCTCAATTGGAGCGGCCTCAGCCCGGCCGGACTGAGCGGCAATTTCAGCGCGCTCTCCTACGACAGCACGCAGTTCGGCTACAACACCAAGACCGCGGGCGGCATGCCCGTCACGTTCTTTGCCGGATTCGACACCCTGAAATACGGCGGCGGCATTGGCAGCTCGCTTGCGCCGCTCACCTCCAGCGCCTCGCCCGGCTATGGCGCATTCGCGGGTGTCGAGTTCAAGCCGACCTCCAACCTCAGCCTGTCGTTCGGCGCCGGCTTCACCCAACAGCAATCCGGGCGCATGGACAGCGACATCAACTCGTCGATATTGCCCGGCGAGTCGCCGGCCCTGGGCGGCCTTCGGCGCTAGACTGCATCATCCGCGCATCACCAGCTCCGGGCCGCGCCTCAGCGATTTCGGCAAATTCGGTCCGGCTCCGAAACGGATCACAATGTCGGGACGCCGCTCACCGAGTCCGAGTGAGGCTGCGAATTGCGATCTCAGTGTCGGCACCTCGACCGGCTGGTTGACGAAGGAATATTTCAGCCCCAGTGCGGTCGCCTGCAAACCGAACCGCTGGCAAGCGCGTCCGACCGCGATCCACTGCGATGTGTCGCTGCGGTCGGCGGCAAGCACGAGGACCCCCGCGGAGCTGTCGAGCTCCTCGCGGTACTTTCTGTTCTCGCCCTGCTCGGTGAAGACGAGCTTCAGCAGCGGCCGCGCGACCCATGCCGGCAGTGACGGGCTGCCTGACGCGCGCGAGAATAGCCCGTCCATGGACGCGACCGCATCCGCCTCGTTGAAGCGCATCCAGCTCACGAGTTCGCTCATGAAGGCCTTGTCGCGCATTTGTGCGGAATTGCCTTCGAGCACATAGTCGGTGACTTTGGCGATGGCTGCGCGTTCGGTCAGCAGGATTGCCGACACGTTCGGCTCGCGACAGGCGTCCTCGAGCTGGCGCAACATCTCGGGCGCGACCGGCTTGCCGTCGAATGCCGCACGGGTGCATTGCCTGACTGGAATTGCGGCCGCCAGCGCCGATGCGGCAGGCGGAGCTTGGTCGAGTGCGATCACGATCCGGCCGCCGTCGACCGTCTGGTTTGCGCGCCAGCCCAGCGTTGCCGCCGCAAGCGCGAGATTTTCGGCGGCGCAGCCGAGGCTGACGAAGAGGTGGTGATCGTCCGGGTCGACTGCGGGACAGCGGCGTGCGACGTCTGGCCTGATCACGATGACATTATCATGGGCGGAAAAAATCCAGGGCTGGGTGTTGTGGCTGTTGGCCGCGAGTGTCGCAAAACGCACGAGCTCGCGGTCTCTCGGGGACGATCGCAGCGGTGCCCGGGCCGCCTGCACCGCGTCCTCATAGCTCCCGTTCGAGGCCTGCGCGGGACTGGCCGTGAGCGTCGCCGCGGAAAGGCCGAACGTATTGGTCATGAATTGTCGTCGGTCGATCGCCATCATCCGCTCCGCGGCCATTCCCGCGCGAGCTTAGCGCAACGGCAGAGCCGGTCGGTTGACCGGCATCAAGGTCGGGAGGGACGCGCTTATCTCACAAACCGCGCCACCAGCTCGACATGCGGCGTGTGCCGGAATTGGTCGACCGGCACCACGGCATCCATCTTGTAGCCGCCATCGATCAGCAGCCGCGCGTCGCGGGCAAATGTCGCGACGTTGCAGGAGACCGCGACCACCACAGGCACCTTGCTCGCGGCGAGCTTCAAGGCCTGCGCCTGCGCGCCCTGGCGCGGCGGGTCGAACACGACGGCGTCGAAATCGCGCAGCTCCGGCGCCACCAGGGGACGGCGGAACAGGTCGCGCGGCTCGGCCTTGATCGGCTTGAGCCCTGGTGTGCGCGCGGCCTTTGCGAGCGCTGCAATGGCGCCGGCGTCGTTGTCATGGGCGGTGACGCGGGCCTTTTCGGCGAGCCGCAACGCAAACGGTCCGACACCGCAGAAGAGATCGAGAACGTTCTTGGCCTTGCCGATGCGCTCCGCGACCAGCGACGCAAGCGTCTCTTCACCGGCGACGGTCGCCTGCAGGAACGAGCCCGGCGGCAGCGTCACCTCGGCGCGGCCCATCTGCAGGGTCGGTGGCAGGCGTTGCAGCACCAGTTCGCCGTGCCGTGTCAGCCGCGCCAGGCGGTGCTGCTCGGCGACGCGCGACAGCGCCGTCACGAGTGACATTGGCAACGGGCCGGAGCCGCGCACGTCGATGTCGAGACCGTTGGCGGTCGCGGTGACCTGGATGTCCAGCGGTTTCGTCACCGGCATTTTGGACGTCAGCAGCTCGGCGAGCGCCCAGCCGGCATCGAGCGCACCCTCGAGCCCGGGATCGAGGATCGGGCAGCGATCGATCGGGATGACGTCGTGCGAGCTGGCAGCCGAGAAGCCAACCTTGAGGATGTCATGGGTGCCGAACCGGCCGTGCAGCGTCATGCGCCTGCGTCCCGCACCGTGGGCATCGACCAGCGACGCCACCTCGCAGTCGATACCGGCCTGGGCCAGGGTCTCGACC
Organism: Bradyrhizobium sp. Ken64; assembly: GCF_055807555.1. Lineage (NCBI taxonomy): Bacteria > Pseudomonadati > Pseudomonadota > Alphaproteobacteria > Hyphomicrobiales > Nitrobacteraceae > Bradyrhizobium > Bradyrhizobium sp. Ken64. The sequence goes on along the minus strand of NZ_JBVVPA010000002.1, from coordinate 508,367 downwards.
ACGATGCCGCGCTTCCAGGCGTGATACGGTTCGACCGCCCAGTGCTGGATTGCGCAGCCGCCACAGACGCCGAAATGCGGACAGAACGGCGCGACGCGCTCGGGGCTGGCGACATCCACCGCCAGCAGCTTGCGGCGGTCGGGATGATTGCCGACGACATGATCGACCTCGACGGTCTCGCCGCCGAGCGTGTAGGGCACATAGATGGCATCGCCGGCGTCGAGCGAGACGCCGTCGCCGCGATGGCCGACGTGATCGATTGCCATGCGCTCAACCACGGCGCGCGCCCAGGAAGAATTCGATATTGCCGTCGCCGCCGGTGATCGCCGATGGGAACACCTCGATATCGGTGCAGCCGAGCGAGGCCGCAAAGGCGGCGACGTCGTCGCAGATCTCGCGGTGCACGGCGGCGTCGCGGATGATGCCCTTCTTGTTGTGCTTCCGGTCCGCTTCGAATTGCGGCTTGATCAGCGCCAGCAGACTCATCGGCGCGGCCGCCAGCGACAGCGCCACGGGCAGCACCGTCTTGAGCGAGATGAAGCTGACGTCGATTACGACGACATCGGGCCGCGCTGGCAGGCGCTTGCCGTCATAGGCGCGGATGTCGGTCTCTTCCATCGACACGATCTTGGAGTGACCGCGCAGCGAGGGATGCAGCTGACAGGTGCCGACATCGACGGCAAAGACGAGGCTCGCGCCGTTCGCCAGCAGCACCTCGGTGAATCCGCCGGTGGACGCACCGACATCGAGGCAGACATGATCCTCGATCTCGATCGGGTAGCGCTCCAGCGCGCCGGCGAGCTTGACGCCGCCGCGGGAGACGTAGGGGTGCGCGGGCTCGGCCTGGATCACGGCGTCCTCGGCGATGGTCTCCGATGGCTTTGCCACCTGCTTGTCGTCGGCCGTGACGAGCCCGGCCTCGATCGCCGCGCGCGCCCGCGCCCGGCTCTCGAACAGGCCGCGCTCGACCAGCAGAATATCCGCGCGCTTGCGGGCAGGGGACATAATCTCTCCGAAAGACGCCTGAGGCGCTTATGTAGCGATCAATCGCGCGGCCGCCATCCGGACGCAAGCCTCGAACGCGGCCAGATCGTGCCACACGTCGATCGGCATCTGCGCCGGCGTCACCAGCGGGCAGCCATGCAGCTCCAGCGCGTGGATCATCATGAGATTGTCGACGAGGCCAAAATCCTCGACCGTCAGTCCCTGCCCGTCGACCAGCCGCCCATCCTCGGACGTCACGTCCATGAAGCGGCCGACACGGTCGGCATAGGCGGCGCCGTCATTGGAATAGGCCAGGCAAAACTTGCGGCGGCCGGCCATGTAGCCGAGCTCGTAGACGGTGCCGGGATCGGAGCCAGCGCCGCGGAACGGCGTAAGGTTGGCAATGATCGCATCGGCCGTGTCCATCATCGCCTCGTTGCCGCAAAAGATCTGCCGCGAGGCGTCGGGAGCGGCGAGGTCGATCTCGTTGTCGAGGGGATAGAGGCCGGTGAGGCCGTTTGCGGCACAGATCGCGACCTTCCGCCGGCCGATCTCGACTGCATCTGGCAGGAACACGTCGGGGCCTGCCAGATAGATCTTCATCGAGCTGTTTCGCGGAAGGTCGAAGCTCGCTGTCAGGCGAGCTTGACCGTCTCGGCCTTGACGTCCTTGCCGAGCGCTTCGAACACCTTGGCGACGATGCCCTTGGCGTCGAGACCGGCACGACCGTACATCGCCGCCGGCGTGTCGTGGTCCTGGAACACGTCGGGCAGCACCATGGTGCGGAACCGCACCAGGCCGCTGTCGAGCGCGCCCTGATCGGTGAGGTACTGCGCGACATGCGAGCCGAAACCGCCGACCGAGCCTTCCTCGATCGTGATCAGGATCTCGTGGTCGCGCGCGAGCTTGAGCACGAGCTCGGTGTCCAGCGGCTTCATGAAGCGCGCATCCGCGATCGTGGTCGAAAGGCCGTGGGCTGCGAGCTCGTCCGCGGCCTTCTCGCATTCGGCGAGGCGCGTGCCGAAGGAGAGCAGGGCGATCTTGCTGCCCTGGCGGACGATGCGGCCCTTGCCGATCTCGAGCGGAACGCCAACTTCGGGCATCTCGATGCCGCGGCCTTCGCCGCGCGGATAGCGCAGCGAGCTCGGACGATCGTTGATTGCGACCTGGGTTGCGACCATGTGCACCAGCTCGGCTTCGTCGGCCGCGGCCATGATCACCATGTTCGGCAGACAGCCGAGATAGGCGTTGTCGAACGAGCCGGCATGGGTTGCACCGTCGGCGCCGACGAGGCCGGCGCGGTCGATGGCGAAGCGAACCGGCAGGCTCTGGATCGCAACGTCATGCACGATCTGGTCGTAGCCGCGCTGCAGGAAGGTCGAGTAGATCGCGCAGAACGGCTTGTAGCCTTCGGTGGCGAGGCCGGCGGCGAACGTCACTGCGTGCTGCTCGGCAATGCCGACGTCGAAGGTGCGGTCCGGGAACGCCTTGTTGAAGATGTCGACGCCGGTGCCGGACGGCATCGCCGCGGTGATGGCGACGATCTTGTCGTCCTTCTCCGCTTCCTTGACGAGGCTCTGGCCGAACACGTTCTGATAGGCCGGCGCGTTCGGCTTGGACTTGGCCTGGGTGCCGGTCGCGACGTCGAACTTGACCACCGCGTGGTACTTGTCGGCGGAGGCTTCCGCCGGGCCGTAGCCCTTGCCCTTCTGCGTCACGACGTGGAGCAGGATCGGGCCGGTCTCCATGTCGCGCACGTTCTTCAGCACGGGCAGGAGATGGTCGAGGTTGTGGCCGTCGATCGGGCCCACGTAATAGAAGCCGAGCTCCTCGAACAGCGTGCCGCCGTCCATCATGAAGCCGCGGGAATATTCTTCGACGCGATTGGCGCGGTTGGCGAGGATCTTGGGCAGGCGCTGGTTGATCTGCTTGGCCACATCGCGCAGCGTGCGATAGGTCTTGCCCGAGTAGAGCCGCGACAGATAGGCGCTCATCGCGCCGACCGGCGGCGCGATCGACATGTCGTTGTCGTTGAGGATGACGATCAGGCGCGAGTTCATCGCCCCCGCATTGTTCATGGCCTCGTAGGCCATGCCCGCCGACATCGCGCCGTCACCGATCACGGCGATAACGTTGTTCTTGCCGCCGGAGAGGTCGCGCGCGACCGCCATGCCGAGGCCGGCGGAGATCGAGGTCGAGGAATGCGCGGCGCCGAACGGATCGTAATCGCTCTCGCTGCGCTTGGTGAAGCCGGACAGGCCGCCGCCGGTGCGCAGCGTGCGGATGCGATCGCGCCGGCCGGTGAGGATCTTGTGCGGATAGGCCTGGTGGCCGACGTCCCAGATCAGCCGGTCGCGCGGGGTGTCGAAAACGTAATGGATCGCAGTGGTGAGCTCGACCACGCCGAGGCCTGCGCCGAAGTGACCGCCGGTCACCGAGACGGCATCGATGGTCTCCTGACGCAGCTCGTCGGCGACCTGGCGAACCTGCTCGACCTTGAGCTTGCGCAGGTCGTCCGGCGTCCGGATGGTGTCGAGAAGCGGCGTTTTACTATATGCGTTCACGGCGATTTCCAATTTGTCAGCGCCGGAAGATCGTTCCGGTGCGCGATGGGTTTGCACAATATCGGCGCAGCGCGAGTCCTTAAACCGTCGGAGCCACCTGCATGGGGCAAAGCCCCGTCTTCAAGCTTAGGTGAGCTTAAGTGCTCTCCGGTTCAGTCTCTGTGATCCCTGTCACTTAGATCGGCTTCGTCCATCCCAGCCAATTCATCAGCAGTTTGAAGCGCTTGTCGTCGGTAATCAGTGCCCACGCAAGGCTTACAAAAAGCCACACTCCGCGCAGCTTTACACCAAAGCTTGGGCCAAAGCCAACCCGCTCCGCCGATTACGGGCATGCACCTGCAACCCGCGGGCCAGAGTGGTTAATCCTGGCGCCAGCCGAAGGGTTCCAAGCTTGCCCAGTTCCTCGGCAAGGTTTTTCGCGTGGGGAGGCTATTTCTAGACGGATTCAGGAGGGCGAGGGGCCCCTCTGAGGGAGGTTCCGTGATCGCCAGAGCGCCGGTTCCCTGGAATCAAGCAGCAGCAGCAACAACGCCGACTGCGGCGTGCGATCATGAAAAATTGCCGGTGCCCGCTGCGTGAGATAGGCGGCTTTGGAGGCGGCCCTTACTGGACGTCGAGCGGCGCGGTGCCGGTGGCCTGGCCGCTGGCATCGGTGGTGATCTTGTCGACGCGCGCCTCGGCCTGGCGCAGCAACTCCTCGCAGCGGCGCTTCAGGGCCTCGCCGCGCTCGTAGATCGTCACGGATTCCTCGAGCGGCACCTTGCCGTCCTCGAGCCGTTTCACGATGGTTTCGAGCTCCTCGATGGCGCGTTCGAAGGTCAGCCTGGAGATGTCGATTTGGGTATTTTCGGCCATATAAGTTTCCGATTGCCCGATTCGCTTCACGTCGCAGAAAGCAAAGTTTTGCGGGCGCAATGTGGCGGGTGTGTCAGGCGCCCATCAGGGCGCCGACATGCGCCGTAACAGATTCTTTCAGTCCTTGCAGGTCGTAGCCGCCCTCGAGCACAGAAACAACGCGCCCCCCGGCGGTCTTGTCGGCAAGGTCCATCAGCTTGCGCGTCACCCAGGCATAATCCTCCGCGCGCAAATTCAGCGACGCCAGCGGATCGCGATAATGCGCGTCGAAGCCGGCAGAGATGACGAGCAGCTCCGGGCTGAATTTTTCGAGTTGCGGCAGGATCAAATTCTCGAACGCGATGCGGAATTCCGGCCCGCCGTCCTCGGAGGCGAGCGGCGCGTTGACGATGGTGTCGTGGTCGCCGCGCTCACTCTTGGCGCCGGTGCCCGGAAACAGCGGCATCTGGTGCGTCGAGCAATACATCACGGTCGGGTCCGACCAGAAGATGTCCTGCGTGCCGTTGCCGTGATGCACGTCGAAATCGACGATGGCCGCGCGCTTGATGCCGTATTTGCGCTGCGCGTGGCGCGCGGCGATGGCGACGTTGTCGAAGAAACAGAAGCCCATCGGCTTGCCGATCTCGGCGTGGTGGCCGGGCGGGCGCACCGCGACAAAGGCGTTGCGATGCTCGCCCGCCATCACCGCTTCGGTCGCCGCGACCGCGCCGCCGACGCCGCGCATCACCGCTTCCCATGTGCCCGGCGACATCGAGGTGTCGCCATCGATATAGACCAGTCCGCTGGTCGGCGCGATGTGGCGCAGCTCCGTGACGTAGTGCTCGTTGTGGCAGAGCGTGACGAGGTCGAGATCGCCCTCCGGCGCCTGGTCACGCACCAGGAACTGGAAGCGCTCATGCGACAGCGCCTCCTCCACCGCGCGCAGGCGGTCCGGCCTTTCAGGGTGTCCCGGCGGCGTGACGTGGTCGAGGCAGGCCTTGTGGGAGAGGAGAAGCGTACTCATCAGTTCGGCCTCATGGAATGCGGGCTCTCGACGTCGCTTGGCGCATCCGGCGCCAAAACGCAAATACAAAACCCAATCTATGCGTTCCCCCGGGAATGGCAAAGGGTGGTCCCGAGCCGGCCCGTTTGATCCGGATCAATTCACGCGCAGGATGCGGCTCAGCGGCAGCGGCCCGATCGGTCCGTGCGCCCTGAAGAACGCGAACAGCGCGTCAGCGTCGTAGCCGCCATATTGCGGCCCCGTGCCTTGTTTGGCGACCGTAAAGCCGTCGCCACCGACTGCGAGGTAATCGTTGAGGGTGACGCGGTAGCCGCTTCCGGCTTCGACCAGTCTGCCATTGAGCGTCATCTTCTCGGTGATCACGCGCTCGCCGAATGGCTTCGCCGCATCCCAGGCGTAACTGAACCCGTTCGAGACCTGGAGAATCCGCGGCCGCTTCGGGTCGAGCCATTGCTGCTCCAGCATGTCCTTGAGCTGGCTGCCCGTGAGCGTCATGGTGACGAGCCGGTTGCGGAACGGCTGGCTGGCGAAAACGTCGCCGAAGGTGATCGCGCCGTTCTCCTTTGGAACGATGTCGGTGCGGATGCCGCCGGGATTGGTGAGCGCGATGACGGCGCTGCCGTCCTTGGCATCTCTGGTCGCGGCGAGCTGCGCGTCCGCAATGACGTCGCCGAGCGGGCTTTCGCCGGCCTCGTTCGGCACGCGTGACAGCGTCTGCGTCACCGATCCAGCCGGGCGATTGGCGATCGGCGCCGAAAGCTTGTCGTAGGCATCGATCAGTGCGGTCTGCTCGGGATCCCTAGGCAGCGAGGCATTGGCGACGAGGACGTTCTCGGCCCTGGCGCGGACGACGTCGCGCGTTGCCGGATCGAGCTTGAGGTCGATCGCGGTGACCAGGGTACCGTATTTGTCGCCGCTGGTGACGAGCCGCCCGTCAATATCGCAGACATAAGCACGATGGGTGTGGCCGCTGACGACGACGTCGACGGCGCGATCGAATTTTTTCACGATGTCGACGATCGGCCCCGTGATGGCAGGGCATTCATTGTAGTCGCCGGCCGGCTCGCCGCCCTGGTGGATCAGCACCACGATCGCCTCGACCCCGCGCGCCTTCAGCTGCGGCACCAGCGCGTTCACCGTCTCGGCTTCGTCGCGGAATTCGAGGCCGGTGATGCCCGCGGGCGATACGATGCCCGCGGTCTCCTTCAAGGTCAGCCCGATGAAGGCGATGGGGATGCCCTCGAATTCCCTGATCTCGTAAGGCGGCAGCACGCTCCTGCCGGTCGCGGTCTCGATGGTGGACGCCGCGAGATAATGGAATTTGGCGCCCTGGAAGGGATGGGGCCCCTGGCAGCCGTCGACCGGATGACAGCCCCCGTTCTGCATCCGCAGGAGCTCGGTCTTGCCCTCGTCGAATTCGTGATTGCCGACCGAGGTGATCGCGAGCCCCATCATCGAGAGCGACTCGATCGAAGGCTCGTCGTGGAACATCGCCGACAGGAACGGGCTCGCGCCGATCAGGTCGCCGGCGGCGACGAAGATCGTGTTCTTGTGGCCCTCGCGCAGCTGCTTCACCAGCGTCGCCATGTATTCGGCACCGCCGGCCGCCACCATCACCTTCCTGGACCTGTCCTCGGGATCGCTGATCCGGATGCCGCCAGGTGGCGAGCGCAGATTGCCGTGGAAATCATTGATCGCGAGGATGCGCAGCTCGACGGGTGCGGCGGTTTGGGCGGACGCGGGCAGGGCGGCGAGCGCAAGCGCGAAGACGGTCAGGCGGAGAACATGTCGCATGGAACCAGACTAGTCGCTCCGCGCGAAGATTTCACGAAAGTTCTCGCCGTCATTCCGCGGCGATGCGCCGGACGGCACCCTACTTTTTCTTCTTCCTGTTCGCAAACGCGTTGAATGCGGCGGTGGCTTCTTCCGACTTCAACCGCTCGCCGAACAAATGGGCCTCCTGGTCGATGCGGCGGGTGAGCTCCTCGGATGCGACGCGCAGCAGTTTGCGCGAGATCGCGACCGCTTCGGCGGGGAGCCTGCAGATATCGCGCGCCACCTTGCGCGCCTCGACCTCGGTATGACCCGGCGAGACCACGGTGTTGACGAAGCCGGCGGCATGCGCTTCAGCGGCCGTAAAAGTCCGTCCCATCACCAGCATGGCGAAGGCGCGCTGGTAGCCCATCGTGTTCGGCATCAAGAGGCTGGACGCACCGACCGGCACGAGCCCGAGATGGATGTAGGGCGCGGAGAAGGTTGCCGCGTTCGAGGCCAGCACATAGTCGCAATGGAACAGCATCACGGTGCCCATGCCGATCGACGCGCCGTCCACGGCCGCGATCACCGGCTTGGCGTTGAGGGCGAGCGAATAGAGAAACTTGGCGCCGTCGGACAGCGTCTCGGGGCGCGACGTGTCGGCGTGCATGAAATCGTCGATGTCGTCGCCGGCGGTGAACACGCCGGAGCCCCCGGTGATGATCATGCAGCGAATCTCGGGATTGTTCTGCGCGGTGTCGATCGCGCGGCTCATCTCCCGATACATGTCCTGCGTGATCGCGTTCTTCTTGCTCGGACGGCGCAGGGTGATTACGCGCGTTCCGCGCTCTTCGGTGACGATGATGTTGCCATTCGACATGAGAGGCCCCTGCGGTCGCCGCGATACTGACATTGGCTAGACTCGCGAAACGTCAGCCTACATCATCTTGCAGGCGTGCCAATGCGCTGGCTCGACCTTTTGGGGACCGAATTCGCGCGAGACGGGCGCATCGGCCGCTGCTGTGTTACGCGTTGCAATAATTAGCTACCCATTTTCGATTGAAAAACCCCTGGTTGTGGTGCACGATCGCCTCGCGCCGTTCCATTTGGCGGATTGCCCGATTGATGATTGCCGCCACTCGTGTTGACGAATCCTCGCTGCACTATCGCGGCTGGCGCGTCGTGCTGGCCTGCTTCCTGATGGCCTTCTTCATGTTCGGCTTCGGCCTATACGGTCAGGGCGTCTATCTCGCCGAACTCCAGCGCGCCCATGGCTGGCCGGGCACGCTGGTCTCCGCGGCCAGCACCTTCTCCTTTCTCCTGACTGCTGTGCTCGTCATCTTCACCGACGATCTGCTCGCCCGCATCGGGCTGCGGTCGCTGATCCTGTGCGGCCTCTCGGCGCTCGGCGCTTCGACGGTGCTGCTGGCGCTGCTGCAGACGCCCTGGCAGCTCTATCTCGCCTATGCGCTGATGTCGGTCGGCTGGACCGGCATGGGCACGGTGGTGATCGCCACCGTGCTGAACTCCTGGTTCGAACGGCGCCGCGGGCTCGCGCTCAGCCTCGCCTACAATGGCGCGACCTGCGGCGGCATCGTGCTCGTGCCGCTGCTGCTGTCGCTGAGCGGCAGCATCGGCTTTCGTTCCGCGATGCTGGCGGCCACGCTGGCGATGGTGGTGCTGGTGCTGCCGGTGGTGGTCATCTTCACCGGCTGGCCGACGGAAATGCCGCCAACGCCGGGCGGGGATTCATTCGATGGCGGCACCGCCGTGCCTGCGGTTCACTCGCGCAAGACGCTGCTCGCCAATTCGGCGTTCTGGACCATGGTGCTGCCGATCGCGGTCGCGCTGCTGGCGCAGATGGGATTCATCATCCACCAGGTGACGTTCCTCGAACCGCTGATCGGCCGCGCCAGTGCGGGTCTTGCCGTCACCATCATGGCGGCGATGGCGGTGGTCGGGCGCCTGTCGCTCGGCCTGTTCGTGGACCGGCTCGATCCGCGGCTCGCCTGCGCGGCATCGATGACCAGCCAGGCGGCGGCGCTGTTCGTGCTTCTGGAAAGCACGAACCCGACCGTGCTGCTCGTGTGCTGCGCCGTCTACGGTTTCTCGATCGGCAACATGATCACGTTTCCGCCCTTGATCATCCAGCGCGAGATCGGCGCAAGCGCCTTCGCCGCCGCGATGGGACTGGGCACGTCGATCAGCGGCATCGTCAGCGCCTTCGGCCCCGGCATCGTCGGTCTCGTGCGCAGCGTGACCGGCGACTACACGAGCGCGTTTGCGATGTGCGTGATGCTCGACCTAGTGGCGGCGAGCGTCGTACTATGGCGGCCGGGGAAACGTACGAAGCTCGCGGCTTCGTAGCCCGGATGGAGCGCAGCGCAATCCGGGCTGGCCGTTCCCGCTACGATCTGCGAGCGGGGAGGCGCGAGTAAAAAATCTGGTGTCGTCCCGGCCTTCGCCGGACGACACTGAATGTGTGGCGCGCATATGCGGCCTTACCCCAACAGCACCGCATCCGCAGCAGCGACCGACTCCGCGCTCTCCGTCACGGTGCGCTCGAGCGCGCCGGCCTGCACGGCGATGTTCTCGGCGAAGAAGCGCGCCAGCGAGACGTAGCGCGCGGCATCCGTGATGCCATCGGATTTCGCGGCGAGCGCTTCGGATGCCAGCATGCAGCCGCCGAGCGTGGCGCCGAACTGTTGCAGATACGGCGTTGCTCCGGCAAGCGCCTCGTTCGGCGCGGACGCAACCCGCTCCAGCAGCCATTTGCTGGTGCGCGTCAGCGCCTCCAGTGCCTCGCGCAGTTTCACGCCGGTGGTGCCGAAAGCGGGATCGTTGGAGGCTTCGACCTGCTTCACGATTGCGGAGAGCTCGTCGAGCAGCGCCCACACCGACGCGCCGCCGTTGGCCGCGAGCTTTCGCGTGACGAGGTCGATGGCCTGGATGCCGTTGGTGCCCTCGTAGATCGCGGTGATGCGGGCGTCGCGATAGTGCTGCGCCGCGCCGGTCTCCTCGATGAAGCCCATGCCGCCATGCACCTGCACGCCGAGATAGGCGACCTCGTTGCCGATATCGGTGGAATAGCCCTTGGCCATCGGCGTCAACAGCGCCGCGCGCGCGGCAGCATCGGCGCGGACCTTCGGATCTCTGGCGCGTGTCGAGATGTCGATCGCCACCGCGGTCGCATAGCAGATGGTGCGCGCCGCCGCGGTCTGCGCCCGCATCCGCATCAGCATGCGCTTGACGTCGGGATGCACGAAGATCGCATCGGAGCCGTCACCCTTCTTGCCGAGGGCGCGGCCCTGCTTGCGCTCTTGTGCGTACGACAAGGCCTGCTGATAGGCGCGGTCGGCAACACCGACGCCTTCGAGGCCGACGCCGAGGCGGGCCTGGTTCATCATCGTGAACATGCAGCGCATGCCCTGGTTCTCTTCGCCGACCAGGAAGCCGATCGCGCCGCCATGATCCCCCATGGTCATGGTGCAGGTGGGGGAGGCATGCATACCGAGCTTGTGCTCGACGCCGGAGGCGAAGATGTCGTTGCGCGCACCCAGCGAGCCGTCTTCGTTGACCATGAATTTGGGCACCAGGAACAGCGATATCCCCTTGGTGCCGGCGGGCGCGTCCGGCAGGCGCGCCAGCACGAAATGCACGATGTTGTCGGTCATGTCGTGCTCGCCATAGGTGATGAAGATCTTCGTCCCCTTGATGCGATAGGTGCCGTCGGCCTGCTTCTCGGCGCGGGTGCGCAGTGCGCCGACATCGGAGCCGGCCTGCGGCTCGGTCAACTGCATCGTGCCGGTCCATTCGCCGGAGACGAGCTTCTCGAGATAGATCTTCTTCAACGCGTCGCTGCCATGCGCGTCCAGCGCCTCCATCGCCGATGCCGTCAGCAACGGGCAGAGGCCGAAGGCGACGTTGGCGGCGCTCCAGATCTCGGTGCAGGCGGCGTTGATCGCTAGCGGCAGGCCCTGACCGCCAAAATCCTCGGGCCCGGAAACCGCGTTCCACCCGCCCTCGGTCCAGCGCTTATAGGCATCCGGCCAGCCCGGCGCGGTCGTGACCTTGCCGTCGCTGAGCTTGATGCCGTGCTCGTCGCCGACCTTGTTCAGCGGCGCCAGCACGTCGGTCGCGAACTTGCCGGCTTCCTCCAGCACGGCGCTCACGATATCGCCGTCGAAATCGCCGTAATGGCCGGCCTCCATGGCAGCCTTCAGGCCGGCGCCGTGGTTCAGCGACAGCAGCATGTCAGAGATCGGCGCGCGGTAGGTCATGGCTCACTCCCGGGGAAACAGTTCTTGCCGCCGTATTCCCATGAAATGGGGGAGGTCTCAACTGTCAGGAGGGGGGCGGAACGCCCATCGGAAGCGGCGGGCGTAACGCCCTATCAGGCATGGCGCGTCGCCACCGGCGCCTGTGGTATTTTGCTCCTCCGGGCGGTTGAAATGCCGCGTCTCTCCCTATAGACCGGCACCACTCGAGGGAATCCGCGGACGCTCCTGTCGCCGCCGTTCCCGAGGGCCTGATGGGGCGTAGCCAAGCGGTAAGGCAGCGGATTTTGATTCCGCCATTCGGAGGTTCGATCCCTCCCGCCCCAGCCAGCACGTAAGCTGTTGAGTTCGCTTCATAAGCAGCCTATTTCCGCCAAGGTTTTCAGGGCCGTTTGGAAATACAGATTCTGAGCTCGGTCCGGTCCGAACGAGATCGCGTCGTACAGCACGATGCCCTCCGTCGCTTTCATCCCAACATATTACTCGGGAGACGGGCCGGCGCAGGTCCGCTACGTCGTCATCGTAGGATAGAGTACCCCGGCGAACAAATCGGATGCTGCTACCAAGAGCGCGCTTTCGTTTCCAAGTGCCGGCTCACACGCTCGGAACGTCGCTGCGTGTCCCCACGTTTTTCTGAAAGCTCACAACGGGTAGCACTACTTAGCCGGTAAGGCGTACGCCACCAGGGAATCACCGATCGGCGTCTCCATGAAATGATGACCGCCGGCCATGATGACCAGGTACTGGCGGCCGCCAGCCTCATAGGTGATCGGCGTGGCCTGGCCGCCGGCAGGAAGCACGTCCTTCCAGACGGTTTTTCCGGTCTTGATGTCGATGGCACGGATCAGATTGTCGGTCGTCGCTGCGACGAAGATAAGCCCGCCGGCGGTCACGACGGCACCGCCATTATTTGGCGTCCCGATCCTGATCGGCAGCATCGAAGGGATCCCGAACGGGCCGTTCGTGCGGGCTTCACCCAACGGACGATCCCACAGCGTCCTTCCGGTCTTCAGATCGATGGCGCGAATTCCGCCATAGGGCGGCTGCTTGCACAACAATCCGGTGCCCGGCAGCCGCCAGCCGGCATTGACGTTGATCGCATATGGGGAACCGAGCTGCGGATCGCCCGCGCCTTCCTGCCCGCCGATTTCGCCGCGCGCCTGGTCCCGCGGCGCCCAACCGAGACGATTGGCCTCGTCGCGCGGCACCAGCCGATTGTAATTCGGCATGTCGTTGTAATTGGCAACGATGACGTCGCGAACGGGATCGATGGCGATGCCGCCCCAATCGGAGCCGCCATTATAGCCTGGATATTCAATCCAGTGCGGGCTGGCCGTGGGTGGCGTGAAGATGCCCTTATAGCTCGCCTGACGAAACTGGATACGGCAGATCATCTGGTCGATGGGCGACATGCCCCACATGTCGCGCTCGGTGAGATCGGCCTTTCGCAGCGTGTGGTAAAGCGAGAATGGCTGCGTCTTGGCGCGCTGCGCCGGCTCAACGCCGCCTTGCGGCACCGGCCTCTCTTCGACGCCGACGAGCGGCTTGCCCGTGCGGCGGTCGAGCACGAAAATGTCGCCGCGCTTGCTCGGCAACACCAGCGCCGGCACCGGCGCGCCATTGTCCGTCGGGAAGTCGATCAGCGTCGCTTGAGAGCCGAGATCGTAGTCCCAGACATCATTGTGCACGGTCTGGAAATGCCAGGCAGGCTTGCCGGTCGTGACATCGAGCGCGACCAGCGATGTCGCGAACTCCTTCTCGCGGTCCGAGCGACTGCTGCTCCAATAGTCCACGGCCGAAACCCCAAGCGGCAGATAGACGAGTCCCAGCTCCTCGTCGCCGGAGGCGGTCGTCCACATGTTGGGCGTGCCCCTGGTATAGGTTTGTCCAACCGCCGGCGGCGCGCTTGCATCCGGCTTGACCATGTCCCAGGCCCAACGCAACGCCCCCGTCTGCGCGTCGTATCCCTGAATCACACCCGAGGGCGCGTCCCGCTTTTGCCCATCGAGCACTTCATGCCCGATAACAATGACGCCGCGAACGATCGTCGGCGCCGAGGTAATCGCGAACATGCCGGGATCGTGCCGGCCGATGCCCCTCGCGGTGTCGACCTGTCCGTCATGTCCGAATGCCTCGCAGCGCTTGCCGGTCTTCGCATCGATTGCGATCAGGCGTGCGTCAAGCGTACCTTCGATGATGCGGCTGGCACAGGCCGCGCCCTGATCGGCATTGGAGAGTTCGTAATATGCAAGGCCTCTGCAAGCTGCGGTATACGGAATGAACTCGTCCGGAACGCGCGGGTCAAATCGCCAGATCTGCTTGCCGGTCTTGGCGTCGACGGCGATAACGATGTTCTTGGGCGTGCAGACGTAGAGGTTATCCCCCACCTTCAGCGGCGTGTTCTCTGCGCCGTATGTGCCCTTTGTATTCTTGGTAGGCAAGTCGCCCGTGTGAAAGGTCCAGACCTTCGTGAGCTTGGCGACGTTCGTCGAGTTGATCTCGTCGAGCGGCGAATAGCGGCGCGCGCTGTAGCTGCCGCCATACGCAGGCCAATCTGCGCCTGCCTTGAGAGAGGAAGGGTCGGCCATCGCGACGGTCGGAGATGGCATGACGCGAGGAGCGGCGCTTGCCGGCCGAAAAGCCCCGGACATCAACACAGTTGTGGCTACCAGCAGTACAAGCCCCGCAGCGATTGTCGCCGCAGCTTCATACTGGTGGCGAATGGGCCGAAGCCGTGGCGTGAGCGCCAGGACGGCGATCAGCAAAATGGCCGGTCCGACGGTCCGCGGCACCAAGGCCCAACCGTTAGCGCCAACTTCCCAGAACGCCCAGGCGAGGGTGAGCAGGAAGAGAACAAGGTAAAGCCATGCGCCTTCAACGCGCCGGCGGGCCAACAGGAGACCCGAGAGGATCAGGACGATTCCGCTGGGCAGATAATAGAAGGAGCCTCCCAACCAAAGCAGCCATGCTCCGCCGGCTCCGAGCACGAGGCCGATGAGAACCATGACTCCTCCGAGAGCGAATGCCGCCCAATCTGCTGCGCGATATCTCTGAGCCATGCCGGTTACTCGTCATCTGTTGATTACTTTGCTCCAGATCCAAGAGTGCGTCCGCCGCTTTGGTTCCTGCATTTGCACGTACGCTTCCGGACCACGGAGCGCCGTTGGCTCGGGGAGGCGATGAGCTCAAGCGACCCTCAGCAGCCCGAACAGATGGGCAATTCGTTTCTGCTCGGCTATCTTGATTTCGGGGTCATACGCATTCTCAACGTATGTGTTCGCTGCCTATCACAAAGACCTGCGGATCGCTCGGCGCAGTTGCCGTGTTGATGATATGGCTCTGGGTCGCCGCCTATTCCGTCCTGGCGGGCGCCGAACTTAACGCTGAGATCGGAAGGCGACTGTCTCAGCGATAGCCTTTGGCGGCTCATCGTCACCCGGCAGAGGCAAGATCTGTTCGGTGAATTGCCCCATCGGACCTGCTCGGACCATCAGAGTAAACAGCTGATGTCGGCGTTCGACATCCTCCCTGTCGCTGCGAGCGGCAATCAGGCGACGAGCGTCTGCAAGGACGAGGTCGGCGTGGTGGGAGAGCGCCGCGAGCCGGGTGGGGTCGCGCTCGGAGCTTGCGACTTGTGTCATCACCTCAATCATTCGGATCGAAATTGCAGGCTGGGCGCCTGCGCTTTGCCGGATCATATGAAACATCGTCCCGAGCAGTTGATCGTATTGCACATGCGGCACCACCAGCACCGGCTGACTTCCTCTGATCGACACTCCTGATGGCAGATGCAGGGGTACGAGATCGCAGAGCGCCGCACCCAGTCGATCCAGGACCGAGAGCGCGGTGTGTGGATCGTTGATGCCGGGCGAAAGTGCCCTCACCGCGACTTCGACGAGTTGGCGAACGGCAAAGCGCAGATCGGAAGCGATGCTGCTTGTTGCGCCCAGCGCCGTCGCATTCCGGATAGCCGCTTCGGCACCGTCGACGGGAGGATTAACCAGAGCGACGGTCGCCCCCGGAAAAACATAGTCGCCGGGGCCGATCAACAGCCGAATGGTGGCTCTATGCTTGGCCGCCCAGGTGGCCAGGCCCTCTTCGTCCAGATGCTGCAGATAACCGCGCCGCGAGTCCTTCAGAGGCAGGGAGCCGATCCAGTACTCGCCCGGCGGAGGCTTCGGCTGCGGATCCTGGACCGTTAGCTGGCGTGTAGCGCTGCGGAGGTCTTCACTGACGAGTTCGACGACAGTTTCAACGTTGATCCGGCCGGCGACGTGACCGACGAAGTAGACGAGCGTCGCCACGCAAGCCAATGCGAGCAGAATTCCAACGCTTAATGATAGATGAGGGACGAAGCCCCCCTCGGGCTCTGTCCGGATGCTTCTCAGCACGACGAGAGCGTAACAGAAGGTGCCGAGCAGCATCCCCAGCGTGAGTTGATTGCCGCGATCGCGAGTGAAATTGCGCAGCAGTCTCGGCCCCATCTGACCTGCAGCGAGAGACAACGCGGCAATGGTGATCGAGAACACGGTTCCCGCGACACCGATCGTCGCGCCGGCTACGGTGCCGAGAAGGGTGCGAGCGCCGGTCGCGCCGCCGTCGTACATCCAACTCTGTAGATTTGAGAGGTAGACCGTGTTGCTCTGGTCAATATGAACGAGGGTGAAGGCGCCGATCAGGCTGCAAAGCACCATGACCATAGGCACCAGCCAGAATGTCTCGCCAAGGTCAGCCAGCAGTTTCTCAGCGCGGGCGAGCATATTTTGAGCCGCATAACCACATCGAATCTGGAACCAACAGCCGGGAGGTGGAGCGGTTCCGCCCAACCGCTCCACCTCAGAAGATTACCCGTTGCTGGGGTACTTGAATTCCGGCGCCGACTTCAACTGGTCGGCCGTCGTGTCCATGGTCGCGGTCCACTTGTTGGCCGCATGATCGAACTTCAGATTGATTGCCGAAGGCCGCACTGCAACGTAGTGGTCGCCAAGGCCCAGGAACCCTCCCACCGAGAGGACATAGCCGTCGATGCCGTTCTCGTTCAGCGCGACGTCCTTGATCGTGCCAATGTCCTGTTTGGCGTTGTTGTACACTTGCAGACCCATCAACTGCGAGCTCAGGCCGTCCTTCGGCGGCACCGACGTGAAGGCTCCGCCCGGGCGGTCCGAAGTTGCGTTAGCGCTGTTGCTGGATGAGTTTGAATTCGAAGACGACTTCTGCGCGTTAGCGCCGACCGTTTTCACCTCGGCAAACGTATTTGGACCAACGAACATTGTCACCGGATTTCCTGATCGATCCCTGGCCTCCACCAGGAACGACTGCGGCCGTACCTTGACGTTGGTGAAACCTGCCTGTTGCAGGTCGTTGACCATCTGTTGCCGAGTGCTCGCCTGACCAGGGTCGGACTGGACCGCGTCTACCTTGTTGCCCCCCTTGTTTGCCATGCTGTTTTCAGTGCGTTGGTCAGCCGACTGATTGCGGCTCGAGTTCTGCACGGCGCTATGGTCCACGGGGCCGGTAGCTTGCGGAGCGCTTTGCGCCATCGCAAGCGATGATGCGCCGACAAGAGCTGCCGCCGCCAGGAATGAGGTCGCTTTCATGTATGGTTCTCCTTGCTCGAGTTCAAAAGTTGATGGCGTTCGTAATGGCCCGCGCCGGCAGAACGCCGTCTTGCTCAGGGGCATGGATGCCGGATGCCGTCGTATCCCATGTAGGTCCCGGAGCTCGGGTCGTACGACTTGTATCGCTGGGAGCAGTAGGCGTTGTTCTCGGCAGCTTGCGCCCGGCTGTTGGCGACGGCGCTTCCAATCGCCGCACCTGCCACGAAGCCACCTAACGCTGGACCCCAGCCGCGGCTATATCGGTGCCGGTATCCGTCACGCCAGTGATGACGATGCCAACCGTGGTGGCGGCCATGCCTCCATTGAACTTCCACCAGGCTTGCGTGGTTCTTGGCCATCCCGCTCGCAGCCAACATCGGTGCGGCTTGCGCAGTAGTTCCGACCGGAATCGCGAGCGCCAATACGGCGACGGCAACGTACCATCTGTTTGCTTTCATAAACTCATCTCCGCGGCTTTCGTTACCTGAAGAAAATGCGCGAGCTGCGGTGCCGTTGCAGAGACAGTTGGTACATATGTGTACCCCCGCCGGGAGCACCTGCTTCCTGCAGCAGCAAGGCTCCGGTCAAAGCACCACTGGCCCCGTGCGGCAGCGGACCAACTTATGCGGTCTGCAATCCGGCTCCGGGTTGATCACCGCGGCATCATCCATACGATAGGCGAAGACTCGTAGGGCTTGCCGCAAGGTCATTGGAGTCCCAATGCGAATAGTCATAATCGAAGACGAATACTTCATCGCCGACGATCTCGCGGTGGAGATCCGGCGCAGCGGTCATCAACCAATCGGCCCGTTTGCAGAGCTAAGCCCAGCTTTCCATGCAGCTGCGAGCGCAGCTATCGATGCGGCGCTTCTTGACGTCGACCTGCACGGGCGGGCCTCGTTCGAATTCGCAGATCTCCTCTTGAACAGAAGCATCCCCTTCCTGATCTACACGGGATACAGCCGCGAAGTCATACCCAGCCGATTTGCCCGGTACGTGGTTGAAAAGCCGATTCCAATTCGTGACGTGGTTGATCGCTTGTGTTGGCATGCGCTTGTGCACGGCTTGCCGCGGGACTGGTATGGCGTTGGTCCGTAATTGCCGCGACAGGGGCCCATAGCGTTGTGGCTTGGCGTCTGACGTAGCGCGTACGCAGGCGCGCCGACCTTCTGCCGGGCATAAAACGTTCTGATCGGAACGCCGAATGCCCAGAACGATTGTCGCTAGGCAAGCCCGGGAGCACCTTCGAAGTGGGTGTGCTTCCGAACCGGACTTGTGCATACCTCGACTGTAAAGAGGGCCGTAGGAGCTTGGCATGCTGAAGTGGGCGTTGATCTTCTTTGTGATATCGATCGTAGCCGGATTGCTCGGGTTCAGCGGAATCGCCGCTGGTGCATCCACCATCGCCAAGTGGCTGTTTTTCGCGGCCGTTGCGATTTTTCTGGTGTTCGTGCTCCTCGCCTTCTTTGCGGGGGAGGTGATTCTTTAGCGCTGATCAACGGGCGCTCGGCACGTCCAGCAATCGCGAGGGTCTGCTCCGAAGGCGTCCCACTTAGATCTTGGAGAGGCGCCGGGGCGATGGCCGGCGGCGCCTCCGATCTGTCAACACGCAACTACTTTGGAGTTCCAACGGTTGCCGCTGTTGAGCTCATCTCGGCTTTGCACTTCAAGAAAAAAAGTATGCAAGGGCCAGCACGAGGTAAACTCCAATGAGCAGTACGCCCTCGAACCAGGTGGTCTCGGCGTCTCTGGTGATGGCATTCACGATGAACGCAGTGCCGGCGATTGAAAAGAGGTCGACGGGATTTTGGAAGACAAGGGTCATCGGCTTGCCGATCACCCTGGAGAAAATGACGAGAAGCGGAGCAACAACCAGCGCAATCTGAATGGCGGATCCAATGCAGAGCGTCATCACGAGTCCCATCCTGTCGCGCCGAGCGAACCAAACAGCCGCAAAAATGTCCGAGCTGGTGCCCACAAGAGCAAGCACGACGACGCCAAGAAAGAGTGGTGTCACACCCGTTGATTTGGCCGCTTCCGTCAGAGCGCCGGACACAAATTCGCTCTGCAGGGCCGCCGCGCCGGTGCACGCCAGTAACACGATCAGGCATGTGGTTGCCGACCACGCCGATTTAGCCGAAGCCTCCTCATTGGTCGCGAAGACATTCCGGTGGGTAACGAGGGTGAAGACAAGATTTCCGGAGTAGAGAATTAGCAGCACCACGGACACAGCCAGGCTAAGTAGCTCATCGGAGGCATTCACGTTATTGACATGACGGATGCTGCGACCCGTGTAGTCGAACACTGCCGGCAGAATGAGAGCGATCACCGACAGAACGAGCATGCTCGACAACAACCCAGCGCGCGCCTGGGTGAAGCTTTGGCGCTCGCGATTGAACCCGCCGGCGACGATGGCCAGACCCAACCCCAGCAAGCAGGTCGCCGCTATGGACCCGGTGATCTGGGCATGGACCACCTCGACATGGCCGCGCGCGAGAACAAATAGCGCAAGAATGAGCTCGGCCAAGCTTCCAAGACTGACGGTCAGGAGACCGCCTATGGCAGGACCGGTGTGGGAGGATAGCTGGTCGGTTGCTACGCGAATCCATTCAGCGAGTACAGCTATTGCGAGAACGCCGGATCCGAATATCCAGATCGGAGAAAGGTGAAAAACATACTCGCCCATCGGGGTGAGCAGAACGAACACCAGCGGCGCAACGCGCGCGATGGTACCGTACTGCCCAAAGATAGTCGTTGCTCTGGAGACGTTGGACTTCGGCAAGCTGGCGACTGGCTCCTGGCGATCCCGCAAGGCTCGCTACTTCGATTTTAGCGGGCACATCGGGCCATTCCGCCGCCGACGGAGCGTGGCTTCTGCACCCACAAAGCTCTTCGCATTTCGATTCCCGGGCAGCTCGTGACGACTAACGAGGTAAGATACGCAGCGTTCGCTGCGCCGGCCCGAACTCGGTACGCAACCGGACAAGGCAAACGCATTGCGACGCCCAAGCCCTCATTTCTTCGCGCCATCAATCATGAGTTGCTTGCTTGTCGAGCATTGGCTGCATTGAGAGAGTTCTCATGTGCAGATAAAATCACGCGAGAGCAGTTGCAGGACAATTGCTCGAGTTGCGATTGATCCAGAATCTCGACTTGAGCGCGGCCTTGCTTGATGATGCCTCGCGCTTCCATTTCGCCCATTGTCGACGTGATACCTGCGCGCCGAACCCCAAGGGCCTGTGCAATGCATCGATGCGTGAGCGGGATTTCGCGGGAGAACAATTTATCCTCTGCAACGAGAAGCCACCGAGCCAGTCGTTGCTGCAGACTGTGACGCGAGTTACATGCAGCGAGCTGCGAGCTTTGGATCAGGGTGGCCTGCACGTACCGCAGCAACAGCTTCTGGATCTCGACATCGCCCCTCACCAGCTCAATCAAAGCATCAGCCTCGATGCGCAAGGCTCTACCGGGAACCTGAACCATGCAACGGTGAGGGGAAACGCGCATGCCAAGGATCAGGGGAATGCCGATGAAATCCTTTGCTCCGACAGTCTGTATCTCGACCGGGAGGCAGTCTCCGGCTCTGGCCGTCAGCGAGGCCGCGCCATTTTCAAGAAAATAAGCATTTTGCAACAGCACATTACGTTCCTGCAACATTTGTCTCGGCCGCAGCGTTACTTCGTCGCAGAGTTCGACTAGCCGGCTGCGTGATGAGTGTGGAAGGCGGCGCACCAGATCGTTCGTGGCGTGGTTCGCGTGCGGCGCTTGATCGCGCTCTCGTGACGGCGCGAGAGATGGTGTCCGACCGTGCGTTGGCAGGACGTTTTCGAGTTCGTTGCTCAGCATTTCGCGGCTCCTTGGAACGGCTATCCACCAAGATGTGGGGCGTGCGCCTGCCTCCTCACAGTCGGGCTGAAGGTGAAGACTCGTCAGGAGAAACCTGACCTGGTCCTCAAGGCCTGGATCGTGAGCTTGCCTCTGATCGCGAGCAATTAATGAAGTACGTCGGCCTAGGCATGTAATAGCCTTGCCTGAATGTGCACGCGTGGATCTGCGGTGCGTTTCCCAAGGGCGGGCCGGGTACCCGATTGGTCGCTGCACTTTCTTCTTGGCACGGCAGCGGACCATTCGCTTGACGGGCGGCCAGAACTTCGCACATCGGAAACGATTATACGATCAATCATGACGTTGGCACGAAGGATCGCAGGAGCACTGTATGGGCCTAAAGAGCAGGATCACCCTTGCAATTGTCGCAGGTACAATCTCGACCTCCGTGCTGTTGGGTCCCGCATGGGCAGAGACGGCGACGCAGGCTACGACGGAACAGTCGGCGCAGTCACAGCAGTTCGTCAACACGGTCTATAATGGATACCGTGCGTCGCGACTGCTTGGGAGCGCGGTGTTCTCGCTGAAAGGTGAGTATTTGGGAGCCGTCCGGAACGTGACCTTGGCAGACGACGGGCAGATTGATTCTTTGCTCGTCGAAGGCTTCAGAACGAAGGATGAGCCGGAGTTCATCTCCCGGATTCCCTTCAACCGGGTGCTGCGCCCGCTTCATGAAGGAGCTATCGTGGCCAACTTTTCCGATTTGAGGTCGCGAGAATACGGCCTCTTCGTTGACCCTGATGAGGCGCAAGCAGAGCCGCACGAATTCTCGGTCTCCAAGGTCATCGGAGACTATGCGCGGCTGCAGGCAGGACAAGGCTATGGCTATGTCTCCGATCTCGTTTTCGACAGCGGGGGAAAGCTCGCGGCCGTTGTGATATCCCGCGAGGCGTCCGTTGGCGGAGGGACGTATGCCTTTCCGTACCCGGGTCAAACGGGGCGGTGGAGCCCGAAGCTAAGCTATTATGGTCTGCCTTACGTAACGGCAGAGCAAGCAAACAAAGCCGGACTGCGGCTCGATATGAAAGAGTTTCAGAACTCGTGAACAACCAACGTCCGCCTAATGGTCCGCGGCGGTGTGCCTCATGAGAGAGGCGCGCGGCTTCACGAGCGAACCGGTGCAGTCACGCCTTTGAGCGCAGCGAAAGTTCTCCTCTCCGAAGCTTGCGTTCGAACGTGGCTGCATCGGAGCGCTTTGCTCCCGTGCGTCAGATGCGTGCGAGAACATCAGCGAAGGTCAATGCGAACATCGCGATCACGAAAACAAGCCCCGAGATCGCCGCGATCCGGACCAGCGGCTTCGCTGAGGCGAGTTCCATGAAGAGCAAGACGACGAGGGTCGATTTCACCCCCGCAATGATGATGCCGCTGGCTGTTGTCATTCGGCCCATGGGAACATAGGCGGCGACGAGGCTGAGCACGAGGAGTGCGAGGAGCGCTGCCCAGATCAAGAGGTTCCTCGCCCATAGGCGGCGCACAATACCACCTGATTCGCCCGGCCTGCTCATGATGCGCGCCCCGGCAAATAGATCAGCGGATAGAGGAAGATCCATACGATATCGACTAGATGCCAGTAGAGGGCTGTGACCTCGATTTCGGGATTGTCTTTGGCCGGAAGTTGGCGCCGGAGCAGCACCCAGAACAAGCGGCTCACGAGAGCAATCCCGATGGAAAGGTGGATCGCGTGGACGCCCGTGACCAGCCAATAAAATCCGTAAAACAGCTGCGCTCCGGGCTGAGACAATGCAAACCCGGCTCCCGGCACGAGCTGCTTGTCAATGTCCTCCTTGTACTCGAAGCCCTTGATGACGATGAACGCGAGCCCGAGCATCGCGGTGAGCATGAGGCACGCGAGGACGAGCCGCCGCAGTGGTGCAGACGCTTCGGACGCTTGCGAAGCTATCGCCATAGTGAGGCTGCTCGTCAACAGCACGGCGGTGTTAAGTGTGCCGTACCAGATATTTGTCTCCCTCCCGGCTACAGCGAACGCCTCCGGATGCTCGACTCGACAAACCGTGTAGGTCAGCATCAAGGCTCCAAAGAACAGCGTTTCGCTGGCGAGGAAGACCCAGATGCCGAACTTACCTGCCTCGCGCTGCCGGCCGAAATTCGACCAGGGTTCTCTCAGCAGTGCGCTTTCGTCGCTCATCGCGTTTCTCTTGCGTTTTGCATTTCGGGAGGATCGGTTCCGGCCGACATACCTTCGGCGTGGTAATCATAGGGTCCGCGATCTACGCGGGGCTGCCTGTCAAAATTCTTCGGGGGAGGCGGAGAACCCGTGGTCCACTCCAGGCCTGTCGCGCCCCAAGGATTCTTCGCGGCGTTTCCGCCGTAGAACAGGGACCAGGTGAGATATCCCAGAGGCAACAAGTAGGCGATGGCGAGGACCGCTGCTCCGGCAGACGACATGACATTGTAGATCTGAAACTCCGCCGGATAAGTATGATAGCGGCGCGGCATGCCGAGGTACCCGGCAAAGAATTGCGGCAGGAATGTCATGTTGAATCCGGCATACATCAGGATGGCCGCGAACTTTGCCCAGCTCTCCGGATAGAGCTTCCCCGTGACCTTGGGCCACCAGAAGTGAAGCCCGGCGAAGAAGGCGGATACCGAGCCGCCCACCATGATGTAGTGGAAGTGCGCGACGACGAAGTAGGTGTCGGTGACATGGATGTCCACCGGGATCGAGGCGAGGAACAGCCCGGAGAGCCCGCCGGTCGTAAACAGACCGACGAAGCCAAGCGCATACAGCATCGGCGATTCGAAGCTGATCTGACCGCGATACAGCGAAGCGGTCCAGTTGAAAACTTTGATTGCCGACGGCACGGCGATGATGAAGGACAGGAAGGAGAACACCAGGCTGGCCAGGGCCGACTGACCGGAGACGAACATGTGGTGGCCCCAGACGAAGAACCCGACGCCCGCAATCGCAAGCATCGCATAGACCATGAAGTCGTATCCGAAAATCCGCCGCCTCGCGAAGCATGGGATGATTTCGGACACGACGCCCATTGCCGGCAGCACCATGATGTAAACCGCCGGGTGCGAGTAGAACCAGAACAGGTGCTGGAACAGGATCGGATCGCCGCCGCGAGCCGGATCGAATATCGGCAAGCCCAGCACGCGCTCCGCGATCACGAGCAGGAGCGAGATGGCGAGCACCGGGGTGGCAAGCACCATGATCAGCGACGTCGCGTAGATCGCCCAGACGAACAGCGGCAGCCGGAACCAGGTCATGCCGGGAGCGCGCAGCATGTGGGTGGTCGCGATGAAGTTCACGCCGGTGGCGATGCTGGCGAAGCCGACGACGAACACGCCGGCGGCGGCCGCGAAGACGTGGGTGTTGGAGAACATCGACGAATAAGGCGTATAGAACGTCCAGCCGGTGTCGACGCCACCGGCGACAAGGGCATAAACGGTGAAAGCGCCGGCAGCGACGGTCAAATACCAGCTGAAGAGGTTGAGGCGCGGAAAGGCGACGTCAGGCGCCCCGATCATCAGCGGCAGCAGGAAATTGCCGAACGTATTCGGGATCGACGGCACCAGGAAGAACCAGACCATGATGATCCCGTGGAACGAGAACAGCTTGTTGTAGGTGTCCGACGTCAACAGCCATCCGTTCGGCTGGAACAGCTCGAGCCGAACAGCGGTGATTGCGGCGCCTCCCAGAAAAAAGAAGAACGTGATGGTGATCGCGTAAAGGATTGCAATGCGCTTGTGGTCTGTCGTGGCAAGCCAGGACGAGATCGTCGAGCCGTGGCGCAGATAGTCGGGGCGCGGCGGCAGCGGCAGCTCTCCGGCGAGCAGGGCGTCAGTCATTTTGCTGCTCCTCCCTGAGCGAGCGGATATAGGCGGTCAGGCTCTGGATCTCTCCGTCGTCGAGCAGCCCTTTGAAGCTCGGCATGATCGGCTCGAACCCGGCCACGACGTCGCGTTTCGGCTGCAGGATCGAATCGCGGATGTAGGCATCGTCCGCGGAAACGGTGCGTCCATCCGCCAGCTGCACGGCGCGGCCGTAAAGACCCGCCAGGCGCGGCGCGTGGACGTTCGAGGAGCCGGCATGGCAGCCCGAGCATCCCCGCGATACGAACAGCCTGGCGCCCTCATGAGCAAGGTCGTCGCCCTCCGGCTGCTGCACCAGCCATTTGGCATAGTCATCCTGCCGCATGACCACGATCTTGCCGCGCATCATGGAATGGTTGGTGCCGCAATATTCAGCGCAGAGCAGTGGAAAGGTGCCGGTTTTGCTGGCCTGGAACCAGAGATCGGTGTCCCGTCCGGGCAGCACGTCCTTCTTGACCCGGAACGCGGGGACGAAGAAGGAATGGATCACGTCCTGCGAGCTCATCAGGAGATGGACTGGTTTATCCAGCGGCACGTGCAGGGCATTGATCTCACGCGCGCCGTTTGAATGCTGCGTCTTCCACATCCACTGCTTGGCGACGACGTGAATTTCAAGTGCTCCCGTGGGCGCGGCAAGGCTGCTGAGGTCAGCAGAAGATGCCCACCAGAATAGGAAGGCGAACGTCAGCAACGTCGCGACGGTCCAGCCGATTTCGAACTCGCGGCTGAGAATCTCAGGCATCGGGCCGCGCTTGGCAGCTGATCCGCGGCGGTACCGGACAGCAAACAGCAGGATGAGGCCGAACACGAGGACCACGGTCGCGCCGGACAGGACGAGCAACAGATAGAAGATGTGGTCCACCGTGACGGCGTGCGTGCTCGCTTCCGGCAGCCTGAACAGCGAGTTCATGCCGACGCTCCGCGACCTCTGCTGCGGACCAGCATCAGTCCGATGAAGGCGGCCATGATGGCAACCGTGGAGGCCCCGACAATCTGCAGAATGACGGTGATCCTGCCGGTGTAGATGCCGTGCACCGCGTCAAATCCGTAGCAGAGCAGCGCGACGCGGCCGGAAAGTCCGCCGATCCGACCGTCACCGGCTTCCAACAGAGCGAGGCGAATATCAACGGGCTGCAGCGCGAGGCTGGACAGCGCGCGGACGACCCGTCCGTCGGGCGCGAGCGTGACGAAGGCTGCCGGATGCGCAATCGCGTCATGCTTGTCGTCGATTTCGGTATGGTAGCCGATTGCACCGAGCAGCGCGGCAACGGTCTCCTTCGGTCCTGACAGGACCGATGTTCCCGCGCCCCCGATCTGCCCCTGGGTAAAGCGGCGGGCGTCGTCAATGGTGTCGCGCGGATCGATTCCGACAACGACAAGGCTGTAGTCGCGTCCTGCGACAAGCCCGGTTTGCTGCAGCGCTGAGCTTGCGATTGTCAGCGCCGGCCCGCAAATCTGCCTGCAGGTGAAGTCCGCTGGAAGGAGCAGGGTCGGACGTCCGTCGATCGCATCGCGAAGGGTGACGGTGTGGCCGCCGACTGCGCTGAACTGCAGCGATAACGGAACGCGCGCGCCCTGAGGAGGATCGAAGCCGACGCGCCCGATCTGCTGCTCGGTCAAACCGGCATGCGCGAGCCCCGGCCAGAGCGCAAGCGCCAACACAACGATGGCCTGCCTCATGGATTGCCCCCACTTGCACCGGGCGGAGGGGCAGGCGTAGGTTGAAGGGCGTCATAAGCTTGATCGCCCCGTCCGGCGACGAGCTGCATCGCCTCATCGATCGGGATGCTGGCGATGTTGTGGTCGCGATCGACCCAGGCATAAGCGGTGAGCCTGGCACGCTGCGCGGCCTCGAACCGGGTCAGGTCGGCCTCCGGAAAGGTCTGGAGCTCGGGCGAGGGAAACCGGCGCTCTGCGCGCGGGGTGAATGCGCCCGGCGCTTGCGTATTCAGGAACAGCAGCATTCCCGCAATCGCGGCACCCACGAAGAGCAGGAAGCTACCCACGACGACGAGAACGGCACGGTTGTGAATGCCGGCCGGTTGCGGAAGCGCGCGGCTGCCCATCTCCTCATTCGGCATGGCGCACCTCCGCGGATGCGATGCCCTGCCCAAAGAGGACAGAACCTATCGTCAAGGTAAGGAGAGCGCCCAGAGCCGTGAGTGCAACAGGAGCTTGCGCCGAAAATGCGGGCACTAGCAGCCAAGCGAAATGCATGACGGTCCCGAAGAGCAGCAAAAGGCCGACGATGCGCAAGCCTGCAGGGCTGACGCGCACGCCCTCGAACAGCAACAACGCGAATGGAAGAACGGCTCCGGTGACGAATGTCACGAACAGAATGCCCGTCCATGCGTCCGTGCTGCGCCTCAGGAACCACTCGGCCTTGTGAGGCAGATCGCCGTACCAGGCCACCACATATGTCATGTATTCGAGGTAGACGACTCCCAGCAGCGTTGCGATCAAAAGGCCGCCGATATCGCTCAGCGCTTTGCCATCGGCATTCGACGTTGCAAGCACGGCGACAACGGCCAGCGCGGCGAGCAGCTGCTGTATCGTTATCATGGAGGCGAAGGCGGTGGAGACGTAATGCGGTTCGACGGAGAGGAACCAATCGACCGCAACCATGCTGATGGTGAAGCCGAAGAACGCAAGTCCCAGCCCGGCCAGTAGCCGCCCACCCAGTCCGAGAGCGAAAGTCACTCCGAGCACGGACCATCCGATCAATGCAATCACGGCACGCAGGACAAACCATGGCTGGTCGAGGTACCAGCGCGCGATGTCGGGCTTGATCTGGCTGGCGCCCGCGGCCCAGGGGTAGATGTCAGTCAGTCCGGCGAGAACGGGGATGAAGGCGATGGCGACGAGGGGCACCATGACTGCCAGGGGTCGCAGCACCGGTCCGGCCGCAAAGCCCCAGCGGCCGCCGGTCAAGCGATGAATCAGCAGGAGCGTCATGCTGCCGATGGGTGCGCAGCTCCAGATCGCAAATCCCAAGAGCCAGCCCTGGAGCAGGCTCGGATAAGGGCGGAGTCTCCCGGCCGCGAGCATGAGGCCAGATGCGAGCAAGATCAACACGAGGCCCGCTGCGGTTCGCGGCGTCCCGATTGCTCTAAGGGCAGGGCTGCGGAGCACGGCGGTCACGGTAGCTTGCTCCTCAGCTCCGGGAAGTCGGCGACGTCGGTTCGTTGCGACTGCTGCAGCGCGCGGATATAGGCGATGATGGCCCAGCGGTCGCGCGGCTCGACGCGCGCAGCGTAGGAATACATCACGCCGTAGCCATGGGTGATCACGTCGAAAAAGTGCTGAGCATCGGCCGAGCGGAGGCGCGCGGAATGGTAGGAGGGGGGTGCGGGAAAGCCACGCTGCACGATCATGCCATCGCCGTGGCCGGAGAAGCCATGACACGGGGAGCAATATATGTTGTAGCGCTCGCGGCCGCGGGCCAGCAGCGCCATGTCGACCGCGGGCGGCTTGGTGATCTGCTGCAAACGGTCGAGATCGCCCTGTGCAACGACC
This sequence comes from Bradyrhizobium sp. Ken64, assembly GCF_055807555.1. Classification (NCBI taxonomy): domain Bacteria; kingdom Pseudomonadati; phylum Pseudomonadota; class Alphaproteobacteria; order Hyphomicrobiales; family Nitrobacteraceae; genus Bradyrhizobium; species Bradyrhizobium sp. Ken64. The sequence continues at coordinate 480,088 of NZ_JBVVPA010000002.1, read as the reverse complement.
CCTTGCGGTAAGGCCTGGGCTTCGGTGCCATCCTTGAACAGCCCAGCCTTCGAGAACGTCCCATAGCGATACTGCTGAGACATGGAATGATCGCCACAGCCGGCGAGCGCCGATGATAGCAACAACAGCCATGGCAGCGCGCGGGCGGTCATGGCGTGCTCAGCTCCGTGACCGCCACGGCGCCGGCGTCGCGGAGGACTGTCCTCAGCTCATTCGGGTCGCCGTCAGAAGCGGCCAGCAGGAAGTAGCGGTCCTGCGTTGCGCGTTCGAAGCCCGGAATCTCGAACATTGCATCGTGCAGACGAGGCAGGCGGCACGACCAAAGAAAGGTGATGACGCCGGCGAGCGCCGCCGCGAGGATACCGACCTCAAACGGCACCAGCAGGAACACCTGCCAGGAGTTCAGTGGCCGGCCGCCGCTGTTGATGGGATAGTCGATCACGGCGCTGTACCATTGCAGTGCGAAGGCGAATGCTGCAGTTCCGAGGCCGCCGGCGAGCATCGCGCCGCGAATTGCGGATCGGTCCTGCCCAAGCTGTTCGGCGAGCCCATCGATCGGATACGGGGTGAATGCTTCGAGTGCGGCGTGTCCCGCGGTACGCACGCGCTGCAGGGCCGCCTTCAGCGCTTCACCGTCGAGGAATTCCGCCACAAGCTTGGCCGTCATGCCGCGGCCTCCTGATGGGCGAGCTCGCGCACGTCGAACATTGATATGCTCGGGACGAGCCTCACCAAGATCAGGAACAGGAAGGCGAAAAGGCCGAGCGGCGTGACAAGAAAGCTCCAGTCCCAGAACGTGAAGTGAAACGTCCGCCACAGGGATGGCATGTACCCGTGTGAAAGCGTGTTCCAGACGATGAGAATGCGCTCGAGCCACATGCCTATGTTGATCGCAATGGCTACAGGAACCAGAATGAACAGCGACCGTCGCGCAAAGGGCCACCACAGCAACTGCGGGATGAGGCAGTTGCAGGCCAGCAAGGCCCAGTACAGCGGCGCGTAAGTTCCAGTGAACTCGAATCGTACCACCTCACGGTCGGCATGCTCGCCGCCGTACCAGCCCATGAACCATTCCGTCGCATAAGAATAGAACATGACGATGGAGGCCATCAGCAGGATGCGGGCCATCACGTCGAAGTGGCGGCGGGTGATAATAGCCTGAAGGCTGAGGCCGCAGCGGATCGCCGCCGCCAGCACCACGACCATCGCGAATCCGGAGTACATTGCGCCGACGACGAAGTAGGGTGGGAAGATGCTCTCCTGCCAACCGGGCATCAGGCTCGCCGCGAAGTCGAGACCGACGATCGAGTGCACCGAGCAGACCAAAGGCACGCCGAGGGCGGCCATCGTGGTATGCAGTGTCTGCATCCGCGACCACTCACGCGACGAGCCGCGCCATCCCAGCGCAAATGCGCCGTAGAGCAGTTGGCCGGCACGGCGGGGCGTGCGGTCGCGCATGGTCGCAAGGTCGGGGATCAGGCTGACATACCAGAACAGAATGGAGAACAGCAGGTAGCTGACGATGGCCCAGAAGTCCCACACCAGGGCACTGCGCCATTGCGGCCAAAGCGCCATGGTGTTCGGATATGGGGCGAGCCAATAGGCGTAGATTGGTCGACCGAGGTGAACGATGGGCATCAGCCCGGCGATCGCGACCGCAAGCAGCGTCATGGCTTCCGCGAAGCGATTGATCGAGGCGCGCCATCTTTGTCGAGTCAACAGCAGCATCGCCGAAATCAACGTGCCGGCATTGCCGATTCCGATCCACCAGACATAGTTGGCGATCGCGACCCCCCAGACGATGGTGGAGTTGATGCCCCATATGCCGATGCCCTCGTAGAACAGCCAGGCGATTGCAACGAACAGCCAGAGCACGAACGGCAGGGTGATTAGCAGGGCCAGCCACCATGCTTTCCCGAACCCGGTGAAGAGCGGATCAGTTACGGCCTGGGTGACTGCGGCGTCTCCTGCCCGCGCTGCCGAGATCCAGCGGTGCGCCGGGGGATGCTGGGGAAGAAGAACTTCGCTCATGTCCGCCTCTCCGGCTCCGAAGGTGCGGGATTGCGCACGTCGGCAAGATAGGTGGTGCGCGGCCGCGTGCCGAGGTGACCGAGCAAGGCATAGTGGCGCGGGTCGGCTTTCCTGTGGTTGATCTCTGCGTCAGCCTGGTTCAGGTCTCCGAAGCTGATGGCGCGGGTCGGGCATGCGTTCTGACAGGCTGTCTGCACCTCGTGTGGACCGAGCGGCCGGTTCTCGCGTTCCGAGGCGCGACGTGCGCCGCTGATACGCTGGACACAGTAGGTGCATTTTTCCATGACGCCGCGGGCACGTACGGTCACCTCCGGGTTCTTCTGGCCGCGATAGGATTCCGCGCCGAGATTGCCGTATTCCTCACCGTCGGCATAACCGAAGAAGTTGAAGCGCCGAACCTTGTAAGGGCAGTTCGCCTCGCAGAAGCGGGTGCCGATGCAGCGATTATAGACCTGCGCGTTGAGGCCCTCACTGTCGTGAACGGATGCGGCGACAGGACAGACAGGCTCGCACGGGGCGTGCTCGCAATGCATGCACGGCACGGGCTGAAAGCCGAGTTGCGGGCTATCCGGCGCGCCATGATCATAGGCATCGACGCGCATCCAGTGCATGTCGCGTCCCATGGCCACCTGCTCCGGCCCCACCACGGGAATGCTGTTCTCGGCCTGGCAAGAGAGCACGCAGGCATTGCAACCGATACAAACCGATGTGTCGATCACCATCGCCCAGGCATGGCCGTCGCCCGACTTCACGGCCGGGGGCATTAGGCTTGGAGGATCGGGATTTGCCGACGGGGGCGGGGATTGCCCGAGCCGGTATTGTGGATAGAGCTCGCGGACGTCCTCTGGCGTGCGAACGACGTTCTGCGTCGTGAGAATCGGCTCCCGGCGTCCTGTCCGCTTGATCGCAACTTGCGGAAGGCGCCAACTATTATCGGAGGTTCGGATCGTGTAGGCACTGGCGCCGACGCCGTTGCCGATCGCGCCGGCCTTTTGCCGCCCCCCACCAAGCGCGAGCGCGCCGACGCCCATGGCCATCCCGGGGTCAGTCAGCACGGGCACCTCGATCGATCGGCCGTTCGCGGCGACCGTAACGACGTCCCCGGATGTGAGACCGAGGCGGATTGCCTCATCCGGATGCAGCGCCAGCGCATTGCCCCAGACTTGCTTGCTGAGCGGTTTCGGACACTCCTGCAGCCAGGCGTTGTTGGCGTATGAGCCGTCCCACAGGCAAGGATCTGGGCGCAGAACTAGACGGATCTCGTCATCCCACAGATCGTGAGGCTCGGCGTCCGCGAGCGGCGGCAGAAGCGGAGCAGCCGCCGAAACAGCAGTGGCACCGCTTCCTGCAATGAGGCCGTCGTGCAGCACGCGCCGCCACCACGCCTCGAAATCGGCAGAAGCCATGCCTTGCCAGGTCTGCCGCACCAGCTCGTGAGAACTTGCGTCCTCTTCCCCGCTCAGCCAGGCGAGAAGCTCGTGCTCGCTGAAGCTCTCGTAGAGCGGCTTGATCAGAGGCTGGACGATGCTGGCCGTCCCGTCGCTGGCTCGCAGATCCGACCACGTTTCGAGACGATGTCTCTGCGGGACATGCCAGTTCGCGATAGCCGCGGTTTCGTCCGCGTACTCGCCCATATGCAGGCGGAATGTCGCTTTTTGCGCCCGCACCTCGAACTGCAAATCGGCTGGTGCATCATAAGCGGGATTGCCGCCGATCATCACGAGCTGACGCACGCGTCCGGCATCGAGATCGCCTGCGAGCTGTTCGAGCGATCCCGCCTGCTTGCCGGAAGGCGTACGATCAACGGGATCGATGAGCCGAATGGGCGCATTGAGCTTGGTATTGATCCAATGCACCAATGCGTGGACTTCCCTGGACATTGCCGGGCCCGCGATGACGAGCGCCCCACCCTTGTGCGAGTTCAAGTCGACCGTGATCTTCTGAAGCAGCAGGCGCTCGCGCTCCGGAAGTTCGGTTGCGCCGGTCGTCGCGCCGAACTCCCGCGCGAGGATCGCTGCGAACCGCTCGATTGCCTCGGGACGAAGCGCCAGACGTTCGTCCGCCTTTGCTCCGGTGAGCGTGAGTGCGCTCTCAAGACAATAGAGACGCGAGAAGGCATTCGCGTCGCCGCGGCCGGTTGCGTAACCGCGGCCAATCCGAATCTGATCGGGGCCATGCCCGAGCGGATCGGCATCGAGCGCGACGATCACGCGGGCCTTTGCGAAATCGGCAATGCTGCTCACAGGCTGGCCATAAGCGAGCTGCGCGCCTTGTCGCGCGTTCTCGTCGTCCGTTGGATCGTAAGCGTGCCACGATGCGGCCGGGAACGCCTCAAGCAATTCGTCGATCTGGCGCAGCAGAGTCGGGGAGGTGGTGCGCCCGGTCAACAAGCGCAGGCCTTTACCCTGGCTGCTGCGGGCCTCGGAGAGTTCGGTCACCAGCGCTCGGTTCAACGCTTCGCGCGGCGCAATCGCGCCATCGTGCAGGATCGTGCGCGAGCGGTCGGGATCGTAAAGCGAAAGAACGGCTGCTTCAGCGAAAACGTCGGTGGCACCCAGGCTGCCCGGATGACGCGGGTTGCCCTCCACCTTGATCGGCCTGCCGTCGATCGAAGTCACGATCACGCCGCGACCGATCCCCGCCAACGCGAGCGTCGTCGCAAATTTCAGCGGTTCGCCGGGAACGATGCGCTCCGGCATCCTGACATAAGGCAGGATCTGCTCGTCGGGTTTGCTGCAGGCCGCGAGTCCACCGGCCATGCCGGTCGCCAGCAAGCTGAGCGCCTGACGGCGATTGAGCTTGCTGCGCCCGGCAGGATCGGGCCGCGTCGGCAATTCCTTCAGCGGTGGCATATCGTGCAGTCCGTCAAATGACCTGTGTCGATGTGATAGCCTGCGGCAAGCTTGGGCCCGACCTCGGCCTGGTTCTTCGGGGTCTGCCAGTTCGGATCGAAAACCGCCTCGCGAGGACGCAGGTAACGTTCAGGAGAGCGGTGGCAATCGAGACACCATTGCATCGTCAGCGGCGCGGCCTGGCGCATCAGCGGCATGCCTCCGACGTCGCCATGACAGGTGGTGCATCCGACACCTTTTGCGACGTGGACCGAGTGATCGAAATAAACGTAGTCGGGGAGGCGGTGGACGCGCTGCCATGCCAGCGGCTTGTTTTTGGCCAGACTCTCGCGCACCGGCGCCAGCATCTGCGCATTGGTCCAGATTTGGGAGTGGCAGGTCATGCAGGTCTCGGTCGGCGGGATGCCGGCAAAGCGCGCCTTCTCTACAGAGGTGTGGCAGTGGCGGCAGTCGAGACCGAGGCCCGACACGTGATGCTCATGACTGAACGGCACCGACTGATTCCGCGTGATGTTCTGGTTGGTCACGTAAGGGGATCGCATCACCTCATAGGACAACCCAACTGCAAGCACCGGCGCTGCTCCAATTGCCGCGATCATCACCGTCGCAATCGTGTTCGCGCCGGGGCGGAAAAGCTGCATTCATCGGCCCCCCTTCCGCGCCATCGCTCACGCGCGGATTCGGACCGGCACCGATTTAGCGGCCGGCGTCTTCGAATGGATGTCGTGGTGCGACAGCGGGATCAGGGGGTTCATTTCCGGATAGTAGGCCCCGACGCAGCCATCCGGCAGTTTGAACGGGGTCACCTTGAGAGGACCCACCTCGCGCAGGATGCCATCCTCTGCGTCGCTGACGAGGGAAACCATTTGACCTTCCTGAAGTCCGGCGCGTGCGATTTCGTCGGGATTCATCAGCAATACGTCCCGTGTACCCTCAATGCCTCGCATCCGATCGCTGTAGCCGTAGATCGTCGTATTGAACTGGTCGTTGCTGCGCATCGTGAGCAGCCGGAAGCGGCCGGGCGCATCGGAAAAGCCGGTCGAGGTGAGGGTTTCGGGCGCTGTAAACTCTGCCTTGCCGCTCTCGGTCTTCCAAATCCGTTCGCGGGCTGAATTGCCACGATAGAACCCGCCCGGCGTGAACATCCGCGCATTGAAGTCGTGGAATTCGTCCGGATAGGTCTCGGCAATCTCGTCACGGATGAGATCGTAGTTGCCGACCCATTCATCCCATTTCAGTTTGGGATTGGGGTTCAGGGTTGCTTTGGCCAGACCCGCGACGATCGCCACCTCGGATCTCAAGTGCTCGCTGGCGGGCTTGCGCAACCCGATCGAACCCTGGATACAGCTGAACGTATCCTCCATGGTGACGGCCTGCTGGCCGCTCGCCTGCACATCTTCTTCGGTTCGGCCGAGGCACGGCAGCAGATAGGCGGCCTTGCCGTGCACGAGGTGGCTGCGGTTGAGCTTGGTGGCAATCTGGACCGTCAGCTCCAGCCCGCGCCAGGCCGCTTCCATCCTGGACCTTTCGGGAATGGCACGGACGAAATTGCCGCCAAGCCCGATGAACGCCTTGACCTTGCCGGCGAGAACGCCCTCGCAGGTCTCAACGGTGTTCATGCCCTTCTCGCGCGGCGGTTCGAACCCGAACTGCTTGGCGTACTTGTCGAGCGGAACCAGTTCGGGCTTTTCCGAGATGCCCACGGTGCGCTGACCCTGCACGTTCGAATGCCCACGCACGGGCGAGATGCCGGTGCCGTCCCGCCCGATGTTTCCCTTTAGAAGCAGCATGTTGACGAGCATCGCCACGTTTTGGAAGCCGTGTACGTGCTGGGTCAGCCCCATGCCGTAGATACCGATCACGCGGTCTGCCTCGACGTAGACCTGCGCGGCCCCCTCGATGACCGATTGGCTGAGACCAGATGCGCTTTCAATGTCGTCCCAGGACGTCGCCCGGACCTTGGCTTCGAACTCTTCGAAACCATGTGTGTGCTGCTCGACGAAGGGAGCGTCGATCACACGTTTGCCCTCCTGCTTGGCGGCATCGTCCGCCGCGAAGACGTGCTTGCAGATTCCGACAATGACCGCGATGTCGCCACCCACCTTCACTTGATGGTACTGGCTGCTGATTTGTGTGGTCTTGCCGGTCAGCATCTCCGTCGGATTCTGCGGATTGATGAAGACTTCGAGACCCTTCTCGCGGACGGGGTTGAACGTAATGATCTGGACGCCGCGCTTGGCAGCGTCCTGTAGGGGATGCAGAAAGCGCGGACTGTTCGACCCGGTATTCTGGCCGAAAAAGAACATGGCGTCACAGTTGCTGAGATCGTCGAAGACCACAGTCCCCACGCCCGCGCCGATCAGCTTCTTGAGCGCGACGGACGTCGTCTCGTGGCACATGTTGGAGCTGTCTGGCAGGTTGTTGTTGCCATAAACCCGCGCGAACAGGGCATAGAGGTAGGAGGTCTCGAGGCTGGCGCGCCCCGACGAATAGAACACAGCCGATTTCGGATCGAGCGCCTTCAATCGCGAGCCGATGGCATGAAATGCCTCGTCCCAGGAGCACGGCACGTACTTGTCAGTGGTACTGTGATAACGCAGTGGATGTGTCAGGCGCCCCTGCTGCTCGAGGTCATAGTCGCTCCATGACAACAACTCGGTTAGGGTATGCTCGGCAAAGAACTCCGGCGTACAGCGGCGCGACGTTAGCTCCCAGAGCGTTGCCTTGGCGCCGTTCTCGCAGAATTCGAAGGCATGATAATCCGCAGGTTTGGCCCATGAGCAGGAAACGCACATGAAGCCTTTCGGCTTGTTCTGCCGACGAAGGGTGTTCAAGGCCGCGGGCGAATCCCACTCCTTGCCGAAGATCCGCGCTATTCCTTTCAGGGACCCCCATCCGCCAGCTGGGCCGTCGTATTCAACCGTGTCGGGAGTGTGGTCACCAGCTTTGTTGGGTCGCGCCATGATCTTGCTTCTCTTCGGGAACCGGCCAGCCTGTGCATCGGCAACGTATGTTCCCCGCGCGGGTTCCTGAGCAGCCGCTTCTCGGCGGGACGGCGGCTTGAGCGGCAAGCGCGTGAAAAAACCCAGCACCTGCAAGACCATCGACGGACGGGCGACGCACGCATTCTCCGCTCAGGAAATCTGTGCGCGGTGGCGTACCAAGGGAATGGTTTTGATCGCGCGATGTTGAACAGCGGGAGCGGGCTCCGACAATGGATGATGGCCAGGGAACGCGGCCCAATGGTTGAGGTTGCCAGAAGCCAACCTCGGAGCCGGATATGCAGGATCGTTGTACGCGCGACAAACCAGAGCTGGTGTGGCGCGGGCGTCGCCCGCTTCCATCCTCACGCAAGGTCGCAGAGGAACGGCCGATAGCGCTCACGTACAACGGCTCGACTTACGCGGTGATGATGGCCTCTCCCGTTGACCTCCTGGATTTCGGCGTAGGCTTCAGCTTGAGCGAGGGCATTGTGGAGCATGGCGAAGACATCATCAGCATCGAAGTCGTCGAGCTCGAGCTCGGCTGCGAAGTACGGATCTGGCTCGACGACTCCTATGGTGATCTCCTCGCCAACAGGCGGAGGGCGATGGTCGGGCCGGTCGGCTGCGGCCTGTGCGGAATTGAGAGCTTGGAACAGGCTTGCCCGCGGCCGACGCGCGTAGTCAGTGAAGGCGGGTTTCGCCCGGTCGACATTCTGGAGGCGATGCGCTCCTTGCGACCGCTCCAGCCTCATAACCAGGCGACGGGCGCAATGCACGCTGCGGCCTTCTGGGACGGCCATGACATCCGATTGGTAAGGGAAGATGTCGGACGCCACAATGCGCTGGACAAACTCGCTGGTGCGGCGGCCAGAGCCGGCCTCGAAATGTCACGGGGGGCTGTCCTCATGACCAGTCGGGTCTCCGTCGAACTGGTTCAGAAGACGGCACGAATGGGCGTGCCGTTGCTCATCGCCGTCTCCGCACCGACTTCGCTGGCGATCGAGACCGCTGAGCGTGCCGGCGTGACGCTCGTCGCGGTCGCGCGCGACGATGGCTACGAAATATTTAGCCACGCCGGCCGACTGATCTTTGGAGAGGAGTTGGGTTCCGCTGCGCTGGGCCGGCTCTGACTTGCTTTCCGCAAGACCTTGGCAACCCAGCTCTGTCCCAGAGAACGTCGTGTGCCTTCGTTCGGTCTCGTACCGACATCGCATCACTCAACTGTTTGGGTCGGAACGTCCGAAGCCCTCCAGCGCGTCGGTCCGAGCCGCCCTTCGGTTCGAGGAGAAGGCCTCAAATCAGGATGATGGAACGGAGAATAGGAGTAGTCCTGAAAAAGGAACCGCCGATGCCCCGAGTGCGTACTCTCCGCAGACCCGCGGACCGTTCCGATCGATCCTCGGAGATTGCGGGGAGCGCAGCAATGCAGGACGGCCAGGCGACAGGCCTAGTTCCGACATCAATTGCGCCTGGAGGCCGCGTTGGCCCCTTGGCTGCACGGAACAAGCTGCTGCGTTGCATCCCAAAAACCGAGCTCACAGTACTCCAGTCGATCGGGACGCATGTCGAACTCAAGCCGCGTCAGGTCCTTCATCATTGGCGCTTGCCGATGGAATATGTCTACTTTCTTGGCAGTGGTCTCGTATCGGTCTCAGCCAAGGTCGAGGCCGGGCGCTTCGTGGAGGCTTGGCTGGTGGGCTCCGAGGGAATGATCGGCGCGCCCTGCGTTTTGGCGCCGGAGGATCCGATGCCGCCGCACCGTCGGGTCGTTCAGGTGGGCGGAGCGGCACTACGAATTCCGACGCCGGCTTTTCTCGCCGCGCTTGACGATCTTGGGACCCTCCGTGGAGTGATCCTCTCCTACATCAATCTTGTCTTGTTTCAAACGTCACAGGTGGGAGCCTGCAACTCGCTCCATTCCGTCAAGCAGCGACTTGCCCGCTGGCTTCTGGTCGCGGCAAACGCAATGGACTCTGGAGAACTGCCGATCACGCATGCTGTTTTAGCTCAATTACTCGGGATCCGTCGGGCCAGTGTCAGCGAATGTCTCGAGACGTTCGAACAGGCCGGCATCATCCGCAACACCCGAGCAGCGATAACTCTGGTCGACCGGGCCCAGCTGGAGCATTCCGCCTGTTCGTGCTCTGGATTGATACAGCGCGAGTACGATCGGCAGATCGGCCGTCGCTTGCGTGCGTGAGAATTGAATGTGGAATAGCCAATTCTCCAAGCGCTCCGCCCCGAGATGATCGTGGGAAACCACCAATCTCGATTTGAACGAAGGCGATCTTCACAACGTTTCTTCTCCGAGAAAACGGAGGAGCCATGATACCAATTTGGCTAAGAGATATCGCGCTGGCTTGTCTGGCTGTCGGATTTGTCTGCGCGGTCATCATCGCGATCGACCTCACCCGCCATCCACAGCGTATGTGGATCATGAATGTCGTCTGGCCAGTGAACGGTCTGTTCGGCACCGTACTGACGTTGTGGCTGTACTACCGGTTCGGCCGGCTTGCGGCCCGGGATGCGACTGAGCAGAACAAGCACTCCGACAGCAAGAGGAAGACACCGTTTCCCGTCATGGTCGCGAAAGGTGCCATGCACTGTGGCGCCGGATGTACACTCGGGGACATCATCGCCGAGAGCCTTGCGCTCGCGTTTCCGGTGATTGCGATCTGGGCGGGATGGAAGAGCCTGTTTTCAGAGAAGATGTTCGCGATCTGGGTGGTGGATTACCTATTCGCCTTCGTGCTCGGCGTCGCGTTCCAGTACTTCACGATCAAGCCGATGCGCGACTTGTCGCCAGGCGCGGGCGTTGTTCAGGCCGTGAAGGCAGACACTCTCTCCCTGACCGCCTGGCAAATCGGCATGTACGGCTTCATGTCAGTCGCGCAGTTCGCAATCTTCAGGAATCTGTTCGGGGTGAGGCTCGAGCCGTCGATGCCGGAGTTTTGGTTCATGATGCAGATCGCGATGCTTGCGGGCTTTTTCACGAGCTACCCAGTGAATTGGTGGCTTATAGAGGCCGGCGTGAAAGAACGCATGTAGGGGCAAGAGGGTGCTGCTTTGGCGACCCCGAACACAATTAGCAACTCTCTTCGCTCGCGACGCTTGGACCAAATGGGGCGCCCCGCGCTCAACAGGGAGAAGTATCATGGCGGCGCATGCAGGTGAGACAGCCCAAGAGACTGGAGACTTCAGGTGTGAGCGATGTCATCAGGCCACTCACGTCACAAAAGGACACAAGATTCCGAAATGCCCGCATTGTGGAAGCACGAGCTTCGACACCCGGCGGAACGAGCCGTAGGTGCCAACCTTCACTCGGAAGCAGGACGTCAACACAGCCAATCTTGCACCGTGATCGCCTCTCGAAGTCTTTCGAACGGCTGACGTACGTCCTGCAGAAATTCCGCCATCTAGCGGCTTCTCCAACGAAATATTCGTCGTCGCCCGGCGCGGTTCTCCAATGACTGAATGCGCCGGGCACTTTGCTACACGCGCAGCGCGTCACCACCGATGGTGCGCACGGATCACGCCGTGATGGTGGTGCCGATAGTGCCGCGGCGCCCAGCCGTAGCTATGACGCCAAGGTTGCGCGCGCCGGACCGTATATCCCCACGGTCTCGGCGCGGACCAGCCGTAGCTATAGCGCCAGGGGCGCGGGCCCCAGGCGTATGGCCGCGGTCTCCAACCATAGCCGCCCCAGTAAGGTGTATAGGAGTAAGCCGGATAGTACCCACCATAGCCGTAGGGGTATCTGTAGCCATAGTACGGCGGATATTCCTCATAATACGGGGTCGCAAAGGCTGAGCCGATCAAGGCTCCTGCCAGCAGGCCGGCGCCGATTCCCCAGCCGCCACGCCATCGAACCTGGGTCAGATTATCCTGCACTGCCGACGTGTGCTGCGTGGAGCTCGCGGCTGCCGAGAGCGGTGTCAGAGGCGCAGCCTGGCTACTGCTGACAGGAGAAATTGCGATCAGGCCGGTGAGAGAAAGGGCAAGTGTGAGTCTCCGCATCTGTGGCTCCTGTAATTTCAGAATGCGGTCTCAACATCAGCCTGCAATCTTGGTTTCTCGGGTCAAGGGTTCGGGACACTATGTCGCGCCGATTGCCGGTCAGACACGCGAGTGTACGACACCGTACCAACTCCGTGGCCTCCGCACCTTTTCAGCAGTGTTCCTGAACTAGGCAGCCTGTTTACTCTCGCGCTCCAGGAAGCCTTCGACATAGATCATGCGGACAGCAACGAGCAGAACGGCGATCAAGGGCGTGGCAACGATCAGTCCGATCAAACCAAAGAGAGTGCCAAGGATCGTTTGGGAAAGTATCGTCAGGGCGGGTGGCAGCGAGACAGTTCGTTTCTGAATCCATGGTGCGATGACATTTCCCTCCAACAGCTGGATCGTCAAAAACAAGAGAGCGACCCAAGCGGCAAGGGCAGGAGACTGTGCCAGAGCCACGAGGATCGCCGGCACTGCGCCTGCAAGTGCCCCGATGTATGGCACGAAGTTCAGAAGGGCCGCCAGCAGGGCCAGTGATAGTGGCAAGGGCGAGCCGGTGAGGAGAAGGCCCAGTCCGAGGAGCAGACCAACGATCAGCATGTCGACGAGTTGACCAAGAAACCAGAGCCTAAGCGTAGCGCCGAGCTCTCCGGCAACTTCTCGGCCGCGAGGTCGCCAGGCCATTGGAAGCAAACGAAGCGAGCCTTCGAGATACAATTGGGGCGACGCAGCGAGGAATATCGCTGTCGCCGCCGTCACGACGAGAGTGCCACCTATGCCGAGAACGGAGCCAACGACGCCGGTGACGTAGCCTGTCAGGCCAGTGCGCAGAGACTTTCCGGCGATCTGCAACTGTTGAGCCAAAATCGAACCCCACGAGCTGTTTTGCAGTTCGCTCCAGATTCGTGCCAGTTGGGTTCTCAGTTGCTGGCTGATCTCGTCGGCCTGGATGAAAATGGCGCTGCCGCGCCACCACAGCAGCGCACCGAGTGCGAGCCCTGTCACAAGAATGACGGAAATCAAGGACGTGTATGGCCCGAGGCGCGTTACCCGACGGACCGCGTTGCTGGCGCCCCGCAAAACGCAAGCGATGACCACGGCGCTGAACAAGAGCAACAGTATGTCTCGAAGCAGCCAGACCGAGAGCGCGAGAAATAGAGCGATTGCGCTTACACGAAGGGTGCGCTCGATATGCCTCACATGAACAGTCAACTTGTCTTCCAATTCGTCTCCTTTGTCGGAACAGTCCAGATTCCGAAGCTCGACATTGAAGTTGCGCAGGCGCGACTACTCGGAACATCATCGCGGCGATCGCGTCGCGATGTATGTAATACTCTGTTGCGGCCTCAAATGTTCTTGTACGCAAGCGACTAATTCTCGTCCGAAGACCGCCGAAGCACCAGAGCGAGCTCGGGCATCGTGTTGTTGATCGTCGTTCGTTTCTGAGGAGATGGCATGAACAGCGTTCTAATCTCCGGGGTTGGAATTGCCGGACCCGCGCTTGCCTATTGGTTGAAAGCAGCCGGCTTCCAGCCGACGCTCCTCGAGCGCGCCTCCGCTCTACGGAGCGGAGGCTATGTCATCGATTTTTGGGGGCTCGGCTACACCATCGCTGAACGGATGGGATTGATGCCGGAGATCAATCGCGACGGCTACTACGCCCGAGAGTTTCGGATCGTAGATGAAGCTGGCCGTCGGCTGGCCGGCTTCGGTACCGACGTCTTCTCCGAGTTGACGAATGGACGATACGTTACTCTTCAGCGCAGTGACCTCTCGCGCATGCTGTTCGAACGGACCAGCGGCGTCGAAGCCATTTTCGGAGACGAGATCATTCTCGTCGAAGAGAAACCAGATTGCGTCGAAGTCCAACTGAAGCACGGCGGCAGGCGGAGGTTCGACCTTCTCGTCGGGGCAGACGGCCTGCATTCAGCCGTGCGCAATCTGGTCTTTGGACCACAGGCTCACTTCGAGCGGCGTCTGGGGTATATCGTGGCTGCCTTCGAAGCTCACGGCTATCGACCGCGCGACGAGGATGTGTACCTGATCTACGGTCAACCGGGCCGCATGGTAGGCCGCTTCACGCTGCGTGATGATCGCACCTTGTTTCTCTTGGTATTTGCCGAGCATCACTCAGTTTTGCCGGAAACGCCGGCCTCGCAAAAGGCGCTCCTTCGTGAAATCTATGGCGGAGATGGCTGGGAATGCGATCAGATGCTCGCCGAACTGGATCGCGCCGGTGAACTCTATTTCGACGTCGTCAGTCAGATCAGGATGCCGAGCTGGTCACGAGGTCGGGTGGCGCTCATTGGTGATGCCGCCTTCTGCGTCTCGCTCCTGGCAGGGCAGGGATCGGCGCTGGCGATGATTTCAGCTTATGTCTTGGCCGGTGAACTCGCCATGTCCGGTGGACGATATTTGGAGGCGTTTGCGGGATACGAGGCGCGGCTGAAGAGCTATATAGGCCGGAAACAGCGGGGTGCGGAGCGCTTTGCCGGGGCGCTGGCGCCGAGAACGCGTGTGGGAATGCTCTTCCGCAACGTCGTGGTCAGAAGTTTCTCGATACCGGGGCTGGCGAGGCTCGCAATTGGGCGGGACATCGCCGACGAACTGGAGCTTCCTGACTACCGTTGGATGGGCACCATGAATCGACGGGCAACCACTAAGGGCGTCCAATGGCGGTGACGTGGAGGCTCGATGGGCGCGGATTGTCGCCGTGCTTCTCGGCAGGAACCGCCTTTCGGAACCAGAGTTCATATCGTTGTCTGTGCGCAATAGTGGTCAAATGCCCTCGGTCCTGACTTACGGCACGCGAAAAGCCCCGATCGGCAGCAGCATCAAGCCGTTTGCTGAAGAGCGGAAGGTCAGCCTTCTCGTGCTTTGCGCGCTCGCCTTGGTGATTGGCGTCATGACCGGACTTGGCGCCGTCGGCTTTCGCGCGCTGATCGGCCTCGTGCACAACTTGTCTTACAATGGCAGGCTGAGCGTCGTTTACGACGCAAACGTCAGTGAGGGCCCCAGTCCTTTCGGCGACTTTGTTCTTCTTGCGCCTGTGATCGGCGGCCTCATCGTCGTTTTTCTCGTCCGGCGGTTCGCTCCAGAAGCAAAGGGACATGGCGTACCCGAAGTGATGGACGCCATATTCTACAAGCGCGGCAAAATTCGGGGTTCGGTAGCTTTGATAAAGGCGCTGGCGTCCGCAATATCGATCGGAAGCGGCGCCGCCGTCGGGCGCGAAGGCCCTATCATTCAGATAGGCTCAGCCCTTGGCTCAGCCTTTGCTCAATTCGTCGGGCTTTCGACCCGGCAGAGGATCACGCTGCTGTCCGCGGGCGCGGGCGCGGGCATTGCCGCAACCTTCAATACTCCGCTGGGCGGCGTGCTGTTTGCTCTGGAAATTCTTCTGCCGGAAGTTTCAAACCGGACATTCCTCCCAGTCGTCGTGGCCACGGGGGCTGCGACGACGATCGGGCGCATCCTGATCGGTCCGGACCCGGCCTTTTCGGTTCCGGATGTGCAATTCAGCATGGTCGCATCCTTCAATGCGCAGGAAGCTCTCGCATTTGTCCTGCTTGGCTTGTTGTCTGGAGCGGCAGCCTGGGCGTTTATCCGTCTGCTCGTCTTCATGGAAGACGGGTTTCCGAAGCTGTCTGGCAACGAGTATGTTCAAAATATCATCGGCATGTCGTCAATCGGCCTGATGATGGTGGTGCTCACCCATGCCTTTGGCCACTCCTACGTCGACGGCGTCGGCTACTCCGTCATTCAGGAGATACTGGACCACAAGATGACGGCGGCGGGGTTACTGGCGCTGCTGTTCGTGCTGAAGCTGTTGGCAACGACGGTCAGCCTCGGCTGCGGGGCGTCGGGCGGGATCTTCTCGCCATCGCTTTACCTTGGCGCCACGCTGGGGGCCGCCTTTGCCGCTGCAACCAATCCAATCCTGCCTCATTCAGGGCTAACGCCATCTTCGGCCGCGATCATTGGAATGGCGGCCATCGTCGGTGCAGGTACGGGCGGCGTCATGACGGCGATCGTGATGGTCTTCGAGATGACCCGCGATTACGCAATCATCGTTCCGGTGATCGTTGCGGTGGCGTTGGCTGCAGGCGTCCGGCGTGCACTCGTCAACGAGACGATCTACACGATCAAGCTGCGCCACCGCGGGCACCGCATTCCGAAGGAGCGGCATATCAACCTCTATCTGGTGAAGCAGGCCCAGGACATCATGGAGAGGCGCTTTATCGTCGCCGGAGTAGGAACGACACTAAAACAGGCCATGGCTGCGGAAGATATCGATGATGCACTTCCTATCGTGGTTGAGCGCGAAGGCCGGATTGTCGGGCTGATCCCACCACGTTCCGGCTTATGGGCGGAGTCGCAATCGAACCCAGCTCTCATGGTCGAGCAATTCGTCGAGCGGCGAATGGTCATTTGCCGCGATCAGGACCTTTTGAGCTTGGTGTTTGCCAGGTTGAAGCGCCATCGGGCCGGCGCGGCAATTGTTGTCCGCTCTGCCTCGCGCCCACGCGTGAACGATATCGTTGGCGTCCTCACCAAACGCGTGATCGCCGATGCCGTCATCGACAGCTATGAGGATTGATCAGTGCAAAAATGAGACGCTTGTCGCCTGCGCTTGGAGGGTCATTGGAGACGAGACCTATTGTCCGACAGTCCGCTTTGCCACCCAGCCTAGAGTCGAGCCTTGAATGATGATGCTGAACAGGACGACCGCATAGGTTGAGGCGAGCATGGCGGCCTTGGCCGGGCTATCCGGCACTGATAGCGCGAGTGCAACTGAAATCCCGCCTCGAACGCCCGCCCAGGTGAGAAAGGGCGCGTTGCGCAGGGAAAGCAGCTGAGTCCATCCGAACAAAAACGGTTGGACTGAAACGGAGACAAACCGGGCGAAGAGAACGACTGGAATTGACGCTGCCGCCAGGCCAAGGCTGCGAAGATCAAAGCGCAGTATCAAGGTCTCGAGCCCGATAAGCAGAAAAAGGACGGAATTGAGGATTTCGTCGACGAGGGTCCAGAGCGCGAAGAGATATCCTTGTGTCCGCTCGCTCATCGCATATCGCGGTCCTCGGTCGCCGATGAGGAGGCCTGCGGCGACCATGGAGAGCGGCCCGCTGACGTGCAGATGTAACGCAAGTGCGTATGTTCCGGTGACGAGCGCGAGAGAGATCAGTACCTCTATGGCGTAGTCGTCGATGAGCCGCATCGCGCGATACGCAACATAGCCAGTCAACAAGCCCAGCACTATTCCGCCACCAGCTTCGCGAACGAGTAACTCAGCGACATCGGCAGTCGAAACCTGAGCGCCGTCTCCGGTGCTCGCAAAGCGAAGCATGATCGTGAACAGAACAATCCCGACGCCGTCGTTGAACAATGCCTCGCCTTCCGTCTCGATCTGCAGCTCTTTCGGCACTTTGGTGTTGCGAAGCGTACTCAGGACAGCAACGGGGTCAGTCGGGCTGATCAATGCGCCGAACACGAATGCCCAAGCCAACGATACGGGTAGGTTCACAAGGCCGCAGACGAACCAGAACATCAGGCCTACGAGGACGGTCGAGATCGAGGTGCCGAGAACGGCCAGAATAAATACCGGAATGGAGCGGCTTCTGAGTGTGTCCAGATCTACGTGCAACGCGCCGGCGAACAGCAGAAATGCAAGCATTCCATTGACGACGACTTCGGTAAAGTCGATCTGTCGGAGTCCGTCGGCAAGTTGGTTTAGCAGATGAGCCGTCGGAACCGCTGCATCCAGACCGATCATCAGCAGCGACGTCAGGACACTCATCAAAAGAAGACCTACGCTGCGGGAGAGCGGCAAGAACTTGTGATTGAGCCAGCCGAAGGCGGCAGACAATGTGAGCAGTACGGCAGCAATATCCATCAGCGAAAGCACGGCAGGCTCCCATGTGCTCTGGCGAGAGTGCCTGTTCACTCCCTTCCGTTAAGGCCGCTGTTCGCTCTAGCCGGTGAGGGTAGTGCGTTCGAGATAGCGACTTTTGAGACGTGAATAAGCAAAAAGCAACTTCGGCAGTTCCTGCGGGACATCTAAGCGGATTGGGATAAGCCTCAATTCCAAGCACCTCTCGGCGGCGGGGGCAGCTATCCATTTTCCGCATCTGCGGCGAAAGATCGCGACGACGATTGTCAGTATCGCCGTTCACTCCGCATTCATTGGACCGACCTAGAAGTGCGGAGGGGGCGTACGACAAGGAAAAACTATGAAGAAAATCGCCTATGGATTTGCGGCCGCTGCTTTGCTTGCGGGCACTCAGTTCTTGGTTCCTGCCAATGCGATGATGGCGCCACCGGTCGGCGCCGCGGCAACATCCGAGACGATGCAGGCTGGCTATCACTATCATCATCATCGGAGGGTCTGCACCGTGCGGACCGTAGTCAAGCGCGGCTATCATGGTCGGCGTATCGTCAAGCACGTGCGCGTCTGCCGATAGGCGCAAACTTGGAGGGCCGTCAATCGAGGCGGCCCCCACCTTGCATAACAGCAATCCTCATCGCGCAGTGAGATGGGTGCGCGGCACACTACATCGGAAGCTGACGCTCAAGAGTCCGGGAAAATCGACGTGCCGCGATCTCCAGCGCCGCGACACAAAGAGCCGTGAACAACATACCGAGGATCAGGAGCACCACGACTGTATCCATGATCAAACGAGTTCCTGCAAAGGATCGGGACGATGAATCCGACCCCGTCATTCCTCGATGTCGGTTGCCACACGCCTATTGCCGTCAAGCAATCGCGTATGCCGAGAACAGGAGACAGGTGAGGTAGATGCAAGCGAGGCAAATGCCCGCGGTTCTCGCCGTGCGGGCATCTAGCCGCGAGCTCGTCCGAGTGGCGAGCCCGGGCAGTTTCTCATACTGTGCAAAGAGCTGGCGACCGGGACGTCCTCGGAAAAGTACATTTCTCATGTATGCCTCCAAACAACCATGATCCGTCCAATACGTGCGGAATGCAGAAGCCGGAAAGAACGGTGTTCCGGCCGGCGATTCGCGTTGGTTCTCTCGTCCGCTTCATGGAAGATAATGGACGGCGTCCCATCGGGCAGTCAGGAGATGAGCGGGGCTTGTCGGGATAATCCTGACGTCCTCATGCCACGCGGGGCCGTTTGGCCCACCTATTTCCCGCTCAAACTTGATCCGCACTCTTTCCCGAATGGCTCAACCAGCCAAGGGCCACGCCGTAGCGCACGATGTCGGCACGCGTGAACAGTCCGAGCTTTTCGACCGCCCTGGCCTTGTAAGTTTCGACGGTCTTGATGCTGATGCTTAGCTGATTGGCAATTTCCTTGTTGCTGAAGCCTTGTGCGATGAATCTGAGAACCTCACTCTCGCGCGGTGTCAGCTCGCCGGCTGTGGAAGCGCCGGAAGACGAGTGGGCGCCCTGCGCGGATGGAAGTGCTTTCTCCGCAATTGCAGGATCCAGATACAAACCACCTCCAGCGATCGCGCGAACTGCGCGCTCGAGCTCGTCGGCCGCAGAGCGCTTCAGCAGATAGCCGCGAGCTCCCGCTTGCAGCATCGGTTGAACGTAGGCGTGATCCTCGTGCACGGTCAGCGCCAGAAGACGAACTTGAGGAAGCTGCGTCGCCAGGGTGCGAGCAACTTCAAGGCCACTGATACCGGGCAGTGAAATGTCCAGGATGGCAATATCCGGTGTGGCCTTGCGAATGACATCAAGGGCGGCCTGTCCATCCGTTGCTTCCCCGACGATCTCAATGTCCTGCACATCCTGAAGCAACGCCTTCATTCCGGCCAGAACAAGCGGATGATCGTCAGTCAACGTGATCCGGATCGGGCACATAGCCCATCTCCTCTATTGGCACCGGTATTCTCATGAAAAGAGAGGTGCCGTGGCCGGGTTCAGATTCGATCGCCAAAGATCCACCGAGCAGCGTGAGGCGCTCCTCGATGACGGACAGGCCCAATTTTGCGTGGCGGCTCTCACCCTGCGAGAATTCCTGAAAGTCGAAGCCGTTCCCGTCGTCTTCGACCACGATCCTAAGCTCAGCTGTGCGTCGGTCGATGACCACGCTGACGTTTCGAGCTTGCGCGTGTTTGACCACGTTGTTCACGGCCTCCTGGACGGCGCGGTAGACCGCGATTTCGACGTCCTGGCCGAGACGATCTCTTCTGCCCAGAGGCTGAAAATCGACGCTGATCCCGAACCTGCGCTGGATCTCTGCGCAGAATGCCTCCAGCGCCTTGTAAAGGCCCAGGTCGTCAAGGGCAGTCGGGCGCAGGTCAGAGGCGATTTGATGGATATCGCGCCCAATCCCTCTCGCGAGTCCTTGCAGCCAATTGAGCCTCTCCAATCCGAGCTTGCGTCTCGGGCTCGCGCCAAGAAGCGGCTCCAGGTTCTTTAGACCGAGAAGGAGACCTGTGACCGTCTGGCCGATCTGATCGTGAAGCTCTCTTGCGATTCTACGGCGTTCATTTTCTTCCGCTTCGGAAAGACGTCGAAGCAGTTGCTGTCGCTCCAGCTCAGCTCGCTTGGTCTCGTCGATATCCAGAATGACGCCATACACGACGTCTAGGTTGTTTTCGTCGAGTCGAGACAGCCGTCCGCTGGCCCGTAACCACCTGCTACGAGGGGCCGCAGTGCGGAAATCAGCAATCGCGACGTTTCCCGAACGGCAACTCAGCAACGAAGCCTCAAACTTTTGCTGGTCGGCGGGATCAATGCTGCTCAGCATCCGGTCGATCGGAACGCTCGTATCGCCTTCGGAGCGCGCCCCCTCGATCTGGAGCAATTCTCGTGCGCGGGGCGATACAAGCGCTTCTCTCGTCGAAAAATCACAGCTGAACACGCCGAGATCTGCGGCATCGATCGTCAGCCTCCGTCGCTCTTCACTTGCGCTGAGTGCCAATGCCGCCTGCGCCTCTTGCTCGCGCCGGCGAAGCGAAATGTCGCGTATGGTGTACCAGGCCAAAGTCAGAGCCAAGACGAAGCTCAATACCCCACCCCCGGCAAGGAAAATGGCTGAGCGCTGGACGGGACCATTCAGTTCCTGCGTCGGTATTCCGAAATGGACCGACCATCCGCTGGTTCCGGGGATGACTTTGTAGATCGAGTCGACTTGTTCGCCGGCAGGGGTGGTTTTGACGTAGCTTCCTTCTGGCGCTGAGGCTATCGCCTGGCGGACCGTAGCGCTGGCAGATTGTCCGAGTTCGGATTGTTCACCGAAGGTGCGGGCGACGATGTTCCCCTTGGCATCGACCACGAAACCCACCCAACCGGCCGGGGCTCCTGCGCTCTTCAAAATCTGGCTTATTGCATCGGGCACCAGAGCCACCGTGAGTACAAACTTCAATTGTCCATCGCGCTCAACGGGGGCCCTGACGGCCACCACGCGTTTGCCGGTGATGGGACCACGCGGCCCAATTCCGCCGATCGCCGGCTTTCTCGTTTTCAGGATCTGTTCGAAGTTCTCTCGGTCGGCGGTGGCGCGCATCCCATCTCCGAGCGGACGGCTGACATCAAGCACCTGATTCCCGTCAGGATCGACGAGCTGAATCGTCTGCCAAAGAGGACGTGCTTCGTTGACACGCGTCGCTTCGCGATAGAACGCGTCAAGGTCCGGCTTGTCGAGTGTTGCGGAAGCCGCGACGGTCTCGGCGATCTCGAGCTGGAGACTGATCTCGGAAGCAAGCCGGTTGACGACGCTATCGAGCGTCTCCACGGCAGCAGCCTGAGAGCCCCTGCGCTGCTGCTGCGCGTTCAGGAAAACGACCCAACCCGCAAAAAGCGCAAGAGGCATCGCTGCCGCGATGAAGACGAGGATCAAGGGGCGGCGGGCTGCGCGCCGGGAGATTGAGGTGGGCGCCTCCATGCGGGTGGGTATCAAATGAGACAGCAAAACGCCCACGTGCTGGCACTTCCTCGATGTTTCTGGTTCTTGTCAGGTTTTTCCCGACAGTTCTATCGGTCACCCTGACTCCCAGGATCGCTCGATCCATCCCATCGTACAGGCAATCATTGTAGCGGTCTAGAATTGGGCTTGACATGGAACATTCTTCATCGCCACTGCGGTTGATCGAAAACGAATTCAACCCGAAGCGGCTTGGTTTGGACGAGCCCTTCTGCGGGACTAGCCGCAACGAACTCGTCTCCCGACTGTCGGCTTCATCGCAGTGCCGTTTGCTCGAAAGCTGCGAGACGGTGTCTCTGAACAAAGGACAAATTCTCTACGATCGCGGCACTCCTCTTCGCCATGCCTACTTCATCGAGTCCGGCGGGTGTTCTGTCACGACCCGTGCGGGCGACTGCCTGCCGGTCGAGATCCATACGCTCGGGATGAAGGATTTTGTCGGCGTGCCGTTGGTCCTGGGCATGCACGTTTCGCCGCACCGCTGCAGCGTGAGAGTGCCGGGCCAAGCGCTTCGGATCCAGTCCGATCAGCTGATTTCTTTGATCAAGAGGGACGTCGAGCTTGAAAAGATGCTTTTAGGCTATGTTCAGGCGATCCTGATTCACAGTTCGCAGCTATCAGCCTGCAATTCCAGGCACACGCTGCACCAGCGCCTCGCCCGGTGGCTCCTGGTTGCCAGCGACAGGCTCGGGTCTCGCGAGATACCTTTCACGCATAGTTACATAGCCAATGCTCTCGCGGTCCGACGCGCCGGCGTTACGGTCGCTCTCGGGAGTATGATGCGCGACGGAGTGATTGGATGTCGCAGGGCGGGGATCGTCGTCATGGACGAGGCCAGGCTGAAAGCGATGTCTTGCGATTGTCAGGGGATCATCCTGTCGGCGCACAACCGTCCTTGTGCGGTGCCGCCCCTCCGAATTGCATATTCGTGAACGCAATTCCCTACTGCCGTTAAGTCGGCTGTACGGCAGCCAACAGTGTCCAGATATTCGTGAAGCAATAGAGGCGGAGATGTCATCGCAAGAAGTCCGGATCCGAACCGATACCGAAGTTCTGGTGGGGGCCTTGGAGGAGGCGCAAAGGCTTCTTGCCGCTTACGAGAACCCTTGCTGCAATCGCACCAGGGACGACATTATCGCTATGGTCGAGTTCATCATATGCAACCCTTCCGTGACACGTGCAATGCTTCATCAAAAGATGCGCAGCCGCCTCAAGCTAGTCGGATAAGTCTCGTGCGGGAGCGTACATTCGCATTCAGGAAAACGAAACTTGCGAGCGTGCGATGAGTTGACGATGATCCAACAGAAGTAGGAGCAATCGTCATGAAGATATCACTTTGCATTCTTGCCTCCGCGATGCTGCTGGCTACGCCGGTCATGGCGCAGTCGTCCCAGAACAACGCGACGACCGCGGCGCCCAACGTGCAGCCGGCTGCCTCGACCGCCTCCATGCACAAGGAAGGTGAATGGCGTGCATCGAAACTCGTTGGCGTGAACGTCTATAACAACAGCAACGAGAAGATCGGCGACATCAATGATCTGATCCTGGATTCCAGCGGGCGGGTTGCCAACGTGGTGATCGGAGTGGGAGGATTCCTTGGAATGGGCGAGCACAACGTCGCCGTAACGTTCGATCAGCTCAAATTCGCCAAAGAACCGGTGAAGACCGTGTCCAACGATGGCGCTGGAAAGACCGGCAATGCCGGTTCGACGAGCACGACGGGAAGCGCATCAACGTCGGCCCAGCGAAGCGATAATTGGTATCCGGATCACGTGGTGCTGAACGCCAACAAGGATCAGCTGAAGAAGATGCCCGAATTCAAGTACTGAGCCGATTTCGGTCCCTATTTCCAGCATGCTTATCGGCGGTGTCATCTGAGATGACGCCGCCTTTTCCAGTTGCATTTGATCCGGTCGGCTTAGATTTGTGGCAGAGGAAAAGCAGTCTTGAATTTCTGCATTGAATCGATCAGCTTGCGTGCCGCTGGCTGAGGTCGACGATGTCTGATGAAGCACTGCCGGAAGAGGTAGAGGAGCTTGTCCGACGCTACATTCGCTCTGTGGCGCAGCTCGAAGCCCTTTTGTTCTTCCACAAGCGGCCCGGCGAGCGCTTCGACGTGGAGTCGCTCGCTGCACGCCTTTACGCGGGCAAGATCGAGATGGCCGATGCTCTAGCGTCCCTGAGGAAGGATGGCTTCCTCGACGGCGAGGCGGGGATCTATGCGTTTGCGCCGCGGCCCGAATTGCGGCCAGTGGTCGATAGCTTGGCCTTGGCGTATTCGCGGCATTTGATCCCAATCACACATATCATCCACAACAGCCCACACCGCATCCAGGCATTTTCAGATGCCTTCAGGATTCGAAAGGATTAGTCATGGCTGCGGTGATTTACACACTTTGCGCGATCACGAGCGGCTTTTGTGCATGGCTGCTCATTCGGGCATATATCGGTAACAGGTCGAAGTTGCTCCTATGGAGCGCCGTCTGCTTCGCGGGTCTGACTTTCGAAAATGCTGCTCTCTGGATCGATAAGATCGTATTTCCTCAAGTTGATCTTTCCGCCGTGCGTCTATCGATCGGCCTGTTCGCCATGACGGTCCTGCTTATCGGCATGATCTGGGAGGCCGACTGATGGACCATTTGAATCCCGTTCTTTCAGGTGCGACGGCATTCGCATCGCTCCTGGCGAGCATATATTTCCTGAAGTTTTGGCGTAAGACGGGCGACACCTTTTTCCTGCTCTTTGCGGCTGCGTTTGTGATCGACGCCGTCGCAAGATTTGTCCTGGCTGTGGTGCAAGTGACGAATGCGAGCGAGCCGGTGTACTTCATCCCGCGCCTGATCACATTCGGTCTGATTGCGCTTTCGATCGTCGGGAAGAACGCACTGCCGAAGAAGCGCAAGTGAAGCGCGAATTCAAGAGGCGCTGACTTGCAAGATTACTCGGGGTGCAACCGTACAACCGGTTTCGCGCTTTGAACGACGGGCAGGGGAATCGACCACCGACCTTGCCCGGGACGGATGGACAGGTCATGCCGTCAGGAGAGGCGGACCCCAGCCGAGGAACGCTGGGATTCCAACTCCCGCCGCGCGCTAATTCACCCGCACGTTGGCGGGCTGCTGTGTGGGACAGGAGTGATCTTCGGCAGAGCGCGCACAGCTTGCTACGTGACGAAACACGGTACAGTTCTGTACAATAGCAGCCGATCTGCCCCGCAGCCGCTTGCTCGCGGGCGACCTCCGAAGGATATTGCGCAGGGGGCTTTCATGATCAGCAAATCGAATCAAACGGCACTCAATGTCTTTCCGCAAGCGTACTGCCTGTCTTGCGAGGAAAAGACGCCGCATCGGCATGAACGGCTGGCAATCCACGGTACGCAAATGGCACGTGCGACTTGTCTCACCTGCAACAACGAGCGTACGGGCTTTGAGGAGGGGAAGCGGCTCGCCAATCCGAGCTAACAGCAGCCGTCCTTTGGTCTGGTATATGTTCGCTCACTACCGCTTAGCGCAATCGGCAGTGGCCAATGCGCCGCGAGAGCTGCGCCTGCTAGACGGCTCGAGCAAATGCCAGCGGACGGTCGGGGTAGCTCCGGAGTGACCCCGATATCGTACAAGGAGTTCTTCCGCTATGGTATTTTCGGCCTGGCGGTAGCCGCAGTCGTGGCGTTCGGTATCTCGCCATTTACCGGAGGAATCGTACAGCAGTGGTCGCGAAGCGATGTTGAAGCCAGATCCAAGCTGGTCTTCAACGCCATCCAGCCGTTGCTTAGTCGTGATGTGGAAGACCAGGCCTGGGACCGGCTCTCGGACCTTTTCAAGAGAGTGGCGCTCGACAAGAAGATTCTCGCGGTTGGATTTTGTGATCCGGAAGGCTCGTTGCTCGCGCCAACACCGGAGATGCCGGCGAGCTTCTCCTGCGAAAAGTCGGCCAAATCCGAGAACGAGAGTTTCGCAAGCATCGCCAGCGGCGGGCGACGAATTCTTGTAGCTGCGTTTCCGATCTCGAGTAGCCGAGGTCGTTCCTACCTCGTCATTCTAACCGACCTCAGCTTCGCGGCGGCCAGGTCCAGCCAGGTGCTGGCGTATCTGCTTGCCGCGCTTGCCGGCGTCGTTCTGGTCCTGACCGTTGGCACGATCATTTTCGCCGTCCTCATGATGCGCGGCTGGATGAAGGCATTGCGACGCGCGGTCGAGGAGGTCCGTCGAGGTGCTCAGGGAGTGCCACTCCAACTCGGTGGCTCGTCTATTGATCGAGAAATTCACAAGCTGTTGCGTAGCGCCGAACAAGTTACGTTTACAAGCCAGATCGATTGGACGCCGAAATCGCTTCAGGAGGTGCTGCAAAGCGTCCTCCCGGGGGCCGAAGTTCTCGTCCTTTCCAATCGGGAGCCCTACATTCACAACACTTCGGAAGCGGGGACTGTGGTGCAGCGGCCGGCGAGTGGATTGGTCTCGGCCCTGGAGCCGATCATGCGTGCCTGCGGTGGCACTTGGATCGCACACGGCAGCGGCAGCGCCGATCGGGAGACCGTCGACGACCACGATAGGCTCCGCGTCCCCGAGGCGGCCCCGGCCTACACGCTTCGGCGCATCTGGATCTCTGAGAAAGAACAGGACGGATATTACTACGGTTTTGCCAATGAAGGGCTCTGGCCATTGTGCCATATCGCTTTCGTGCGCCCTACGTTCAGGTCCAGCGACTGGCAAATGTATCGGCAGATCAACCAGCGCTTTGCCGATGCAGTCGTTGCCGAGGCGCGCGCCGAGGACCCCATTGTGCTGGTCCAGGACTATCACTTCGCGCTTGCTCCAAGAATGATCCGTGAGCGCCTGCCCAGGGCGACGATCATAACCTTCTGGCACATTCCGTGGCCGAATGCGGAAACCTTCAGCATCTGCCCGTGGAAGGCGGAGATTATCGAAGGATTGCTCGGCAGCACCATTGTTGGATTTCATACCCAATTTCACTGCAACAACTTCATCGAGGGTGTGGATCGCTTCTTGGAGAGCAGGATCGATCGCGAAGTGCAGGCAGTCAGCCTTGGAGGACATGAGACCAGAATACGTCCTTATCCAATCTCGATCGAATGGCCGCCAAGGGAACTGGAAAAGCTACCACCTCCCACGGAATGCCGATCTAGCATCCTCGCCCAGTTCGGATTGGCGGAGGATACGAGGCTGATCGTAGGCGTTGAGCGATTCGATTACACCAAAGGCATTCTTGATCGCATGCGGGCCGTAGACGCGCTTTTGTCGCGAAATCCGGCCTGGACAGATCGGCTTGCCTTCATCCAGGTCGCAGCACCGACGCGCAGCAAACTCAACGCGTACTCGAAGCTCCAGGCTGAAGCGGAGGCGCTCGCTGCCGAAATAAACGAGCGGCACCGCGGTCGCCAACCCTTGATGCATTTGGTCGCGCGGCACTACGAGCCGTCAGACGTGTTCCGGCTGTTCAGAGCGGCCGATGCCTGCGTCGTCAGCAGCCTGCATGACGGAATGAACCTCGTCGCGAAGGAGTTCGTTAGCTCGCGAGAAGACAACGCTGGGGTCCTTATCTTGTCGAGCTTCACCGGGGCGTCACGAGAATTATCCGAGGCTCTCATCGTCAATCCCTATGACACCGAAGAAATGGCATCGGCTATCGAGCTTGCACTTACAATGCCAATCGAGGAGCAGGCCGAGCGCATGAAGCTCATGCGACAGCAGGTCAAGGAGCATAACGTCTATCGCTGGGCAGGCACGATGCTGGTGGACGCAGCGAGAAGTCGCACCCGCGAGCGGGTTCTTGGCCTGACCACCAAGGCCGGTCATGGCGTGAAGCAGATCTGAGCGAGCTCTCCAAATGCCGATTTTTCAACAAACACCGTACTGAAGCGTACCGTTCCCTCTTTCCACGGCGAATAGCTCGCTGGCACTCTTGTCGTTCGCGAGCTGTTGCCTTGGGCATGTGGACTTGGGCATGTGGAAAGGAAGGCGGAAATGGACATCCTGATCGGAGCTGTCATGATCGCAGCTGCAGGCGTCCTGATTTTCATTGGGCTCCCGAGTCGCGCTGGCGATCATCCAAAATTCCTGCGCTTCGAAGCCGCTCTGGTTCTGTACCCTCCAGTCATTCTGTCGTTTCTGGGCCTTGGCGCCGCGGCGCTGATTTCAGGCCTGCTCACCAGATAGTCGCCTTTCGAGCCAAGAGACGGCTCTCAAAATCCGGCGGAAACTGCGATCCGTCAGCCGCGGAGGTGGAAACCAATCGTCCAGGAGGCTGATGCGTAGCCGGTGCCGATAACGCAAGCCTGAGTAGACGTGGCCTCCTTGGGGCCTAGCGCGCTGGTTTCGGCCCGCCAGATTCCCGAAACGACCTCAGCAGGCGATCCAGCGCCGGGCTCGCGGCACGGCGGAGCTCCTGAAGATTTCTCTGCGATAGTGCCCGCAGTTTCTGTTCACCTCTCCCGGTCAGCTTGAGGCGCACACGTCTGGCATCCTGCGGGTCGGCAACCCGGCTTACTAGCCCAAGCTTGGCCAAACGATTGATCAATTCAACCGCCGAGTGAGGTCGGATCAGCAGAAAGCGCGCAACATCACCGACTGTCGCAGGACCCGGGCGCACGAAGCCCTTGATGCCAAGCAGCGCCTGATGCTGCGTAGGCGTCAATCCCTGCTTTGCTGCGGCTGCCTCGCTGAAGGCCAGAAAGCTCCGGATTTGGTACCGGAACTGCGCCAGCGCAGCATAGTCGGAGTCATGCATCGTGTGGGTGGCTGCGGATGGCGCAGACCTGACCGCAGTCGCCCGTTGCGCCTTCTTCACCTGAACCATGCCATGCCGTCTCCGTGCTTCCCACCCGGCGACGCGGGCCGTTAGCCAAAAGTAGCAAGCAGGAGCGCCCGCACCAAGCAGCGGGAACTCCGGATACACAGCTATCCGGCGCTCTACTCGAAGCTCGAGAGTAGGATCTTCACCAGGATGACCTGAAACGCGATCGGGATCCGGGCGCTCTTCCGCCTGATCGAGCGCTGCAGTGCACCGGCGATCTCGGCGCCGGTCAGGTTGCCTGCCGAGGCATTGGCGATCAGCTCGCTCCACATCTGCGACAGCGAACCGCCGGGCGGGATTACCGGCTTGATGGTCACGCCGCAGGCCTGCGCCCAGTCCACGATCTCCCGCATCGTATGCGGCCCGCAATTGCGCGCCGTCGCGAGACGTTCGGCCGTGAGCGCCCGCAGCAATTCGCGCGACGGCGACCAATTCCCTTTCGGCGGTTGCTCGCCGTTGAGCTCGACTGCGAGCTCCTTCAGGACGTTCTGGGCACGCACGCTCAGCCGCTTCATCGGCCCGGGCACACGCTTCGCCTGAACAGAGCCGACTGCCGGTCCCCGCTCACCGGTCGTTCGATTGCGAGGGTCGGGCATGCGCGAGGCATCGCCGGACTGTGGTGTCGCCCCCTGTCCGTTCACCTCTTCCACCAACCACGCCGCCTCCTGCCGCTCCGCACCTTGCGGCCACGACCGTCGCTTCCGGGTACCCGCCACTGTCGTTCGCCGCGCCATTTCTCTCGCCAAGCTCGCCAGCCTCGTACTCACAAAGGCTAATATATATCGTGATCCGATATGTTTTCACGTGATAATTTTTGTCGTTCGACCAAAGGCGAAATTGACAGCGGGGCTTTACAAGCAATGCTAAGCGCCAAGAGCTACACGCGGATGTGACGTGCCCGGCGCAGCAGGCCTTTGCGGTCGGCTGGCGCCGGACAGGTCGTGCTGGCGCCTGCAAACAAGAGTGATATTCGGAGGAAACGATCATGACTGACGATCTCATTCGCCGCGGCATCTCGCGCCGTGGTCTGCTCCAGACCACCGCCGGCCTCATCGGCGGCTCCATGCTGCCGGCGATGCCGGCCTTTGCCGACGACAAGCCGGCGATTGGCACTTATCCGGTTGGCGTGTCGGGTTCCACCGCCTTCATCGGCATCTCGGTGCCGCGCACCGGCACCTACGCGGTGCAGGGTGAGGACGAGCTCAAGGGCTACCAGCTCGCGATCGAGCACATCAACGAAGGCCACCAGCTGATCAAGAAGATCTCGCCCAAGACCAGCAAGGGCGTGCTCGGCAAGGAGCTGAAGTTCGGCGTCGCCGATTCGGCGGCCAAGCCGAACGAGGCGGTGCAGGCGCAGCAGCGCTTCATCAGCGAGAACAAGGCGATCATGATCACCGGCGGCACGTCGAGCGCCGTTGCGGTGGCGCTGAACAAGCTCGCTCAGCGCGAGCATGTGATCTTCGTGTGCGGCATTTCCGGCTCGAACGACACGACCGGCAAGGACTGCGTTCGCTACGGCTTCCGCCAGAACTTCTACGGGCAGACTGCGGCTGCAGCGATCGGCCCGGTGATGGTGCGGGAGTTCGGCAAGGGCAAGAAAGCCGCGTATCTCACGCCGGACTACACCTACGGCCACACCGTCACGAAGTCGATGCAGGACTTCCTGGCGACCGCTGGCTGGACCACCGTGACCAACCAGGTCGCCCCGCTCGGCGCGCCGGACTATTCCTCTTACCTGCTGAACGTCGCGAACTCTGGCGCCGACGTGCTCATCAACGTGAACTGGGGCCATGATGCGGTGCTGTCGACCCAGCAGGCAAAGCAGTTCGGCGTGCTCGACAAGATGAAGCTGGTCGTCCCCTACCAGGTGCCTTTCATCGCGCGCGAGACCGGCGGCCTGATGCAGGGCGTCTATGCCGCCACCGACTATTGGTGGACGATCGAGGACAAGTTCCCGCTGGCCAAGATGTTCAACGAAGCCTTCGAGAAGAAGTACGGTTACAAGCCCGAATGGGGCGCCGAGAACGCCTATGTCAGCTTCGCGCATTGGGCGCACATGTGCGAGCAGGCCGGCAGCTTCAGTCCGCCCGACGTGATCAAGGCCTACGAGAAGGGCGAAACAATCCCGTCGCTGGTCGGCGACGTGCATTACCGCCCCGAGGATCATCAGTGCGTTCGCCCGGTGATCATCGTCAAGGGCAAGCAGCAGAAGGACATGAAGAACAAGGAAGACTGGTACGACGTCGTCGAGATCGTCCCGGGCGAAGCCCTGATGCAGAAGCCCGACGCCTTCGGCTGCCATCTCGGCGACTACAGCTGAGATCTCGCAAACCCCTGTGACGCCGCGGACTGCACTCCGGTCCCGCGGCGTCACCTTTTTCTGACGCGCACCCTCGCGCGCCACAACAGCGATTGTCGCATGATAAGTTGGCCTAACCTCGTTTCACAGCTTTTCAACGGGCTCGCATTGGGTGCCTTGCTCGCGCTGATCAGCTCCGGCCTGACCATCATCTACGGCACGCTCGGCGTGCTGAACCTCGCGCACGGCGCGATGTTCATGATCGGCGGCTATGCCGGCTTCGTGGCCTACCAGTACACGGAATCGTTCATCCTCGCCGTGGTCGCAGGCTCGCTGTTCGTGATGCTGCTCGGCGTTGTCATGGAACGCGTCATTATCCGCCACTTCTATGATCGCCCGCACGAGGATCAACTGCTCGTGACCTTCGGGCTCGGCATCTGCTTCGTCGAGCTGGTGCGCCTGATCTTCTCGAGCCAGTCGCAGCTGGTGCCGCCGCCGGCGCTATTCCAGGGCATCACCAATCTCGGCTTCATGTTCTATCCGACCTACCGCCTCGCCGTGGTCGGCATCGTCGCGATCGCCCTCGGCGCGCTGTTCATCATCCTTTACCGGACCCGGCTCGGCCTGATCGTGCGGGCCGGCATCGAGGATTCGGTGATGGTGGATTCGCTCGGCATCAACGTCTATCGCGTCTTGATGGTGGTGTTCGGCATCGGCGCGATGGCCGCCGGCTTTGCCGGCATCGTCAACGCGCCGGTGGTGTCGCTGACGCCGGGCATCGGAGACGACATCCTGGTCCAGACCTTCGTGGTGGTGGTGATCGGCGGCGTCGGCTCGTTTCCGGGCGCGATCCTCGGCGGTCTGATCGCCGGCGAGATCATCAGCGTCACCTCCATGTTCAACCCCGGCTACGCCTATGTGATGCTGTTTGCGGTCATGACGCTCGTGCTCGTGGTGCGACCGCATGGCTTGCTCGGCGTCCAGGGCCGCGAGTAAGCGATTTTCCCATGTTCAAGCAACGCCCGTTCCTGATCGAGACACTGACGGCCGTCGGCCTGATCGTGGCTCCCTTCGTGCTGCCCCATCTCGGCTTCGCGCCCAACACCGTCAACCGGATCCTGGTCTGGGGCCTGTTCGGCCTCGGCTTCGACATCCTGTTCGGCTTCACCGGGCTATTGTCGTTCGGCCAATCCGCCTTCTACGGCACCGGCGGCTTCGTCGCCGCCTACCTCCTGACGCGCGCCGGCTTCGGCAACGTGCTGGGTGCGCTGATCATCGGCATGATTGCGGCCGCGGCGACCGGATACCTCGTCGGCCTGATTGCGCTGCGCCGGACCGGCATCTATTTCGCCATGATCACCGTGGCGATCGCGCAGGTGTTCTTCTTCGTCGAGTTCAATCCTTTGTCGGATTTCACCGGCGGCGAGAACGGTCTGCCGGGGGTGCCGACGCCGACCTTCAATCTCGGCTTCACCACGCTCCACTTCACCAATGGCTGGTCGCTCTACCAGTTCATCGCGCTTTGCTACTTCGTCGGCGTCATCATCGCGCTCCGGATCGTGCGCTCGCCGGTCGGCGCTATTTTCAGCGCGATCCGGGACAATCCGCTGCGCGCCACCGCGGTCGGGCACAACATCCACGGCTACAAGCTGACGGCCTTCGTGATCGCGGCGGCTTACGCCGGTTTCGCCGGCGGCCTGCTCGGCGTGCTCCAGGCCTTCATGCCGCCTGATGCCTTCACTTTCGACACCTCGGGCCAGCTCGTGATGCAGACGGCCATCGGCGGCAGGGGCACGTTGTTCGGACCGCTGGTCGGCGCAACCGTGTGGCTGTTCCTGCAGGATTTCCTGCAGTCCGCGCTCGGCCTGGGAGCGGCCTGGAAGCTGGTGCTGGGCGTCGTGTTCGTGCTGCTGGTCTGCTTCCTGCGCGGCGGCATCATCGGCGGTCTTGCCGATCTATATCGCCTTGTCTCGGACGGGCGGAAGCGGAGGGAAGCGGAAGTGGGGCAAGAGGCCGCTGACGGCGAGGCCGCGCAGCATCTCCCGCCCGCGCCGATGCAGGCGAAGGAGGTCGCGCATCCCGTCTATTCCGGGCCGATTCTCAAAGCCACCGGCCTTACCAAGCGCTATGGCGGGCTCATCGCCAACAGCGACATCGATTTCAGCGTCAACCAGGGCGAATTGCGCGGCATCATCGGCCCCAATGGTGCCGGCAAGTCGACCTTCTTCAAGATGCTGACCTGCGAGATCGCGCCGACCTCCGGCCAGATCGTGTTCGAGGGGCGCGACATCACGGGCTTGAAGGTCACCGAGGTTTGCCAGCTCGGACTGACCAAAAGCTATCAGGTCAACCAGCTCTTCACCGGGCTGACGGTGCGGGAGAACCTGACGATCGCCGCACTCGCAGAGCTGCGCGGAAAATTCCGGCTCGACCTGTTCCGCACGCTCGCCGGCGTCAAGGGCCTGACGGAGCAGGTGGCGCACACGCTCGCTTTGGTGAACCTGACTCGTCGTGCCGACACGCCGGTGTCCGAGCTTGCGTATGGCGAGAAGCGCAGGCTGGAAATCGGGCTTGCGCTCGCCACGTCGCCGCGCCTGCTGCTGCTTGACGAGCCGCTCGCCGGCATGAGCCCGCGAGAGCGTGTCGAGACCGTCAAGCTGCTCAAGTCGATCGCGCGCGGCCGTACCATGATCATCATCGACCACGACA
Organism: Bradyrhizobium sp. Ken64; assembly: GCF_055807555.1. Taxonomy (NCBI): domain Bacteria; kingdom Pseudomonadati; phylum Pseudomonadota; class Alphaproteobacteria; order Hyphomicrobiales; family Nitrobacteraceae; genus Bradyrhizobium; species Bradyrhizobium sp. Ken64. The sequence continues at coordinate 446,502 of NZ_JBVVPA010000002.1, read as the reverse complement.
TGGATTCCCTGTTCGAGCTGGTCGAGCGCGTCACCGTGCTCCAGGAAGGCCGGGTGCTGGTCTCCGGCACGCCGGAGGAAATCAAGGCCAACGCCGCCGTCCAGGAAGCCTATCTCGGCGGGGTGCACGGAGAAATCGCGGCATGAGCCTGATCGAGGTCAACGGCCTGAACAGCTATTACGGGGACTCCCACATCTTGTTCGACGTCGCCATGCACGTCGAGCGTCACGAGGTGGTGGCGCTGCTCGGCCGCAACGGCGCCGGCAAGAGCACGACGCTGAAGAGCCTGATGGGCGTCGTGACGCCGCGTAGCGGCAGCGTGAAGTTCGACGGCATCGATATCGCCGGCCGAAAGAGCCACAGAATCGCGCAGGCCGGCATGCAGCTCGTGCACGAGGAGCGCCGCATTTTCGGCAGCCTGTCGGTGGAAGAGAATATCCTGCTCGCCGGGATCACGGCGCCCAAACGCTGGCCTCTCGACCGCATCTACGAGATGTTTCCGCGACTGAAGGAGCGGCGTAGCAACCGCGGCACCGAGCTGTCGGGCGGCGAACAGCAGATGCTCGCTATCGCGCGGGCGCTGGTGCGCGATCCCAAGATCGTGCTGCTGGACGAGCCGTTCGAGGGGCTCGCGCCCGTCATCGTCCACGATCTCGTCAAGGCCTGCCGCGAGCTCGCCGCCGCCGGCCAGACCATCGTGCTGGTCGAGCAGAATTTGGCGGCGACGCTGGCGCTGGCGAGCCGGATCTACATCATCAACAACGGACACATCGTGCACGACGGGCCAGCTCGGGAGCTCAAGGCACAACCGGAGCTGCTCCAGCGCTATCTCGGCGTCTAGTTGATTTCACCGAGCGCGACGTGACGACGCGAAGTCTTGACGACCTCGCGCTGAAATCGAAAAGGAGGAACACGTCAAATGAAATACATTGCGGTAAGAACGGTTCAACTGTTGCTGGCGGCGTCAATGGCGATGACGACTGCACACGCGGCCGAAAACAAGGTCGTGATCGGCGATATCGACGACATGTCCGGCCTGTATGCCGACGTGATCGGCCCCGGCGGCGTCGAGGCGGCCAAGATGGCGATCGAGGATTTTGGCGGCAGCGTGCTCGGGAACAAGATCGAGTTCATGGTGTCCGATCACCAGAACAAGCCCGACGTTGGAGCGCAAAAATTCCGCGAATGGGCCGATCGCGACGGCGTTACGATGATTCTCGGCGGATCGAACACGGGAGTCAGCCTGGCGATGAACAATGTCGCCAAGGAGAAGAAAATTCCGTTCATCGCCATCGGCGCAGCCGGCGCATCGCTGACCGGCAAGGACTGCACACCCTATACGGTGCACTACGTCTACGACACGACGGCTCTCGGCAACGGTACCGCCAAGACCATGGTGAAGCAGGGCGGTAAAACCTGGTTCTTCCTCACCGCCGACTACGCCTTCGGTACCCAGTTGCAGGAATCCGCCTCGAAGGTGGTTGAGGCCAATGGCGGCAAGGTGATCGGCGCCGTGCGCGTTCCGCTCTCCACGTCGGACTTCTCGAGCTATCTGCTCCAGGCGCAAAACGCAGGTGCGCAGGTGCTTGGACTCGCCAATGCCGGCAACGACTTCACTAACTCGATCAAGGCTGCCGACGAGTTCGGCATCGCCAAGACGATGAAGCCGGCCGCATTGCTCGCCTTCATCAGCGACATTCACAGCCTCGGCCTCAAGACCGCACAGGGCCTGTATCTCACCACCGGCTGGTATTGGGATCTCAACGAGAAGACCCGCGCTTTCGCCAAACGCTACTATGAGAAGACGAAGCGCGAGCCCACCATGAATCAGGCGGGCTACTATTCGGCGACCATGAGCTACCTCAACGCGGTCAAGGCTGCTGGCTCCACCAATTCAGAGAAGGTCATGGCGGAGCTCAAGAAGATGAAGATCGACGACATGTTCACCAGCAACGGCAAGATCCGTGCCGACGGCCTGATGGAGCATGAGATGTATATCATGCAGGTCAAGAAACCCGATGAGTCCAAACAACCTTGGGACTATTACAAACTGGTTCACACTATGTCGGGCGAAGAAGCATTCGGAAAGTTGTCCGACTCGGCGTGTCCGCTGGTTACACACTGATAGTCGTGTTCCGACCGCGTGGTCGCATAGCAGGAGCGCACCCGCAGGTGCGCTCCTCTTGGAGTACGTAACGGGCGGGCGTGCGCGGCGGCACATCCGCGGCGCTTCCTCTCTCGCTGCCGGGCAGCCCGACCAAAACTCCGATCCTGGCGGCAACCTATGGTGTCGTGTTGTTCAGCGCTGCGCCGAGCCCCTGTAGAACTCCCCGCAACACCAACCAGAGGCGGATTTCAGTCCGCCGGGGACGTGCCGTCAAGCGCAAGGGCGGAGCCTGCCAGGCGTTGTAGCGCGCCGGTACCGCTCCTGAGCCTGAAAGGATTCCGAGCGCCTGCGAGCACACACACTCGGAATGAGTGCCGCCCGAGAGGGCGGATGATGCAGCTGCTGCCGCCTGATCCTCTCCACGGCCGACTTCCCGGACGCCGTGTTCCGTCGTGGAAGGTTGAAATGACGCCCATGCGATGTATAACCGGGGCTCGGGTGTTCGCTGTATCGGCAGCGACAGGAAAGCGATGGTCGGGCCGCCACGCGGAGATCCTGCGCCCGTGAACCACAATCCTCCGTTTGACGGTCTGCCGAAAGCCCAGCAGCTGGCGGAACAGGCCCTCAACACCCTTCAGCGGTTCCTGCATGTCGAGGCCGTCAGCGGTGCGGTCCTGCTCGCTGCCGCCGCCGCTGCACTGATCTGGGCGAATTCCCCGGTGGCTCACAGTTATCACGATTTCTGGCACCTTCCGGTGACGATCGCCCTGGGAGAATTCGTCTTTTCACGCTCGCTGCATTTCTGGGTCAACGACGTGCTGATGACCGTGTTCTTCCTCGTCGTGGGCATGGAGATTCGGCGGGAAGTCCACGAAGGCGCGCTGAGCAGGCTGGACCAGGCCATGCTGCCGCTGGTCGCGGCGATTGGTGGCGTCGTCCTCCCGGCACTGATCTATCTGAGCCTCAACGCCGGTCCGGATCGAGGGCAGGGCTGGGCCGTGCCTACGGCGACGGACATCGCCTTCGCAGTCGGAGTGCTCGCCCTGCTCGGACGAAGAATCCCGGTCAATTTGCGGGTCTTCCTCCTTGCTCTGGCTATCATCGACGACATCATTGCAGTGCTGATCATCGCGCTCTTCTACACCGCAGGCCTTCAGCCTGGCGGTTTCGTCGTGTCGATGATCGGCGTTGTCGCCGTCCTGGGCTTTCGCCGGATCGGAGTCGGCTCTGCGCTTTTCTACCTCCTGTCTGGTTCTCTGGTTTGGATCGGGTTCATGGCGGCTGGGATCCATCCCACCCTAGCGGGTGTGCTGCTCGGGCTGATGACTCCCGCGCGCGCCATCCCCATGCGTGAGCCACCCCTGGAGATGGTCTCTCGCGCTCTCAAGCAATTGCGAAGCAGCGATGCGGTTAGGGCGAAGGATCCGCACAGGTTGGCGCAACCACTGCGGGACCTGCGCGTGGCCCAACGGGAGCTACTGCCGCCGGTCTCTCGGGTGCAGACGGCGCTGCATCCGTGGGTGGCATACCTCATCATGCCGATCTTCGCGCTGGCGAACGCCGGCGTCGCGCTGACGGGCGTCGATCTGCCCGCGGGCGGGCATTTGGTGATGCTGGGCACTGCGCTCGCCCTGGTCGCCGGCAAGCCGCTTGGCGTCGTCGGCGCGACTTGGGCGGCCGTACGACTCGGCTGGTGTCGGTTGGCCCCGGGCGTTTCGTGGGCTGGGGTCTGCCTTGTCGGGCTGCTGGCCGGCATCGGTTTTACGATGTCGATCTTCATCTCGATGCTCGCCTTCTCTGATGAAGGACTGCTGACGGCGGCCAAACTGGGCGTCCTTCTCGGCTCGCTCATCGCAGCCATGCTCGGCCTCGGCTGGGGATTCAGCCAAGTCCGGCGCTTGTGAAAGTCCAACCGATGCCCTTTAGAGCCCCGCATGTCTCGTTCGTGTCATTTGCCGTCGAGGTCCAATCCTCCGGAGTGACACAGGTGATGCTCGTCGAGACGGACCTGCACCTGAATCCGCGGCATCCCGCCTACGACCGCTTGGCCGTCACACAACTGATTGCAGCGTCAGAGGCGTACACGAGCGCCAATGTGGAAGGTCCTTCTTCCATTCGGCTCATTTCCACCCGCAACGGGGAAATCTAACGGTATCATCAGCCGCGGTGCTGGTACGGACTCGTGAACCGGAGGCGGGATGAGCGAGGCGAGGTATCTGAGCGCGGAAGGGGTAGTATCGCTCCGGCCGCCCGGAAGGGTTGGTAGGCGACTATGAAACATGTGCCGTCGTTGCTGGGCGTCATCGCCCTGTTTTGCATCGTGTTCTTCCTGACGAGAGCGTCGCTTTCAACGCCTCAACTAGCGGCTGGCATTTGCATTGCTCTCCTCGTCTATGCCGCCACCATGGTCTGGCATATCCGCAACATCCTTCGGCAATCGAAAGAGGCGGCAAGGCGCGAGCAGCCGATGGCCCAGTTCTCGGACCGGCCCTTAGGCCGCCAGTCGCACCGGCAATCTCGCCAACGCGCGGATGCCAAGCCGCTTGTGCCAACTGATGTCTTCGGGCTGCCGGGCAAGCCGCAAAGCGGGAAAGCGATCCAGGATGCGCTGAATGCCTATCGACGCTTCTGCGCGCGCGAGCTGGAATCCGAGGCAAAAGTGTGCGCCGGTGCCGAACGAGAGGTGCGGATTGGGATGGCGGCCGATGTCGAATGTGTGGGGCTTCTCGAACCTTGCTGGGTCGCAGTTCGCTGCGGCAAGGAGTGCCGCAAACATCTCGCCGCGCCGGACCTGGCGTCCTTGCCAGATCAAATCCCGGGTTGCGAAACGGGGCTTGGTCATCTGCACGGGGGAGACGTAGCGAAGACATTCCTCGATGCATGTCGGCATCAGGCCCGGGTCTTGGCGCAACCGGCTCAACTGGTCCCTATTCGTGAGCAGCGCGTAGAGACCGCCCGATATCAGATGCGTGGTCGTTTCCTGTCCCGCACCGAAGAGGAGGAAGATCATGGAGACGATTTCGTCCTCGCTGAGCCTCTGGCCTTCGATCTCCGCCTCGCGCAGCGCAGCGATCAGCCCCTCCGGCCGCGCCCCGCCGCCGGGTCTCGAAACGCACCGAAGGTGCCGCACGACGCTGATCACACCTGGGATGGCGCGTATCACCGCAAAGACATTCGCGGTATCCTTCAGGCCGCCCAACCAGTTCTTGAACCGGTCGTGATCCTTCTCCGGCAAGCCTAGCATCGCGCAGATTACCGAAAGGGGCAGATCTCGGCAGAACTCTGCCATGAGATCGGCCTCGGGCTTGCCGTCCAGCTTGTCGAGCAGCCGATCGGCCGTCTCAACGATCGTCGGCTTGAGAGCTGCGATCGTGCGCCTCTGGAAGGCGTGGTCGACGAGGGCACGCAGGCGACGGTGCTCCGGATCGTCGTGGCCGAGCATGTTCGACGCAAGAAGCCCGAGCGTCCTCGGGAGAACTTTCAATATCCGCTCCTGCGTTCTGCTTCCGGCGTTGGCGGGATCGCGCGCGAAGTCCTGGCTGTTTTTCAACAGGTCTGCGCAGCTCTCATGGCTCGCCGCGAGCCAGGTGCGGCCGACGATCGGCAACCTCAAGCGCACCACCGGGCCTTCGGTTCGCATGCGGTCGAGCGTCGTAAAAGGGTTCGCGTGAAACTCCGGGGACAAGATGTCGAACCGTCGCTCGTCGAACATGTCTGCTTCCGCGCTTCTGTTTGTTGTGGTTGGAAATTGAGCGGTGCTCCGTCCTGAACGCCGCGCGTGCGGGCGGTGCGACTAGCCGCTCTGCCGAGGGGTTGAATCCTTGGACAGACACACTGAAAAGAATCTGCGTTCAGTGAAAGTACCGGAACTGCACAATGTAGACCGCCGCTCCGGCGAAGTATCCGAGAAGCGCGAGTACGCTGATTTTTCGCATGTACCAAATGAACTGGATCTTCTCGATTCCCATCGCGGCAACGCCCGCAGCGGAGCCGATGATCAGTATCGATCCGCCCGTGCCGGCGCAGTAGGCGATGAATTCCCAAAGGAAACTGTCCGGTGGATACTGGCCCATTCCATACATGCCCATCGATGCTGCGACCAATGGAACGTTGTCGACGATGGCGCTGAGCAGCCCCAACGCAAGCACGATTGCGTCGGTGCGGCCGATGCTTTGATCCAGCCAGGCTGCAAGGGCGGCTAGAATATGGGTGTGCTCCAGCGTGGCAACGGCCAGCAAGATACCAAGGAAGAAGACGATTGAGCTGAGGTCGATCTGGGTAAGAGCGTGCGCCACAGTCAACGGCCTTCTCTCCAGCGGTTGCTTCCGGCGATGAATGACCTCTCCGACGAGCCACAATGTTCCCAAGCCGAAGAGGATGCCCATGAAAGGCGGCAGGTGCGTAACGGTTTTGAACGCTGGCACCAGGACGAGGATGGCAACCCCGAGGGTGAACATGACGTTTCGTTCGAAGGCGGGCGTGAAGGCATCGTCGCTGCCATCGACCTTGGGAGCCGCGAAGGTTCGCCCGCGCAACCGGTAATTCACGATGAGTAGCGGGATCAGCATGTTCGTAAGGGACGCGAGGAATAGCGTCTTGACTATGGCGAGAGCCGTGATCTGGCCGCCGATCCACAGCATGGTCGTGGTGACGTCCCCAATGGGGGACCACGCGCCGCCTGCGTTGGCAGCGATCACGATCATCGCGACGAACAACAGCCGATCACTTTGCTTGTCCAGCAGCTTCCTGATCAGCGAAACCATGACGATGGTGGTGGTGAGATTATCCAACACGGCGCTCAGAAAAAACGTCACGGAGCAGATGAGCCACAGCAGGGTCGTCAATTTCTTCGTGTTGATTTGCGAGGTGATGATCTCGAATCCGTCGTGGGCGTCTATGACCTCGACGATGGTCATGGCGCCCATCAGGAAAAATATGATCCCTGCCGTCGAACCGATGGTCTCGCGGAGCTGATCGACGATCGCTTCGTGGTCAGTTGCACCCACGGCATAGATCGTCCAGAGCAGGCCGGCCCCAAAGAGGGCGGAAGCTGATTTCTCTATTTGGATCGGGTGCTCAAGCGCTATAGCGGCATAAACCACGACGAAAACGACGACGAGTGCGACCAGCAAAACGAACCTCCGAATCCGAATTTCGGGCCGATCATGCCCGAACCGGACTGCGCTAAGAAGCCTCATGTGCTGAAAGGCCGCGGTCCAGTATCGTTGGCTTGGGAGAACAAAATGCCTCAACCAAACGGTGACGGATCAAGCTTGTGGGGCTCCCGCGCGAAAGGCCCCGTTGGCTGGATCGTCAGCATCGTATCCATTCTGATGTTCGTCGTGGCCCTCTACCTGTATGCAACGAGTGGCGCACCGGGTTCGTCTCCGAATGCGACGGGCGGCTCGAGCGATCGCTCGCCGGTTCGCCTCCCAGCACCGAGTAAATAAGGACAAGGACAGAGCGCCGCGATAGCCGCCGTTGCACGGCGGTTATCGACTGAGCAATCTCCAGCGAATGGACCGAGAAACGTGGATTATCTCAGCCGCCGCTTCGGCCTGGCCGCTTGAGGTTTACCTTCAGGCGATCGACGCGCCGCGACCTCCAAGGCCACGAGGCCGAAGACGGAGAGAGCGATTAGAATGACGAGTAGCAGCAGGGTGCCGTACATTTAGATGACTCCTACCCAGCTGCTCCTGTGAGCAGCCAGTGGTTCGACAACGTGCGGCGCCGAGATCGCGGATAGAGGGGAGTTGTCGATCGAGCAATTGCACATGCGGACAGAAGCGGGCAGATGAGTGTGCGCACGCAAGGCCGGTGCCTGCAGCCCGAGCCTTGCCGGCACCTGCACGCGAGTTTCTCGGCTCTACGGCGAGTAGTTTTTGATGCTGCGCAAAAAGTTGTCGGCCGGGGCGCCCTCAAAAAATGCGTTCCTCACGGGACTCTGCACGAACAATCACTTCAGGCCCAACGAAATGTAGCGATTGGCAGCTCGCCGGGCAGTCGGGAGATCGCTTGTCGCCCGTCAGGAAAATCCTGACTATCATGACCTCCGCTCGGGCGAGGAAGGTTCAGTCGTGATGTGGCTCGTTCGCTGCACGATCGCCCGAGGAGTAGGAGTATGCTTCAACGTCTGCCAAAGACGGCGCTCGAACGCCGCACACAATTACGTCCGAGGATGGAAAGGCCGCTCTTCGGGGCGGCTTTTCTGTGAGCATAGGAGGAAAAGCAAATGCATCTGAAAGCTCCTATCGATCTTGACGCCGAAAGGTCGCGCAAAAGGGCCGTGTGGTTGCGTCAACTAGCCGAAGGGGCGGCTCACCCGGAATTCGCTGAAAAGATCAAGGATCTGACTGAAGAATACAGGGGACTTGCCGAACAGTTAGAGCATGAGGACCAGTAGGCCAGCGACACGCAACGTGATCAAGCAAAGAAGCGGCGTGGGCCCGGCGGCTTGATGTCCCGAGTGTCGAGCGCCTCCCAGCCCAATCCGTACCGCCGTTACCTTGTTTGCGGTGATGCCGCTCCGAACTGCCGACCGCGTTTCGGCCGTGTGGGGGCCAGGTTGTGCACCGGGTCCTTACAAGGCAGGGAAGTCGCGCGACGAGGTGGACGTGAGCCGGACCCGCATGTGTTGCAAGCTGCGTTACTTCCCTCAAAAGTAACGCGTAATCCCGCAAACTGTAACGGCCAATTCTCGAACAAGGAACGCGTGATCTGGGAGCGTACAGAACTCGGAATGCCTGGCTGACTGAGCTTTTCAGCTTCATTGTGTCTGCGACACAGCCATTGTGCTGGACGCGAACTCTCAACCGGCTCCTTCCCCAAGCATCTTGGCCTGCGCCTTCTTCGACTCCCCCGCGGCGCTGCTGCTGTCGCACACGTTGGCCGCGCGCCGCTCAAGCCGCACGACATGAACGGCTTCCAGCTTGGGGCGGTATGGTCGCTCATCCTGTGTTGCGGTCGCTCCGGACGTGAGACGACAGTGTGGTGGCCAGTTGGTTCAGATGCGACGGCTTCAAGATTGCCGCCGCCGTTTCGGTTTTGGTGTTTCTTGATAGTGCGACACCAAGATGCTACACATTGCCAGTGTCGCCCGGATTTTCTCCAGTCGTTTCAGGTGCGTAGCTTCAGCGGCCACAGGTCGAAAACTGGCTGAGTACCCTCCCGCCCCAGCCAGCGCGCCGCAGCTCTCGGCGCTTACTCGGTCGCTTCCATGTGGTTTTGGTCGACGACCCGCAGCGTCCGCCGCACCATGCCCTCGACAATGACCGCCGACTCGCTTGGACGCAGATGGATCGCCGTGGACCTGAGCAGCCATGGCAACACCGCCTGCTCAAGCCGCTCTTCATAGGCGTGGCGCATCATGTCGAATGCCATCAGGCCTGGACCCGCCAGGATGACATGGTGTGGGCGCAATACGGATATCGTTGCCGCGACCGCCTCGGCGAGCGCGCGACCTGCCTGCAGGAACAGGTGCTCGAGACGTGGATCGCCGCCCAGTGCGCGCTCGCGCAGCAGGGCCATCTGTCCCTCGGATGGCTGCTGCGAGTCCGCCGGCGGCAGATCGAGAAAGGTCCGGGCATCGCGGTAGAGCGCATAATCGGCAAGGTAAGCCTCGATACAGCCGCGCTGGCCGCAGCGGCATTGCGGGCCATCCGGCGCCAGCTTGACATGGCCGATCTCGCTGCCGGCGCCCCAGCGTGCTTCACCATCGGCAACGACGCCCATCCCGATGCCGTGACCGACCATGATAGTGGCCGAGAGGCCTTGCGCCAATGCCGGTTCGGCGGCCGTGATGGCGAGCGCGACCGCGACAGCGTCGTTCGCCATCACGACCTCGACCCCGAACGCCTGACGTATTGGCGTCGCGAGATCGAGCTCGGTGATCGACAGCGCGGGACTCCACAGCGTCGAGCCGGTGTCGACGTTCACGATGCCTTGCAGCGCAATGCCGATTCCCAGCAGCCGATGGCGCGGCGTCGCCGTCGAATCGAGCAGCGCATCGATCTGCGCGATCACGAGATCGCGCAGCGCGCCTGCATCGAGCGCGCGCGTCGATAGTGCAAGTCGCGACTGCGCCACGCCGGAGCCCCGGAAATCCGCGATCAGCGTCTCGATCAGGTTCATGCGCACGGAGACCGCGGCTATGCGCCCGAACTCCGGATTCAGGGTCAGCAACACGGCCGGCCGGCCACGGCGGCGGCCATTCAGCCCGTCCGCATCCTCTTCCTCGCCGTCCTCGGACCAGGGGCTTGCCGCCGTCTCTGTCTCGCAGAGCAGCTCTTCCGCGATCAGTCGCGACGTCAGGCCGGAAACCGCCGGGAAGCTCAGGCCAGTGCTTCGGGCCAGCGCCACGCGGGGCAGCGGCCCCTGGCGTCGCAAGACGTCGACGAGACGGCCGCGGTTGGATTCACGGGCCGTGTTCGACACGCGCCTGGACGGCTCAATTTGGTCAACCATGCTGCCTCTTTAATTCATCAGGTAAATTTAATGCAGAAATGAGATGCCGATGCGACCGGAAAAGCACAATCGGAATACGGTTTGCAGCAGCCATATTTACTAATATCGTACCGTATGTACTATTTAGACTGGAAGAAGGGGCACGTACATCCTGATCCGGCTGGTTTGCCCTGCTGCATTTGTTCGCGACGTAAATAAAAGATGGCGCATAAGCGCTGTGAAACCCCTCAACGGGGGTGACCAAGGGAGGTGTACATGAACGGATCGATGAAGAAACTGATGGTGTCGCTGTTTGCGACCGCAGCTGCGCTGGCGGTTGCTACGGGGGCGGCGCAGGCCCAGCAGAAAAAGACCATCGCACTGGTCACCAATGCCGCGGCCGATTTCTGGACCATTGCCGGCCGCGGGCTCGAGAAGGCTCAAAAGGAGCATCCGGAATACGATATCCAGTTGATCGTCACCAACGATGCGACCGCGGCGGGCCAGCGGCGCTTGCTGGACGACCTGCTGGTGCGCGGCGTTGCCGGCATCTCCATCTCGGTCGACGATGCGCCGCACGCAACCGAAGAACTCAACAAGGTGGCGTCCCAGACCGTGTTGATTACGACGGACAGCGACGCGCCGCAGAGCAAGCGTCTCGCCTATATCGGCACCGACAACGTCGCGGCCGGGCGGCAAGCAGGCGAGGAGTTCAAGAAGGCATTGCCGAACGGTGGCAAGATTGCGCTGTTCGTCGGCACGATGGACGCGGACAACGCCCGCGAGCGAGTGCAGGGTATCAAGGATTCGATCGCCGGCACCAAGATCGAGCTGGTCGACGTGTTCACGGACCAGGTGGACTCCGCCAAGGCCAAGGCGAACATGGAGAACGTGCTCGTCAAATATCCCGACATCGCGCTGCTGTCCGGCCTTTGGAGCTACGAGACACCGCTGATCTATGACGCGGTCAAGGCGGCGGGCAAGGCCGGCAAGGTGAAGATCGTCGGCTTCGACGAGGACCAGCGCACGTTGCGGGGAATTTCCGACGGCACGATCGAGTCGACGGTGGTGCAGCAGCCGTTCGAATTCGGCTATCTCTCCGCCACCAACATCATCAAGACGCTGAAGGGCGACAAGTCCTGGATTCCCGCCGACAGCAAGCTGATCGTGCCGACCCAAGTGATCAGCAAGACCAATGTCGCGGAGTTCACCGCTCACATGAAGGAGCTGCTGAAGAAGTGACCCTCTGTACCTTTCGACGCCCGGCGAGAATGCCGTCGGGCGTCGGTTGGGAGGAAGTGAATGGCGGAAATCCTGTTCGAACTCGCCGGGATCAGCAAGTCCTATCCCGGGGTCATGGCCCTCAACGATGTCAGTCTGCGCGTGTACCGTGGCGAAGTGTTGGGTCTGATCGGCGAGAACGGCGCCGGCAAGTCGACTTTGATGCGCGTGTTGGGCGGCGTGATCGCGCCAAGCGCGGGCGTTATCCGCATCGGCGGAACTGACCATGCAGAAATGACGGTGAGCGAGGCGACGCAGACCGGCATCGCCTTCGTGCACCAGGAACTGAACCTGTTCGAGAATCTCGACGTCGCCGCCAACGTCTTCATCGGACGCGAGAAGCTCGTCGGCGGCCCGCTGAAGCTGGTGGACAGCGCGCAGATGCGCGCTCGCGTGACGCCGCTGCTGCAGCGTCTGGGCGCAGATTTCACCCCTGACACGCTGGTCGACAATTTGTCGATCGCCGAACGCCAGATGGTTGAGATCGCCAAGGCGCTCTCGATCGATGCCCGCGTGATCATCATGGACGAGCCGACCTCGAGCCTCACGATTTCGGAGACCGAGCGTCTGCTGGAGGTGATTGCCGATCTGAAGGCGCACGGCATCTCGGTGATCTATATCTCCCACCGGCTCGGCGAGATCATGACCTGCGCCGACCGCGTCGTGGTGCTGCGCGATGGGCGCACGGTGGGAGAGCTGGCGCGAGATCAACTCAGCCACGCCGCAATGATCAGGCTGATGATCGGCCGCGACCTGAAGGCGCTGTATACCCCGCCGAAACGACCGCCGCAGCCGGGCGGCTGCGACATCGTCGGCGTCGTGACATCAGCCTTTCCCGACCGGCAGGTTGATCTTTCCGTGCGGCATGGCGAGATCCTGGGCCTGGCCGGGCTCGTGGGCGCTGGCCGCACTTCTCTTGCCCGCGCGGCCTTCGGCGTCGACCCGCTGCTGGGCGGCGAGATCAGGATCGACAACGCGCCGATCGCAATCGCCTCGCCGCGGGACGCGATCAGGCAAGGCATCTATCTGGTGCCGGAGGACCGCAAGAAATCCGGGCTCGTGCTGGAGCTGCCGATCCGGGAGAACGTGACGCTGGCCGGTCTGCTGAATTATGTGCGGATGTGGCTGGTCAGCGGCGCAGCCGAGCGCAAGGTCGCGAAAGAGCAGGTCAGGCGCCTCTCCATCAAGGCGCCGAGCATCGACATGGAGGTGGTGACGCTCTCCGGCGGCAACCAGCAGAAGGTCGTGCTCGGCAAATGGCTGTCCATGCAGCCGCGCGTGATGTTCTTCGACGAGCCCACCCGCGGCATCGATGTCGGTGCCAAGAGCGAGATCTACGCGTTGATGCGCGAACTCGCCGACCAGGGCGTCGCGATCGTGATGATCTCCTCGGACATGGAGGAGGTCATCGGTGTCTCCGATCGCGTGGCGGTGATGCACGAAGGCAGTGTCAGCGGCGTGTTGGAGCGACGGCAATTCAGTGAATACAACGTGCTGCGGCTTGCGATGGGCCAGGCGCTGGAAACCGTGGAAGCCGCTGCCCCATGAACAAAAAAGAACTCGGCCTCGGCCTGCTGCTCGTGGTGATTTCCGTCATCACGGGCATGATCAATCCGGCCTTCCTGTCGCTGGTGAACCTGCTGAATATGGCCAATCTGATCGGCCTGTTCGGCGTGTTTGCGCTTGGCGAAGGGCTCGTGATCATCACCGGCGGCATCGACCTTTCGCTCGGCTCGATGTTTGCGCTGCTCGGCGTCGTGTTCGTCGACCTTCTGACGACCTACCAGGTGCCGTGGCCCCTGGCGCTGGCGGCCGTGCTGCTGGGCGGGCTGGTGCTCGGCGGCATCCAGGGGCTTCTGATCACCCGGCTGAAGATGCAGCCCTTCATCGTGACGCTATGTGGATTGCTGATCTATCGCGGCGCCGCCCGCTACTACACGAGCGATTCGACCCGCGGCTTCGGTTACGGCGACGAGGCCGCGACCCTGAGCAGCATTGCCTCCGGCCATGTGGCGGGCATCCCGAACACCTTCATTCTCCTGATCATTCTTGCGCTGGTCCTCGGCGTGGTGCTGCACCGCACGGTCTACGGACGCTGGCTTTATGCCGTCGGCAAGAACGAGGAGGCGGCGCGCTTCTCCGGCATCAACACGAATATGGTGATCGCCACTGCCTATATCATCAGTGGTGGGCTCGCCGGAGTTGCGACCGTCTTGTTCGTGTTCTACACGAACTCGGTGTCTCCGAGTTCCTTTGGCAATTTCTATGAGCTCTACGCGATCGCGGCTGCCGTGCTGGGCGGGTGCAGCCTGCGCGGCGGCGAGGGTTCAATTCTCGGTATCGTGCTGGGCACGGCGTTGCTGCAGGTGTTGCAGAACCTCGTGAACATCCTGGGCATTCCCAACTCACTGAATTTCGCGGTGATGGGCACGGTCATTCTGATCGGCGTGTTGGCGGATCAGCAATTGCAGGCACGACGGCGCCGCAAGCTGGCGCTTGCCGGCCTCGCCCGCGCCGCGCCGAAATCGACATCGCCGGAGCAAGTTCAAGGCGCGGCACCGCGCGCCGCGGATGCATTGCCGGCGAGAACGGGTGATCTGGCATGACGGATCCACGCTCCAGTTGACACAAGGCTGCCTGGACGGCGACCGCTGGGGAGGGGCGCGTTTCAGGCTCGAGGGCTTTGGGCAGGGACGCGAGGCAAAGCAAGCAAAGCCCGAACGGCGGGAGGGACGCTAACCCGGCTGAGCAGCACACGGAGCATGCGGGCGGCCCTGCCCCGAGCGGGGCTGCCCTGCTGCAACCGGGACTTCCGACGTTGCTGCTGCCAGGTGCAAGGTTTGCTTATCCCTCGTACTGGTCCGGCCCCATCGCCCAAAGCGATTGATCGTGGCCGGACGCGTAATTGCGATTGTTCAGCGCCGGATTGCGATTGACCATTGGCCGCATGAACATCGGGTGGGTGGCGCTGCGCACCTCGTGCTCGACCGTGAACAGCGGCTTGCCGCTGTCGAGATCGACGATGTCGCAGAAGCGGTACTGATATTGATTGTCCTCGCGCGAGATCAAATCGCGCGCCAGCAGCTTGCGGTACGGGCCGGAAAAATCGGTGATGTACATCTGCACATGGTGGCCGTCATAGTCGCCTTGCGGCCGATCGGTCTCGCGGAACAACAGATGCTGGTCGCGGCCCGTCTTCACGGCGGCAACCGCGCCGTCGCCGTTCCGCAACTCGGATGGCATGCCCATGATCTCGGGGTAGAAGGCGCAGATGCGCGCGGCGGATCCCACCGGTACGTCGAATTCGACATAGGGAATGCCGAGCGCGACGCGACCGAAGCGCGCGGCGTCGGGCTCGTAACAGCGCAGCCGGTTGCCCCACGGACAAATCGCCTCGACATGGTCGTTATGCTCGGCGAAGGCGAACGCGGTGCCCTCGAGCTTCTTGGCGACCGACGCCAATCGCGCCAGCAGCGCCTCGCGGCCCGCGATGACCAGCCCGACATGACCGCGCAGCACCTGCGGCCGGCCGCTCGGCAAGTGAAACTGGCTACGTCCGGCGTTGATCCACATGTTGGTGTCGGACACCATCAGAAAGGGATCGCGGGTGAGCCCAAGGCCTGCGACATAGAACAGCGTGGCAAGCCGTTGGTCCGGGACCTGGATGTTGACGTGCTCGAAATGGATCGCGTTGCCGAGATCTTCTTTGGATCGATCGAATTGTTGCGGCATGGACGGGGCTCTGATGCGGGAGGGACAGGCCCATACTAGAGCACAATTTCCGCCAGTCGAAATGATTCGCCGATCACATCTCGAGGGCGGGCGTGACGTCCGTTGCCACCTTGCCGCAAATGCCAATCCCTGTAAGCTGACAAACAGCACAAAGGAAAGAGATCGATGGGAGGGGTTCTGGACGGCGTCCGCGTTCTCGATTTCGGGCGCTATATCGCGGGGCCCTATTGCGCGACCTTGCTGGCCGAATTCGGCGCCGAGGTCATTCGCGTGGAGAAGCGCGACGGCAGCGAGGATCGCTTCGTGGCGCCGGTGGGCGAAAATGGCGAAGGCGCGCTGTTTCTTCAGGTCAACCGCAACAAGAAGTGCCTCACGCTCGATCCGATGAAGCCGGAAGGGCAGGAGGTGATGCGCCGGCTGATTGCGACCGCGGACGTGGTGGTCGCCAATTTGCCGCCGCAGACCTTGCGCGCGATGAAGCTCGACTACGATTCGCTCACGGCGATCAAGCCCGACATCATCCTGACGACGGCAACCGCGTTCGGCGGGCCGGGGCCCTGGTCCGACCGCGTCGGTTTCGACGGCGTAGGCCAGGTCATGTCGGGCTCGGTGTACATGACGGGCGCCGGCGATCCACCCTATCGGGCAGCGGTCAACTGGGTCGATTTCGGAACCGCGCTGCATTGCGCGTTCGGCACGCTCGCCGCGCTGATCGCGCGCGGCAAATCCGGGCGCGGGCAGATCGTCGAGGGCGCATTGCTCGCAACCGCCTTGTCCTTCACCAATGCCCCGCTGATCGAGCAGGCCGTCATCAACGTCAATCGCGTGCCGACTGGCAATCTCGGCCAGACCGCGGCGCCCGCCGACATCTACCGCACCAGGGACGGCTGGGTGCTGTGCCAGGTCACGGGACATCCGCTGTTCAAGCGCTGGGCGAAGCTGATGGGCGAGGAGGAGGTCTGGCTGAACGATCCGCGCTTTGCCGACGACATCAGCCGCGGCAACAACGGTCCTGTCATCAGCGAGCGGATGGCGCGCTGGTGCGCCGAGCGCACCACGCAGGAAGCCGTCGACACCCTGGGCAAGGCCATGATTCCGACCGGCCCCGTGCTGAGCCCGCAGCAGGCGCTCGATCATCCGCACATCCGCGCCGCCGGCTTCATGCAGGACGTCGACTATCCCGGCCTACCGAAGCCCGCACCGGTGGCGCGCGCCGCCGTCCGCCTCTCGGAAACGCCCGGCGAAATCGCGACGCGCCCGCCCACGCTCGGCGAGCATACCGATCTCATCCTGGGCGAGCTCGGCTACGACAAGGCCGCGATCGCGGCGCTCCGGCAGGGCGGCATCGTCTAGCGGTGAACAACGACGCCTGCACGGCGGCTTGCCGTCGTGATCGCCGCGCTTTGCCGCACGTTGAGCAATTGCTTCAACGCTCCTGCATCGGCCGGCGCCGCGCTCTTCTGGTCGTTGTCGAAATAGACGTAGACGTCGCAGCCCTGCCGCTTCCAGGACTTGATGCGCCGCGCCCATTGCGCCAGCGTGGGTTTCGTATAGTGCCCGTGATAACGCCCGCTGGGCCCGTGCCCGCGCACATAGACGAAATCGGCCGTGCGCTTCCATGGCGCGGGCGCGTCGTGATGATCGGACAGGCACAGCGAGATGTTCTCTTCGGCCAGCATCCGCAAGATGCGTGGCTGATACCAGCTCGGATGACGGAATTCGAAACTGTAGCGCCGCTTCCGCGACAACAGCTTGAAGAAGCCGGCGAGGCGGTCCGCGTCGGCCTCGAATTGCGGCGGCAGTTGGAACAGGATCGGGCCGGCCTTGCCGCCGAGCCGTGAGATGCGATCCTCGAGCAGCTCGAGGCTGTTCACCGAGCGGTCCGACAGCCGTTTCCAATGCGTGATGAATTTCGACGCTTTCCACGCGAAGACGAAATCGCGGCCGGTCTGCGCCCGCCAACCTTCGACGGCCTCCGGCGTCGGGGTGCGGTAGAACACCCCGTTCAGCTCGGTGGTGTCGAATTGTCCGGCATAATAGCTAAGCTGCTGCTTCAGCGTCACGCCCTCGGGAAAGAACGGGCCTCGCCAGGAGGCGTAGTGCCAGCCGGAAGTTCCGATCAGAACGCGCGCCATGTTCGACGTGTCCATCCGTTGCGATTTGCCGGATGGGAACGTCCGTGCGGCCGATACGTTGCTCGTGAGCTTGATCAACGCAGGACCGGAACCGATGTACGCGCTGTTCGAAGGCAACAAGCAGATCGGCGACCCCTTTCCCTCCGAGAAGGAGGTGTGGGAAGCCGCATTGATCGAGGGGCTGGTGACCGACGTGCCGGTCGCGGACGAGGAGGGCGGCCGGCTTCTGCCAGCCGGCTACCACGTCGCGCAGGTCGAGGAGACGTTCGAGCCGAAGCCGGGCTGGAAGCTGCCGCGCGAGATCTCCTGAGCGGGCCTAGTTCGAGGCTAGCGCCGCCTAGTTTGAGGCCAGTGCCGCCTTGGCGACTTCCGCCATCCAGCCTGCCGCCACCGGTAGAATCGCGTCGTTGAAATCATAGCGCGGGCCGTGCAGCTCGGCGCCATCACGCAATTCGCCGTTGCCGATCCAGACGAAGGCGCCGGGGCGCCGCGAGAGATAATGGGCGAAATCCTCACCGGCCATGCTGGGCGCAAGGTCGCGCCGCAACTCGGCCCGCACCTTGTCCGCGGCGAGCCGCGCGAGATCCGCCTCGGCCGGCGTGTTGACGACGACGCCGACGCCAATGACGATCTCGGGCGTGACCTTGACGCCGAAGCTCGTGGCAATCCCGGCGCAGATCTGTTCGATCCGCGCCACGACGGTGTCCTTCACCGCATCACGATGGTAACGCAGCGTGCCGCCGATCGAGACGCGTCCGGCGATTTGGTTGCGTGCCGTGCCGCCTTCGAGCGTGCAGAGCGAGAGCACGGCGGCGTCGAGCGGATCGACGCTGCGTGACACGATCGATTGCAGCGCCACGATCAAATGGCCGGCCGCCATCACCGGATCGCGCGTCAGATGCGGCATGCCGGCGTGTCCGGCATGGCCGTCGATGGTGATGATGACACGCCCGCCGGAGGCCATCACGACGCCGTCATGGACCGCGATGGTGCCGGCGGCAAGGCCCGGCCAGTTGTGAAATCCGAACACCCGCTGCATCGGAAAGCGCTCGAACAGCCCGGCCGCGACCATCGCGCGCGAGCCGCCATAACCTTCCTCGGCCGGCTGGAAGATGAAATCGACCGTGCCGCTCCAGCTGGTATCGGCGGCGAGCAGTGCGGCGGCACCGAGCAGCGAAGCGGTGTGCCCGTCATGGCCGCAGGCATGCATCACGCCGGGATATTGCGAAGCGTAAGCTAGCCCCGTATCTTCGGTGATCGGCAGCGCATCCATGTCGGCGCGCAGGCCGACGCGGCCCTGTGCAGCCCCTCGCGTGAGGGTCGCGACGATGCCGTGACCGCCGATGCCTGACACGAAGGGAATGCCGAGCTCGGTGAGTCTGTCCTGCACGAAAGCGGCGGTGGCTTCCTCCTGAAGGGACAGTTCGGGATGCGCGTGCAAGTGCCGGCGCCACGCGGTCAGTTTCTGGTGCAGCTCGGGGCTCAAGGCGGGATTCTCTCGGATTGTGTGTCGGCGTCGACACCATAGCCGAATAACCGCAGCTTGCATCAAGCGTCAGCGAATGCCTCGCGTGCAGCAACGCGTTGGTGATTGCTGGGGCAAACCGAATGCGCTGCGCGCTCCGCTTCACCTCTCCCGCTTGCGGGAGAGGCCGGGAGAGGGCTCGATCGTCATTGGGGTTCTCACTGCGGAGACACCCTCTCCCCAACCCTCTCCCGCAAGCGGGAGAGGGGGCGCACCCGCGGCCGTGGCTCCGCGCTACGCCGACAGCTTCGCCAGCCCGTCCCAGTCGAAGCTGATGCCGTGGCCGATCCGGTCCGGCGCGAGCGCGAGTCCGTCCTGAAGCACCAGAGGATGCTCGATATATTTGTCGAGTCCAAAACCGTGCGCCTCCAGATACGACCGGTTCGGGCAGGCCGCGAGCAGGTGCACGGTGATGTCGTGCGCGCCGTGGCTGGTGACGGGCAGGTTAAACGCCTCCGCCAGCCGCGCGATCTTCATGAAGGCGGAGACGCCGCCGCAATTGGTGACGTCAGGCTCGGGATAGGACACTGCGCCTGCGACGATGTAGTTCTTGAACTCCCACAGCGAACGCAGATTCTCGCCCGCCGCGATCGGTACGCCGCCTGCCTGCATGATGCGGGCGTGGCCCGCGACATCGTCGGGAATGATCGGCTCCTCGAGCCAGGTGAGGTCGTAGGGTTGGAACGCGCGGGCGGCGCGGATCGCTTCCTCGACCGTCCATTTCATGTTGGCATCCACCATCAGCGGAAAGCCGTCGCCGAGATGTTGTCGCATCGCAGAGACCTTCGCGACGTCGGTTTTGAGATCGGGCCGGCCGACCTTCATCTTGATGGCGCGAAAGCCTTTGGCGAGATTGCCGTCGGTCTGCTTCAGCAGCGCCTCGACCGAGAGATCGAGATCGATGCCGCCGGCATAGCACGGCACGCGCGCATCAAAACCGCCGAGCAACTGATACAGCGGCAATGTCGCGCGCCGCGCCTTCAAGTCCCACAGGGCGATATCGAGCGCCGAGAGCGCCAGCACCGCCGGTCCGCCGCGCCCGCCATAATGCAGGCCCCACCAGACATGATGCCAGATCGCTTCGGTATCATCGGCCTCGCGGCCCTCGACGAGCGGCGGGATCTCGCGCTTGAGGATGTCGGCGACGGCGCCGCCATTGCGCCCGACCGTGTAGGTGTAGCCGACGCCCTCGGCGCCATCGGCATCGCGCACCCGGCAGGTGATCAGCTCGAACGCCGCGATGTCGCCATGGGTCGAGTCGGAGAGCATGACGGGGAGGGGGATCCGGTAGAATCCGGTCTCGATGTTTGCAATGCGCGGCATGATTTTCTTCCTGCGTTTTCTTTGCAGGCTAGCCCGAGGTTCGCGCCGCGGCAATGCGGTCGTTGCGACATCGCGGCGCGTCTTGGGCAAGATCGCGTTGCGCTATTGCGCCGGCGCGCCAGCGGCCGGTCGCCGCGAAACGTCCTCGGCAAGCTGCTGACCTTGAGCGAGCCTGCGCTCGATCATGCCCATCACGGTGGTCACGTCTTCGAAGGCCCGCGAATGCGCTTGTCCCTGTAAGCGGGTGATGTCGAACACCAGAATATTGGCCCGCGCCAGCTCGTCCTTGTAAGGCTCTTCCTCCGCGTTGACATCGCCGAGACGGGTGAGGCCGCCCGCGATCGACTTCGACAGCTTCAGCGCACCGTCATCCTGCGACAGGAACAGCGCGAAGCGCGGCCGCGACGATCCCATTTCCTGCATCTGTTCGCGAAACGCCGCGAAGTCGACATCGGGGGCCACCATAGCCACGTTCCTGATCTTGCCGCCGATCTTCCCAGTCCGGCGTGCCCTGGCCTGGAGGGCATTCAGCGTGATCAGGCAGCCCATGGAATGGCAGAGCACGGTGACCTCGCGGATTGCGGGGTTGAGCGCCACCTGCTCGATCAGCCCGTCGAGCGATCCGACGGATTCACGGGCGACCTCGCCGTCGCGCTCATAGGCGCGCAATCCGACCAGGCCTTGCGAGGGCCAAGAGAACAGGATCGGGATCACCGGAGCTCTCGAGTCCTGGACGATTTGCGCGAAGCGATAAACCGCATCATCGAAGCGGTTGTTGAAGCCGTGGACGAAAATCATCGCCTTGCTGCGGCGGGTCTTCTTGGCGACACTGTTGATGGCAGTATTGAAGGCGGCCCTGTCGAGGTAATCGGCCGACACCGTGACGAACTCGCGGCGCGGATCGCCGGGCGGCGCCACCGGCCACTGGATCGCTCCGACCACGCGGGCCTCGTCAGGCGGAATTGAGACAGAGACCATCGCGTAGGACATCGCGGCGGCACGTTCGCGGCCGAACATGTCGCCAGTGTCGACGGCCGCGCGCTCGCGCGTCGTCGCAACAAGGATCGGAACACGCGACGTGCTCTCCGCGGCCTCGACCGGAACGAGCACGCCCTGCAGAGGGCGTCCCGCGCAGGATGCGCAAGCAAGAGACAGGATCAAGACGCCCGTCACGCGCCGGCAAGTGCGGGAGATGGCCTGGGAGCTCATGCTGCTGCGAGGAATGGCAATGGGTCCGTGCCCCGATCTTTCGCGACCTCCGCCCACTGCTGGACCTTCGGCCTCTGTATCACTTGATTTAGATCAAGCGCACCGGGCCGGGCGCCTCGATCCGCGGCCGGCGCGGGCCGGCCGAGCCAACGCGTGCGGCGCTGTCCCGCCGAAGGATATCGCCGGCTTTGTTTTCCAATTTGTCGGCGGGGTTTTGGTGGGCAGCTCACCGCATCGTTGCGAGCTGCACGGCCAGCGCGCAGGCGCGATCATATTCGTCCAGATTGATCCACTCGTCGATCGTGTGCGCCTCGTTCTGGCCGGCGCCGAAGGTCACGGTCGGAACGCCGTGGCGGACCATCCAATTGGCATCGAGGCCGCCATTGGCGGTGCGCACGTTCGGGGTGCCGCCGACGGCGGACACCGCCTCCACCGCGCGTTTGACCACCGGCAAATTGTCCTTCATGCGGAACGGGAAATAATCGGTCTCGGCCTTGAACTTGACCTTGCCGGACTTGCCTTGCGCGTTGGTGACTTTCTTGGCCGCCTTCTCGAACGCGGCCTTGTAGGCCTTTGTGATCTCCTTGAAGAACTTTCCATCATGGCTGCGGCTTTCACCGCGCACATGCACGTAGTCGGTGACGACATTGGTGGCGTCGCCCGCAGGCCGTCCCTCGCCGCCGGTGACGGGGCCGACATTGCTGGTGCCTTGCTGCTTGCGCTTGACCACCTTGCCGAACCAGCCGCCGGCCTTCACGTCCGCCAGCGCAAGCGCGAGGATCATGGTCGAGGAGATGCCGCGCTCCGGCGCGACGCCGGCATGCGAGGCGCGGCCGAAGATCTCGACGGTCCAGCGGTCGGCACCAACCGCGCCGATGACGACGTTGGAGGCCGAGCCGCCGTCATAGTTGAACGCCATCACCGGCGAGCCGAGCTCGTCCAGCTTGACGTGGCGCGCGCCGTAAAGCCCGCTCTCCTCGCGCACGCAGAACAGAAGCGTGATCGGCGGATGATCGAGCTGCTGCTTTTCGAGCTCGGCTGCCAGCGTCACCAGCACGCCGCAGCCGCAGCGATTGTCGCCGCCGAGCGCGGTCTTGGCCTCGTTGACGATCTTGCGACCCGACTTCTTCGGCCTGGCGCCGGCGCACAGCGGCACGGTGTCCATGTGGGTCATGAACATGATGCGCGGCTGGTTGTGCAGCGCGCCGCGGCCGGGCAGGTCGACGATCAGGTTGCCGGTCTCGGTCGGCACGGGAATGCGCGTATTGGCGTCGTCGAGCCGGATCGCCTTCGCCGGCACGCCGCTCTCCTTCAGCGCGGCCGTGAGCTCACGCCCGATCGCCGCCTCCTGTCCGGTGACGCCCTCGACGGCGAGAAAGCGCATGAGGCGGTCGGTGGCGGCTTTGGTGTCGACAGGCATGAGATGTCCCCTTGATGCAGGGCTCTACTCTATCGCCGGTCTTGGCGAGGTGTAGACTAAAAAGATCAGCGCGCCCATGCCAAGCATGGCAGCCATGAACAGCAGCACCGCCGGCAGTCCCGCGAAGGCCGCCACCGCGCCGGTGATCGACTGCATCAGAGCCGCGCCGAGGAAGAAGGCGAGGTTGATCGCCGCGAGCGCCTTGCCCGCGACTTGGGCGTCGACCAGCTGCCGCGACATGCCGAACAGAAGCGGCTGCGCCGAGGTCGCCAAGCCAATGAGCACGAACAGCACGAGGTCGTATTGCGGCGGCATCACGGGAAGGCCGAGCAGCATCGAGACGGCATAATGCGGCGCCCCTAACGCCATCAGCGCCAGCAGCAATGCGCCGGCCAGGTGCGTTCCCGCCACCAGCGCGCGGCGGCGGCCGATCCTGCGGTCGATCATGCCGACGAGAAGCGGACCGGCGATCATCGCGAGCGTGAACGCGCCGAGCTGGTTGCCGGCCTCGACTCGCGACAATCCCTTGACCTGCATCAGCCACGGTCCGCCCCACAGGCCGCGCAGCACCAGCGAGGTCGCAAGCGACACCAGCGCCAGCGCGATCAGGCCGCGCAAGGGACGCGACAGTCCCAGCCTGAGCACCTCGATCATCTGCGACAGCGGCGAGGATTCGTCCTTGTGCTCGGCCGGCTGGTTCGGCACCAGCAGGAACACCGCGAGCGCCACGGCGACGCCGCCGAGTGCCGAGATCCAGAATCCGGCGCGCCAGCCGTAAGTGTCGACCACGAAGGCGAGCGGGCTCGACGACAACAGCATGCCGATATTCCCGATCGAGAGGATCGCGCCCGACCACAGCCCGAAGCGCGCGGCCGACAATTGCTTGGCCGCCAATGTCATCGGGCACATCAGCATGCCGGAGGTGGCGACGCCCAGCAGCACCTGACCGACTGCGAAGCTTTCGGGTCCCGTCGCGAATCCCGACGCGATGGCGCCGACCACGGTTCCCGCGAGCAGGCTCAGCGACACCGGCCGCACGCCAAAGCGGTCCATCGCCGCACCGACCGGGATCTGCGCGGCCGCAAACGCGAACGGATAGACCGAGGTGAGGCTCGCCAGCGCCTGCGGTTCGATGCCGAAATCCGCCGCCATGAGGTCGAGGCTGACCGCCGGAATGGTGCGCAGCAAGGTCGAGAGCATGTGCCCGCAGGCGAGCGCAAGCAACGCAAGGATCAGCGCGCGGGTGGCTCCCGCGTCGTTGGTGGCGGCAGTGGTCATAGGCGTTGCGTCCCGGCAAGGTTTCGGGTGGGGTTACATGATTGGCGGGTGCATGCCAACATCGGGACCGCCATGCCCGCAATGTCATGGACGCGTAACGCACTGGACGCGCAGCGCAATGGACGCACAAGGCAAGTGATATCATGTATCTCGGCATCGACCTCGGCACCTCTGCCGTCAAAATCGTTCTGGTCGACGACGCGCAGCGTGTGGTGGCGAGCCGCAGCCGGTCGCTGACGGTCTCTTCGCCGCGTCCGGGCCATTGCGAGCAGGACCCGGCGCAGTGGACCGAGGCCACATTCGCGACGCTGGACGCCTTGAAGGCGGATCACGCGCGCGAACTGGCCGAGGTCGAGGGCATCGGCCTGTCCGGCCAGATGCACGGCGCGACGCTGCTCGACGCCAGCCACACGCCTTTGCGGCCCTGCATTCTCTGGAACGACGGACGGTCCTTTGCGGAATGCGGCGAGCTGGAGCGGCGCTGGCCCGCCTTGCGGACGACGACAGGCAACAAGGCGATGCCGGGATTCACGGCGCCGAAACTGCTGTGGGTCGCCAGGCACGAACCGGAGACCTTCGCGGCGACAAAACTCGTGCTGCAACCAAAGGCCTATCTGCGCCTGGTGCTGACGGGCGAGGCGATCGAGGATGTCTCGGACGCCTCGGGTTCGCTGTGGCTCGATGTCGGCAGCCGCGATTGGTCGGATGAGGGGCTCGCCGCGACCGCACTATCGCGCCGGCAGATGCCGCGTCTCGTCGAGGGCTGCGCGCCGTCGGCACGGCTGCGGAGCGAGTTGGCGCAGCGCTGGGGCATGGCCGGGCGGCCGATGATCGCCGGCGGGGCCGGCGACAATCCGGCGGGGGCCGTCGGCATCGGCGCAATCAATCCCGGCGCAGCCTTCATTTCGCTCGGAACCTCCGGCGCATTGCTGGTGCCGACCGAGACGATCGCGGCCAACCCGGAGCGGGTCGTGCACACGTTCTGTCACGCCGTCCCGGATAGATGGATTCAAGCCGGCGCGATCCTCTCGGCGGCATCGTGCCTGGCCTGGATCGCCCGGCTGTTGGGGACTTCCGAGGCCGACCTGCTGGCGCCGCTCGGGTTGCGCCCGCGGGCGCCGTCGCCGGTCAGCTTCCTGCCGTACCTCTCCGGCGAACGCACCCCGCACGATGACCCGGATGTGCGCGGCATGCTCGATGGACTCAGTCATGGCACCGATCGTGACGCGGTCGTGCAAGCCGTGCTGGAAGGCGTCGCCTTCGCGCTTGCGGATTGCCGGGACGTTCTCGCCGAGACCGGACTGGCGATCGCGGAGGCGGACGTCATCGGCGGCGGCTCGCGGTCGCGGTTCTGGCTTGCGGTGCTGGCCAATGTCCTGAACGTGCCGATGCATCGCTTTGCCGACGGCGAGACGGGCGCGGCGTTTGGTGCGGCGCGGCTTGGCCGCCTGGCCGTCACCGGGGAGGCGATCGATGCCGTCTGCACCGCGCCCGAACGCGTCGAGACGTTCGAGCCTGAGCCCGCGCTTGCACAGGCCTATGCCGAGCGGCTTCAGCAATGGCGCCGCCTGTACCGGCCGCGGCGCTGATCGCAATGCGCGATGATGTGGCGAAGAAAAGGCATCACGCGCGAGATCGGTTCCGTCTGCAAAAGATAAAAGCAGCGCCGGACCGTTGGTCGGCATGCCGGAGGTATTGCCCTGCGCCACAACCTTTTGTTTAATGCTTGCGCGCGCCAGGGACCAACGAGACGCGCGTGAGATTGCGGCCGCCGTCGGCGCGTCGGGGGAGGTGTGATGAGCGAGCCCATCCTCGAGATGCGCCGGGTCTCCAAATCGTTCTTCAGCATCAAGGCGCTGCGCGACGTCGATCTCACCGTTTACGCGGGAGAAATCCACGCTTTGATGGGCGAGAACGGTGCCGGCAAATCCACCCTGATGAAGATCCTGTCGGGCGCCTACCGGCCAGACCCGGGCAGCGAAATCCGCATCGACGGCCAGCCCGTGCAGATCAGCGGCCCGCTCGGCGGCCGCGCGGCCGGCATCGCAATCATCTATCAGGAACTCTCGCTCGCCCCCAATCTGAGCGTCGCGGAGAACATCTATCTCGGCCGCGAGGTCTCCCGCGGCGGCTTGCTGGCGCGCGAGGCGATGCAGGCCGGCGTCGGTCCGATCCTTGCGCGACTCGGCGCGGATTTCACGCCGCAGACCCAGGTCGCCAATCTTTCGATGGGCCAGCGCCAATTGGTCGAGATCGCGCGCGCGCTGCACGCCCGCTCCAGGATCCTGATCATGGACGAGCCGACCACCGCGCTGTCGGCCGGCGAGAGCGAAAGGCTGTTCGCGCTGATCCGCCAGCTGCGTGCCGAAGGTCTCGCCATCATCTACATCTCGCATCGCATGGACGAGGTCTATGCGCTCGGCGATCGCGTCACGGTGCTGCGCGACGGCACGCTGGTCGGTTCGCTCGACAAGGGCGACATCCGCGCCGACACCATCGTCCGGATGATGGTGGGACGCGACGTCTCCTCCTTCTACAAGAAGGAGCATGATCCCAGGAGCGATCCCAACGCGCGGTCGGGAGCTCCCGTGCTTGCGGCCGTCGACATCGCCGACGGCAGGCGCGTCAAGGGATGTTCGCTGACGGTGCATGCGGGTGAGGTGGTCGGCCTTGCCGGCCTGGTCGGCGCCGGCCGCACCGAGCTTGCGCACCTCATCATCGGCGCCGCGCCGATGGTTTCGGGCCATGTCGAGATCGACGGGCGCGCGGTCTCCATCCGCACGCCCGGTGAGGCGCTGGATGCCGGCATTGCCTATCTCACCGAGGACAGGAAGGCGCTCGGCCTGTTCCTCGACATGTCCTGCCTCGACAACATCAATCTCGCGGTGCTCGGCCGGGATGCGAAATTCGGCGGCATTCTCGACCGCGACAAGGCCCGCGACCGCGCCAAGCGCGCTTTTGCAGGCCTCGGCATCCGTGCTGCGAATGTCGGTGTTCCCGCCGGCGGGCTCTCCGGCGGCAACCAGCAGAAAGTGCTGCTGTCGCGGCTGCTCGCGATCGGCCCGAAGATCCTGATCCTCGACGAGCCGACGCGCGGCGTCGACGTCGGCGCCAAGTCCGAGATCTATTCGATCATCGACAATCTCGCGAAGTCGGGCACCGCGGTTCTCGTCATCTCGTCCGACCTGCCCGAGATCATCGGCATCTGCGACCGCGTCATCGTGATGCGCGCGGGACATATCGCGGGGCAGATCCGGCGCAACGCGACATCGCCGCTCAATCAGGAGGAGATCATGGCCCTCGCCACCGGAACGGAGCAGCTCGATGCCTGAGAACGGCGCTTCCTCAAGCACAGCCCCCGCCAAAGCCGCCCCCGTCGCGCCCGGTCTTGCCGCCGCGCAGGAGACGAAGCGGCAGCGTACGCGGATGATCATTCGCGCGGTCGGCATGCTGCCGGTGCTGCTGTTGCTGTGCATCGGCTTTCACGTGCTGTCGGATGGCCGCTTCTTCACCGGCCAGAACATCGGCATCGTGGTGCAGCAGTCCGCGGTCAATACCGTGCTGGCCGCAGGCATGACCTTCGTCATCCTCACCGGCGGCATCGACCTTTCGGTCGGCTCCATCCTGGCGGCGTCGGCGATGGCCGGGCTGATCATCTCCAAATTCCCGGATCTCGGGGTGCTGTGGTTGCCGGCCGCGGTGCTCACCGGCGCCGTCTTCGGCATTCTCAATGGCGGCTTGATCGCGCTGTTGCGCTTGCCGCCCTTCATCGTCACGCTGGGGTCGTTGACCGCCGTGCGCGGCGCGGCGCGCCTGCTCGGCGCCGACACCACGGTGTTCAATCCGTCGATCCCCTATGCCTTCATCGGCAACGGCGCGTTGACCCTCATTCCCGGTGTATTGTCGATTCCCTGGCTCTGGGTGATCGCGTTGCTGGTCATCCTGGTGTCGTGGCTGGTGCTCAAGCGTACCGTGCTCGGGGTGCACATCTACGCGGTCGGCGGCAACGAGAGCGCGGCGCGGCTCGCCGGCATCAAGGTCTGGGCCGTGCTGATCTTCGTCTATGGCGTATCCGGCCTGATGGCGGGCCTCGGCGGAGCGATGCAGGCGGCGCGCCTCTACGCCGCCAATGGCCTGCAGCTCGGCCAGTCCTACGAGCTCGACGCCATTACCGCCGTGATCCTGGGCGGCACCTCCTTTGTCGGTGGCATCGGCTCGATCTGGGGAACGCTGGTCGGCGCGCTGATCATTGCCGTGTTGTCGAACGGCCTGATCCTGATCGGCGTGTCCGACGTCTGGCAATATGTGATCAAGGGCCTGGTGATCATCGGCGCGGTGGCGCTGGACCGCTATCGGCTGCAGGGCTCGGCGCGGACCTGAGAGCAAGAGAATGCAGGGCGCTGCGCCGTCATGTCCATTCCGTCACGGCAACTGGTCGCCGTGCCGGAGATTCAAACAGACCAGGGAGGAAGCCAATGTTGAAGTCGATCTCGTTTGCCGGCGCCGCGATGGCGCTCGTCCTGAGCTCCGCGCCGTCCCTCGCCAAGGAGCTCAAGTCGATCGGCGTTTCGCTGGGCTCGCTCGGCAATCCGTTCTTCGTCGCGTTGTCGAAGGGCGCCGAGTTCGAGGCCAAGAAGACCAACCCCAACGTGAAGATCACGACCGTCGGCTTCGAATATGATCTCGGCAAGCAGGTCACCCAGATCGACAATTTCATCGCCGCCGGCGTCGACCTGATCCTGCTCAACCCCGGCGATCCCAAGGCCGTCGGTCCGGCGATCAAGAAGGCGCAGGCCGCCGGCATCGTCGTCGTTGCCGTCGACACCGCGGCCGAAGGCGCCGACGCCACCGTGACCACCAACAACGTCCAGGCCGGCGAGATCTCCTGCCAGTACATCGTCGACAAGCTGGGCGGCAAGGGCGACGTGATCATCGAGAACGGCCCGCAGGTCTCCGCGGTGATCGATCGCGTCGTCGGCTGCAAGAACGTGTTCGGCAAGAACCCCGGCATCAAGGTCCTGTCCAACGACCAGGACGGCAAGGGCTCGCGCGAAGGCGGCCTCACGGTGGCGCAGGGCTATCTGACCCGCTTCGCCAAGATCGACGCCATCTTCGCTATCAACGATCCGCAGGCGATCGGCACCGACCTTGCCGCGCGTCAGCAGCAGCGCACCGGCATCATCATCACCGCGGTCGACGGCGCACCCGACATCGAAGCCGCCCTCAAGGACCCGCAGGCGATGCAGATCCAGGCCTCCGCCTCACAGGACCCGTTCTTCATGGCCCGCCGCGCCGTGCAGGTCGGCGTCAACATTCTCAACGGCCAGAAGCCGGCATCCACCGTCGAGCTGCTGCCGTCGAAACTCGTGACCCGCGACAATGTCAAAGACTACAAGGGCTGGACCTCGGACCGGTCGCAGTAAGTAGGGAGCGGGAGACGGCCGGCGCCGGGTGCGGCGCTGGCCGGGCTCGCGTGATGCGGTGTTGACTCGGCATGCAGCGTTTGACCGGGGCTGGGTCGACCGCGCTCTCGTTAGGCTCATGATCTTGAGGTCGCAGGTTCAAATCCTGTCCCTAATCATACCCGCGGACTCAACCACCCGACTTCCGCTTTTTTTTGACACGAAGCCGGCCCCTGGCTTTCAATGCACCAGTTCAGCTTGTGACCCGAAGCGGACCAGCGCCTTAAGGTTGGCACTAACTGGAATGAACATTGATCGAAACGAGCTTCGCGCCCAACTCCATGAGCAGGATCATTGTCAGCGATTGGACATCAGATTTCGGGTTCAGCGCGGCAGCTTTTGATCCGTGCTGAGTTTCGAGATGTAGCCGGTCCCCATCCATTATCTGAATTGCGCCGTAGTGCGGTGAGCCGTCTAGCTCATACTTGACGACGTACCTGATGGATTCGACCGACTTCTTCTTGGCCATTCTCAGGTTCTCCTCACATCGCCCTATTCCATAACACTCAGCTCGCTCTATGTCGCCTGTTGGCCCTTCGCTGACCGGCGGCGCGCAGCCGGTCGAGGACCAGTTGTGACCCTAAGCTGACCTGCCGCGAACAGCCGGACAGGACCGCTTATGACCCCAAGCGGCCTTAACAGCTACTTGCTCTTCGTTCCGACGTCGCGAGATGCCGAGGCTTTATCCAGCTGGGCTGCTGTGAGCCTGTAACTCTCTGCGATGCTCATGAGAGCTTCACGCCTCGATGCCGTCTCGGCCAGTTTAGCCAATTGTTCGGCTTCATCGGCTTTGTCGCGAAATCGCTTTGCGTCTTGTACGGCGCTTGGAGCTGTTCCAGTGCCGCTCCTGCTGGCAACGACCCGATCTGCCGAGGCAGGTCTGCTCAAGGCATTTAAGGCAATCTGAACCTGGAGAGCAGCCTCTAGGTGACCGGCCTTCTCAATCTCTTCCAGCGCCCACTTCAAGTATTGTGTGGCGGCTTGCGCGTAAGGCTTGCGACCGTCGGCCATGCGTGTGTCCCGTTTCCGGGAGAGCAGCGTAAGCGCGGCTGTCTGCCAAGGCAAGATCAGCTATCGGACCGAAAGCGGGCATTTCAGTGCCTCATGGGCCAGCACGGGATTGCACGCGCCGAGGATGCGGTAGTCGATATTGATTTTCTTCTTGAACGTCTCCTTCAGATCGATCTCGGTGATGATGCCAAAGCCTTCCTGCTTGAGGCCCTCAATATTGCGCTGCACGGCCTCATCAAAGCCGACCGGCAGCGTCTTGCTGAAATCGTAGCTCATCGGAAACTCCCTTCGCAATCGAGACGACGAACCATCAGTGCCGATCGCTCCGCGTGAGATCAGGAGAAATGTCCTGCTTCTTTTGCAGATATTCGTCGCGGTCTATTTCGCCGCGCGCGTATCGCTCCTCCAGTACGTCGAGGCCGGGAGATCGCCGTCCATATGATTGATGCGTTTCCATCGGGGGCCTCCGAACAAGCCACACCACCGCCGCGACAACCAGGCCCACGAGTACGATCCAGAGGATCATGTTAGAAATGCCCGAAGCACCATAACCCCATCCCATCATTCCGCCATCCGATCCATAGCCCCACATCATTTGTTTCCTACTCGGGGCCACATAGCCGGGCATGACGATCAACATTGAGCCGCCAGACCGGTGAGTTTTCCTTTGCTACAACGATGTCGGACGGGACAGAACACCAACACCGTTCTGCGCATCACATCATGCAACCCATGCCCGTGAGCACCTCATCTGCCTTCTTCTTCTGTTCGTCACTCAGTGCAGCGTAGAGCTTCTCAAGGGCCGGCTTGACTTCCTTGAGCGCAGCGACCCGGCTTTCCATCGCGGCAATCTGCGCGCCAAGGCGATCAGCGGGGGTCTTGGCTTCGGCCACTGTCTTCATGGTCTGCCACATGCCCTGCATGCTTTGCAGATTGCCCTTGATCGTCTCCGCGTAAGCATCCCAGACGGTCTTTTGAGCATCGGTAATGCTCAATTCTGCCTTGAGGAATGCAATACGCCCCGCCGCGAAAGTCGATGTCTTGCCATCGGCCGTAGCGTCCATCATCGGACAATCGCCCATCATACCCCGGCCGTAGTTTCCCATCATGCCGTATCCTTGGCCGGGGCCCATCATGCCGCCATAGCCGCGCTGCGCATGTGTCTTCGACGGAACGGCCGCGATGGCTGCCCCAATCGCCGCCAACGCCGCGCCATAAATCAATGTCTTGCGCATGGAACCCTCCGATTTTTCAGCACCAATCTGAGAGGACGAGGCGAGGAGGTGTTGATCGAGGTCAAACTCAACCTCTTATGATGAAGACTGCCAAAGCTGCGACAGCAATCGGATTCCGCAGTCAGGATGACCAAGCAAAGGACTGCTGTTGGCCCGTTTGAGACATGCCCGCCCATTCTGAGAATGTCCGTTCACCGGGGTAGACCGGAAGTCGCCATGATCCGGCCAACCGACGCGAATGACCCAACGAAGACACTTTTCTGCGGGGCTCGCGGACAACGGCCAGCGCGCCTTTCCCGGCCTTCGGGCCCGTGTTGAGCCAGATCAATGCCGATCCCGCGACGGGGCCGAATTTCCGCCGTCGCACTCCGGTATGGATAGGGCGCCCGCTATGAAACCCCTGCTCAAGCAAATCCGGCACAGCCCGCTGCTCTGGATGCTGATCTTCGTTCCCGCCGTGCTGGTGGCGGAAGCGGTCGCACCGCATTCCCATACGCTGCTCTTCGTGCTTTCGGTACTCGCCATCGTGCCGCTGGCTGCTCTGCTCAGCCACGCGACCGAAGCGGTCGCCGCCAAGACCGGCGATGCAGTCGGCGGGCTGCTCAATGCGACGCTGGGAAACCTAACGGAGCTGATCATTGCGATCACCGCGCTTCAGGCCGGCCAGTATATGCTCGTGAAAGCGTCGATTGCCGGCGCGATTGTCACCAACGCCCTGTTCATGCTAGGTGCCTGTTTATTGCTCGGCGGCCTGCGCTATCACGTCCAGGAATATAATCGTGCCGGCGCGCGGCTCTACTCCGGTCTCTTGCTGATGGCCACCGTCGCCCTGCTCGCCCCGTCGGCGGTCGCCGACCTCGATCTCGTACAAGGCGACGCTGTCATGCGGAAGCTCAGCGTCGGTCTCGCCATACTGCTCATCATCGCTTACGCGCTCGGCCTGCTGTTCTCACTGAAGACCCACAAGGAATTGTTCGCAAGTGCCGACCATAGCGAGGGTGAGGAACATTGGCCGATTGGCCTTGCGGTCGGCACGCTGCTCGTCGTCACTTTGTTGGTTGCACTAGTGAGTGAGATTTTTGTCGAGTCCGTACAGAAGGCGGCGGAAACGTTTGGAATGAGCCCAGCCTTTGTCGGCTTTATCATCGTCTCGATGGTCGGCGCCGCCGCCGAGTTTGCCGTGGCATTTTCTGCGGCGCGCAAGGACCGCCTCGACATGAGCGTCAGCATCGCGCTCGGCAGCGCTTCCCAGATCGCGCTGTTCGTCGCACCCGCACTGGTGCTGCTCAGCTATGTCGTCGGGCCGTCGCCAATGAGCCTGCAGTTCTGGCCGGGCGCCGTCACCATGGTTATGATTGCAACCGTGACCGCGAGCTTCATTACGAGCGGCGGGCGCTCGGCCTGGTTCGTCGGCGCCCTGCTTATCTTCATCTACGCGGTCTTTGCGCTGACGCTGTACGTGGTCCCGCCAGCGAGCCAGGGGATTGGGTAACGCCAACGCCTCCTTTTCCTCACCGTCCGTCGGCGCCGTGCCGTTTGTGAGTGAGTCCGTTGTTGGCCCAGAATTGCGGTCGGACAATTCCAGCGGGTCGCGCAGCGGCATCGCGTATTGGTGGGTTGCGCCGCGTCAATGCGTTACCACGATGAAATCCGTGTCTTTCCCCGTCTCCTGGCTAATTCCGTCGTCGGAAACAATCAACGAAGAGGCCGGCGTCAGGAGTTCAGAGATCTTCTCAACCGTATCCTGGGGCATTTCGATACGGTTGAGCGCAGCGTTGGCTTTGTCGGGTAACGGTCCCGGCGCGGTTTGCTGCGCGGGCGATTCTCGCCGTTTCGTGGCAGCTTCGGACATACGGGGCAATTCCTCTGGAATCGACACGACGCTCCAGCGAATAGCCGTTCCCTCGTTCTGGAATTCCATTGCGGTAAACACGTGCGTTCCCAGCGGCTCCTCCGGATTTTCGATCTTGACCGGGACATCAAACAACGGCGTGAAGCCCTGACGCACGAACAGCTTGCTCAACTTACGACTGACGAAGATGGAGATCGGGACGATCTTTTTAGGCACGCTTGCAGCGGGAGCCGAGCCCGGCTCCTGGAGACTGGCGGCTTCTGGAGTCTCGGCGTTTGACACCAGTGATCCCTGCGTTGCCGCGGCTGCACCGATGCTCTTGGTTGCGACGGTGGCACTCTGGAATTCGGACGAACCGGACGCGGCCTTCGGTTGAAAAAGCTGCGGATTGGTTATCTCGACCGGCTGGACATCACCATGCGCAATGATCACGCGCGTGCCGCGCTTCGTGAGATGCCAGAGCCGAACGGCAAAATCATTCTTCAAACGGATGCAGCCGTGTGACGCTGGATGCCCAGGGACGACACCGGCGTGCAACGCTATCCCTGACCAGGTGATGCGTTGCATGTAGGGCATGGGGGCGGCGCTATAAATATTTGAACGGTGCCATCGTTCTTTGCTGATGACGCTGAACACGCCGAGGGGCGTCGGATGCCCCTCCATTCCCGTGGACACCGAAGAGTGTGCAATCAGGGCCCCGTTGTCAAAAAGCGAGACCCGTTGGTCTGCGATCGAGATGATGATCTGGAGCGGGCCCTTTGGAAGGGGTTCGGACCGAACGCTCTTCGCCGTTTCAGAGTTTGTCTGCCGGTGGTGGTGCTTGTCCTTGTACGGAGCGTAATGGCTTCGCCAGAACGTGTGTTGGGGTCCAAACAGAAATTGAGCGTGTGCGATCCCCGCGGGGAGCATGAAAATGGCGAATACAGCGGTTGTTATCGCGCGCTGCATTGCTGGTAATTCCTTAACGAACATCGCCCGGTCCCGTAGGCGCGACTCCATCGTTTCGAGACGATGCGCGAAGCCGAAGCCGAAGCCTGATGCGTCATCCTGACGGCGCGCCAAGCCTCTCCTCCAAATCTGGTCGCAGTGGGTCGAAAATTGGACGGTACTCACAATGACCGTGCGAGTTGCCGCTGAGAGGGGCGCAATGGCTTGTGATCGACGCGTTGCAATCGGGCAACACGTTTCGGAAAAATTGACGAGCGGCCGTTCGCGCCATTGCGCGGCCCACATTGATCCCAAGGATGAGCCTCTTCGCATGCTTGGCTTTTCTACACGCTCCGGTGGAGCCTATGGGGGCGACGGCATCATGAACCCGCGGCGATTTGCGATAGTGGCGCCGACGTTTTGCGGAACGGTCGTTCTCGCGGGGTGGATCGTTGGCTGGCTGGCTGGCTTCGGTCCGGCGGGCACCGAAAACTCCCGCGCGGTGACAATCCAGCAGCGCGCAGCATCCCTCGCCGCCAGCGCGAGGCTCGCGGATGAACCGCAGGCAATCGCAATGGGCAACACCGGGCCCGCGAACGCCGCTGTTGCTAGCGCCGAAGTGGCGACGGCCGCTGAGCCCGCGGCAGGGACGGCCACCGACGTGACGGTGGCCTCGGACAAATCGGAATCGATCGTCGTGGCCGCGTTGCCCGATCCGTCGCAAACGCTGTCGGCCGATTTACCGCCTGCGCAAGACTCGGTGGACCTGGGCCACCACGATGTCGCCCAGCCGGCGCCGACCACGTGCGGTGCATCCGGCGGTGCCTCCAGCACGGGGCCGCAGGATTTCCGGTATCTCATTTGTTATGTCTGGTCCGAACTGCCGCCTGCCGAGAAGCCGGCTGCGATCGTCTTGCGTTCGTTCAAGGACATCCCGGTCGGAACGCCGGTGGAAGAGATCAAGCGAGCGTCCGACGCTTTCGGTCTGGATTTCGCTTTCATGAAGGCGGTGGCCAAGGTCGAGTCCGGGTTCGACCCCAAGCAACGCACCGGGTCGTATATCGGGCTGTTCCAGCTGAGCAAATACGAGTTCAGAAAATTCGGCTCCGGAGACATTCTTAATCCCCGCGATAATGCCGTTGCTGCAGCCTACAAGGTCATCACGGAAGGCATTCTATTCCAGTGGGTGACGCACAGGACCCCGGACTTGAACGATCTTTACCTGATCCATCAGCAGGGCTGGGAAGGCGCCGCGGAGCACCTCAGCCAACCCAATCGCATCGCCTGGAAATCGATGTGCGCCACCGGCGAAGGCAGGGAGAAGGGCGAAAAATGGTGCAGGCGCGCGATCTGGGGCAATACGCTTCCGGCTGTCAAAGAGGCGTGGAAATCCGTGGAGAAGCTGACGTCGGAGGCGTTCGTCGGAATGTGGCGCGAGCGGGTTGCTCATTTCCAATCGAAATACATGGGCACCGCGACCGCCGACGCCGAGCGGGCGCAGGCACCAGTGAATGTCCGTTGAGTGGTTAGCAGGAGTTGCCGCGCCCGCGGGCGAGCGGGGCTTCACCGTCGCTGGTCGCGCGGATCACTTTACATCGTTGCCTGATCAGTCGCTTGGGGAGGAAAGTGAAGCTGCGTAGACGAAGTCCGCTTCTGGCCCGGAGCGGACGGGCCACTTGACGCGGCTCTCTTTCGAAAGCGTGGTTACCTCTTCCCCAAATCCTCAGCGAACCGCAGGAGGTAACCATCGGGGTCTTGGACCAAGAATTGCCTGTTGCCGCGCTCCTCTCCGGCGATCCGATACCATGCGTCATGACACTCTCTGAAGAGAGCCCATTTGTGCTGCTTCAGTGCATCCAGAAGAGGAGCAACAGAGTCGACGGAGATTTGAAAATTAATCCCGCGCCCCAACGGCCGCTCCAGAGGCCCGGTTTCCCAGTTGCCCATTTCTCTGATTCAGCATGACCTGTGCCCCTTGTAGTTCGATGTATATGAAGAGATTCTCAGGCCTTTGATAGGCAATCTGGAAGCCAAGTATGTCGCACCAAAAATTCTTGCTGCGTTCCAGGTCGAATACGTCAAACTCGGGTACAAGCCGAGCAAAGCCGCCACTAGGCAATCTATCCATCGTTATTCCCATCACTCGGCATTCCTCACGCTCTTGGTTTAGCGAACCGCGGCAGGGCCGATGCCGCTCTCGTGAGGGGCTATCTATCATGATCCTCTGCGAGTGCGTGTGGCCCGTAGTTGACCTGCCGCGTGCAGCCGGTGGAGGACCGCTAGTGACCCATAGCTGACTTGGACCGCTGCCTGCACCACGACTATTTTCCCGAGTAAGTGAACTCGATCTCGGTCCGGAATGGAGCTAATGCCGACACTTCTATCAAGGGCGTAATGCTCAGAGTGTAGAGACCCTCATCCAGCGGCAACAAGGCGAGTTCACGAGCGCGGGAGATAGCTGTTGATGCGACGATCCCGTCCGAACTGCCGGTCTGATCATGCACGACGCGGTTCTCCTGATCCCGGACGGTTACGCGAAATGTCGTCGGCAGCTTGCCGGGAGGCGAGCCTACGTTGATCGGTTGTGCGACGGGACCGCCAAGGAGAGCCATAGCCTCACCAGCTTGGCGGCCAGCGCCGTTTGTGACCCATTGCCGACCTCGGCATGAGTAGTATTTGCTACTCAACAACAGCGTGTTATGTATCTTGATGCTCGTCAGAGGGGTTGCGAGGAGAATGAGACGGCGTCAATTCGTTTCACTTCTCGGAGGAGCTGTGCTGGCGCCACTCTCCGCCTCTCGTGTGTTCGGGGCCGAACTTGGCGGCTGCGGTATCCCAGACGCGCGAGATGACGGCTGGCTCCCCACTTCTATGGACGAGGACAAGCTCATCGACCGCAACGCTCTGTGCGGGATGGCCGATCGGCTCGCGGGCAGCGCCGACGTGCACGCCGTCCTGCTCGCACGGGGCGGCAAGCTGGTGTTCGAGCGCTACTTCAGGGGCAACGACGAGGTCCCCGGCCGCTTTTTCGGCCACCGGCTGGAATACGTTACTTTTGATGCCGATACGCTCCACATCATGAAATCGGCTTCGAAGAGCGTCCTGTCACTCGCAATGGGCATCGCGATCGATCGCGGGCTAATACCTGGCGTCGAAGAGCCGATCTTCAACTTCTTCCCCGAATTGTCGGACTTGCGATCCCCTGAGAAGGACCGCATTCAGCTCGTGCACGCGCTCACAATGTCGATGGGTCTGAAGTGGGTGGAGGCGACTCCGGCCACTGGGGACTATAACAACGACGAGGCGCGCATGCGTATTGCGTGGGATCCCTGTCGCTATGTCCTCGGTCTCCCCGTCACCGCCCCGGCGGGACAGGAGTTCTTCTACAACACCGGAGCGCTCGCACTGGTGTCGGCAATCCTGCGCAATGCTACCGGCATTCCCTTCGAA
Organism: Bradyrhizobium sp. Ken64; assembly: GCF_055807555.1. NCBI lineage: Bacteria > Pseudomonadati > Pseudomonadota > Alphaproteobacteria > Hyphomicrobiales > Nitrobacteraceae > Bradyrhizobium > Bradyrhizobium sp. Ken64. The sequence continues at coordinate 408,113 of NZ_JBVVPA010000002.1, read as the reverse complement.
GAATTTGTCCGCGTCAACCTGTTCGAGCCTCTGGGCATCACGCGCGTGGCGTGGGATCGGTACTGGGGCGAAGCGGACGCCGGCGGCGGATTGCACTTGCGGCCGCGCGACATGGCGAAAATCGGCCAGCTCGTCCTCTCCAGCGGCCGCTGGAACGGACGTCAAATCGTTTCGAAGGCATGGATCGCGGAATCGACGGCATTCAAGTTCAAGGCCACCGACGGTCAATCCTACGGGTACCTGTGGTGGCTTGGCCGCGCCAAGGTCAATGGGCGTGAGATCGACTGGATTGGCGCACTCGGTCGCGGCGGACAGTCGATCCGCATCGTGCCGGAGCTCGATCTGATCGTGGCGGTGACCGCGGGATATTACCAAGACTACAGCCCGCGCGCCTTTCAAGCGCAGTTCTCCGTCTTCAGGGACGTCCTGCGGGCGATCTCGCCTCCTGCCTGAACTGGGAGCGCCGACGTACGTCGCATTGGTCCGCTTTATGGCCCAGCTGCGAAGTCGAGCAGGGTCCGACGGGCGTCTGCCCATCGCGGCAGACAGCTTGGTCTGCAGAGAATGGTTGCGTCGCGGACGCGGCTCAATCGCAGACTTCTGCTTGTCCCCCTCCTACCATGGAGACTGCGCTGCCAAACTTTTGGGTTCCGATTCGACAGCCGGGTCTCACCGGCCGACAGCCCGCGTTGTTACAAATCATTTGACCAGACGCCTGCGGCTTTGACGGTGTGGACTCAACCTTCTTGCGCTCATTGTCTCGTGGCTTGCTGTCCTCGCGGGTCGCAACCGGCTTCTTGTCCGGAACCTTCTCGCATTCGTTATCGTCGTTGACGCGATATCCGGCGCGGCATGCGATCTTCACGCAAGTATCGCCGTGGGCCTTGAAGCCCTGGTCGCACACCAGCGGGCAGACCCGGCCCGGCTTGGCCTTGATGGCGTCGAGCGCGTCGACGTTCGCGAGTTTGGCGTCGAACTTCGTTCCCGCATATTTGTTGAAGAGAGTCAGTGAACGCTGCGATGACGCATTCCAGTCGCCGTCTGCCGATGCCGCCAGACAGCCGACGCGGCGCAGTTCGGACTGCATCAGCCTCGCCGTCTCCGCGGGGGAGACCGTGGGCTGCGATGAAGTTGGCGCAAGGGCCGCGACTTTCTGTGCGCTGTCCGCACCTTGCTGCTTCTCGGCGGCTGCCCTTTCGCTGGCGATCTTGTCGGCGAGCGCCTTCTCGGCGGCTTGCTTATCGGCCAGCGCCTTGGCCACGGCGGCCTCGGCGTCCTTCCGGCGCAGCTCGGCGGCGGCCGCCTTGGCCTCCTCGATCTGCTTGGCCTTTTCGGCGGCAAGCCGGGCGTTCTCGGCGGCCTTGGCGGCGGCAGCGGCCTTCTCCTGTTCGGCCTTGTTGGCGCGCTCGGCGGCTAGCCTTGCCTTTTCGTCTTCGGCTTGGCGTGCCTTCGTGGCCGCAGCTGCGCGCGCCTCCTCGGCTGCCACGTTCTTCAGTTGCGCGCGGGCAAGGCCCGCATAGAACCCGTCCGGATAAGCCTGGAGGAAGGCTTCCCAGGCGTCTCGGTTTCCGGCCTGGAGCGCCAACTCATAGTCCCGGCGCACGCCATCCTGGGGACTGGCTTGCGGGCCCGGCGCTGCCGCCGGCTTGATGGCCGGCACCAGCGAAACGTCATCGCCGCCGAGCGAGCCGTACACATACGGCTCCTGCTTGTAGCCGGTGGTCTTGAGCACGTCGTCGCGCACGAAGCCGAACGCCTTGCGAAGATCGAGCCCCGGCATCGGCAAACGTTCGACGAGAGCGGTGGCAAACGGGCTGTTCTTTGCGTCGCCGTCCGAGGCGGTGGAGCCTGCCTTGGCCGCGAAGGCGATCATGGTGTTCGGGCTGGTCGGCTCGACCTTGGCAAGGCCGCGGCCGATGGCGCGGGCGGCAATGGTCCGCTTCATCGTCTTAGCGAACGGATTGTCGCGGCAGGCATCGAGAATGACGAGCCGAAGCTGCTTGGCAGGTTCGACGGCGAAAAGGGCCCGATCCAGCGGCAGCGCTTCGTCGAGGACATCGCTGTCGGTCTCCAGCGTCGCGTCAGTGGGGATCAGGTAGTTGGTCCCGTCGAGCTCAATGCCGTGACCGGCATAATAGATCACCGCAACGTCCGCCTCGCGCGCCTTGCCGCCAAAATCGCGCAACGCCTTGCGCATCTCGGCGACGTTCAGGTCGAGCTTGATGTCGACCGTATCGAACCCGGCCTTCCTGAACATGCCGCCGACCAGCGCGGCATCGTTCGCGGGGTTCGAGAGCCTCGCCACATTCTTGTAGGCCGAGTTGCCCATCACGAGCGCGACGCGCTTCTCCGCCTGCGCAGAGCCGGTCCCAAGCCCAGTCGCAAGCCAGCCCGCAAGAATTAGTAAAACAAACAGCCGAAGCCGCATCCCAGCCCCCGATGCAATAGCGTGAGATTATCCGCAGCATGGTCGAATGCAAACTAAGATCAGTGACGTTCATCACACGGCCGCGGGACCCAAAGTTCGTTGAGATCTGGCCTGCAAGCGAATTACGATGGTGGCTCGCGGCCCGCTTGAGACCTTGCGATGGGCAACCGAAGATGTCCGCTCATGGGGGCTGACCGGCAGTCAGTCGCGGGAGGACTAAACCGACGCGAATGACCCGAAGGCGACCTGGCTGCCTATATCCCGGAGAGGCCCTTGGCCCCAGCGCTCATCTCCCCCAGAATGTGCAAGGCGCTTGGGCCTTCACCTGGCTCGTTCGCTGCTCGATGACACGCCCGCCGACGCTTCCCAATGAACTGAGCCCACAGCACGCGACCGGCGTCTTGGCCTAGCTACTTCGATCCGGTCCCGGAATTTGCAAGGGCGGTGGATGGCGCAGTTGCCGGAGAACGGCGCCCGACCCGGTCGTTGCGGACGGGTTCGTCGAGGTAGTCTTCGTTGTGGGCGCGCTGGGCTGGTTAGATGCGGTGGTGTGGTTGCCAGTACTGTAGAAAACGGCGGCGATCGCCGCGATCACGACGCTTGCGACGACCACCCAGGCTATCGGGTTGCTCCGATAGTTTGACCTCGACTGTTCCTGATCTATTCCCAGGCAGATAGCGGGGCCTCGGGCAAGAGACCCCGCATCCGCTGCACTAATCACAGCGTGCCTTTGAAAGAAGCTGCCGAGCAGGGACCCAGCAGCCTCCTTCGTGTCGGTGACGAGGCAAAATGTCACCGACCAGTGGGATCCTGGCTCGCGCCCGGACGAACCTTTTGCGGGCCACCCTGGCCGCCGCTCGTTCCGCCGCTGTTTGCGCCGGCGCTAGCGCCAGCGCCGCTTCCCGAGCCGCTCGTGCCGCCGGCCGATCCCGCGGACCCAGCTCCGCCCATGCCCGCTCCGCCTGCTCCTGCGCCGGCTCCCGCACCCGCGCCGGCTCCCCCAGCGCCAGCACCTCCACCTGCACCGCCGCCAGCCTGCGCGTGGGCGAAGCCGATCGAGGCACCCGCAAGCATGGCGCACATCGCCACCGAGAAAATTGTCTTTCGCATATCGTCAACTCCGTTTTGAGGTTGTGTTCGTCAAACCCTAGCTAATTGCCGCCGTTCCTAAGAGATGACGATAATCTTGATCTGTGCGGCCTCATCGGGCCGACGCGCTGAGAATTTTTCGGCGCGCGCCCAACCCGGCTCCAGCAACAGCACCACGGTTCGATGCAGGCACGACATCCTCATGCTCGGCGAGAGCACGCCATTCGCGTGCAGGCGCTTGGGCGCGCGGCGCCTATCTGGAGCTGTGGGGCATTGGCAGCCGGGCCGAGCGGGGCCCTCGAGGAGAGCCGGCGGCTTCGACGCGCTTGCGCCGTGATGCAGGTTCCAAGAACACCGCTTCCTGCGCCCAAAGCGCAGTCTGCGGCTATTGTGGGGCGCGGCCAGGGGCGGCTTGGGGGCCTTGGGCGACCTCCGGCCATGTCCGCTTTTGTACTGCTGTTGAGGGGCGAACGGACATCCGGGAGCGTCCAAACCAAGCGCCAGAATTGTCTGATGGCTGTCGGCTTACGGATGGCCTTTTGAGGATCCACTTGCTTTTCGGGACGTTCTATAGTCCGTCGGCTTTACATGATGGAGGGTCGAATGCGACTCGCTTTGCTTATCGGCTTCCTGGTGATGGGACTTTCTTCAGCAGCAGAGGCCGACCGTGACTATCCCTGGTGCGTCTTTGGTGGCCATGCTGGCGCTCCCGGGGAGTGTATGTATGAGACGAGAGAGCAGTGCCTGGCATCGGCATCCGGACGGTGGACCACCTATTGCGATATCAATCCACGCGCGAGATTCCAGCAGCAGGCGCCGCGCAGGAGAGCATGTGACTCTCGGGGACGTCGATGCGAGCCGGGATCGTGAGTCGTTCAGGAGGGTTCTGACCGTTACCATCATGCCTGGCTTTCGCCTGTGGCCGATCGCTTCCATCGACGCGGCTCAGTTGCATGTCGGTCTTACAGGAAGCGAACGGAAGCTTGCGGATGAAGCGCCAAGCGAGCCTTTGACCCAACTCGGACGTCAACCGACGCCGGTTCGTTTCCTACTCTATCGTCGCATTCACGGTCATGACCGATCTGCCTGACCCGTATGGGCCCTTTCCTTCACCATAGATGGCGAACGTATCGTTGCCCTTGTAACCGGATGCTGCGGTGTACCTGAACGTCGTTACGTTGATCTGTCTGAGCGTCCCGTGCGCAGGCTTCTGCGAGACGCCCGAGCTATGCATCGCTCCCGGAATTCGCATCGGGAAATTGCACGTTTCCCCCGACCTGACTGCGAAGTAAGCCGTCATGTCAACGCCAAACACGGACGGCTGACCGGTGACACGGCACTCGGAGACGGCGAGGGCCGTAACCGGCGTCAGACTCAGGACAGCAGCGACAGCCAACATCCGCATGCTCGTCTCCCGTGAGGATGAAATGGTATCCGCGCGGCAATTGATCCCGAAGCGTCGGGACAGCCATTGATTTGAATCAACATGTCGACTCGTGTCGATAAGGCGATTGAAGACTCGGACGGGCGACCTTCCGCTGTTGGCTCGTAGCTGACCTGCCGTGCGCAACCGGTGGAGGGCCGCTTGTGACCCTGAGCGGACATATCGACATCAAGACAGACCGAAACGGCCGAGACGAGAAGCACTGCGGCTCAGCTAGGGAAGTCCTTTTGTCATCGTAAAGGGATTGAACCCACGTTCCGCGAGGGCAGCCCACGAAGCTGCGCCAAGATGTGACAATCGGAAATAGTTTCGCGGCTTGGTCGGGTCGGTGTCCAACACGAACCCCGTCGGTAACGCGCGGACAGTCGTGGCATAGAACCCACCATCGGGCGACCTCTGGGATTCGATGACAGCGATCAACGATTCTGCCCTCTTGGTCTTGCCGAGCAATTTCATCAAGAGAGCCATTTGGCCCGTACCTTCGGTCCACACACCGTCCCGGTCTTCACCGTAAGAAAAGCCTCCGCCGACACTCATTCGCTGTTCGGCGGTCGTCATTGCCGATGCAAATTTCCCGGCCGCTCCGTGAAGCGCTGTCAAGGGCCAGATCTGGGCATCCAGAGCCAAAATCTGATTATGCGTGACACCGTCTTCAGCGGTCCCTGCGGCGAAACAGGCGCACCCCGGATCCCACATCGTATTTACAAAGTACTCGGCAACCGTTGCCTTATCGCGCCAGCGCGAATCGCCTGTACGGATCGCAAGAAGGCCAAATGCGGCGGCGAGGTCAGTATTATGTTCAGTCGATTTCCACGTCCGCACTTCCGGCGTCGGTTCGTGCCCAAACGTACCTCCGGTGAAACCGCCAGTACCGCGCGTATCGGCCCATTGCGCGACCCAAGCGCCGAGCTGCGCTGCCCCATCGCGGAACCGGGAGCCGGTGTTCGCATCATCAATCGACAGCAACGCCAACATGGCCCATGCCATGTTACCAACATCGCTGCCCACCTGATATCGATCCTCCAACCATTCGTTCCGAGTATTGTCCCACCAACCCGGAAGCTTGGCGGAGTCATTCGCCACCACATCCGCGGCGTAAGCGTTTCGGAGCCGTCCATCATGCCAGGTCCGGTCGTTATCGACGGCCCAGAGAATCGCCGCGCCGATCCGATTTGCTTTGTCTCGCTCACCGCAACCGACCAACGCGATGGCGGCCACCGCATTGTCATAAAGGTATGCGGCGCCATGGAGAGGCCCCGATTCCACGGTCGGATAGCTGGGCAAAAACAACGGCCCTGGCTGTGCCTTATCGACTAGACCAGCGAGGTACCCGCATGCAGACGCTTCTGGTGTTGCCAAAGCCCGTAGTGGAGTGGCGGCCAAAATGACTATGAAAGTCGTTACGATCCATACGAAGGTTTCTATTCGGGCCACTTGGCTGTGCTCCAGGGTGGACGATGATTCTATATACCCATCGGCGATGTCTGGAAGTGGCCCCGTCGCAATTGCCCTTGCGGTGCTCGGTCATGTCCGAAGTTGAAGGTAGACCGGCCCTGACTGCCCACGGCCGAAACCGGCGCTATCGACCCTGAACGGACGTCGCGAGCCGATTGCTGCTTGCAGATCACTGAGGCAGCGCCACCCCGGCGATTTGCATGACGCCAAGCTCGTCGAACAACTCAATCTGCTCGCCGTTCAGCACTGGGATGTAGCAACGACGTCTAGCAGCCGAGATCAAGATACAGAGCTTATCCCCCGCGACGGCCCATGTCCCGGTTGCAGGTCCAAACGACTCGTCCCAGTGCGGATAAGTCATCCGGCCGTCGGGCTCGAATCGCATGGATAACGGACCATTCTTGAGCTTCGGACCGAAGCTGATCGTCTTGCCCTTGAAATTTGCGGCCAAGGTCTCACCTCTCGGTCTTTCGCCGGTTGCTGCGGAGAGCGAGGCGTCGGGTCCCGGATTATAGCCATCGGCCTTCAGGATGAGCCAAAAGAGCCTGGCCATGTTACGAAATGAAGGTTCAACGTAAGGCGCATCGCGGTCGACACGATGAACCACGACAAGGTCGAGTGCGGGTACGACTAAGGCGTATTGGCCGCCGGCACCTTGGGCCATAAAGCTGCCCTCGGGCAAAGTCACCGTAGGCGCAACGTCACCACCCAGAAAACCGATCCACCAGAGATAGCCATAGCCCATCCCGAACACTGCTTTCGAATAGCTGCGCGTGCTCTCTTCCACCCACTCCCGCGGCACGATCTGGTGTCCGGCCCAATTGCCTTTATGTAGATAGAGAAGTCCAAAACGCGCCAAGTCCCGTGCGCTCATGCGGATCGCATAGGCGGGGTGGATAGACGCTTCGCCGCGGACGTAGCTGCCATCCTGTTGCCGGTAGTCCTGCATGCCGATTGGCTTTGCGATCTTTTGGTCGAGCGCCTCGAAGATGTCGGTGCCAGTTGCGTGCTCGTAGATCGTGCCTAGCACGTTGAAGTCCCAATTGTTGTAATACCAGAAGGTGCCGGGAGGGTGGCTGCCGCGCGGCGGTCTCATCTTGGCCATGTCCGGCGTCTCATAAAGCGCCGCGTGGTAGACCCCGGAACGCGCTTCGAGGAGTTCGCGCACCGTCGCGCTCTTCTCTATCCCGGTCAAACCAGGCGGATTATCGTCGATGCCGAGTTCGCCAAGCGTGCTGTCGAGCTTGATCAGGTGATCCGACACTGCGATGCCGATCAGGGCGCTGAGCAGGCTCTTGCGGATTGAAGCGAGTTCCATTGGCTTCGTCGTATTGCCCCACTCGGCCACCACCTTTCCGTGCTGAACAATCACAACCGCGCTCGAGTGAATCTGATCCGAAAAGAATCGCGCTTGGGCCAATTCGGTCTCTGACCAGCCCAATTCTGCGGGGGCGACGCGCTCCCACTCCGCTGCTGGGAAGCCATCTTCAGCTGTAGCAGGCCCGAACCAAACCAAAGCGCCGAGCAGCACGACGGCGAAAACAATCTGGCGAATATACATTGGACCCCACGCACTGCGAGCTTGACCTGATCGCAGCATAATACTCATCAAGGGAGCTCGGCAGAACGCCTATTGAAGTATATTCTTTGGATTCCCGCCAACGTGTTCTCATAGCGACGTCTCTTGTTGGCCCATAGCTGATCCGCCGGGCGCAGGCGGTGGGGACCGCTTGTGACCCATAGCCGAACCCGCGGGCGTCTCCCGCCAGGTGCCACTTGTGATCATACGTGGCGAGGCAGAAAGTCTGCTCTCGTTCACCACATTTAAACCTTAAGATTTTACGAAGAAGGCTCACCACGGGGCGCAGGAAACATGCGGACACCCTTCGTAGAGAAGCCATCCGTGGACCTCGGGCAATGAAGGGTTTGCAGGGCAGCTTCATCCTGTGTGTCATCGGATCCGTGGGACTCTATCTGGCCGGCGGAAACAAGCCGGCTGCGACGGAGCCGGACGGCACGCCGAAAGCGGCAGCGAACATGATGGCTCCTGCGCATATGGTGACGCCTACCTTGTACGCCGAGGCATCCGCCAGACTTGCGGCAGCGCTTCGAGCAGAAAGAGCAGAGCTTGGTGCGGCGTCGTCAGCACGTTCCGGATCGTTGAGCACCGGAGCCGAGATCGTCGATGAACCCGTCGCACCGAAATTGGCGTCGTTGGGACAGGATATCGTCCGGCCGGTGCTGGCAGAACGCGGTGCGTCTGACGATGCTCCGAAAGGGGCGTCGACGCAGGATTTCCGCTATCTGGTCTACTACGTCTGGTCCGAACTGCCGCCCGTCGACAAACCGGCGGAGATCGTCTTGCGTGCGTTCAAGGACATTCCGGTCGGAACGCCGGCCGAGGAGATCAAACGCGTCTCCGACGCGTTTGGTCTCGATTTCAATTTCATGATGGCGGTTGCCAAGATCGAATCCGGTTTTAACCCCAATCAACGTACCGGGTCCTATATCGGCCTGTTTCAACTGAGCCTCTATGAGTTCGGGAAGTTCGGCTTCGGGCAGATTCGCAATCCGCGGGACAACGCCGTTGCGGCCGCCTACAAAATCATTACCGAAGGCGTCCAGTTCGAGTGGATCACGCACCGGACGCCGGACATGAGCGATCTTTACCTGATCCATCAGCAGGGCTGGGAAGGCGCCGCTGAGCACATCAGCCGGCCCGCTCGCACCGCCTGGAAATCCATGTGCGCCACCAGCGAAGGCAAGGAGAAGGGCGAGAGGTGGTGCAAACGCGCGATCTGGGGCAATGTACTTCCCGCGTTCAAGCGCACCTGGAAATCGGTGGACAACGTAACGTCAGAGGCGTTCGTCGGCATGTGGCGCGGCCGGGTCGCCGATTTCTACACGAAATATGCGGCGACCGCTGCTGCCGCAGCAAGCCAATAATTCCGTGTCCGCGGGGCCTTGCCACGATTGCATTGCCTTTAGCCGCCGTGGCGAAACAGACCCTGCTGGGTAGACCAAGTCCGCTCAGGTCCCATCGCTGACCCGCCGGGCGCAGGTGGTGAGGACCGCTTGTGACTCGAAGGCCAAGTCGCCGCTGTCCGTTGCGTGTCCGTTAATGGGGAGCCGAGCCGACTCGTTGTGCTCGCGGTGAGTCTTTCCGTTGACGAGTGCGGCCCATCGCCCGGGTTGCGGTATCCAATACGTCGCCGAGCAAGGCGCCGATCATACGTCGGCAGCAGTGGATAGCATTGTTGCCTGATCAGTCATTCGCGCCGACATCGGTAAAAAGGAACCCCGCCGGCGTCTTGGTAAAGACGAACATGACCTCGCCGCAGAAGACGAAGTAAGTGTCATTATTCTCTTGATCGCGATCGTAGACAGCCTTGCCGCGTCTGGATAGACGCGCGGTTTTTCGCCGTGAAAGAGGTCGGGTAGGTCTTGGCGCGAAATTGCGCGGCGTCGCGAATTGCGATGTCGGGAGCACCTTGAAAGTGAAGTCAAGTCATGATGCCAGGCATGAAGCATCGGACGCGCGGATGGCCGTCTATGTAATGCCTCCAGACCATTGTACGGCCGAAGCGGTTTGGTTGTGTGACAACCGCACCGTCAGGTACGAGCACCCATTCGCCGTCAATGAGGACGCGGTAACGGCCCCGACTGGACTCCCAATCGGCATCGGACACGATATATCCATCGGCATCGGTACAGCACTTTCCAAATTCGCTCTGCAAGCTTTCAAACCACGACTTCAGCGGAGAGTGGTCGTATCGGCCATCGTCACGTGCAAGTACCGGCGTCAGTAGCATCGTTAAGCCAAGCAACATGGCAGCGGCTCTTGCTGAAAACATCTCATTGCCTCCGCGATCTTAACCGCTGTCCGCAGACTTGACGCGGATATGGCTGGCACCCGGAAAACAAGATAGCGATTACAGCTGAGATTCGGCGATGAGCGCAAAAGCAACAATCGTTCGACGCTTCGTCGTGGAATACCTTCGGGTCCCATAATTCGGGCAAAGGCATTCGCTCAGATTGAAGCAGTCCCAGAGCCTGATTGACGCCAGGTGTATCAGCGGCTTTATAAAATCGATTCCTATCGGAAAGAGGACTTTCAACATGCCCGACCAAAAGCGGATATGTCGCTTCTGGCTTACTTCAGCTTGTAGGTGCCGGTCTGATGATTGCAGTCCTGAAACGTTCCCGCTTTCACGACCGGAAAAGGCCCTAAGGGGTGGACTGTGCCGCTTGCCTTCATGCCTTCGTATTTTCCGGTGCCTGAAACGTTTTCTCGGGTGAGACTGCCGTCACTTGCGAGCGAGAAATATGCCAGGCGTTTGTCTCCGTCGACATCTACCGTCTCGCACACAGTGGACCCTGTGAATTTTCCGTCAAGCGAAGCGTTCATGCCAACGCATCGGAAGGTGTTCTTATCAAACATGCCCTCGGGAGGATTGCTGCGGGTAGTGCCGGTCATTTCAAAACTAGATGCAGTGTGGGTTTTTGAGAACGCAATCACGTTGTTCGCGCCGGACCAGCAGGCCGTGTAATCGTAGCTGCCTTCCTTCGGCGGATCTGCTGCTAATGCAGAGCCACCAGACGCGAGCCCTAGCAGTGCGATGAAGCAGAAGAACTCCAATGTCTGACCCATATGCTCGTCTCCGATCAACGAGGGGTTGAGCAAATGACCGTTGCAGGTTTCAGCCGGTCAATCAACCAGCACACCTTACCTTTGTTGGGCGCTTGAAATTGACTTCCGCTCTTGGCCCATAGCCGACACCGCCGTGTGCATGCGGTTGAAGACCGCTTGTGACCCTCAGCCGACTTCCACGCTGGCGCCGAGCTTGTCCGCTCGTGATGGCGTAGCGGACCAAAGCCCTCACAGACTTAAGAAATGACCCACGGTGCAAGTCTACAGGGCATCTGTTGCGGGTCTCTGCAAGCGTGTCCGTCAACAACGATTGCGATCTACGCTGGCTTGCCTTGAGAATCTATTCGGCAACCGACGACAGCTCCCCAAGTAGCTTCAACGCATCATCCAGCACCTCGCGAACCTGCCTTCGTTCCGCGACGGCATCGCCCGTGAATGCGCCATGCGTCCGCGCATTCTGATTTCCCTTCGGCGCGCCTGATTTCCGTGCGCCGCCGTGCATGCGGCAGCGGGACTTGCCGTGCACTGCGGGCGCGCGGCAGGTGGTGCCGCGTCGCGTTTCGGCGCCGCAACGCGGGCTCGTCCACATCGCGCTCGTGTAGCGGATGTGATCGCCGCTCATGCGCTGGCGCCGTGTCTGGATTCGGCCCGTTCGTATTCGCCGGCGTCGCGCGGCGGGACTGGTCCTGCGGCCGTCGCAACGTTCGGCTCCGCGACGATCATGCTCGCGTGTTGCGTGACGTTGCCCACGATCGCCCTGCCGCCGTCCTGCACCGACAAATTCCGGACCGTGATCGCGCGCTCGCCGTTGTTGCGGTGCCGGCTCAGTGCCTCGATCTGGCTTGCGAAGGTGCGGGCCAGCCGGGTCAGGGCGCGTGTGAGGATCTCCTGCTGCGGAATGTCGTCGGTGAGGCCGAGGCGGCAGGCGGAGCGCATCGCTGCGGCGTGAACGGACACCATCTGCACTGCGAGCATGGCTTCGATCGAGTCCTTCGGCGCGATATTCTTCACCAGCGAGATCAGGAAGGCGAGGTTGGCTTCATCGGGCTTGCGCCCGATCACGCTGGCCTTCACCAATTGGCTGAGCAGACCATGCAGCGCGTCGCGGTCGGCGGCGCCGAGCGCCTCGGCGAGTAACCGTTCGCCGGCTTGCGGGTCGGCATGGCGGATCGCAATCCGCCGCTTGTAGAGCTTGACCCGCGGGCTCGCGGCGGGGCCGCTGCGATCGTTTGCCGCAACCGGCAGCGTGCTGTGGCGTTTCGCAGATGTCGTCATGTGCTGTGTCCTTTGCCCGCGCGGGCTCATTGCGCGCGACATCGATCGCTCGCTGCGCGCCTATGGGATTTTCGAGATGTTGATGAAGGGCTTACGCGCAATTGCCGCGAGGCGCCCCGTAGTCGGGCGGCGTGGACGCTGGCGAATGTTGCGATGATGGTATTCTGCCAGTGTTTTGCCCGACGAGTCAAACGAAGATTGCAGAGCGCGCAATCCTCGTTCGTGCAAGTTCTTGTTCGTGCGATTCCTTGTTCTTGCAAGTCCTTGATTTCGCAAGTGCCGGCTACTGTGCATGGGGTTGCTTTTGCGTTTTTGTTTTGAAGCTGCTCCGACCTGCCGCGCGACGGAATGCCCGGCTGCAAACGCGATTGCGAAATCCGGCGCGTCCGCTCATCATGATCTGCGAATGCGCCGCCTCATGCAAAAGAGGCCTGAGTCGTCTGGGGAGAGAACGAATGCAACGAACGCTTCGCCTGCTGGCGATCGTCGCCGGATTGTGCGCGACGACGGGGGCCTTCGCACAAAAATATCCGGTGCGGCCGGTCAAGATCATGGTCGGCTTCAGCGCGGGCGGCCCGGTCGACGTCGTCGCGCGCATCGTTGCCGATCGGCTGAGCAACAAGCTCGGACAGGCCTTCGTGGTCGAGAACCGCGCCGGCGCCAACGGCATGATCGCCGCCGAAGGCGTCGCGCGTGCGGAAGGCGACGGCTACACGATGCTAGCCTGCAACTCCTCCACCATCACGCTCAACAAGACGCTGTTCAGGGATATCCGCTACGACCCGGAAAAAGACTTCGCGCCGCTCACCACCGTCGTGTCCGCGCCGCTCGTGCTCGTGGTCAATCCGGAGAATCCCAAGACGGCCAATATCAACACCGTCGCCGATCTCGTCGCGGCGGCAAAGGCTGCGCCCGGCGCGCTTGCCTACGGCTCGGGCGGCAACGGCAACCTCGCCCATCTCGCCATGGAGCTGCTCAGCCAGAAGGCCGGCGTCAAGATGATCCACGTGCCCTATCGCGGCGGTGCTGCGTCCGAGGTCGGCATCCTCGCGCAGGAGGTCCTGGCGGTGTTCGATCCCTTGTCCGCTGTGCCGCTGGTGAAGGCCGGCAAGCTGCGCGCGCTCGCGGTGTCCTCAGCCGAGCGGCTGCCGGCGCTGCCGGATGTGCCGACCGTCGCGGAGGCCGGCTATCCCGGCTTCGACATCTCGTTCTGGGTCGGCTTCTTCATGCCGAAAGCAACGCCCGCGCCGACGCTGGAGATGCTGCATCGGGAGATCGTCGCCGCCGCCAACGATCCGGTGTTACGGGAGCGGCTGGAGACGCAGGGCGTCGTCAGCGTGCTGAGTCCGGCCGACTATGCGGCCAAGATCGCAAAGGAGACCAGGGAGCTCGCCGAAGTCGTGGCGGCCGCGAACATCAAGGCGGAGTAGCGCGTCTGCTTGGCGTGCTGCCGACCACCTCCGCCAGCCGCTCGAGCAGCGGGCGCTGTCCGGCGTTGATCTTTTCGTGCGCTTCTGCGAGCGTGAACCATTCTGCACGATCGACCTCCGGGAAGGTCTGACGTTTGCCGCTGCGTGGCGGCCATTCCATCTCGAAAGTGTTGCTGCGAATGCTGCGCAAATCGTCGTCGAACTCGGCCGCGAACGCGGTGACGACCTTGCCGCCGCGCTGCTTGACCTGACCAAGCGAAGTCAGCGGCGTGGACAGCTCAAGTCCAAGCTCCTCCGCAAACTCCCGTCGCGCGGCGATCTCTGCGTCTTCTCGGTCCGCATACTCGCCCTTCGGGATCGACCATGCACCGAGGTCCTTGTTGCGCCAGAACGGTCCTCCGGGATGAACGAGCAGGACCTCGACCTCCAGGCGCTTCCGATAGGCAATGATCCCGGCGCTTTTCGATGGCATCGCTGGTTCCGTGCAGGCGGCGCATAGCGTAGGTCAATTAGCTAACGTTTCAACTGATCGCGGACCACCGGAAGCCGCTCCATCGAGCGGCTTCCGGATTCGTATCAGCCCGAAGATCGTTCGCGCGCCGCAAAACGGATGGCGCGGGCCTTGGCGCTCTTTCCCGCCGCGCGCGCGGCGATCATGCTGCGTGCCTTGCCGTGGGTGCTCTTCCGGATCAGGGACGCGAGGCGCTTGCGCGCGCGGCTGGCCGTCAACCGTGCCGCCAGTTGCTCCGCCTTGCGAATGATGGTCGTGACCGAGGGCGTCAGGTTCACCGGAACCCAGGCGACGTCTTTGGTCTTGGAGAGGCTGCCGATGCCCTCGCAGGGAGCTTCGCGCGGCAGATCGATCCGGATCGCGAGGGCTTCCGCGCGTTCGGTCCAGTCCTCGGCCTTGGTGCCGGTGATGATGCGGACATAGTCGCGTGTCTCGCGCGGCAGCTCGCTCTCTTTGGCGAGCCATTTCTGGATCCGGCCGGGACCTGCGTTGTAGGCGGCTGCGGCAAGGCCGAGATTGCCGAAATCGTCGCGCAGCTTGCGCAGGAATTTGGCCGACGCCGGCAGCGCCTTCATCGCATCGAACGGATCATCCAGCCCGACCTCCGCCGCGGTTTCCGGCATGAACTGTGCGACGCCTTGCGCGCCGGCCTGGCTGACTTCGTTCGACTTGAAGCGGCTCTCCTGCCAGATCAGGCGCGCGAAGAACGGCACGGGAATGCCGCTGGCTTCGGCAGCGCCACGAAGCGCGTGGCAGAATCGCTCCGTCGGCGAAGCCGGCGCCTGCGCGATGGGTTCGACCGTATCGGGCGGCTCGGGTGTCTCCTCATAGGCCGCACGCGCATTGGCGAGCTCGAGGGCCTGCACGCTTGCGAGGAACAGCTCGACCACGGGAACAAGTGGCGAGGCCTGAGTGTTTTGAAGAACGGTGTGGTCGAAAGCTGATGTTTGGCGGGACGCCGACGGATCGAAGTCGCACATCAGAATCATGAACGCGGCGCAAGCCGCGACGACAAATCGCATTTGCTGGAGCAACCTCGAACTGTGGGTGAACGGCCAGCGGTGCGCCGGCGCTAAGGAGTTCTTAACCCTGCGATTGCGGCAAAGCTGCGGTCTCGTCGGTTCCGCCGGTGTTACTACGGTGTTCCCGCCGGGAAACTCTTTTCTCCGCGAATTTGCGGGCACGGCGAATTGGGGACGAACGAGATGATGCGGTGGATGCTTGGCGCGGTGATTTTGCTGTCGGTGATCTTTCCGGCGCTTGCGGGCAATCTCGATGCAGCAGCGGTGAACGATGCTGCGCGTCCCGCCAAGCCACCTGCTAGCGACAAGCTCAACGCCGCAATCGTGAAGCTTCAGATTCTGCTCGATCGTGCCCGGTTCTCGCCCGGGGAGATCGACGGCAAGCTCGGCGAGAACGCGCAGAAGGCGCTGAAGGCATTCGCCGAGCAGAACGGCGTTGCATCCGACAAAATGATCGCACCGGAGCTTTGGGACAAGTTGAATGCAGCGAGCGAAGGCCCCGTCCTCATCGAATACAAGATCACGGATTCCGATGTGAAGGGCCCGTTTCTGAAGGAGCTGCCCGGCAAGCTTGATGACATGAAGCCGCTGAAGGCGCTGAGCTACACCAGTCCGCTCGAAGGGCTTGCCGAGAAATTCCACATGAGCGCAGACCTGCTTCGGACGCTCAATCCCGGTAAGTCCTTCGAC
The DNA here is from genome assembly GCF_055807555.1 of Bradyrhizobium sp. Ken64. Taxonomy (NCBI): domain Bacteria; kingdom Pseudomonadati; phylum Pseudomonadota; class Alphaproteobacteria; order Hyphomicrobiales; family Nitrobacteraceae; genus Bradyrhizobium; species Bradyrhizobium sp. Ken64. Next base: position 392,118 of record NZ_JBVVPA010000002.1, on the reverse strand, counting down.
AAGGCTGGGGAGACGATTACCGTTGCGAATGTCTCTGCACGAAGCGAGCTGCCAGATGTTGCGCGGCTCGACATCGACAAGAAGAACGGCACGCTGAAAGCATTCGATGGGGGCGGCACCCTGATCGCCTTCTATCCCGCGTCAATCGGAAGTCCGGATCGTCCGACGCCGAGCGGTACGCTCAAGATCACCAGCACGCACGAGAATCCGGTCTATCACTACAACCCCGACTACAAGTTCAGAAGCGTCAGATCGAAAAAGCCGTTCGATGTTCAGCCGGGCCCGAACAATCCGGTGGGAGCATACTGGATCGGCTTGTCCGCACAGGGTTACGGCATCCACGGAACGGCGGAGCCCGACAGGGTCAGCAAGTCCGCGTCGCATGGCTGCGTCAGGCTGACCAATTGGGACGTGCGCGCGCTGGGCGAACACGTCAAGCGCGGCACACCGGTGGTCTTTCTGGATGCGCCGACGGACTCCTCGTCGAGGCAGCAGGGGAAGTCCGGCGGCAGGCGCGCCTCGAACTAGTCTTTGGGAAAGTCCTTGCGCATCGCGATCTCGGCGGCATCGCCGGGCGACAGCTTGTTAAAGAATTAGTTCAAATCAGCCGGCAACAAAGGCGAGCAGGGTGCCGTTCGCCTTGGCCGGCGGCACGCAGATCGCAGGTCCGCTGCGCACAGCTGCCGAGCCAAGCGCCTTCTCGGTGGCCGCGAGATCGCCGCTCACGAGCACCAGGGCAGCGCCACCGCGTTCGGAAAGACCCGCGAGCGGCACGCCGGGATAGCGTTTGCCGAGCTGCTCCAGCGTCAAGTAAACGAAATCGGCACGACCGCCACCGGAGGCCACGGTCACTGCGCCGTCGGCCTCAGCCTTCGGCTCGCGGTCGATCAGCCGTCCCAGATGCGCGGCGTCCTTCGCGGGCTCGGGCGTCGCGATCAATGTCTGCTTGATCCGCTTGGCCGCATTGGCGTGCTTCATCAGCTCGGGAATCCACACCGTCTCGCGGGTCTTGTGCTGGCAGGCGAAGATGCGCACGCCGCCGGGCGCCTCCGCGGTCGGCCACATGAAGGTGCGGAATTTCGCCGCCGAGATCGTGCCATCAGGCAGCGTCACGGGCCGTTCGAAATCGGTCGGGCCGATCGGCTCCAGGCCACGCGCGCGGATTTCCTCCGCGCCGGCGGTGGAATCGACCGCGGTAAAGGCAATGCGCTCGATGCCTTCGCCGCGCTTGTCAAGGAAGGCACGCGCCGGCGCGTTGTGCTCGGTCGCGGCGAGCACGCCAAGCAGCTCCATATAATCCGGGTCGAACATGATGGTGTAGTTGCCGGTGCCCATATGCGCGCTGTGGGTGCCGCGCGGCGAGATGGTGAAGCCGAGCTGCCGGTAGTTCTCGGCGGCTTTGTCGAGGTCCTGAACCATGACCACGGCGTGGTCGATACCGATGACGTTCTTGAGGGCCACTGTTCTTTCCCCGCATGCAAACTGACTTGAGGCCGCGCCGGGCCACTGCTTCTGTCTACGCCGGATAAGCGTTCAAGTCATTTTCAAATCGGCGGGACATGCAGAAATTTCGTTCCGCGAAAGCCGATATCGACGGGTGATGGCGTCAGCGCGCCTGCTCGATATAGGCGGCGAGGATGGCGCGCTCCTCGCTGGTCATTTCGGTGATGTTGCCCGGCGGCATCGCATTGGACCAGGCAGCGACGCGGCCGATCAGGCGGATGTTGCGATGGATGTGCTCGGGCGCGTCGAGCAAGATGCCCTTCGGCGCGGTGACGATGCCGGCCCAGACCGGCTCGGCGGCGTGGCACATGCTGCAGCGGGACATCACGATCTCCTCGACGTTGGCAAGCGTCGGCTGCGCTGACAGCGCGCTTGTCTTGACCTCGCGCGGGCCGGCCGCAGAGAGGAAGAGGATCGCGATCACGCCGGCTGCTGCGATGCCCCACACCCACCACGGCGATTTGCGTCCGGCATGACCCTCGTTGAAGAAATGACGGATCACCGGTCCCAATCCTAGGATGATCGCGACGATGATCCAGTTGAAGCGGGTGGCATAGAGCAGGGGATAGTGGTTGCTGATCATCAGTACGACGACAGGCAGCGTCAGATAGTTGTTGTGGACCGAGCGCTCCTTGCTGGTCTTGCCGAGCTTCGGATCGGGCGCCTGTGCCGCGAGCAGGGCGGCTACGATCTTCTTCTGGTTCGGGATGATCAGCGTGAAGACGTTGGCGACCATGATGGTGCCGATGATCGCCCCGATCTGATTGAAGGCGCCGCGGCCGCTCAACACGTGGGTGAAAGCATAGGTCAACGCGACCAGGAACAGATAGCCGCCGATTGCGAAGGGCAGCTCGCGTTGCGCGAGCCCGGTACGGCAGGCGGCTTCATAGAGCAGCCATGCCAGCGCCAGGCTGCAGAGGCTGAACAGGCCGGCCTGGAATGGCGTGAGGTCGAGGATCGACTTGTCGACCAGGAACAGATCGGCCTCAAGATAATACACCACCACCATCAGCGCGAAACCGGACAGCCAGGTGGTGTAGGCCTCCCATTTGAACCAGGTCAGTTCGTCCGGCATCTGGGCGGGCGCGACCAGGTATTTCATGATCCGGTAGAAGCCGCCGCCATGGACCTGCCAGGCCTCGCCCTGCACGCCGTCCGGCAGATCGCTGTCAGGCTTGAGGCTGAGGTCGAGGGCGATGAAATAGAAGGAACTGCCGATCCAGGCGATCGCGGCGACCACGTGCAACCAGCGGAGCAGCAGGCTCGCCCATTCCGATATGATGGATCCCCACATGACCACCCCAACAGATGCGACACCAATGCCGCAGCTTGATGACCGCAACCGGCGGCCCCGCCCTTACAATGTGTCGCACCGATCAGCCGCATTTTCCAGTACGATGGGCTGCGGCTGATGCACATCGTGCGGGCATGAGCTGACGTGGGATTCGGCAGGCATTTGACCTGTCGCAGAACGTTTGCGCGTCGATCGGCGTTGATGCGCCAGAGGTAACGGCCGGGAGGAACGATGTGAAGAACAGGATTTCGTTCGTGGCGATGTCCACGGGGTGGCTGGTCGCGGTCGCGACCTGCGCCCAGGCTGAGGCGCTGTTGCAGGGCAAGGACGCCTACGGCGATTGGAAGGCCGACAAGCCCGGCACGGTCAGGTTGATCCGGCCGCAGGATCTGGTCAGGCCCGGCGCTACCCGGTCGGTTGCGAGTTCGTCGCGCGTGGTGCCGCGCCCGCCGGAGGGGGCGCTTCAGGTGCCGGCCGGCTTCAAGATCGAGCTGTTCGCCGAGGGTCTGCGCGCCCCGCGCATCGTGCGCGTGGCGCCGAACGGCGATGTTTTCGTCGCCGAGACGCGCGCGGGCAACATCCGCGTGTTGCGCGCCGGCGACGGCGGCAAGGTCGCGACCAACGAGGTGTTCGCTGCCGGACTGCGGCAGCCGTTCGGCATCGCCTTCTTCCCAAACGGCGACAATCCGCAATGGGTCTACGTTGCCAACACCGACAGCGTCGTCCGCTTTCCCTATCAGGCCGGCGATCTCAAGGCGCGCGGCAAGGCGGAGACGATCGTGGCGAGCCTGCCGCATGACGGCGGTCATTCCACCCGCGACATCGTGTTCACGCCCGACAACAAGCGCATGCTGGTATCGGTCGGCTCGCTCAGCAATGTCGCCGAGGGCATGGGCACGGCGCCGGGTGGCGTGGAAGCCTGGTCGAAAGCGCAACCGCTCGGTGCGGCCTGGGCCAGCGAGACCGAGCGCGCCACCGTGCTCGCCTTTACCCCCGAGGGGAAGGAGCGGAAGATATACGCCACCGGAATCCGCAACTGTGTCGGGCTCGCGGTCCAGCCGCAGACCGGGCTGCCCTGGTGCTCGACCAACGAACGCGACGGGCTCGGCGACGATCTCGTGCCTGATTACGTCACCAGCGTGAAGGAAGGCGCCTTCTATGGCTGGCCGTGGTTCTATATCGGCGGCAATGAAGACCCGCGCCACGCCGGCGCGCGGCCGGACCTCAAGGACAAGGTGACGGTGCCTGATGTGCTGGTGCAGCCGCACTCGGCCTCGCTCGGCATGACCTTCTATCAGGGCACGCAGTTTCCGTCCGAGTATCGGGGCGATGCTTTCGCGGCCGAGCACGGCTCCTGGAACCGGTCGAAGCGCACCGGCTACAAGGTGATCCGAATCCGAATGAAGGACGGCAAGCCGACCGGTGAGTACGAGGATTTCGTTACGGGATTCGTGGTGAGCGACACCGAGGTGTGGGGGCGGCCGGTTGGTGTGGCCGTGGCGAAGGATGGATCGCTGCTGGTGTCGGAGGATGGCAACGGGACGATCTGGCGGGTGACAAGCGTGCCGCGATGAAGGTGTACCCTCGCCCCTTGCGGGAGAGGGTGGCTCGCCGCGCAGCGGCGAGACGGGTGAGGGCCGCAAGGGAGAAGGAAGAGCAGCGTGCTTGCGGTGCCTACCCCCGTCTCACACTCGCTCCGCCATCCACCGGCAAGGTCACACCGGTGATGAAATTCGCCTCGTCCGAGGCCAGGAACAGCGCGGCATTCGCGACGTCCCAGCCTGTGCCCATCTTCCTGCGCAGCGGCACCTTGCTGTCGCGTTCGGCTTCGACTTCGGCGCGGGTCTTGTGCCATTCGCGGGCGCGGGTGTCGACCGCCATCGGCGTGTTCATCAGGCCCGGCAGGATGACGTTGGCGCGGATGCCGTATTCCGCGTTCTGGTAGGCGAGCTGTTCGGTGAAGGCGATCATCGCCGACTTCGTCGCCTTGTAGGCGACGTAAGGGTAGGTGGTGATGGCCGCCATCGAGGAGATGTTGATGATCACGCCGCTGTTCTGCACGCGCATGATCGGGATCACCTCTTTCGCCGCCAGAATGCAGCTCTTCAGATTGATGGCGACGACGCGGTCGAAGGCCTCCTCGGTAATTTGCAGCAGCTCGGCGTCGCCGCCGGACAGGCTGACGCCGACATTGTTGTGCAGCACGTCGATCCGGCCCCAGCGCGCCTGCGCCTCCGCGACCATCGCCTTGATGTCAGCGGACTTTGTGACGTCGGCCTTGAACGCCGCGGCGGTCCCATGGTTCGCCGCGATCATGGCGGCGGTCTCCTGCGCCGATTCCAGATGATGATCGACGCAGAGCACCTTGGCGCCCTCGCGCGCGAAGGTCAGAGCAGTGGCGCGGCCATTGCCCATGCCTTCGCCGGGGCTCTGGCCGGCGCCCACGACGATCGCAACCTTGTCCTTCAAGCGCATGTCAGTTCACTCCCGGGATCGGGTACTGCTGGAGTACCTCTTTGTAATACGGCTCGTTGTCGATCTTCATGGTGGCGAGCACGCGCACCACGCCGCAATAGAAGGCGATGGTCAGCACGAGGTCGACCATGTGCTCGTCCGAGAGATGCTGCCTGATCTCTGCAAAGGTTGCGTCCGACATCGCGAGCTCGCGTACCATCTCGCGGGCACCTTTCAGGATCGCCTTCGCCTGTGGCTCGAGCGTCGAGGGCTCGCCGTCGGTCTCGGCAATCAGGCCGGCGATATCATCATCGGTGACGCCGAATTCCTTGCCGATCTTCACATGGTGAGTGAATTCGTATTCCGATTTCTCCATCCAGCCGACCTGGAGGATCGCAAGCTCCCGCAGCCGTGGATCGAGCTTGCTCTTGAAGCGAATGTAGCCGCCGATGCCGTTAAAGGCACGCGCCATCTCCGGCGAATTGACCAGCAGCTTGTGCAGATTGGTGTTGCGCTTGAGCATGTCGCGATATTCGGGCGCGACCTGGTCGGCCTCGAGATAGGGCAGGCGGGCCATCCCTGTGTTTCCTTCCTTGCTAGTGTTCTTGTGACTCGCGTTCGGGCGCTTGTCGCGTGACGTTCGGCGAGCTTGAGGTCGCGATCGGCCACCAGCACTTTGGCGCCGGCGCGAGCCAGTAGAATTGCGGCGGCGCGGCCATTGCCAATGCCGTCGCCCGCAGCGCCGCGGCCGCTGACCAGCGCCACCTTGCCGGCGAGACCGGGATCGTCCTCGGGCCCCTGCATATCGTTTCACCCCAAACATTTTCGTGCAGTCTAGCAATCGCCCCGAGCGGCGAGAAGGGCCGGGCTCCCGCTTTCATGTCATTGACATCGCATGGAATTGCATGCCGCCGCGCGAGAAGGGCGAACGATCGCCCCGCGCCGTTAGGAACCGACCTCGCGCGATCGCGTTTGTTGCGGAGCCTTTCCCGCGCTAGGCTCTGTCCCGGGGCTTCCCAACCGCCAGTGGCTTGCCGATGAATCTGCTCGATCCACAAGGGCCTGTGGCTGCGGCCAACAGCACCATCCTGGTCGATTCCGTCTTCATCATGCTCGCGATCGTGGTGCCGACCATTTTCGCGATTTTGGCCTTTGCGTTCTGGTTTCGCGCATCCAATCCAAAGGCGCGCTTTCAACCGGAGTTCGTCTATTCGGGGCGGGTGGAAATGGTGGTGTGGGCGATCCCCGCGCTCACCGTGATCCTGCTCGGCGGCGTGGCCTGGATCGGCTCGCACCAGCTCGATCCCGCGGCACCCGTGCCCGGCACCGGCAGCCCGGTGCGCATCCAGGCCGTCTCGCTCGACTGGAAATGGCTCTTCATCTATCCGGACCAGCGCATCGCCACCGTCAACACCCTGACGGTGCCGGCCGGCGCCGAACTGAATTTCCAGCTGACGTCGTCGAGCGTGATGAACGTGTTCTTCATCCCGCAGCTCGGCAGCATGATCTACACCATGAACGGCATGGTGACGAAGCTGAACCTGCGCGCCGACAACGAAGGCAAGCTCCAGGGACTGTCGGCGCATTTCTCCGGCGACGGCTTTCCGGACATGATGTTCGAGGTCAACGTGATCTCTCCGCTCGCCTTTCCGGACTGGGTCGCGACCACGGCGAAGAGCGGTGCCGTCCTCAATGAGGACAGCTACAAGAAGTTGATGCAGCAGGGCATCGAAAAGGGCAGGCCGACCTACAGGCTCGACGATCCCCGGCTGTTCGACCTGATCGCGACCCAGCACATTCCGCCGGGACCGGGCCCAGAGCTCGCATCCGAAGCAGGCCGGTCGCACAGTGGAGGCCATGATGCTCGGTAAGCTCGATTGGTCGGCCATTCCGTTCGATCAGCCGATCCCCCTGATCGCAGGCGCGGTGGTGCTGGTCGGGATTCTCGCCGTGCTGGCCTGGGTCGTGGTGAAGGGGCATCTGCCCTATCTCTGGCACGAATGGATCACCAGCGTCGACCACAAGCGCATCGGCGTGATGTATATCCTGCTGGCCTCGGTGATGCTGCTGCGCGGCGGCAGCGACGCCATCATGATGCGGATCCAGCAGGCGGTTGCCTACCAGTCACAAGGCTATCTGCCGCCGGAGCACTACAACCAGATATTCTCCGCGCACGGCACCATCATGATCTTCTTCGTGGCGATGCCGTTCGTCATCGGGCTGATGAATCTCATCGTGCCGCTCCAGCTTGGCGTACGAGATGTCGCTTTCCCGACGCTCAATTCGGTCGGCTTCTGGCTGACCGCGACCGGTGCACTGCTGGTCAATCTTTCGCTCGTGATAGGCGAGTTCGCCCGCACCGGTTGGCTCGCGTTTCCGCCGCTGTCGGAACTGTCCTACTCGCCCGGCGTCGGCGTCGACTATTACGCGTGGTCGCTGCAGATCTCCGGCGTCGGCACGCTGGTGGCTGGCATCAATCTCGTGACGACGGTGCTGAAGCTGCGCACCAAGGGCATGAACTATCTGCGCATGCCGATGTTCTGCTGGACCACGCTGGCCTCGAACCTCCTCATCGTCGCGGCGTTCCCAATTCTGACCGCGACCCTCGCGATGCTGCTGCTCGACCGCTATCTCGGCTTTCACTTCTTCACCAACGAGGCCGGCGGCAATGTCATGATGTTCATGAACCTGATCTGGGCCTGGGGGCATCCCGAGGTCTACATCCTGGTGCTGCCGGCCTTCGGCATCTTCTCCGAGGTGGTCTCGACCTTCTCGGGCAAGGCGCTGTTCGGCTATCGCTCGATGGTGCTGGCGACGATGGCGATCTGCGTCATCTCCTTCATGGTCTGGCTGCATCACTTCTTCACGATGGGCGCGGGCCCCGACGTCAACGCCATCTTCGGCATCGCCAGCATGATCATCGCGATACCGACCGGGGTGAAGATCTACAACTGGCTGTTCACGATGTATGGCGGCCGCATCCGCTTCGAGACGCCGATGCTGTGGTCGATAGGCTTCATGGTCACCTTCATCATCGGCGGATTGACGGGCGTGCTGGTCGCGGTGCCGCCGGCCGATTTCATCCTCCACAACAGTATGTTCCTGGTCGCTCACTTCCACAACGTCATCATCGGCGGCGTGTTGTTCGGCGCCTTCGCCGGCTTCGAGTACTGGTTCCCGAAGGCGTTCGGCTTTCGCCTCGACGACAGGTGGGGCAAGCTCGCGTTCTGGTTCACTTTCCTCGGCTTTTACGTCACCTTCATCCCGCTCTACGTCGCCGGCATGCTCGGAATGACGCGGCGCATGCAGCACTACGACGTCGCGGCGTGGCGGCCCTGGATGCTGGTTGCAGCCGTCGGTATGGCCGTGCTGACGATCGGCGTGATCTGTCAGATCATGCAGATCGTGGTCAGCATCCGCAACCGCGAGGCCCTGCGCGATCGCACTGGCGATCCCTGGGACGGCCGTTCGCTGGAATGGGCGACGTCGTCGCCGCCACCGGTTTTCAACTTCGCTTTCAATCCCGATGTGCGCGGCGAGGATGCCTACTGGGACATTAAGACACGTGGCCAGCAGCAATCGCTCGATCATGATGCGCCCGAGTATCATGACATCGAGATGCCCAGGAATTCGCCGACCGGCTTCGTCTGCGCGTTCTTCGCCACGGTCATGGGCTTTGCGCTGATCTGGCACATCTGGTGGATGGTGATTTTGGGCGGCATCGGAGCGTTCGCGACCTTCGTCGTGTTCGCCTGGCGTGACCATGACGAATACGTCATTCCGGCCGACGAAGTCGCTGCAATAGACCGTGTCAATCTCGAGGAGCGGCGCAGTCTTGTCAGCATGGCGGGGACAGTCTGATGTCAATGACCGCAACCGCCGGCCGTGCACACGCCGATCCGCATCACATCGGGCTCGTCATCGAGCATCCCGGCCCAGCGCCGAAGCGCATCGTGACCGCCTATGGCTTCTGGATCTTCCTGCTCTCCGACATCGTGATGTTCTCCTGCTTCTTCGCGGCCTATGCGGTGCTGGCCGACCAGACCGCCGGCGGCCCGAAGGGTTCGGAGATATTCGATCAGCGAAACGTTGCGATCGAGACGGTCTGCCTGCTGCTGTCGAGCTTCACCTGCGGCATGGCCAGCATCGCCGCCGATGTGCGCAATCGGTTCTGGTTCTATCTCGGGATGGCCGTGACCTGTTTGCTCGGCCTCATCTTTCTGGTCATTGAGTTTCGCGAGTTCGCCGATCTCGTCGCGCGAGGCGATGGCCCATCGCGCAGCGCGTTCCTGACCGCGTTCTTCTCCCTCGTCGGCTGCCACGGCCTCCACGTCTCGGCCGGCATATTGTGGCTCCTCACCATGATGGCCCAGGTCTCTGCGAAGGGTTTTCGTGCCGACGTGCTGCGACGGACGATGTGCTTTGCGTTGTTCTGGCATGCGCTCGACATCGTCTGGGTCGGAGTCTTCTCCGTCGTCTATTTGCTTGGGAGTGGCCTATGAGCGATCAGACGCACATGCCGGCCGGTCATGACCTTGCGCCGGGCGATGAGGAGCAACACAGTGTCGGCACGCGCGTCCTCGGCTATGTGGTCGGCCTCGTGCTTGCACTGCTGCTCACGGCGACCTCGTTCTTCATCGCGGGCACCGATCTGGTCTGGCAGCCCTCCATTCCCGTCGCGCTGATCGTGCTGGCGATCGCGCAGATGGGCGTGCACCTCGTGTTCTTTCTGCACATCACCACCGGCCCCGACAACACCAACAACGTGCTGGCGCTCGCGTTCGGGCTGCTGGTCGTGTTCCTGGTGGTCGGTGGCACCGTCTGGATCATGGCGCATCTGAATGCGAACATGCCGGCCATGGATCAGATCGTGCCGATGCGCCACTAGCGCATTGTGAAAAAAAGAAGAGCCGCTTGTTGTGACAAGCGGCCCAAGTCTAGGGAGGAAACGCCCGAGCAAAGCAATCGGGCCGGAGCCGGATTGCCGCCAAGGAAACGCTCGCGCAAAGCGCTTGCATACGCTTACAAATGCAGCAACTCCCGATAGAGTTCAATTCCGGATGAATACTGTCTCCGGCTAGCGCTCACGGCTGCGTGATGGGCTTGGTTATTTCGGCCGCCGGCAGTTGTAGGCCTTGCGGAAGCCCGCGGCCTGGGCGTCCTCCTCCGAGCAGAACCAGCGGTCCGGCTTGGTCGTCGCGGGGTAGCTCGGGCAGCCGCGTAAATGGTAGATGCCGATATTGCCGGTCACGCGCGCGCGCACCGCAAGCTTGCCCTTGATGCCACAGCTCGGTGGCATCGTCAGATTTTCGGGGAACAACGCCGCGCGAATCTCCTTGTCGCGGTCGGCGCGGCAGGCGGCGCCCAGGAGCGCGCCGTCCTTCTTGCCGGTGCGGAATTCTTGCGGTGCAACAAAGCAGCCCTTCCAAATTCCGGCCGAGGTTGATTTCGCGTCGGCCGCGGCCGACTTGACGTTCGCCTTGACCGGCTCGCGGGCGATGGCAAAGCCCAGCTTGACCAGCTGCTCGTTCAAGCTGGTCTTGTCGCCTTCGGCCGTGCAGATCGCGCGGTGCCGTTTGCCGAAGCTCTTTTCAGGTCCGACATCGTCGCAACGCACGGATCGCTTGCCGATCAACCTGGCGAGCTGGTCGCGGGCCTCGATGCCGCAGGTCCAGGGATCGGCGTGATCGTCGATGCAGACCTGGTCCAGCTCCGGCGCGTCGACGCCGTCGAGGCGGTAGGTGACGTCGCCGAGCTGGATGGCGTTGCCGTCGCGGACTGTCGCGGCGGCGGTCAGCGCGGAGGCGGGGCCGGAGGTGCCCAGAAATCCGGACAGGGCAATAAAGGAAACGAGCGCAAAAGCGCGGGCGCTGGCAAAGGATTTTCGGAAGGACATAAGGTCTCGCTATCGATGGCTCGTGCGCCTTGTTCCTAGCATCCGGATGTGGCGATACCAATGGTCTGCGCCCCGCGAAGTGCGACATTCCGGCCCCGTGGCTTTACTCGGCCGTCGCTCTGATCCTATCGTTCGCCGGCCTTGCGGAGCGGAGGCCGAATCGCCCGGGAAGCGGCGAAGGGAGGAAAATTTCGCGATGAAAGACCCCGTGGACGTCCTGATCATCGGCGCCGGCGCTTCAGGCGCGGCGGTCGCGTGGTCGCTGGCCGAGACCAAAATGCACATTCTCTGCCTGGAGCAGGGCGGCTGGATGAACCCGGCGGAATATCCCAGCACGGGCCGGGACTGGGAGGCCAAGTTCTACGGCGAGTGGTCGTCCAGCCCCAACGTCCGCGGTCGGCCCGAGGACTATCCGATCAACGACGACAATTCGCCGATCAAGGTCGTCAACTACAATGCAGTCGGCGGCTCGACAGTGATGTACACCGCGCACTGGCCGCGTTTGCATCCCTCCGATTTCAAGGTGAGGACGCTCGACGGCGTCGCCGACGACTGGCCGATCGACTACGACGCGCTGACCCCGTTCTTCGAAGAGAACGACCGGATGATGGGCACGTCCGGCCTGTCGGGCGACCCGCTCTCGCCGCTGACGCATCCGCCGATGCCGCAACAGCCGCTCGGATTGTCCGGCGCCATCATCGGCAAGGCCATGAACAAGCTCGGCTGGCACTGGTGGCCGTCGGATACGACGGTCGCGACCATGGACTACGAGGGCCGCGCGCGCTGCATCAATCTCGGCCATTGCACGCCGGCCTGCGCGCAAGGCGCAAAATCCTCGACCGACATCACCTATTGGCCGCACGCAATCCGCGCCGGCGTCGAACTGCGGACGCACTGCCGGGTGCGCGAGATCACCACCGACGAGAACGGCATGGCCACCGGTGTGGTCTATTACGACAAGGACGGCGTCGAGCAATTCCAGCCGGCGCATGTCGTCATCATCGCCTGCAACGGCGTCGGCACGCCGCGGCTGCTTTTGAACTCGGCGTCGAACCGCTTTCCGAACGGGCTTGCCAATTCGTCTGGCCTCGTCGGCAAGAACCTGATGTTCCATCCCTATGCGCAGATCTACGGTTATGTGAAGGAGCCGACCGACAGCAATCGCGCGCCGCCGACCTGCCTGTGGAGCAAGGAGTGGTACGACACCGACCCGTCGCGGGGCTTCGTGCGCGGCTACGGCGTTCAGTTCGTGCGCGGCGCCGGACCGGTGTTCGAGGCTGTCGTCAGCGAGCAGAAGGGCATTCTGCCGTGGGGCGCCGATCATCACCGCGTCTTCCGCAAGCTCAACGGCCACAGGCTCGGATTTTCCGCGATCTGCGAGGACCTGCCGGAGGAGCATAACCAGGTCACGCTCGATCCGCTCTTGAAGGACAGCCACGGCATTCCCGCGCCGAGGATCGACTACACGATCAGCGAGAACAGCCGGAAGATGATGGAGCATGCGCTGGCGCGCGGGCGGGAGATTCTCGAAACCGCCGGAGCGAGCGACATCTGTGTCAACTCGCCGATCCCGTGGGGCGGCTGGCACCTGCTCGGGACAGCACGGATGGGCACCGACCCCGAACGCTCCGTCGTCAACGAATGGGGCCGCTCGCACGACGTGAAAAACCTCTTCATCGTTGACGGCAGCATCTTCGTCACCTCGGGCGGGGTCAACCCGACGTCCACCATCCAGGCCCTCGCGCTCTACATCGCCGACCAGATGAAGCAGCGCCTCTCCAACCTCTTCGATTGAGAATGATTATGTTCAAACCTGACCGCGCGTTCGGTGCACCTCTCCCGCTTGCGGGAGAGGTCGGCACGAAGTGCCGGGTGAGGGTTCTCTCCTCTGAGGGAGTCTCTCTGCGGAGGCACCCTCTCCCCGACCCTCCCCCGCAAGCGGGGGAGGGAGCGCACCGTCACCGCGGCTGTAAAGTTCTAACGAGAGGACATAATGGCTGATCAACTCCCCCTCACGCCGCGACAGCGCGACGACCTCCGCACCATCGCCGCGATGATCGTTCCCGCCAGCGACGAGTACAAGGTGCCCGGCGCCGACGATCCCGCGATCCAGGCTGACATGCTGGCGACGCTGGGACGGGACAGCAAATTGGTGGTGGCGGCGCTCGACCATCTGGCGCGGCTAGCCGGCCAACCGCTCGCGGAGCTCGATGCTGCCAGGCGCGATGTGGTGGCGCAGGAGCTTCGCGGTTCCGGCGGTGCGGCTGGGGACACGCTCGTTCGCGTGGTACTGCAATGCTACTACCGCGACGACCGCGTGCTGGGCTCGCTCGGGCTCGAGCCGCGCGCACCTTTTCCCAAGGGCCATGTGCTGCCGGATGGTGACTGGTCGCTGCTGGAGCCGGTCAAGGCGAGGGGCGGCACGCTGCGACGGGCGCCCTAGCCACCTGGGCAGTCCAGCCTTGCGCCCCGGACGGGTCCCTTGCGCCTCACGGAGCAGGCCACCATCTGTGTGAGCCTCAAGGACTCTTGCCATGTTGGATTTTACTTCAGACATCGTCGATGACGCACCGTCATCGCGAGCGGCGGCGGCTATCCCGGACAATGACCGGGCCCTGCTGGACGCCTATTCCAATGCCGTGATCGACGTGACCGACCGTGTCGGTCCGGCCGTCGTCCGCGTCGAGACGGGACCGAAGGTGCCGAACGGCCGCGAGCGCGGCGGGCTCGGCTCGGGCATCGTGATCTCGCCGGACGGGCTCGTGCTCACCAACAGCCACGTGGTCGGCTCGTCGAAGGAGATCCGGCTGCGCGACGTCGAGGGCCATGTCGGCGACGCCCGGGTGCTCGGCGTCGATCCCGACACCGACCTTGCGCTGCTGCGCGCCAACGGGGTGCGTGACTTGCCCTACGCGGCGCTCGGCAACTCCAAGACCTTGCGGCGAGGCCAGCTCGTGATCGCGATCGGCAATCCGCTCGGCTTTGAATCGACCGTCACTGCCGGCGTGGTCTCGGCGCTCGGGCGCTCGATCCGCTCGGTCAGTGGCCGCACCATCGAGGACGTGATCCAGACCGATGCTGCGCTCAACCCCGGCAATTCCGGCGGGCCGCTGGTGTCGTCGAATGCCGAGGTGATCGGCATCAACACCGCGATCATCAATGGCGCGCAAGGGATCTGCTTTGCGGTCGCCAGCAACACCGCGCAGTTCGTGCTGTCGGAGATCATCCGCCACGGCTATGTCCGTCGCGCCTATATCGGCGTGGCCGGCCAGACCGCGCCGATCCCGCGCCGGCACGCGGTGTTGGCCGGTGTCGAGAACAAGATGGGCGCGCTGCTGGCGCAGATCGAGCCGGACGGGCCGGCGGCGAAGGCGGGCCTGTTGTCCGGCGATGTCGTGATCGGCCTCGACGGCGTCGAGATCAACGGCGTCGACGATCTGATCCGCGTGCTCGACCGCGACCGGATCGGCCGCCGCTTGGCCATGGACGTGCTGCGGCTCGGCCGCCTGCGGGCGATCGATATCGACCCGGTCGAGCGCAAGCCGGCCCGCTAGCGTGAGGGCGCCCAGGCGGGGTATGACGGTGTCATGCCTCGCTTCGGGAACCCCGCCGCATGATGCCGGCGCATGAGACCTACGATGTCATCGTCGTCGGCGCGGGCGCCGGTGGCATGACGGCCGCGGCCGTCGCCGCCGCCGAGGGCCTGCGCGTGCTGGTGATCGAGAAGACCGCTTTCGTCGGCGGCACGACCGCATGGTCCGACGGCATGATCTGGATTCCCGCCAATGCCAAAATGAAAGAGGCGGGGCTCTCCGATAGCGTCACCGATGCCGTGCGATATTTGTCGAACACGGTGCCCGAGCCTGCCAATGCGGGCCTGCGCGCCGCTTTCCTCGCGCGCGGACCAGAGGCGGTCGCCTATCTCGAAGCCAACACGCAAGTGCGCCTCCAACCGGTGGAAGCCTGTCCGGACTATTATCCGGAGCGATTAGGCGCGACGCCGGGCGGGCGCGTGCTTGAGCCGGTCGTCTTCGACGGCACGCGGCTTGGCGCGCATTTCGCGCGGCTGCGCGCGCCGCTGCCGGAGTTCACGCTGTTCGGCGGGATGATGGTCAACCGCCTCGACATCCCGCATCTGCGCCGGGCCGGAAAATCGCTAAGCTCGACTCTTCGCGCGGCGCGGCTGGTTTCGGAGTATGCATGGCAGCGGCTGCGCAGCCCGCGTGGCACGGCGCTGCATCTCGGCAACGCGCTCGCCGCACGGCTGTATGCCTCGCTGCTGGCGCGGCAGGTCGAGATCCTCTTCAGCGCCGACGTCGAGGATTTGTCGATGCAGGGCGAGCGCGTCGGCGGCGTGGTCATCCGTCATGGCTCGCGCGATCGCCTGATCGCCGCGCGGCGCGGTGTGGTGCTCGCAACCGGCGGCTTTTCGCACGACGCAACCTTGCGCAAACGCTTCTTCCCGCCCACAGCCGGATTCATCTCGGCGGCCCACACGTCCGCTACGGGCGACGGGATCCGCCTCGCGACCGCAACCGGGGCAGCGCTCAATACGGATGCGACAAGCCCGGCCTATTGGGTGCCGGCCTCGCTGTTCCGGCGCCCGGATGGAAGCCGTGGTGTTTTCCCGCACATTGTGACCGACCGCGCCAAGCCCGGCGTGATCGCGGTCAATGCGGCCGGCCGGCGCTTCGTCAACGAGGCGCTGTCGCACCACGAATTCATGCTCGCCATGCTGCGCGACGGCGACGGCGAATCGGACCGGCCGTTCTATCTGATCTGCGATCGTCAGTTCCTCTGGCGCTATGGCCTCGGCCGCATCCAGCCGTTCACGCGCAATAGCAGGCGCTATGCGGCGAGCGGCGAGTTGGTCGAGGCTGCTGATATCGCGCAGCTCGCAGCGAAGATCGGCATCAAGCCGTCGACACTCGTGGCGACCATCGCCAACTACAATTCCGATGCGGAGGACGGGCGTGACCCGGAATTCGGTCGCGGCAGTAGCATCTATCAGCGACACCTTGGTGATATCAGCCACAAGCCGAACCCCTGCGTCGCACCCATCCTCTGCGCGCCGTTCTTTGCGATGCGGATCTATCCCGCCGATCTCGGCACGGCGATCGGCTTGAAGGTGGATGCCCAGGCGCGCGTGTTGCGTGAGGACGGCACGCCGGTCGCGGGGCTTTACGCCTGCGGCAACGATATGGGCTCGATCATGAACGGCAATTGTCCGGGGCCAGGGATCGCGCTGGGACCGGCGCTTACGTTCGGGTACATCGCGGCAAGGCATCTGGCGGAGGGGAGTGTGGCCGCGATGGGCACGGCCGCAGCCTCAGTCTAACCATCCCCACCGCTGTCATGCCCCGCGAAGGCGGGGGATTCAGTACGCCGCAGCCCATCGGACTAATCACAACCGCCTCGGAGTACTGGATCGCCCGCCTTCGCGGGCGATGACACCGAGAATGTAGCGCCAGTCTTCCGCTACTCCGCAGCCGCCGCAAAGCGGCTGTTCTCCAGTTCCGCTTCCAGCCGCGCCTTCTCGGCCGCCGCCAGCTTGATGTTGGCTTCCTTGATATGCCCGAAGCCGCGGATCGTCTCCGGCAGCCGCGCGAGCCTCGTCAGCAGCGGGATCTGCTCCGCTTTCAGGCCGGCGATCCGCTGATCGATCATGCCGAGATAATCCGCGATCAGCTTCCGCTCGGTCCGGCGCTCCTCGGTGCGGCCGAACGGATCGAACGCGCCGCCGCGCAGGAATTTCAGCTTGGCCAGTACGCGGAAGGCATGGATCATCCAGCCGCCGAATTCCTTCTTCTGGAGATGTCCGGTGGTCTTGTCGCGCTGCGCGAAGATCGGCGGGGCCAGATAGAACTTCAGCTTGAAGTCGCCGTCGAATTTCTCCGAGACCTTCTTGGCAAAGCTGCCGTCGGTATAGAGCCGTGCGACCTCGTACTCGTCCTTGTAGGACATCAGCTTGAACAGGTTCTTCGCGATAGCCTCGGCCAACTCCGTGGACGCGGGCGAGGCGGCCGTTTCCGCCTTGCGCACCTTGGCGATGGCGGCGAGGTAGCGGTCGGCGTAGGCCTTGTCCTGATAGCCGGTCAAAAACTCCGCGCGGGTCGCGATGATGTCGTCGAGCGACTTCGTCGGCGCGGAGGCCCGGCTCCTGAACTGCAGCACGCTACGCACTCGCGACATGTCGTGGGCGGCGAGGCGTCCCCAGGTGAAGGCGAGCTTGTTCATCTCGATCGCGGCGCCGTTGATCTCGATGGCGCGGAGCAGCGCTTCCAGCGACAGCGGGATCGCGCCCTTCTGGAAGGCGAAGCCGAGCATGAAGGGATTTGTCGCAATCGAATCGCCCATCAGCGCCGAGGCAATGCCGGTCGCGTCGATGATGTCGAGGTTCTTGTCGCCGATCGCGTCGCGCAGCACCGTCTGCATCGTTCCCATCTCAAAATCGAGGTCGGGGTTTTGCACGAAGCTCGCGGTCGGCTGCAGGTCGGCGTTGATATACGCTCTCGTCGTTCCGCGCTCGGCGCGGCTGAGCGCGGAGGGACCTGCCGAGACGATCATGTCGCAGCCGAGGATGACATCGGCGCCGCCCGTGGTGATCCGGACCGCGGAGATGTCTTCCGGCTTCGCGGCGATGCGCACATGGCTCATCACCGCGCCGTTCTTCTGCGACAGGCCGGTGAAATCCAGCGCCGAGCAGCCGCGGCCGTCGACATGGGCGGCCATGCCGAGCAGCGCGCCGATGGTGATGACACCGGTGCCGCCGATGCCCGTGACGAGGATATTGTAGGGGGCATCCAGCTCGCGGGCAGGCGGCAGCGGCAGGTCGGCAAACAGCTGGCCTGAGTCCACTGCCGAGGTCTTGATCCGCTTGAGCATGCCGCCATGCACGGTGACGAAGCTCGGGCAAAAGCCCTCGACGCAGGAGAAGTCCTTGTTGCAGTTCGACTGGTCGATCTGGCGCTTGCGGCCGAACTCGGTCTCCAGCGGCTGCACCGAGACGCAGTTCGAGGCTTGCGAGCAATCGCCGCAGCCTTCGCAGACCCGCTCGTTGATGAAAGCGCGCTTGGCGGGATCCGGATAGAGCCCGCGCTTGCGGCGGCGGCGCTTTTCCGCGGCGCAGGTCTGGTCGTAGACGATGACCGTAAGGCCCTTGATGTCGCGCAGCTCGCGCTGCACGGCGTCGAGCTCGCGGCGGTGATGGATGGTTGCGCCTTGCGGGAAGTAATTGCCGTTTGGATACTTGCCCGGATCGTCCGACACGATCGCGAGGCGCTTGACGCCCTCGGCCCAGACCTGATGCGCGATCTGGGCGACGTTGAAGCCGCCCTCGGCCGGCTGGCCGCCGGTCATCGCGACGGCGTCATTGTAGAGGATCTTGTAGGTGATGCTGATGCCGGCGGCCGATGCCGCGCGAAGGGCGAGCAGTCCGGAATGGGTGTAGGTGCCGTCGCCGAGGTTCTGGAAAATGTGCTGCTCGGTGGTGAAGGGCGCTTGCCCGATCCAGTTCACGCCCTCGGCGCCCATATGCGAGATCAGATCGGTGCGGCGCGTCGGCATGCTCAGGGCCATGCCGTGACAGCCGATGCCGGCCATGGCGCGGCTGCCCTCCGGCACGCGCGTCGAGGTGTTGTGCGGGCAGCCCGAGCAGAAGAACGGCGTGCGCGCGAGCTTGATCGGCGTGCTGGTGGTGGCGGGATTGTCGAAGGCCTCGAGCCGGGCGAGGCGCTGCTCAAGCACCGGACTGTGATGCCCGAGCTTGCGCAGCCGCGCAACCAGGGCGGATGCAACGATGGTCGGCGTCAGCTCGCCCTCGCTCGGCAATAGCGGCGCGCCGCGCTCGTCGCGTTTTCCCGTCACGGTCGGGCGCCTCGATGCATCGATATTGTAGAGGATGCGCATCAGCTGGTCTTCGATGAAGCCGCGCTTCTCCTCGACGACCAGCACGTCCTGAAGTCCTTCGGCGAAGCGCTTGGCCCCGCTTTCTTCCAGCGGCCAGGTCATCGCGACCTTGTAGATGCGCAAGCCAAGGTCCTGCGCGTCCTTGTCGGTAATGCCCAAATCGGCCAGCGCCTGCCGCAGATCCAGATAAGCCTTGCCGGTCGCGACGATGCCGAGCCGTGCCGGCCTGGAGTCGAGCACGATGCGGTCGAGCTGGTTGGCGCGCGCAAAGGCCTGTACCGCCGCCATCTTCGGGCCGAACAGGCGCTTCTCGGCGTCGAGCGGCGGGTCGGGCCAGCGGATGTTGAGGCCGCCGGGCGGCATCTCGAAATCGTCGGGGAGCTTGATCTGGATGCGTTCGGGGTCGCTAAAGATCGAGGCCGAACTCTCCACGGTTTCGCTGATCGCCTTGAAGCCGACCCAGCAGCCGGAGAAGCGCGACAGCGCAAAACCGTAGAGGCCGAGATCGAGATAATCCTGGAGCGTCGCCGGGTTGATGACGGGGATCAGCGCCGCCGCGAACACCTGTTCGCTCTGGTGCGCCAGTGTCGAGGACTGGCAGCCGTGGTCGTCGCCGGCAAGCGCGAGCACGCCGCCATTGAGCGAGGTGCCGGCGGCATTCGCATGCTTGAGCGCATCGACCGAGCGATCGACGCCGGGCCCCTTGCCGTACCAGATGCCGAACACGCCATCGACCTTGGCACCGGGAAACAGGCCGACCTGCTGGCTGCCCCAGACCGCGGTCGCCGCGAGGTCCTCGTTGAGCCCGGGGACGAAGGCAATGTCGTGCTGCTGGAGGTGCGACTTCGCCCGCCACAGTGCGTGGTCGTACATGCCGAGCGGGGAACCGCGATAGCCCGAGATGAAGCCGCCGGTGTTGAGGCCCTGAAGCCGGTCGCGTTCGCGCTGCAACATGGGCAGCCGGACCAGCGCCTGCGTGCCGGACAGGAAGATCCGCTTCGATTCGAGCCGGTATTTGTCGTCCAGCTCGACCTGCATCAGCGTCATCTCGGAAGTCCTCGTTTCTTGTTTGACCTGGGGTTTGCGCTGCGGGAGGAAGGAGCGGCTGCGCGACGCGAATTGTGACAGTCAAGGGCATGCACAGGCGAAGTCAATATCGCTGGCCGCATCCGTGGCGCTCCTGCTAGTCATGGCTTGCTTGCGGAGGACATCATGACGGCACAAGCGTTCGATACCGAGATCACGGAGACCGAAGGCGCTCTGATCGGGCCGTGGCGTCAGCCGCGTCAAATGCTGCAAGCCCAAACCTACGACGCGCACGCCTCGATCCACGACGACGCCACCGCGCAGAAGCTTGGCTTCAAGGGCGGCACCATCGAGGGGCCGACCCATTTCAGCCAGTTCGCACCGCTGTGTGCGCGTTTGTGGGGACAGGCCTGGTTCGAGAGCGGCTGTCTCTCCGCGCATTACCGCAGCGTCTGTTACGAAGGCGAGGAGGTGCAGGCGATCCTATCGGAGCCGTTGCCCGGCACCAGCCAGTGCCAGATCCAGATGGTGAAGCGCGACGGCACGGAGGTGCTGCGCGGCACGGCCTCGGTCGGAGAACCGCACGCCGCAACCGCCCTGGAGGCGCGTCTTGGCGAACTCAAGCCGCTCACTGATCCCGTGATCCTGCGCGACCTGAAGGTGGCGCAGACGAGCCGGCGGCAGGCGGTGCGGATGGCGTTCGATCAGATCATGGGCGAGCTCTATCCGTTTTCGCTGCGGCAGAAGCTCGCGGTGATCACCGAGACCTTGCCTTACTATTCGAGCGGGGACAATCCATGGCGCAAGCCCATCATTCCGATGGAGATGCTGAGCGTGCTGTTCCAGTACCGCTCCAAGGACGATCCTCTCCCGGCCAAGGGCCCGGCCGTCGGCCTGTTCGCCGACCAGGAGATCAGGCTGGTGAAGGGCCCGCTTTTTGTGGACGAGGAGTACGAAGTCGAGCGCGAGGTGGTCGCGCTCTCCGGCAGTCGACGCACTGAGAGCGCCTGGGTGAAGACGCGCGTGTTCGACAAGGCGAACATTGTGGTGGCGACCATGCTGCTGAACATGGCGACGCTGAAGGATTCCTACGCGCCGTATGAGGAAGAATATCGACGGCTGTACGGAGATACTGCCCGCTAAAAACGAGCTTCGTTGTCGCTCATCCTTTGAGCAAATGCACGTCGCAAAGTCGCCGCACAGCGAATAAGCAGACGCGAGCCGTCCTGATAACGTTCTGACAGTGCAGCAAATTTTCCCGCGCTGTCCGCCCGATCGTCATTGTACACAATGGCACGGCGCTTGCAGAACTCCTGGCACAGAGAGTTCTCGCGAGGGGCGGGCGTCATGTTGAACTCAAGCAAGCCGACATTGGGCGTCATCAGCGCCGAACCCGGGCCGATCGAGCTCGACTGGCCTGCAACCGCGCTCCTCATCATCGACATGCAGCGCGACTTCATGGAGCCCGGCGGCTTCGGCGAGACGCTCGGCAACGACGTCAGCCAGCTCGCGCGCGCGGTGAAACCGATCGGTGCGGTGCTGAAGGCCGCGCGGGATACCGGCATGCTGGTGATCCACACGCGGGAGGGCCATCTGCCCGATCTCTCCGACGCGCCGCCGGCGAAAATCGAGCGCGGCGCGCCATCCTTGCGCATCGGCGACCCCGGTCCGATGGGACGCATTCTCATTCGCGGCGAGGCTGGCCACGACATCATTCCGGAGCTCTATCCGCTCGACAGCGAGATCGTGGTCGACAAACCGGGGAAGGGCGCGTTCTACGCCACCGAGCTCACCGACGTGCTGGAGAAATACGGCATCGAGAATCTGCTGGTGTGCGGCGTCACCACCGAAGTGTGCGTCAACACCACCGTGCGCGAGGCCAACGACCGCGGCTATCGCTGCGTCGTCATCTCGGACGGCTGCGCGTCCTACTTTCCCGAGTTTCATGAGATGGGCCTGAAAATGATCAAGGCCCAGGGCGGCATCTTCGGCTGGGTCGCAAGCTCAGCCGCGGTTCTGGAGGCGATGAAGACTTCAAACATTCCAGCTTAGGGGCATCACCATGAGCACAAGCACGACGGGGACGGCCGGCACCTCCGAGTTCAAGCCGGCACTATGGACACCGGGCGACTGGAACGCGTTTTTCGGCTTCGGCACCAACATCCTCGTCAACATGCTGGTGCTCACGGGCCTGTTGCGCTTCGTCCTGAAGATGCCTGACAGTCTCGTGTTCGGCCGCATCCTTCCCGCACTCGGGTTGATGATGTGCCTTTCCACTTTCTACTACGCATACCTCGCTTATCGTCTGGCGCAGAAGACCGGCCGCAACGACGTCTGTGCGCTGCCCTCGGGCGTCAGCGTGCCGCACATGTTCATCGTCACCTTCGTGATCATGCTGCCGATCACGATCAAGACCGGCGATCCGCTCAAGGGCTGGTCGGCTGGCCTGGTCTGGGTGTTCTTCCAGAGCTTCATCCTGATGATCGGCGGTTTCATTGCGCCTTTCATTCGAAAAATCACACCGCGCGCGGCGCTGCTGGGTACGCTCGCCGGCGTCTCCGTCACCTTCATCTCGATGCGACCGGCGCTCGAAATGTACATGACGCCGCAGATCGGCCTGGTCTGCTTCGCCATCATCCTGGTGAGCTGGTTCGGCGGCGTGAAATATCCAAAGAGCATTCCAGCGGGCCTGATCGCGATCGCAGTCGGGATGGTCATCGCCTGGGGCTCGAACCTGTTCGGGCTCAATCTGGGTGGATTGAGCATCAAGGGCGTGGTTGACGCCTTTGCGAGTTTCGGCTTCTCGGTGCCGATCCCCGCCGTTGGCTACGTCTTCTCCGGATTCGAATTCCTCGGCGTCATCCTGGTCACCGCCATTCCCTTCGGCATCTACGACCTTGTCGAGGCCATGGACAATGTCGAAAGCGCGGAAGCCGCTGGCGACGAATATCCGACCACGCGCGTGCTCACGGCCGACGGCGTCGTCAGCCTGATCGGCTGCCTGATGGGAAACCCCTTCATTAACGCCGTCTATATCGGCCATCCCGGCTGGAAGGCGATGGGCGGCCGGATCGGCTACTCGGCCGCGACCGGCATCATGGTGGTCGTTCTGGCGTGGTTCGGCATCATCCCGGTGCTGCTGGCGCTGGTGCCGGTCGTCGCGATCTCGCCGATCCTGCTCTATATCGGCATGCTCATCGGCGCACAGGCATTCCAGACCACGCCGGTCAAGCATGCACCCGCGGTCGTGCTGGCGCTGACGCCGCATCTGGCCGCGTGGGCCAAGCTCCAGATCGACACCATGTTGGGCTCGACCATGAACGCGGCTGCGACCGTCGGCGGAATGGCCGCCGACAAGGCCGACGCGGTCAAGACTGCCGCGATCGCAGCACTACCGCAGCAGGGCGTGTTCTATCACGGGTTAGAAGTGATGGGCGGCGGCTCCATCCTCGGCGGCCTGATCCTGGGTGCGATCGGCGTCTTCATCATCGAGCGTGACTTCGAGAAGGCCTCGGCGTTTGCGCTGGTTGGTGCGGTCCTGACCTACTTTGGCTTCATGCACGGCGAAGCCGTCGGCATCGGTGGCGGCTTTGGCGTCACGCCAGCGGTCGCGTTCGCCTATGCCGCGATGGCCGCCGGTCTGTTCGCGGCCAGCAAGCTCGGCGCGAGCGAGCCCTACATGCCGCATGCGGACATGCACGCGGCACCGGCGGAGTAGCTACCCGCCCTTGACGGCACCAGCGGTGAGCCCGGCGACGATCTGTCGCTGGGCGAACACCGTGAGCAGAAGCACCGGGAGGGTGACGATCAGCGCGGCGGCCGCGAGCGGCCCCCAGCTCAACTGGTCGAACGAGATCATGTTGTAGACCGCGACCGGCAAAGTGCGTGTCTCGCGTCCGGCCAGCACGATGCCGAAGACAAAGTTGTTCCAGGAGAAGATCACGGCCAGGATGAAGGCGACGGCGATGCCGGGCTTGGCGATCGGCAGCGCGACATGGCGGAAGACCTGCCAGCGCGTGGCGCCGTCGATGAACGCGGCTTCTTCCAGCTCCATCGGCGTCGTCTCGAAATAGCCGATCATGATCCAGATCACGATCGGCACCGTGACCACGAGGTGGATGATGATCTGCGGCACCAGCGTGCCGAGCAGTCCCAGCCACTGGAACATGAGAAACAGCGGGATCAGATAGGACAATCCCGGCGTGATACGGGCGATCAGGATCACGATCGCGGATTTGTGCGCGGCCATCCGCGCGATGCCGTAGCCGGCGGGAACGCCGACGAGCAGCGCAAGCAACGTCGCGCTGCCGGTCACGATCAGGCTGTTGATGAAATAGGTCAGGAAGCGGTTGGAGGCGAGCACGTCGGCATAGTTCTTCCAGGCGATATGCTCGGGAATGAACACCGGCGGATAGGCGGCATTGTCGATCTCGAATTTGAGCGACAGCGACAGCATCCAGAGGAAGAACAGGATTGCCGGGGACACGATGACGAACACCGAGAACCACAGGCCGATCTTGCCGATGATTTGCCTTGGAGTCATGTGCCGCTCGCGATCTCGGTCCACAGCATGCGCTGGCGCGCGTAGAGCATCATCGCCGCGAGCAGAACGATCAGCAGGAAAAACACCACAGCGATCGCCGAGCCGTAGCCGAGGTCGTAGTAGGAGAAGGCGACGCTGTAGAGATAGATGTTGATCGTCTCCGACGCCGATCCCGGTCCGCCCTGGGTGATTGCGAAAATGATGTCGAAGCTCTTCACGGCGTCGATCATGCGGATCATGCCGGCGATGAACAGGAACGGCATGATCAGCGGCAGGGTGATGAATCGGAATACCTGCCAGAGGCTGGCGCCATCGATCTGTGCACTTTCATAAGGCTCGCTCGGAATCGCGGCCAGGCCGCCGAGCACGATCAGCATGACCAGCGGCGTCCATTGCCAGGTCTCAACCAGCACCAGCGAGGGAATGACGGTCGCGGGATGAAACACCCAGAGCTGCGCTGGGATTCCGACCAGCGACAGCAGATAGTTCAGCACGCCGAGCTGCGGGTGGAACATCATGGTCCAGACCAGCGCGATCGCCACCGGCGTCGCCATCATCGGCATGATGAAAACGCCGCGCAGAAAGCCGCGGCCTGGGAATTTCTGGTGAAACACCACGGCCGCAAACGTGCCGAGCACAAGCGGCAGCAGCACGGAGAGTACGGTGTAGACCAGTGTATGTCCGATGGCCTCAATGAAGCGGGGATCGCTCGTCAGCCGCAGATAATTGGACAGTCCAACGAAGGTGGTTGACGAGCCGACCTTCCACTCGTTCAGGCTCATCCAGATCGTGAAGACCCACGGGAAGATGATGATGGCGAGCACGACGATGAGCGCCGGCACCACGAACGGCCAGTAGGACGGCGGCCGCAACTCCTTCTCCGGCGCGGCATCTGACGGTGCCGCTGCCGGATTAGCCTGTATGATCGCACTCACGCCTTTTCGCTGCGCTCCAGGATTGGCCGGTACTGCTCGTGGGCCTTTTTCAACTCTGTCGCGGGATCGGCGCCGGCAAGGGTTGCGGTGATCGCCGCGCCAACGAGATCGCGGAATTCGGCGACCGGAATCACGACGGGCAGGCCCAGCTTGCTGATCTTGGCGGAATCGATCACCGACTGCAGCCACTCCTTGGGCATCTTCACGCCGTTTTGGACCTCGGCATCGCCAAGGATCGAGTTGCGGAACGGCACGCCGCCGCCGGCTTGCAACAGCCGGGCGCCTTGCGTTTTCGACACCACCCATTGGCAGAGCAGATAGGCGGCTTCCTTGTTCTTGCTCGCCGCGGCGATGCCGATGCCGTCGCCATAGGTCGCTGAATATTGTCCCTTCGGACCGGCCGGCACGACGGTGTAGCCGACCTTGCCGACCACGCGCGAGGCCGCCGGGTCTTCCAGCGGCGGCGCCCAGCCGACGCCGTCGATCCACATGGCCGAACGTCCTTGCGTGAACGAGGCCATCGACTCCATCCAGTTGAAGCCGGCGACGCCGGGCGGAGCGACTTTCGTCAACAATGTCTGATAGAGCTTGGTTGCAGCAATGGCTTCCGGACCGTCGGTCAGGATGTTGCCCTTCGCATCGAGGAATTCGCCGCCATAGTCGAGAAAGAAGTTGGTCCACAACGTCATGTTGGCGTTGCGCAGGCCGCGTCCGACGAAGCCGTAGGTGCCTTCCTTGGCATCGGTGAGCTTCTCGGCGGCCGCGACCATCTCGTCGAGGGTCTTGGGGACGGCGACGCCCTTCTTCTGGAACAGCTCCTTGTTGTAATAGAGGATGAAATAGTCGACCGACCAGGGCAGCGACAGCATCTGGCCCTTGTCGTTCTTGGCGTATTGCAGGCCGGCGGCCGAGAAATCGCTCTCCACGAGATCGGGCGCGGTCAGCGTCGGGTCCTTCATGTAAGGCGTGAGGTCGGCGAGCCAGCCGCCTTTCTCGAATTGCCGTTTCTGCACGTGATAGCTGAGATGGACGACGTCGAAGCTCGGCCGGCCCGAGGTGAGCTCGATCACGACCTTCTGGCGCTGCTGCTGCTCGGGAATCTGCTCCGCCTCCACCTGGATGCCGGTGAGCTCGGTAAACTCCTTGACGTATTTTTGCAGGTTGTCGCCGCGCGGGCCCTTGGCGAGGATCACCTCTAGCTTGGTCCCGGCGTATTTCTTCCAGTTCACCTCCGCGCGGGCTGCCAATCCCGTCAGGCTGAGCGCGCCAGCTGCGGCAGTGCCCGTCAAGAGCGTACGACGCGAAATCTGATGGTAAGCCACTGTATCCCTCCCGGATGACTCGTTTTGTTTGGGAGGGATACTAGCGGCCGTGCCGCGCGTGCCTAGCCCTAATCTGACGGATCACGGCCGCACGGCCGGCGTCTCCATCGGCAGGCCGCGCGCCCGCGACATCAGGTAGAGCTCGAGCGCGACCAGGTCGGGTGCGCCGTAATCATAGGCCTGGGCGCGGACGCCGGTCATGCAACTGCGAAGCCGGCGCTCCAGCGACCCCAGCGTTTGCCATTCCAGGCGATAGAGCGGGTAGCCGGTCGGCTGTCCTTGCGTGATCGGCGCGCCGGCGAGGCGCTTGTCAAAGTTGTCGTCGTGGCAATTGGCGCAGGCGAGGTTGAGCTGGCCTTCGCGCTGCATGAAGAGGTTGCGCCCTTGCTCAACGAAGGGTTTTAGTTGTGGATCGCCGCCAGCCGTGATCGCGGTGCCGCGCGATTGGTGCGCGACGAAGGCGGACAGGGCCAGCAGGTCGCGGCTCTCGTAGGGGAGCGCCGTTGCCTGCTGATGATTGCTGCGGCAGAGATTGATGCGCTGGTCGAGCGTGACGGGGCGCGCCAGCGCCTTGTCGAACGCCGGATAGCGCGCGGCGACGCCTTTCATGCTGCGGCGTGCATCGCCATGGCAGTCAGCGCAGGCCTTGTCGGCACTGCCGGTCCTCTTCGTCCACAACGCCTCGCCGTCGAGCACGAACAGCATGCCGGGATTCGAGGTGTCGTCATCCTGCATCGCGCGCGTGTCGGGCCCCATGAACGAATAGCCGGAGCGGCGCGCGTCCGGCGGAATCTCGCCGGCGAGCAGGGCAGGGCCGGTGGCGAGGAGCGCCGCGGCCGCTATCGCGCGCCAAAAACTCATTCGACCGTGATCGACGCCGATGCGCTGGACGAATAGCCGTTGTCCCCGATCCATTCGAACTCGAACTCGCCGCTGTCCTTCGCGACCGTGAAGAACGACAGATAGGGATTGGCCGCGATCGCAGGAAAGAGATCGGCGCGAAAAATCTCGGTGCCGTTGTAGCGGCACGTAAAGCTCGTGATGATGTCGCGCGGCACCAGCGCGCCGTCCGCCGTGTGGCGGAAGCCGGTCTCCATGATGTGCGAGGTCAACGTGCGGATCTCGATGATTTCGCCGCGCCTGGCCTTCGCCGGAACGTTGATGAGCGCGGCCATTAATTCATCTCCTCGGTGCAGGCGGCCAGCGTCACGACGATTTCGGTCGTGACCTGCCAGAACGTGTCGTCGGAAAGACGCGCGATCGCCACCACCTTCTGGGTGTCCGCGAGGCGAATCCGGGTCGAGACCTGGGCGCGGCCGGAGGACGGGCCGAGATGGAAGTTGCCGATGTTCGGCTGCGGGTTCTTCTCGTTGAAGACGTGGATGCTCTTGACGTAGTCGTCCGCCGTCATCGGGCTCGCGACGCTCACGGTCAGCGGCACCGTGTTGCCGTTCTCGACCAGCGGCGGAATGTCGAGATTCACCTTGCCGGTGCGGACAGGTGCTTCGCCGACGACGTTGCGGATCGCGGCGGTGAGCATCGCCGGTGTCGCCCCCAGAGGCCGCAGCGTGACGATCGGGATCGTCCCGGCGAACGTCACGCTTCCGGCGAGATTTAGGAATTGTCGTCGCGTGGTTGGCATGAACAGTCCTAGTCCCGAAGCGTTGCAAGAAAAGCCACGATGTCCTCGATCTCGGCGGCGGACAAGATCGGTTTGCCGACGAAATTTCGCCCGACCCGCACGAGGTGGTCGTTGCGATAATAGGACGGCATGATGGTCTCGGGGTTTAAACGCGCTGCATCGACCAGTCGAAGCCGCAATTGGCTCACCGTCCAGCGGTTCCCCGCACCCGAGAGGTCAGGCGCGAGGTCGCCCTGGAACCGGGTTTCCGGGAACGGGCCGGAATGGCACAGGATGCAGGTTGTCGTGCGCGCGAGCACCAGCGCGCGCCCGCGCGCGGCATCGCCGGGCGCGCCGGTGAGGGATTCCGCGATGCCGTCGCCGGCGATGTTGTAGGGCAGGAGCTCCTCGGCTCCCACATGGCAGGCGAAGGCGCAACTGGCGGCGATCAGAGCTGCGATATGGACCGATGCCTTAGCCAAAGGTGTCCGCCGTGATGGTTTGAAACCAGTGCTCGGCTTCAGCCGCCTCGCGGGCGCGCAATTCGCGCGGTGCATCGACCGGGCTGGTCGCGCCGCCCTCGACCTCGGCGAAGATGTCGCCCTTGGGCTGGTAATTGCCCGCGAGCGAAAAGCCGTAGCCGGGTGCGACCATGTTGTAGCAGACGCCTGTCAGTCGCGGCGTTTCTGGTGCGCGGCCGGCAAGGAGGTTCACGATCGCGGCAGCGCAGGCCTTGCCCTGTGCGCTTGCCGCGGATGCCGATTTGGGAATGCCCCCGCCGAGGCAGGCATCGCCGATGACGTGGACGTTCTGGACAAGCTTCGACTCGAAGGTAACGGGGTCAATCGGGCACCAGCCGGTCGCATCCGCAGCGCCCGCGATCTGGGCGATGCGCGCGGCGCGTTGCGGCGGAATGACGTTGGCGACATCAGGCGTGTAGTTGCCGAATTCGGTGACGATGGTCCTGGTCGCGGCATCGACCGAGGTCACGCGGCCGCCTTGCGACAGCCCGATGCGTTCGATCATGTCGCCGTAAAGCTCCTTCCACGCCTTCTCGAACAGCCGCTGCTGGGAGAAAGTGTCCTTGGCATCGAGGATCAAGACCTTCGAGCGCGGTTTCCTCGTTTTCAGGTAATGCGCGATCAGGCTGGCGCGCTCGTAAGGCGCCGGCGGACAGCGCGATGGATTGGCGGGGATGGCAATGGCAACGGTGCCGCCGTCCGGCATTTCCTCCAATTGCCGGCGCAGCAGCAGCGTCTGTGCGCCGGCCTTCCAGGCGTGCGGCATTTTTCCCGATGACGCGTCGTCGTAGCCGGGCAGGGCTTCGAAATGGAAGTCGATGCCGGGAGAGAGGACGAGGCGGTCATAGGGCAGCGCAACGCCATCGGCCGTCACGACACTGCGCAGCTGCGGCTCGATTGTGGTTACGGCTTGGCTGATCACCGTGATGCCCTCGGCACCGAGCCTGTCATAGCCAAATTGCTGAGCTTCGATGTCGCGCAGGCCGGCGATCACCTCGTTGCTGAAGGGGCAGGAGGTGAAGACGGTACTGGGTTCGATCAGGATGATTTGCAAGTTTGCCTGCGCGCGCTTCAGCGCGCGCGCACAGGCCGCACCGCCAAAGCCGCCGCCGACCACGACGACGCGGCCCGCCGATTGCGCGCGCAGGATCGAAGGGACGGCGAATGATGTGGCCGCGGCGGCGATGCCGAGCACGGCATCCCGCCGTGTCACCGACGCATTCATGAGTCTTGTCCGGAACGTGTGCCGCGACGGCCGTTACGGCCGCCGCGGCGTTTCTCAGGCGAAGGTGATGTTCTGGTCGCGCAACGGCACCGAACGGATGCGCTTGCCCGTCGCCGCGAAGTACGCATTGAGCACCGCCGGCGCCGCGACGCCGATGGTCGGCTCGCCGACACCGCCCCAGAACCCGCCGCTCGGCACCATCACCGATTCGACCTTCGGCATCTCGTTGATGCGCATCGAATTGTAGGTGTCGAAGTTGGTCTGCTCGATCTTACCGTCCTTGACGGTGCAGCCGCCGTAGAACAGCGCGGAGAGGCCATAGACGAAGGACCCCGCGATCTGCCGCTCCACCTGCGCCGGATTGACGACGTAGCCGGGATCGGTGGAGGCGACGATGCGATGCACCTTGATCTTGTTGCCGTCGGTCACCGAGATTTCGGCGGCGCCGGCGACATAGCTGCCATAGCCCATGACCTGCGCGATGCCGCGATAGATGCCCTGCGGCGCCGGGGTGCTCCAGCCGATCTTCTCGGCCACGGCATTGAGCACCGCCAGATGCTTGGGGTGATTGCCCATCAGCTTGCGGCGGAATTCGAGCGGGTCCTGGCCTGCGGCCTGGGCCAGCTCGTCCATGAAGCATTCCATGTAGATCGCGTTGTGATTGACGTTGACGCCGCGCCAGAAGCCCGGCGGAACGTGCGGGTTGCGCATCGCATGCTCGACCAGGAGGTTTGGCACGGAATAACCGAACGCGGCTTCGCCGGACTGGGCGACGCCCTGGAATGCGGCCGGATCCATGCCGTTCTGCAGCGCTTCGGGACGGAGCGAGAACAGGATCGATTGCCCGGACAGACGGTAGTGCAGCGCGACCAGATTGTTGTCCGCATCGAACGCGCCGGTCATCTTGCACTGGGTGATCGGGTGATATCGGCCGTGCGCCATGTCCTCTTCGCGCGACCACAATAGCTTGATCGGCGTGCCCGGCATCTGCTTGGCGATCATGACGGCCTGACGGACATAGTCGGTCTGGCCGCGCCGGCCGAAGCCGCCGCCCGGCATCACCTTGTGCACGTCGCACTTCTCCGCCGGGAGGCCCGACGCTTCCAACGTGGCTGCGAAGGCCGCCTCGCCGTTCTGCGTGCCGCACCAGACCTCGCATTTGTCGGCCGTGTAGAGCGCCGTGGCGTTCATCGGCTCCATCGTGGCGTGGTTCTGGTAGGGATAGCTGTAGACGGCCTCGATCTTCTTGGCGGCAGTAGCAATCGCCGCCTTGGCATCGCCGTTCTTGTTGCCGACATAGGCCGGCTGCTCATTGGCCAGTCCCTCCGTCAGCCATTTCGCGATCGACTCGCTCGAGACCTTGGCGTTGTCGCCCTCGTCCCAGACGATCGGCAGCGAATCCAGCGCAGTCTTGGCGTGCCACCAGGTGTCGGCAACGACCGCAACCGCGGTATCGCCGACCTTGACGACCTTCTTGACGCCCTTCATGCCGGTGACCTTGGCTTCGTCAAAGCTCTTCAGCTTGCCGCCGAACACCGGGCAATCCTTGATCGCGGCGTTCAGCATGCCCGGCAGCTTGACGTCGATGCCGTAGATCATGGTGCCGGTGGTCTTCTCGGCGGTGTCCAGCCGCTTCACGCCCTTGCCGATCAGCTTCCAGTCCTTCGGGTCCTTCAGCTTGACGTCGGCCGGCGGCGTCAGCTTGGCCGCGGCCTCGGCGACCTTGCCATAAGTCGTGGTCTTGCCGGACGGCGTGTGCGTGATGACGCTGTTGGCGGCCGTGCATTCCGACGCCGGCACTTTCCACGCCTCGGCGGCGGCCTGGATCAGCATCACGCGGGCGGTGGCGCCGCCCTTGCGGACATAGTCTTGCGAAGAACGGATGCCGCGGCTGCCGCCGGTCGAGAAATCGCCCCAGACGCGCTTGCGGGCGACGCTCTGGCCCGGTGTCGGATATTCGGTCGAGACCTTCGACCAGTCGCATTCGAGTTCCTCGGCGACGAGCTGGGCGAGGCCGGTGAGCGAGCCCTGGCCCATTTCGGAGCGGGCGATGCGGATGACGACGGTGTCGTCGGGCCTGACCACGACCCAGGCGCCGATCTCGGGGGAGCCGTCGGCCGCGCGGACCACGGCGGGACCGCCGAAGGGGATATCGAGGCCGATTGCGAGACCCGCGCCGACCGCGGCGGTGCCGATGACGAAGGCACGGCGGTTCATGCTGGGAGAGACATGCTTGTTCATGGGGCGGTTCCTTACGCGCTTGCGATCGTGTGGATCGCTTCGCGCACCTGCTGGAAGGTGCCGCAGCGGCAGATATTGGTGATGGCCTCGTCGATGTCGGCGTCGGTCGGCTTCGGCTTCTCGCTCAGCAGCGCCGCAACCGCCATGATCATGCCGCTCTGGCAATAGCCGCATTGCGGAACGTCCTGGGCGATCCAGGCTTCCTGCACCTTGTGCAGCGCGTTGCCGGAGGCGAGCCCTTCGATGGTCGTGATCTTCTTGCCCGCGGCCTCGCTGACCGAAACGCCGCAGGAGCGAATGGCGACGCCGTCGATGTGAACCGTGCAGGCACCGCATTGTGCAATGCCGCAGCCATATTTGGTGCCGGTCAGGCCGGCGTTCTCGCGGATCGCCCAGAGCAGCGGCGTATCCGGCTCGACGTCGAGGGTGAAGGTCTTTCCGTTGATTGTTAGGTTTGCCATCGCAGTCCCCTGATTGGCCCAATCCACCGATTGGACTCAGGGGCGCAATGTGTCCGGCAAATTGGAAACGTTCAAATCAATAGTCCGAGGGGCAGCCGCCGGGGATTCCTTCCCTGGGCGCCCGCGGCATGGCTTGGGGCGACGTCTACCGGCTTCCGCGCCGACGCCCGTGGAACCGAGAGCGACAGTTTGTCCCTTTTGGCAGGGTGCAAGTCGACAATGCTCTGCTACAGTGGAATCAGCCAAAAAGGGGTTCCATGAACGTACCGCAGCCTTGCAACGTCCTGATGCTCTATCCGCTGTTCTCGGCAGAGTCCTTCTGGAGCTTTGGCGAATCCTGCAAAGTATTGGGCGTGAAGCGGCCCGCGGCCCCTTTGGGGCTGATCACCGTTGCCGCGATGTTGCCCGAGCACTGGACGGTCCGGCTGATCGATTGCAACACGGAATCCTTCAGCGACGAGGATCTTTCCTGGGCCGACGTCGTCTTCACCGGCGGAATGATGCCGCAGCAGGCCGACACGCTGCGCCTGATCGAAATTTGCCGTGCCGCGGGCAAGCCGGTGGTCGTCGGCGGTCCCGATCCCACCTCGAGCCCCCATCTCTATGAGAGGGCCGACTTCCAGGTGCTCGGAGAGGCCGAAAGCGTTCTCCACGAATTCGTCGCGGCCTGGGACAGTGGCGCACGCTCCGGCGTCTTCATCGCGCCGAAATTCCAGGCCGACGTCACCAAGACGCCGGTGCCGCGCTTCGACCTGCTCAACTTCGAGGACTACCTTTATCTCGGTGTGCAGTATTCCCGCGGCTGCCCGTTCACCTGCGAGTTCTGCGACATCATCGAACTCTATGGCCGGGTGCCGCGAACCAAGACGAATGAGCAAATGCTGGTCGAGCTCGACAAGCTCTACGCCATGGGTTACCGCGGCCATCTCGACTTCGTCGACGACAATTTCATCGGCAACAAGAAGTCGCTGCGGCTGTTCCTGCCTCAGCTGGCCGAATGGCAGCGTGCCCACGGCTATCCCTTCGAACTGTCGACTGAAGCCTCGGTCAATCTGGCCGACGATCCCGAGCTATTGGACCTGATGGGCCAGGCGAATTTCTTCGCCATCTTCGTCGGCATTGAAAGTCCGGATCCGGCGACGCTGGTCGCCATGCGGAAGAAGCAGAACACGCGGCGCAACATCGCCGAGAGCATCCACAAGATCTACGCCGCGGGCATGCTCGTCACCGCGGGTTTCATCGTCGGCTTCGACAATGAGAAGCTTTCGATGGCGGATGCCATGATCGACTTCATCGAAGAGGCGGCGATCCCGGTCAGCATGGTCGGCCTGCTCTATGCCTTGCCGAACACGCAGCTGACGCGCCGCCTCGAGCGCGAAGGCCGGCTGCATCCGGGCCACGATTTGGCGCCGACCATTGGCGCCGATCAGTGCACCGCCGGGATCAACTTCGATCCGGTGCGCCCGTTGCGCGACATCCTGACGGACTACAAGCGCGTGCTGGAGCACATCTACAGCCCGGAGGCCTATGCAAGGCGCATCGACCGTCTGATGACGCTGCTCGACCGCTCTCGCCAGCGCCAGGAGCTCGCGGAAGGCGATATCCGCGCCCGGATCGGCGCGATGGAAACGGTGCACAAGGTGGTCACAGCGCTTCCCGAGGCGCGCGGGCCGCTGTGGCAGACCTTCATGAACTGCGCCAAGCGCGACACCACATCGGCGCGGATCGCCGTGCAGATGATCGCCGCCTATGCGCATCTCGGGCCGTTCTCGCGCAAGGTGATCGCTGCCATCGATGAGCGCCTCGCCGCACTCGACGAAGAGACGGTCATTCCGGCCGCGACTGTCGAGGTGACGGCGGCCCGACATCTGGCCTGACGGTCTACTTCACCGCCAGCCGCAAAAAGCTCATCACGCTGCCGAGCGCTGCGAAGCCGGCGCCGAGTGCCAATGCCACGACTGCGCCATCGTGACCAGCGAGCGAGAAGCAGAGCGCGGCGAGCGCCGCCCCCGTGGTCTGCCCGGTCAGGCGCGCGGTGGCGACGATGCCCGAGGCGCTGCCGCTGCGATGCGGCGGCGCGCTCGACATCACCGCCTTCATGTTCGGCGCCTGGAAGAAGCCGAACCCCATGCCGCAGATCACCATCCGCCAGATGATGTCGGGGATCGCAGGATTGGCTGGCAGCATCGCGAGCAACGCCATGCCGAGGCCGAGCAGCACGAGCCCGATGCCGCCGAGCAATCCGACCGCGTGCCGGTCGGAGAGGCGTCCGGCGATCGGCGCCATGATGCCGACCACCAGCGGCCATGGCGTCATGAAAAAGCCGGTCTCGACCTGCGAACGCCCCAGCACGTCCTCGAAATAGAACGGCAGCGAGACGAAGGCGAGACCCTGCACGGCAAAGGAGCACACCGCGGTCGCCGCCGACAGCGCGAACATCGGCCGGCTGAACAGATCAATCGGCAGCATCGGGGCCGGATGATCGGCATGGCGGCGCGTCAGGATGAAGCCGAGCACCAAGGCCGTGAGCAGCTCGATGCCCACGACCACCGGAGAGAGATTGTGCGCGGCACTGCCGATGCCTGTGATGAACAGGCCGAGGCAGGCCGACGCGAGGGCCGCGCCGAGAAAGTCAAAGCCGTGATCGGCGCGCGGCGTCTTCGGCAGCATCGCAAAGCCGATGCCGATCGCGACCAGACCGAACGGGATGTTGACGGCGAACAGCCATGGCCACGGGCCGACCGCGAGGATGGCGGAGGCGATCGAAGGACCGAAGGTAAAGGCGGTCGCGACCACCAGCGCGTTGTGGCCGAAGCCGCGGCCCAGCATCCGGCCGGGATAGACGAAGCGCACCAGTGCCGTGTTGACGCTCATGATGCCGCTCGCACCCAGCCCTTGCAGCGTGCGCGCAACCAGCAGGCTCTCAAGCGACCAGGCCACCGCGCAGAACAGCGAGGCGATGGTGAACAGGATCAGGCCGCCGAGATAGATGCGCTGGTGTCCGACGATCTCGCCGAGTGCTCCCAACGGCAGCAGCGTCGCCACCAACGCGATCTGGTAGACGTTGACCACCCAGACCGATTGCTCCGGGCTGACATGCAGGTCGCCGGCAATGGCGGGCAGCGCGATGTTGGCGATCGCGGTGTCGAGCGAGGCCATCGCCAGCGCGGTGAAGATCGCGGCAATGGCCCAGCGCCGCTGTGCGGCTGGAAGGCCGTCGGAAATGGTGTGGTCGGGCTTGCGCGCTGCGGCAGGTAACGTGATTGTCATTGCGTTGGCGCGTTGCTCCGGCGGCCGGCTCCAGGGGACTTTGGCATGTACTACGGCGCGGCCGCCTGCCACAGGCATATGCTTGCATGCAGTGTATGCGCGAAGGCTGGGCGATGATTCCGGGCGCCGGCGTATGATCGCGCGAACGGCTGCAATGTCAGGGGAGCGCCATGCACATCGTCGTTTTGCCCGGTGACGGCATCGGGCCCGAGATCACGACCGCGACATCAGGCGTGCTGCGCGCGGCCTCCGAACGCTTCCAGCTCAATCTGCGCCTGGAGGAGCACGTAGTCGGCCATGCGAGCCTCAAACAGTTCGGTACGACGGTGCGCCCCGAGCTGCTCGACATCGTCCGCGCCGCCGATGGCCTGGTGCTCGGGCCGACCGCGACCTTCGATTTCAAGGACGAAGCCCATGGCGAGATCAACCCGTCGCGGCATTTTCGCAAGAACCTCGACCTCTACGCCAATCTCAGGCCGGCACGCACGTATGCGGGGCTGTCCGGCCGGGTCGGCGATTTCGACCTCGTCGTGGTGCGCGAGAACACGGAAGGGTTTTACGCCGACCGCAACATGGAGCAGGGCAATGGCGAGATGCTGGTCACATCGGATGTCGTGATCTCGCTGCGCCGGATCACGCGCCATTGCTGTGAGCGCATCGCGCACGCGGCGTGCCGGCTGGCGATGAAGCGGCGCAAGCATCTGACGATCGTTCACAAGGCGAATGTGCTCAAGCTCGGTGACGGCATGTTCCTCCAGATCTGCCGCGAGGCGGCAAAGGCCTATCCCGGCCTCGGGGTTGAAGACATCCTCGTCGACGCCATGATGGCGCATGTGGTGCGCAACCCCGACCGCTTCGACGTCATCGTCGCCACCAACATGTTCGGCGACATCCTGTCCGATCTCACCGCCGAACTCTCGGGCAGCCTCGGGCTCGGCGGTTCGCTCAATGTCGGTCACAGCCACGCCATGGCGCAGGCCGCGCACGGCTCAGCGCCTGACATTGCCGGGCAGGACGTCGCCAATCCGGTGTCGCTGATCCTGTCGACGGCGTTGCTGCTGGCCTGGCATGGTGAGAAGAGTGGCGCGGTCCGCTACGAGGAGGCCGCGCGTGCGATCGAGGCGGCGGTAGCGAAGGCGATCGGCGAGGGCAGGGCAACGCGCGATGTCGGCGGCGAGCTCGGCACCATCGCGGCGGGGGCGGCGATCGCGGAGATCCTGCAGGCCGGGTGAGTGGTCATGCGGGGTCTTGCGTGTTTTTTTTAAGGGCTCAAAACAAAAAACGCGAAAACAACCCCATGCACAGTAGAAGCCCCCTTGATTAATAAGGGATTTCCGAAACGCGCAGCGACGACATTCGCCGCGGCCATGACGTTGACGCGTCGGGCAAAACACTGGCAGGATGCCAGGATTGCACCGGTCGGCAAAAGACCATTGTGTGCTTCCCGTGAAGGAGCGATGTGCGCTTCCTGTGGTGAAGCAGATCTGGGCGTGCAACTCCGGCATTCCGCTTTCGAAGTGCTAAGTTTCTTTTTTCTTTTTTGGTGATTTTGCTCGATACATTTGCAGAGGTTTATTGCCATGAAGATGTCTGTGCCAATTTTGTGGGCAGCCGTGATCCTTACAGCAACGGCTGCCTTGGCGCAGAATGGGCTTCCGGCCTGGGCGTTCTTGTGGGATCCGACCGTGAAGGTGCCCCCGGCTGACGACAAGCCCAATCAACTCGCCGGCAGTAATGCCGCGTTCAGCTGGAAGCAGGCGCGCGACCTTTTCTTTGCGCCTGATTGGCATCCTGATGACCATCCGGCCATGCCGGAGATCGTTGCCAACGGACGAAAGCCGGATGTCCGCGCTTGCGGATCGTGCCATCGCGTCGAGGGCACCGGCGGTCCTGAAAATGCGAGTCTGGCGGGCTTGCCGGAGAGCTATCTCGTTCAGCAACTCGCTGATTTCAAAAGCGGCGCGCGAAAGATGTCGGGGCCGGAGAGGCCTGCCACACAATTGATGATGGCGTCAGTCAAAGCCATGACCGACGCCGAGGTGCGTGCTGCGGCAGCGTATTTCTCTGCGCAGAAGCCCCAGCAGATTATCAAGGTCGTCGAAAGCGAAAGCATTCCAAAGACAGGGCCATCCCGCTTGTTCTATGTCAAAAGCCCCGAGGGCGGCTCCGAAATCCTCGGCCCGCGCATCGTCGAGATGCCGGACGATGTGGATCAATTCGAGCTCCGAGACTCCCGGGCGACCTTCACAGCCTATGTGCCGGTTGGAAGCCTGACGAGGGGAGAAACGCTCGCCAAGACGGGCGGATCGGGAATAACCGTTGCCTGCGGTAGCTGCCACGGTCCGGAGTTGAAGGGCGTCGGTGATATTCCGCCGATTGCCGGGCGCTCGCCGACCTACATCGTGCGCCAGCTCCATGAATTCCAAAGCGGGGGGCGCGTGGCAAACGCAAGCTCCCTGATGAAACAGACTGTCGAAAAGCTGTCGCAGAACGATATGATCGCGCTGGCTGCCTACGTGGCATCGCTCTCGCCATGATCCAAGCAGCTGTTGCGGGAATGACGTCGTTTCTTGGCCCTTCTCGTCGGTTGGCGTAGGGCACGGCAGGTCCCGAGTCTGGGGAGAGCAGAAGTCATCGCTCCGGTGCAGACTGCCGCCTTTGCCCCGATCCGGTCGTCAGTTCGCTTGGAGCAACGTAGAGCACTGGCTGTTCTCAGCCGGGGTGTATGAGATTGGATTGGTAATGAAACGACGAGAATTCCTGACTCTGGTTGGTGTGGCGTCTGCGTTGCCTCTGGCAGCGCGAGCACAGCAAGCGAAGCGAAGACCTCGAATTGGCCTTCTCCTCCCGCCACCGCGGAATTTGGAAGTAGACGCATTCCTCAAGGGGCTCGGCGATCTCGGCTGGGTTGACGGCGTGAACGTTCATGTCGAATATCGCGACGCCGGTGGCGACGACGCAAGGCTGCCGGCGCTTGCGCACGAACTCGTCGCTCTTGATATTGACGTTCTCGTCACAGCCACATTTCCCGGGATTCTTGCCGCTCACAACGCAACGGCAAAAATCCCGACGGTGATGATCGTGGGCCCCGATCTGGTGACCATAGGCCTTGCAGCCAGCATGGCTCATCCTGGCGGCAACATCACGGGACAGACCTTTTTCCTGACAGAACTGGCTGCAAAGCGCTTGGAGATTCTCGCAGGCCTGGCTCTCTCGACGAGACGCGTAGGGGTGCTCATGCAGCGAGGAAATCCACTGAACAACGCTACAATGAGCACCATGAGGAACGCAGCGCAGGCGTTGAAGATGGAGCTGCTACCTATCGAGGTCGACGTCCCCGGCGATCTCGAAAGCGCGCTGTCACTCGTCGGCTCTAACCCTATGGACGGCCTCGTGATCACGGACGCAAACGCGTTCGTCACCAACACGTCCGTGGTCGCCGCGATCGTGGACAAGTGCCGCGTGCCATCGGTCGCCGCACCCATTGTCGCCTCCCGGGGGGCCGCCCTGATGGGTTACGGGGTGGACTTCACCGCAATGTTCCGCCACGCGGCTGTTTTCGTCGACAAGATCTTGAAGGGTGCCAGCCCCGCCGAGATTCCCATCGAGCAGCCGACGCAGTTCAAGACGGTTATCAACCACAAGACCGCAAAGGCGCTCGGCGTGGAGATACCTCCGTCGTTGCTGGTGCGCGCGGATGACGTGATCGAATAACAGCGCCAACCTCTGCAGTAGCCTCGTTCTCCGCGATCGCGGAGAACTTGCCGCTGGGATGAGGTCGCCCTGCGGGGCCTTGCGTGTTTTTTATGGAGGCTTCGGGGTGGCGGCAGCTATATGCCCGATTTCGTAAGTCGAGCCAGCGTAGCGAGTTGCCGCATCCATTGCATTCTAGGCCGGGCTGGATAGCCACCCCAGGTCGTTCCCCGGGGAACGTTGGTCATAACTCCCGAGCCCCCCGCCACCCTTGCACCCTTGCCTATCGTGACGTGAGGAGCAATCGCAACTCTGCCACCAAGGACGACAAAATCTTCAATCGTAACGCTGCCACTAAGACCCGATTGTGCGACGATGATACAATTGCGGCCAATGACTACGTTGTGACCGATCTGACAGAGATTGTCGATCTTTGTAGCTTCTCCGATGATCGTGTCTCTTATACCGCCCCGATCGATCGTCGTGCCGGCTCCGATCTCTACGTCGTCATGGATAATGACTCGCCCGGTCTGCGGGACTTTTTGCCATCGGACACCGGCGACATAGCCAAAACCGTCCTGCCCAATATGGGAACCCGGATGGATTACGACGCGCTCGCCCATGAGCGTATGTGTAATCGAACAGCCCGCGCCAATCGTGCAGTTGCGGCCTATCAGAACATCCGGGCCGATCACGGCCGTGGCGGAGATGATGCTTCCCGCTCCAATCTCAGCTCGGGGTCCGATCACGGCTCCCGGATCAACCGTGATTCCGTCAGCAAGGCGCGCAGTTGGATGGATCGTCGAGCCGGAAGCTATATCGCTGGCTTCGTAAACGGAGGTGGGCCGAAGAGATCGGGGGTAAAGTTCGCTATGGACGTCGACAAATGCTTGGTAGGGCTGCTTCGCAAGCAGCGAGATGAGAGTACTTGGGGCGCAGTTTTCGAAGCGATGAAGCATCAGGCAGGCCCCCGCGCGCGTTGTAGTCAGCGCGTCGGCGTACTTGCCGCTTTCGATAAAAACGAGGTCATTCGGCCCGGCGAGTTCAAGTGGCGCAACGTTTGTAATCAGAT
Source organism: Bradyrhizobium sp. Ken64 (assembly GCF_055807555.1). Classification (NCBI taxonomy): domain Bacteria; kingdom Pseudomonadati; phylum Pseudomonadota; class Alphaproteobacteria; order Hyphomicrobiales; family Nitrobacteraceae; genus Bradyrhizobium; species Bradyrhizobium sp. Ken64. The sequence continues at coordinate 351,133 of NZ_JBVVPA010000002.1, read as the reverse complement.
GTGAAAGTCGTGTCGCGTCGTGACATTCGGCGCCGGTTAGCGAGATAATTCTGGCTACCGTCAAGCCTGCGGGGCTATCGAAGAACTTGCCGTCTCGCATATCCCCACCCCCATTGCGGAACGATTGCGAATAGGGTGAGGCGATATCGCTGCAACCTGAATCGCCGTTCTTGTTGGTCTTGCGTCCAACCTTGAAAAGCTCCGTAAGGGCAATTCAAAGGTTACGTACCAAGTCTGCTTCATCCTTTCTCCAATTGAAGCTCGATCGCTCGATTTCGGTACGATTACGATGACCAGCGATTCTTTTGAGAGGAGAACGAACCAACCTGTCGTCGGTTGATTTAGATCAATGGTCAAGGACCATCCGTTGCGGGGCCTCGAAAGAACCCGACAATGCTGCATGTGGGCCAACTCGATGGCGATAAGGCGCCATCGCTGTCCATAAAGGACCAAGATTCATCAGGACGGCATTGATCGCGGGCCCGCTAGCGATGGCTTACGTTGTTTTCGGCTAGGCTAACGACGCTAAACGGCAACTATCCCGTCTGGAAGGACCTCGCGCCGCACGATTGCAAGGCTGCCATCGGGCAGGCGGTCAAATCCTTTTGGAGGTATGGAGATGATTGCGGGCGGTTCGTCACCGCTCTGCTGGTGTCCTTCGCCAGTTCGTCAGGGCGAACTGGCACTTTCCGCTCCTCCTGAAGACAGTCCGGAAAGGACCCGCCTCCGGGACTGATGGACGCCAGGGATGATAGCCTCAGAACTGATACCTCCTGAGCCCCCCGTCCACCGGGATCACGGTGCCCGTGATGTAGCGCGCCACGGGTGACGCCAGAAACACCGCCAACGCCGCAAGGTCTTCCGGCTCGCCCCAATATCCGACAGGAATCTCTTCTTCCGCGAAGCGCTCGCGATAATCAGGCGCGTAGTTGCGGCGGATCTGTTCGCTCATGATGCGGCCGGGCGGGATGCAATTGATGGTGATGCCGTGCTCGCCGATCTCGCGCGACAGGCCCTTGGCCCAGGCGTGCACGGCGGCTTTGGCGGCGAACGCGGCGTTGAGGCCTTCCGGCTCGGACTTGCCGGTGATGTTGACGATGCGGCCCCATTTGCGTTCGATCATCTGCGGCAGCAGCGCATGCGCGATGCGGCGGTAGCTGGTGAAATTCAGCGCGATCGCCTCGTCCCATTGGCTGTCGGGCGCATCGACGGGGAGGGGGCGGCTGCCGCCGGCGTTGTTGATGAGGATGTCGACATGGCCGAGTTCTCTGAGCGCGAAGGCCGAAATGTTCTCCGCCGCGTCCTTGGCCATCACGTCCTGCTCGAACGGCGTGATCAGGCCGGAGCCGACTTCCGTCACCAGCCCGGCGAGCAGGTCGGTGCGCCGTGCCACGCCGACGACGCGCACGCCTTCGGCAGCCAAGCCCTTCGCGATGGCACGGCCGATGCCGACGCTCGCTCCGGTGACGACGGCGGTTTTCGATTTGAGCCCGAGATCCATGGTGACACGCCCTCTTGTTTGTTTTTTGCTGTTCGTTTCCTGCCCCGTCCCGCCGGCTTGCGAATTGCCTGAACGGGACGAGCAGTGGTAACCAAGAGCCGCGTTGAAGGAAACACGAAAAAGAAAAGGCGCCGAGCGATGGTGTGGGATCCGCAGCAATATCTAAAGTTCTCCGGCCACCGGCTTCGGCCCGCCGTCGACCTCTTGATGCGGATTCCGGATTCTGGTCCGCGTGCGGTTGCCGATCTCGGCGCCGGCGCCGGCAACGTCACCAGGCTGATCAAGGAGCGTTGGCCGGACGCGACGGTGGCCGGTGTCGAGGGCTCAGCCGAGATGGTTGCCGCCGGCCGCAAGGCGGCGCCGGACGTGGAATGGTCCCACGAGGACCTCGGCCGTTGGCGCCCGACGAAGCAATATGACGTCGTCTATTCCAATGCCGCGCTGCACTGGCTGCCCAATCATGCGGCACTGTTTCCATCGATCATGGAGAAGGTGACGCCCGGCGGGATCCTCGCGGTGCAGATGCCGCGCAACTTTCTTGCGCCCTCGCATGTGCTGATCGGCGAGACCGCGCTGAACGGTCCCTGGCGGTCCAAGGTCGAGCATCTCGTCACGCCGCCGCCGGTCGAAACGCCGGCCTATTATCACGGTCTTCTTGCTCCGATGTCGGCCAATATCGACATCTGGGAGACCGAATATCTGCAGGTGCTGGAAGGCGAGAACCCCGTGAAGGAGTGGACCAAGGGGACCTGGCTGACGCGCTATCTCGACATCTTGCAGGGCGACGAGAAGGCGGCATTCGAAGCCGCCTATGGGATGCGGGTCGCGAAAGCCTATCCGAAGAACGCCGCGGGACAGACGCTGTTTCCGTTCCGGCGTCTGTTCATGGTCGCCCAGCGCAACGGCTGATCGCACTGCCGCAATGCGACATAAGCGCTCGCTTCCGGGAACGGCAGCGGGAGCCGGGTTGCGCAAGATAGCCTGGCTGCGGCAAATTGGGCTTAGGTCTAGTTGTTCGGGTGGCGGATTGCTGTCACTACTGAAATCGGAAAACAAAAAAGACCCGGTTTTAGAGGTTGTTGGGAGGTTCGTTCATGCGCAAGCTGCTTCTTGCGGTCGCCGCCGCGGCCATTCTCGTGGTGCCTGTCTTGTCTCCTGTCTTGGCCCAGGCCCAGAGCCCGATCATCATCAAATTCAGCCACGTCGTCGCCAACGACACTCCCAAGGGCAAGGGCGCCCTGAAGTTCAAGGAGCTCGCGGAGAAGTACACCGACGGCAAGGTCAAGGTTGAAATCTACCCGAACTCCACGCTGTACAAGGACAAGGAGGAGATCGAGGCGCTGCAGCTCGGCTCGGTGCAGATGCTCGCCCCCTCCACCGCGAAGTTCGCACCGCTCGGTATCAAGGAATTCGAGGCGCTCGACCTGCCCTGGCTGTTCAAGGACGACCAGACCTATTCGAACGCGATGAAGGGCACGATCGGCAAGTGGCTGTTCGAGAGGCTCGAGACCAAGGGCATCACCGGGCTCGCTTATTGGGACAACGGCTTCCACATGCTCTCCGCCAACCGTCCCCTGATGAAGCCCGCCGATTTCCAGGGTCTCAAATTCCGCATCTCCGGATCGAAGGTCGCCGACCAATATCTCCGGATCATGGGCTCGATCCCCCAGATCATGGCGTTTTCCGAAGTCTACCAGGCTTTGCAGACGGGCGTGGTCGACGGCTGCGAGAACACCGCGTCCAACTACCTGACGCAGAAGTTCTACGAGGTGCAGAAGGACATCACGGTGTCCTATCACGCGCACCTGCAATATGCTGTCATCGTCAATTCGAAATTCTGGTCCGGCCTGCCGCCGGATATCCGCGCCCAGCTCGAGAAGGCGATGAACGAGGCGACCGACTACACCAACAAGATCGCGCACCAGGAGAACGAAGACGCGCTGGCCGAGATCAAGAAGACAGGCAAGACCACGCTGCATTATCTGACGGATGCCGATCGCAAGGCGTGGCAGGAAGCGATGCAGCCGACCTACAAATGGGCAAAGGGGCGGGTTGGGCAGGAGGTGCTTGATCTCGTCGCCAAGGAACTCGACGTCAAGATGAACTGACGCCGGCGCGCTTTGAGAACAACCATGAACGGTCGGGAGTGATCGCACTCCCGGCCGTTGCTCTTGAATGATGAGCCAAGCTGAGGGGACCAAGTTGCTGCGTGCATTGAATCGTGTGCTCAATCATCTCGAGGAATGGCTGATCGCGACGATGATCGCGGCCGCGACATCGCTCATCTTCGTTGCCGTGCTGCACCGGTACGGCGCCGGGCTGTCGATCGACATCGCCAAATGGGCGGAGGCCCGTAATCTGGCCTTCCTGGCCGTCCCCATGCGAGCCGCGTTCGTCTGGCTCGCCGCTCTCGACCTGTCCTGGGCGCAGGAACTCTGCATCTACATGTTCATCTGGATGGCGAAGTTCGGTGCGGCCTACGGGGTGCGCACTGGCATTCATGTCGGCGTCGACGTCCTGGTCAACATCCTTCCCGGCGGATCGCGCCGCCGCGTCATCACGTTCGGCCTGATGTGCGGCGCTCTTTTCACTGCGATCGTGTGCTATTTCGGGGCCGCGTTCGTCGGCCAGATGTGGCAGACCGGCCAGCAATCCAACGATCTGGAAGCACCGATGTGGCTGGTGTATCTCACCATCCCGCTCGGCTCCGGGCTGATGTGCTTCCGCTTTCTGCAAGTCGCCTGGTCGTTCTATCACACCGGCGAGCTGCCGCATCACGACGTGGCCGGCGTCGAGGGCGTGGAAGTAGACCCGGTCCATCCGGCCCCGGTCACGCGTAGTCAGGTCATCCGCGACGAGCGCAGCCCGCTCGGCTGGGTCCTGATGTTGTTGCCGGTCCTGATCGTGGCCGTGTGCTTCGCCCATTCAGCGCACGTGATCACGCTGCCGCAGGGCATGCGTGTCGCCGTCGTTTTCGGCCTTCTGCTGTCGTTGATGCTCACGGGCATGCCAATCTCGATCGCGCTCGGCCTGACCGTGCTCAGCTTCATGTTCACGCTGACCGACGTGCGAACGGAATCGGTGGCGCTGAAGCTGTTCACCGGCATCGAGAGCTTCGAGATCATGGCGATCCCGTTCTTCATCCTTGCCGGCAACTTCCTGACCCATGGCGGGGTGGCGCGCCGGATGATCGCGTTCGCGACTTCGCTGGTCGGGCATTGGTACGGCGGCCTCGCGCTCTCGGGCGTCGTCGCCTGCGCGCTGTTCGCCGCGATTTCCGGCTCGTCGCCGGCCACCGTGGTGGCGATCGGATCGGTGATCCTGCCCGCAATGGTCGCGCAGGGATTTCCGAAGAGGTTCGGGGCGGGCGTGATCACGACCTCGGGCTCGCTGGGAATTCTCATTCCACCCTCGATTCCGATGGTGCTTTTTGCCGTCTCCACCAACACCTCCGTCGGCAAGCTGTTCATCGCCGGCATCGTGCCGGGAATGGTGCTCGCCATGCTGCTCGGCGCCACGACGTTCTATCGGGCCTGGCGTAACGACTATCCGAGGATGCCGAAAGCAACCTTCTACGAACGCTTCGATGCGTTCCGCAAGTCGATCTGGGGTATCCTGCTGATCGTGATCGTGATCGGCGGCATCTACAGCGGCCTGTTCACACCGACCGAAGCTGCCGCCGTCAGCGCGGTGTACGCCTTCATCGTCGCAGTGTTCATCTACAAGGATCTGAAGCTGCGAGACGTGCCGCGCGTGCTGCTGTCGTCGGCAAATCTTTCGGCGATGCTGCTCTACATCATCACCAACGCAGTCTTGTTCTCGTTCCTGATGACCTACGAGAACGTGCCGCAAGCGCTGGCGCAATGGATGATCGACCAGGGCCTCGGCTGGATCGGCTTCCTCCTCCTCGTCAATCTCCTGCTGCTGGTGGCGGGCAACGTGATGGAGCCGTCCTCGATCATCCTGATCATGGCGCCGATCCTGTTTCCGGTTGCGATCAAGCTCGGCATCGATCCGATCCATTTCGGCATCCTGATGACGGTCAACATGGAGGTCGGGCTGTGCCATCCGCCGGTCGGCCTCAATCTCTACGTCGCCTCAGGCATCGCCAAGATGGGCATCACCGAGCTCACGGTCGCGGTGTGGCCATGGCTGCTGACGATGCTGGGATTCCTCGTGGTCGTGACATATTGGCCGGGCCTGTCGCTGTGGTTGCCGAGGCTGCTGGGGATGTAACCGAGCGCCGGGCGACGCATGGCTAACGCGAGGTAAATCCGCTCGCTCAAATGCCACCACTGTGCGGTGCACGCATTTTTACGGATGTGCGGTAGAACCGTTCCAGCGGATGGGGCTGGCATGTTGTTCAACAGAATGGAATCCGGACGGGCGTCGATTTCCGACGCCGTCTACATGGAAGTGATCACGGGGCTGCACGGCACGACGGTGCCCACTATTCTCGCCGCCGTCTGCCAGGTGATGGTCGGCGCGATCACAACCTACGAGACCGGTGACGCGGTAACGGCAGCCCTTACGGTCGCCGGTGTCGTGGTGGCCATCATCCGTCTGTTTGAAATCGCTGCGTTCCGCCGTCGCCTCACGCAGCCGCCGCAGCTCGATCGGGCCGAGGCCGCGCGCTGGGAACGGCGGTACATTGCCGGCACCGTCATGACGGCCTTGGTGCTCGGCGTGTTTGCGGCGCGCAGCATCGTGCTGGGCGATGCGCTCTGCTGCGTGATGGCGGTCGGCATTGGTTTCGGCTTCGGTGCCGGCGTGGTGGCGCGGCTGGCGCTACGTCCAGTCGCAGCGCTGCTCGATCTCGTCGCGATCGCCGCGCCTGCTGCGATCGTGACGTTGATGCAGCCCGATTTGCGGCATGTCGGGCTCGGGCTCCTCATCCTGATGTATGTGGCCGCGAGCTTCGAGATGGTGCGGCTGAGCTTCAATGCCTCGATCAGCCAGATCACGCTCAAACGACAGTTCGAGCAGCTCGCGCGCTCGGACTCGATGACCGGCGTCTCTAACCGCTCGGTGCTGGCGGAGGATCTGCCGCGGATGCTGGCGAACGGAAATTCCGGCATGATCGCGGTCCACGCGCTCGATCTCGACCGCTTCAAGGAGGCCAATGACCGCTTCGGCCATCCCGTCGGCGACGCGCTGCTCAAGCAGGTGGCCGGACGGCTCAAGGCGCTTGCCGCAGCTGATGATCTCGTGGTCCGGATGGGCGGCGACGAGTTCATCCTGGTGCAGCGCGCGGCGGCCGATGCGGAAGCGATGGCACGGCGGATCGTGCAATCGATCAGCGCGCCCTATGATGTCGACGGGCAGGTGATCGGGCTCGGCGTCAGTGTCGGTGTTGCCGTCGCGCCGCAGGATGGGCGCACGGTGGAGGGGCTGTTATCGCGCTCCGACCGGGCGATGTACCGCGCCAAGCAGGACGGGGGCGGCTACGTGCTGGCGCGGGAGCTGCGGATGGCGGAGATGCGCGCCTCCGGCAAGCCGGTGACTGGAGGTTTGGCTGCGTAAGGACCTGTTGGAACCGCAATCGAGATGCGGTTAGATGCCTCCCAAGAGCGACGAGCCGGGGAGGGCCTTATGAGCAGCATTGAAGCCAGCGACGCGCCGAAGGGCGCAACGCCGTCCGTCATCGCGCAGCAAACGGCGATGCTGAATGCGCTGCCGTTTTCCGACACGCGGGATTTCGACGACGCCGCGCGCGGCTTCCTCGGCACGATCGAGAACGCGGAGATCACCAATCCACAAGGGCGGACGGTCTGGAGCCTCGAGCCTTACGGCTTTCTCGCCGCCGAGCAGGCGCCGGCCACGGTCAATCCGAGCCTGTGGCGGCAGTCCCGGCTCAACATGCAGCACGGCCTGTTCGAGGTCGTGCCCGGAATCTACCAGGTGCGCGGGCTCGACATCGCCAACATGACGCTGATCGAAGGCGACAGCGGCGTCATCGTCGTCGACACCCTGACCTCGATCGAGGGCGCGCGCGCCGCGCTCGATCTCTACTACGAGCATCGCGGCCAGCGACCGGTCGCGGCCGTGATCTTCACCCATACCCACACCGACCATTGGGGCGGCGCGCGCGGCGTGCTGGAGGAGGATGCGCTCGCGAGCGGCCGCGTGCCGATCATCGCGCCGAACTTGTTCATGGAGCATGCCGTCTCCGAGAACATCATCGCGGGACCTGCGATGCTGCGCCGGGCGCAGTACCAGTTCGGGCCGCTCCTCGCCAAGGGCGCGCGCGGGCAGGTCGATTGCGGCCTCGGCAAGTCGATGGCGGCAGGTTCGGTGGCGCTGCTGCGGCCGACCGATTTGATCATGGCGACCGGCGACAGGCGCGTGATCGACGGCGTCGCGTTCGAATTTCAGATGGCGCCGAACAGCGAAGCGCCGGCGGAGATGCATTTCTTCGTCCCGCGCTACAAGCTGTTGAACCTCGCCGAAAACTGCACCCACAATTTCCACAATCTGCTGCCGTTCCGCGGCGCCGACGTGCGCGACGCGCTGGCCTGGTCGAAATATCTGGGCGAGGCCCTGCAACTCTGGGACGGCAAGGCGGAGGCGATGTGCGGCCAGCATCACTGGCCGGTGTGGGGACGCGAACGCATCGGCACGATGATCCGGCAGCAGCGCGACCTCTATAAGTTCGCGCATGACCAGACCATCCGCCTGATGAACCACGGCCTCACCGCAGCCGAGATCGCCGAAACGATCCAGCTGCCCAAGAGCCTGGAGGGCGCCTGGCACGGCCGCGGCTATTACGGCCACATCCGGCATAACGTGAAGGCGATCTATCAAAAATATCTGGGCTGGTACGACGCCAATCCGGTCAATCTCGATCCGCTGCCCCCGGTGGCGTCGGGCAAGAAATATGTCGAGTACATGGGCGGCGCTGGCGCCATCCTCGCGCGGGCGCGTGTCGATTTCGACAAGGGCGAATTCCGCTTCGTGGCGCAGGCGCTTGGCCATCTCGTCTTTGCCGAGCCGGACAATCAGGCGGCGCGTGCGTTGCTGGCGGATACGCTGGAGCAGCTCGGCTACGCCGCAGAAAGCGCGACCTGGCGCAATGCTTATCTGTTCGGCGCGCAGGAATTGCGCCAGGGCATGCCGAAGGTGCCGGCACGCCCGCCGATGCCGCGCGAGACGCTGGCGGCGCTGCGCACCTCACAGCTCTGGGACGTGCTCGGCATCCGCCTCAACGGACCCAAGGCGGAAGGAAAGCACATCGTGCTGAACTGGGATTTTTCTGACACCGGTGAGAGCTTCGTGCTCAATCTGGAGAACTGTGCGCTGACCTACACAGAGGGCGTGCAGGCTGACAATGCCGATGCCAGCTTCACGCTCGCGCGGTCGACGCTCGACGAGGTGATCGCCAAACTGACCAGCTTCCCGGAGGCGGTGGCCGCCGGCAAGGTCAAATTCGCCGGCAACCCGATGCGCCTCGCCGAGCTGATGGGCCTGATGGACGAATTCCCGCGCATGTTCGAGATCGTCGAGCCGAAGCGGGCGGTGGTGAGGTAGGGCAGCGCATTCTTCCGTCATTGCGAGCGTAGCGAAGCAATCCAGAGTCTTTCCGGAGAGGCAGTCTGGATTGCTTCGCTACGCTCGCAATGACGTGTTGATGGAGCATGGCGCAAATGTCGATGGCCGGGACATGCCCGGCCATGACGGTCGCGATGGGATGGCCGCCCGCTACTGCTACTCCGCGCTGCTCACCAGCTTGATCCGCGGCGCCTGTTCCTCGCCGAGGCTGCGATAGGCCGCGAGATAATCCAGCGCCATCCGCCGCGCCGTGAAGCGCGTCTCGAACTGCTTGCGGATAACGGAGCGGTCGAGTTGCTGCAGGCGGCCGACGACGCCGGCTGCGCTGAGGACGTCCTCGACGACGAAGCCGGTGAGGCCCTCGTCGATGATCTCCGGCACCGAGCCGCGGTTGAAGGCGATGACCGGCGTTCCGCAAGCCATGGCCTCGATCATCACCAGGCCAAACGGCTCCGGCCAGTCGATCGGCAGCAACAAGCCAAGCGCGCCGCTCAAAAAGTCCGCCTTCTCGTGATCGCTGATCTCGCCGATGAATTCCACAAGCGGATTGTTCTCGATCATCGGCCGGATCAGCTCGTCATAGTAATCCTGGTCGGCACGATCGACCTTGGCGGCGATCTTGAGCGGAATGCCGCAATGCGTCGCGATCTTGATGGCGCGGTCGACGCCCTTTTCCGGCGCGATGCGGCCGAGCACGGCGAGGTATTCCTGTTTCGCCGGCTTCGGCGTCAGCAGGTTCTCCGGCAGGCCGTGGTGGATCGTCCTCACCCAGTTCGCCTGCGGCACCGGCCGGCGCTGCGCGTTCGAGATCGAGATGACGGGGACCTTCGAGAAGGTGTTGAAGACCGGTTGATGCTCCGGCAGGTCGAGCCGGCCGTGCAGCGTGGTCAGGAACGGTGTCGGCTGCCGGTAGAACAGCGACCACGGATAATAATCGAGATGGAAGTGAAGGAAGTCGAACTCCTCGTCGTCACATTTCTGCCGCACCCGCTCCAGCATCACCATATGCAGAGCATTGGGATCGCGCACGGAACCGTCGAGGCGGAGCGCCCGCGGCCACAGCGCATCCAGCTTTGCCGAGGTTTGCGAGTCGCCGCTGGCGAACAGCGTCACATCGTGCCCAAGGGCCACCAGCTCTTCCGTCAACCAATGCACCACCCGCTCGGTGCCGCCATACAGCTTGGGTGGAACAGCTTCCGTCAACGGAGCTACCTGCGCAATGCGCATCTCACCATCTCCTCTGTGCGATCATGATTGTAGAAAGCCCCCGCCTGTTCAGCACCGGCACGCCAATCAAGGGAACGTTCCCGCACTTGCGAAGTTCCTTCTTCAGAACGTTACTTATTCGACACGTCGGATGCTCGTCGCGATGCTGCCATCACAACTTCGCAGAACGCCCGCATCCGCATGTCGTGATGAGTGTGCCCGGGAACCGAGGCGAAGTAGTCGATGTTCAGTCGGCTAACAGAAAAATTGAAAACATCACGACGGGGTCAATAGTCACATGGATCATCTTTCTGGGTATGCGCACCGGCCGTTTGCTTTTGTTTTGCGCTATCTTCGGCGTCGCCTCGCGTCGCATCTCGTGATCCTGACCACGGTCGTGGCGGCCGTTGCCTGCTCCGTAGGCACGCAATATGGCGTCAAATCCCTCGTCGACAGCTTGTCGGCCGGCGCTTCGCATGGTGGGAACGTATGGCTGGCATTCATTTTCCTCATGACGCTGATCGCCGCCGACAATTTCCTTTGGCGGATCGCGAGCTGGACGGCCAGCTTCACCTTCGTGCGTGTCACGGGTGATTTACGCCGTGACATATTTCGTCATCTGACCGGCCACGCGCCGAGCTACTTCTCCGACCGGATGCCCGGCATGCTGACCAGCCGCATCACGGCGACGTCCAATGCGGTGTTCACGGTCGAAAACATGTTCGTCTGGAATGTGTTGCCACCGTGCATCGCAACGGTTGCGGCCATCGCATTGATTGGAACCGTCAGCCCTTACATGGCACTCGGCCTGATGGTGATTGCCGGCGGCATGGTGCTTGCGATGTTCCGCCTGGCTGCCGCGGGAAAGCCGCTGCACGACGATTTCGCTGACAAGGCCGCCGTCGTCGACGGCGAGATGATCGACGTCATCAGCAACATGCCGCTGGTGCGCGCCTTCTGCGGCATCGGGCACGAGCATGAGCGGTTCGACGCGACCGTGAACCGGGAGCTCACCGCGCGCGGCCGCAGCCTGCGGTATCTCGAGAAGCTGCGGCTTATCCATGCCGGCGTCACTGTCGTGCTCACGATCGCCCTGATGGCTTGGGCGATCATGCTCTGGCAGGATGGCCGGGCGACCACGGGCGACGTCGTGCTGGTCTGCACCCTCGGTCTCTCCATTCTGAACGCCACGCGCGATCTCGCGGTGGCGCTGGTCGACGTCACCCAGCACGTTGCCCGACTGACCGAGGCAATCGCCACGCTGCTGGTGCCGCATGAATTGCGCGACCACCCCGAGGCCGAGCCACTGGTGAAGAGCGGTGCCGCGATCGCGTTCAACAATGTCACTTTCGGCTATCCCGGGGCTGAGAAGATCTTCGAACGCTTCAGCCTGCGCCTGCAGCCCGGCCAGCGCGTCGGCCTGGTCGGCCAGTCCGGCGGCGGTAAGTCGACGCTGTTCACGCTGCTCCAGCGCTTCTACGATACCGACGAGGGCAGCATCACCATCGACGGCCAGGACATTTCGAAAGTGACGCAGCAGAGCCTGCGCGAGGCGATCTCGGTCGTGCCGCAGGACATCTCGCTGTTCCACCGGTCGATTCGCGAGAACATCCGCTATGGCCGCCCGAACGCGACCGACGACGAGGTGCTGCGTGCCGCGATTGCGGCACGCTGCGATTTCGTCGAAAGCCTGCCTGGCGGTCTCGACACCATGGTCGGCGACCGCGGCGTCAAGATGTCCGGCGGCCAGCGCCAGCGCATCGCGATTGCGCGCGCCTTCCTGAAGGACGCGCCGATCCTGCTGCTGGACGAGGCGACCGCCGCGCTCGACAGCGAATCCGAGGAGGCGATCCGCGAGGCGTTGTCGCGGCTGATGCGCGGCCGCACGGTCATCGCGATCGCGCATCGCCTCGCGACCCTGCGCAATTTCGATCGCGTGGTCGTGTTGAGGGGTGGTAAGATCATCGAGGACGGGTCGCCCGAGCGTCTGATGCAGGGCCACGGGCCCTATCGTGAGCTGGTCACGCAGGAAATGAGCCGGCTCGCCCAAGCCGCCGCGTAAACCAACAGTCGCGTTCGAGTCGGTTGCGTGTCGAAACAAGCGCAGGGGAGCTGCTGATGTCGGCTGAAGCCGTTACCCAATTCGTCTCCGTGACGCGGACCGTGGACCAGGTCGCGGAGCAGCCTTTCTATATCCCGATGACGGGACCGTCGGCGCGGCCGCGGCGTTCACTCAAGCACGACGACACCTTTATCGTGCTCGACAGCCATGGCGACATCGGCGCTTCGGCCGGCGGTCCCGATGGCCTGTTTCATCACGACACGCGCTACCTTGCGAGGCTCGAGCTCGTGCTCGACGATCTCCAGCCGTTGCTGCTGGGCTCGAACCTGCGCGACGACAATTCAGCCCTGACCGTCGATCTTACCAATCCGGATATCTACCGGCAGGGCAGCCTTGTGCTGCAAAAGGACCTGCTGCACATCGTACGCACGATCTTCCTGTGGCGCGGCACCGCCTATCAGCGCATCGGCGTGCAGAACCACGGCGACCGCCCGGCCGCTTTCGCGCTGACGCTGCTGTTCGACAACGATTTCGCCGATCTGTTCGAAGTCCGCGGCGAGCGGCGCCCGCGCCGCGGCATCGGCTCGAGCCGGCTATTGGGACCGACCGACGTGCTGTTCGACTACCGCGGTCTTGATGACGCCGAGCGCACCACGGGCCTGCATTTCGATCCGCGCCCGACAAAATTGTCGGTGAACGCCGCGACCTGGCAGCTCGAACTCGACCCTCATGAGTCGAAATCCCTGTTCGTGGCCGTGTCCTGCAATCGGCCGGTCGCGGAGAAGCCGGCGCGCTTTTTCAGAAGCCTGCTCGCCCACCGCCGCGAGATGCGCCGATCGACGATGGGCGCCGCCAGCATCGAGACCTCCAACAACATCTTCAACGAGGTGCTGTGCCAGGCCATGGCCGACCTCAACATGCTGATGACGGAGACGCCGCAGGGCCGCTATCCCTATGCGGGGATTCCCTGGTACTCGACGACGTTCGGCCGCGACGGGCTGATCACCGCGCTACAGATGCTGTGGGTCGATCCGCGGATCGCCAAGGGCGTGCTGCGGCGGCTCGCTCATTTCCAGGCCAAGGCGGTCGATCCGCTCGCCGATGCCGCGCCGGGCAAGATCCTGCACGAGATGCGCGGGGGCGAGATGGCGGCGCTGCGCGAGGTGCCGTTCGCGCAATATTACGGCAGCGTCGATTCCACGGCCTTGTTCGTCCTGCTGGCAGGAAGCTATTTCGAGCGCACCGGCGACGAGAAGACATTGACCGAGCTGTGGCCGGCCATCGAGGCGGGGCTGGCCTGGATCGACGGTCCGGGTGACCCCGACAAGGACGGCTTCGTCGAATATCAGCGCGCCACGGAAAAGGGCCTCGCCAACCAGGGCTGGAAGGATTCCTACGACGCGATCTTCCATGCCGACGGCCAGCTTGCGGAAGGCAATCTCGCGCTTGCCGAAGTGCAAGGTTACGTCTTCGCCGCCAAGCGGCGCGCCGCGCGCTGCGCGCTCCGGCTGGGTAAGCCTGATCTCGCCAGGAAGCTCGAGGCCGAGGCCAAGACGCTGGCCGAGCGTTTCGAGACCGCGTTCTGGTGCGAGGAGCTCGGCACCTATGCGCTTGCGCTCGACGGCAAGAAGCGGCCTTGCAAGGTGCGGACCTCGAACGCCGGCCAGATCCTGTTCAGCGGCATGATCCGCGAGGACCGCGCGCGCCTCGTCGCCGCCGATTTGATGCGGCCGCATTTCTTCTCGGGCTGGGGCATCCGCACCGTCGCTGTCGGCGAGGTGCGTTACAATCCGATGTCCTATCATGACGGGTCGATCTGGCCGCACGACAATGCGCTGATCGCGCTCGGGCTCGCGCGCTACGGGCTCAAGCATTCGGTCGCGCATGTCTTCAAGGGACTATTCGACGCCGCGACCTACATGGACCTGCGCCGCTTGCCCGAATTGTTTTGCGGTTTCCGGCGCGAAAAGCGGCGCGGCCCGACGCTCTATCCGGTCGCCTGCGCCCCGCAGGCCTGGGCCAGCGCAACCGCGTTCACGCTATTGGAGGCGGCGCTGGGCATCGAGTTCGACGTGGCGCGCGGCGAGATCCGGCTGCGCAATCCGCATCTGCCGGTGTTTCTGCACGAGGTGATCTTGCGCGATCTGCGTCTGGGCGAGTCCAGCGTGGACCTGCGCGTCAGCCGCCATGGCGACGACGTGGCGCTGGAGGTGTTGCGCACGCGTGGCCAGATCCAGGTCTCGATCGTGCTGGCGCGCTAGCGGCGCGCCGGAAGGAGGGTGCATGCGTACCGCCGGATGGTTGGCCTTGGGCGTCGTGATCGTCTGCGGAATGACGCTCGCCGTGTCACGCGCCGCGGAGGAGTCGCCCGCACCCTCGACCGAAGCGAATGCACCGCCGACGGCGCAGCCGCCGGCGTCGGCGGTCCCCGTCACGCCAAAGAATGCCGCGCCACCGCCGTCGGTGACGATCATCGGCGCGAGCGATGCGCACGGTGTGCTTGGCCGTGACGTGCTCAGCGCGGCGAACGAGGACATGGGCCGCATCGTCGACGTCATCGTCGATCGGAGCGGGCACGTGCGCGCCGCCGTGATCGATTTCGGCGGCTTCCTCGGCGTTGGCAGCCGCAAGATCGTGGTGGACTGGAACGCGATGCGGTTCGGCAAGATCGTCAACAAGAAGGACAGCATCACGCTGGAATTGACCAAGGCACAGGTCGCAGCCGCGCCGGAATACAAGGAGGACACGCCGATGGTGGTGCTCGGCGCGTCCGGCAGCCTGCAGCCGCTGCAAGCTGTTCAGTGAGGCGCGGGGAGGGATGGCCGCCGGTGCTGTTGTCGAGGAAGCCGAATCATGCGGATCGCGAGGGCCGCGTTGAGCAGGACAACGTTTCGCTGTCGCCTGCCGCCATTCCGGCGCCGTCGCGCCAGAGCCTGCGCGGCCTCGACTGGTTCATCTTCTTCCTCGCCGACGTGCAGACCGGATTCGGGCCGTTTATCGCCGTCTATCTGACGACCCAGAAATGGACCCAGGTCGAGATCGGCCTCGTGCTGTCGATCGGCGGCATCGTTGCGCTGATCGGCCAGATGCCGGGCGGCGCCATTATCGATGCTGCGAAATCCGAGCGACTGGTCGCAGGTCTCGCGATCGCCACCATCGGCTGCTGCGCGCTCGCCTATGCGGCGATGCCGATCTTCCCCGTGGTGGTGACTGCGGCCACCTTGCACGCGGCAGCGAGCTGCGTGCTCGGACCGGCGATCGCGGCGATCAGCCTCGGTCTGGTCGGCCCGCTCGCGATCGGCGAGCGTCTCGGCCGCAACGCGCGCTTTGCTTCGCTTGGCAACGGCGTTGCGGCCGCGGTGATGGGAACGGCCGGCTATCTGCTGTCGAGCCGCTCGGTATTCCTGGTCACCTTCCTGCTCGCAATCCCCACCTTGATCGCGCTCTCTCGCATCCGCGAGCATGAGGTCGACATCGCGCGCTGTCACGGCGAGATGCCGCGCGAGGCGGAGGATCGCGGCGACACCAATATCTGGCATCTGATCCGGCAGCGCCCGCTCATCGTCTTTGCGCTCAGCGTGCTCCTGTTGCAGCTCGCGAACGCCTCGATGATGCCGCTGATGGCAAGCGCGGTGACGGCGCGATCGAGCGAGTGGGCGACGGTGCTCGTCGCTTTTTGCATCGTCGTGCCGCAGGCGATCGTGGCGCTGCTGTCGCCGAGCGTAGGGCGCAAGGCGCAAGCGTGGGGCCGCAGGCCGCTGCTGCTGATCGGATTCGCGGCGCTGACGATTCGCGGTCTGCTGTTCGCGACCGTGCGCGATCCGTATCTGCTGGTGCTGGTGCAGGTGTTCGACGGCCTCACCGCGGCAGTGTTCGCGGTGATGATCCCGTTGATCGTGGCCGACGTCGCCTTCGGGAGCGGCCATTTCAACCTCGCGCAGGGCATCGTCGGCACCGCAATGGGCATCGGCGCGTCGATGAGCACCGCGCTTGGCGGCTATGTCAGCGATAAATTCGGAAATGCCATGGCGTTCACCGGACTGTCCGGCGTCGCGGCGACGGGACTTCTGCTGATTCTGCTTGTGATGCCGGAGACGCGGCGCAAGGGCATGGTCGCAGCAAAAGAAATGGCCGGCTGAACCAATTCAGCCGGCCATGAGCGGGTGGGAGAGGGGAGATCAGGCGTCGAGATTGTGCAGGCGTGCGCGGTTGCGCAGCACGATCTGGCGGGCGCCCGAGAAGCCGAGAATGCCCTGGGCGTGAAGCTGCGACAGCGCGCGCGAGACGGTCTCGAGCGTGAGACCGAGATAGTCGCCGATGTCGCGGCGGCACATCGGCAGCGCCATCATGCCGGCAACCGCGAGGCGACGGTCCATTTCGAGCAGGAAGGTGGCGACGCGCTCCATCGCGGTCTTGCGGCCCAGCAGCAGCATGTGGTCTTCGGCGTGGCGAAGCTCACCGGCGGTCATCGCCCAGAGCTTGCGGGCGACCTGGACGTCGGTGGCAGCGGCCTTCTCGAGGCTCGCGCGCTTCACGAGGCGCACCGTGGTGTCGATGATAGCTTCAGCGGCAAGGCGGTGCGTGGTGCCGGATTCGAGGCCGAACACATCGCCGGAAAGGTGGAAGGAGCCGATCTGGCGGCGGCCGTCGGAGAGAAGCTTGTAGCTGCGCACGGCGCCGGTGACGACCTGATAGACATACTCAGCCGGCTCGTCCTCACCATAGATCTCCTCTTCCTTGCGGTAGGAGAACTCGGTGGCCACGAGGCCTACATGGCCGGCGATCGCGCCGAACTGATCGGAGACGGGATGGGCGGGTGCGATCTTGCCACCGATCGGGGTGTTGATCGCCGGGGTGTTGAAGGTCTGGGTCAGCATCTGCGCCATCTCCGTTGTGATGACGCCTTGGTACGCGGTATCGGGTGCCTCGAAAATTTCGCGAGATATCTTAAGGGTGTTGCCTTACGTAGAATCCCGTAGGTCAGCTATGGACCCGGTTCTGGATGGCGTGGCGAATGCGTTTGACCAGGTTTTCGTCCAGAAGCGGCTTCAGAATCACTTCATTCACGCCCGCGGCCGCCGCCCGGGCCGAGATATTCGAGTCGGGATAGCCGGTGATCAGGATCACCGGGGTATCGCCCTCGGACTGGCGCAGTCGCCCGGCCAGCTCGATGCCGTTGATGTCGGGCATTTTGTAGTCGATCACGTAACAGTCTGCACCGGACGGGCTCGCCGCATTGAGCAGCGCCGTGGCGTTCCTGAAGGTCCGCACGGCAAAACCGTCGGTTTCCAACAAGAACTTCAGCGAGCCGAGCACAGCGGCGTCATCGTCGACCACATAGACGGTTGGCTTTGCGGGTGATGACATCTGGAGCCGCTCGGGATGGGAGCTGATCGCAATCATTCCGATCTGGTAGCACAGGGCGAGCGGAGGGTTTTGACTTGCCTCAACTCCTGTTGACTTCAATCGTTGAGCATTCCGGCGCGCATCGCTAGCCGGACCAGCTCGGACAGGCTGTTGGCCTGCATCTTGGTCATCACATTGGCCCGGTAGACTTCGATGGTCCGCGGGCTGATGTCGTACTCGCGGGCGATCAGCTTGTTGGAGAGGCCCGCGATCAGCCCCTCCATGACCTGGCGTTCCCTGGGGCTCAGGGAAGCGACGCGAGCGGCGACGTCCTGGGCGATGGCCTCGTTCTTGGCCGCTGGCTCGCCCTCGCGGATCGCGGATTCGATCATGGCGACGAGGCGGTCATCTTCGAACGGCTTTTCCAGGAAATCCATGGCACCGAGCTTCATCGCCTCGACCGCGAGCGGCACGTCGCCATGGCCGGTCATGATCAGGATCGGAAACCGGCTGCGCTGGGCCTTCAGGCGCTTGAGAAGCTCGATCCCATCGATGCCGGGCATCCGCACGTCGGAGACGACGCAACCGAAGGCGAGGCCGGGCAGGGCATCGAGAAAACTCTGCGCGTTGTCGAACAATGTGACGCCGAAGCCAGCTGAATCCAGCAGGAAATTCAGCGAATCCCGCATCGCCTCGTCGTCGTCAATGACGTAGATGATTCCCTTGGTCGTCATGGATCAGTTCTCGTCGGCTGCCGGCAACGTGAAGCGGAATGTCGCCCCACCCGATACGTTGCTCTCGGCCCACATCCGGCCGCCGTGAGCCTCGATGATCGAGCGGCTGATGGACAGTCCCACGCCCATGCCGGTGTCTTTGGTGGTGAAAAAAGTCTGAAACAGGTTTGGCATGACGTCGTCCTGGAAGCCGGAGCCGGAATCGGAGACCTCGATCTCGATCATGTCGTCGGCGACGCGAGAGTTGGTGACGACGAGCTCGCGCCGCGGCGACTGCGCCATCGCTTCCAGCGCATTGCGGAACAGGTTGACCAGCACCTGCTGGATTTGCACCCGGTCGGCGAGCACGAGATCGGCGTTGGGATTGAGGCTGAAACGGAGCTGTACGTTCTGCTCGCGCGCGCCGGCGAGCCCGAGCGCGCCGGCCTCCTCGATCAGCTTGGACAGGCTCTCGACCCTTTTCTCGGATTCGCCGCGGGAGACGAAGTCGCGCAAGCGGCGGATGATCTGGCCGGCGCGCAGCGCCTGCTCGGCGGCGCGGTCCAGCGCGCTCTCGATCTTCGGTGTATTCGGATCCTGGCTTCCGGCGAGCAGCCGCCGCGACCCCTTCATGTAGTTGCTGATCGCTGCCAGCGGCTGGTTGAGCTCGTGGGCGAGCGCGGACGCCATTTCGCCCATCGCGCTCAACCGCGAGACGTGGACGAGCTCGGACTGCAGTTCCTGGAGCCGCGCCTGGGTTTGCTGATGCTCGGTGAGATCGCGGACGAAACCGGTGAAATAGGGCTCGCCGCCCGACTGCATCTCGCCGATCGACAGGTGCATCGGGAAGGTCGTGCCGTCGCGCCGCTTGCCGGTCACGATACGGCCGATGCCGATGATGTGCGGGTCGCCCGTTGTCCGGTAGCGCGCGATGTAGCCGTCGTGACGCGAGTTGTCGGGCTCCGGCATCAGGATGCGCACGTTCTGGCCGATCACCTCCGGCTCGGCCCAGCCGAACAGGCGCTCGGCCGCCGAGCTGAACAGCTGGATGATGCCGTGGCCGTCGATGACGATCATGGCGTCGGGAATCGTCTGCAGGATCGAGCGGAGGTGGTTCTCGCGGGTGCGAAGGGCCTCCTCGACCTGCTTCTCCTCATCAATGTCAAGAAAGATGCCGCTGAGATGCCGGGCGGCGCCGGCCTCGTCCCGAATCAGCCCCGCGCGTGCGCGGATCCACTGCCCTTTGCCCGACGCCCCCGTGACCTTGAACGACACGTCGAAGCTGCCGCCCCGTTCGGAGACGCGCCGGATCGCGATCTCGATCCGCTCGCGGTCGTTGGGCTCCAGCCGGGACAGGAACAGCGCGTAACTCACCGATTGGCCAGATTCGATTCCGAACAGGATTCTCGCCGTCTCCGACCACTCCAATTCGAGTGTCTTGAGATCGAGATCCCAGGTCCCGACGCCAAATCCTTCGATTCGAACGCGGAAATGTTCGCCCCGGCCGTCATCTTGCGGATGAATCACACGGGTCGGCGCCAAACGATCACTCCCATTCTGATGCGGGGAACCGCACAGCGTTACCGTCGGCAATGTACCCAAGGAGGGGCCAGAGGCAAGTTCCGATGTCTTATACCATTGGCAGATTTCCCTCCGGCGCGGTGATCCAAGGTTTTGATCTATCTCATCCTGCCAGGCGGCGGCGGGCCTACGATCGGATCAAAGCTCATTGCCCCGGAGACTCCGATGACATACGCGACCGTAATGGTCAGCCTGGCGCTCGATCAGTCCAACGAGGCGCGGCTTCAGGTCGCGGGCGAGCTTGCCGAACGATTTGAGGCGTCGATCATCGGCGTTGCTGCGGCGCAGTTCGCCCCGCCGCTCTATTTCAGCGACGGCACCGTAGCGCAGGGACTGATCGATGAGGGAGAGGCCTCCGTCAGGCGACGCCTGGGCGAACTCGAGGCGCAATTCCGCGCCGCAATCAGGAATCGCGGCGGACATGTGGAATGGCGCAGCGCCATGGATTTCCCGGCGCGCTTTACGTTCACCCAGGCGCGTTGCGCCGACATCATCGTCACCGGCGGGCAGAGCCCGGCCTTCTCCGACGCCTTCGCGCTCGCGAGCCCCAAGGATCTGGTGATGCAAGCCGGCCGGCCAATCCTGGTCGTGCCCGACGGCGTCAACTGGCTCGACCTGCGCAGCATCCTGGTGGCGTGGAAGGATACGCCGGAAGCGCGGCGGGCGCTCGCCGATGCGCTGCCGATCCTGCGCAAGGCCAGGGATGTCACCGTCCTCGCAATTCCCGAAGGCGACGACGACCGCCCTGCCGTGGTCGCCGGCGCGACCGACGTGACGGCGTGGCTTGCCCGCCACGGCGTGACCGCGACGGCGCGCGTTTCCGAAGCGGCCCGGAACGAAACCGTCGCCGGGCAACTGGAGAAAGTTGCGGGCGATGTCGGCGCCAGCCTGGTCGTCGCCGGTGCCTACGGTCATTCGCGCTTCCGCGAACTGATCCTCGGCGGCGTCACCCAGTATCTGGTCACTCAATCTGCCCGCTGCGTGCTGCTGTCGCACTGACGCGGGAGCGATGCAAGACGAATCAAAGAGGACGCGCCGTGTACAGATTTCTTGAGCAGACCGTCGACGGCTACATGACGCACGACGTCAGGACGGTGAGGCGCGACCTCGACCTGCTCGCGCTCAGCGAGATGTTCGAACGCGACGATTTCAATTCCTATCCCGTCGAGGACGACGGACAGGTCGTCGGCATCGTCACCAAATTCGACATCCTGAAGTGCTTCGCCTTCACGCCGAGCCAGATGCTGCCGCGCTACCACGACCTGATGAGCCGTAAGATCGGCGACGTCATGACGCCCGACTTTATCTATGTCAGCCCCGACACGCGGCTGACGCGCGTGCTCCAGATCATGGTCGAGCACCGCATCAGGAGCATCATCGTGCTCAATGGCGCGCAGAAGCTGGTCGGAATCGTCGCTCGCGAGGACGTTATTACGGCGCTCAAGGCGACGGCACGGGAGTGACAAGGCGGCTGCGTGATTTTCCGGAAGATTCTTTTTCTTCCCTTCTCCCCCTGTGGGAGAAGGTGGCATGGGCGGCCTTCGGCCGCCGTTCTTAAGAAGGCCGGAGCGAAGCTGCGGCTATGGCGCCGGATGAGGGGTTTTTCTCCCCCGAAAGACTCTTCGTGCGGGACCAACCCCTCACCCAAGTGAGTGTGCGGGACGGTCCTCGCTGCCCTCTCCCGCAAGGGGAGAGGGCACTGCAACTGGCGCCGCATCGCCCACATTAACAGAAATCCATCTCCCTTGATTTCAATCAATTCCCCGCGAGGATGAATGTGGTTTCTGGCCCTGTGTTCTTTCAGAGAGAATCCGCATGAGCCAGCCCTCCATCTCCAAGTCCATGACGTCAGGTGAAAGCGGCCTGGCTGTCGTGTTCGCGGTCACCGCCTTCCTCTGCGTGATTGCCTCGGCCAAGGCGCTCGATGCGCCCTTCGCCTTCCATGCCGCGCTGAGCGCGGCGGCGAGCCTCGCGGCGGTCTTCTGCATCATCAACCGCTACCTCGACCGGCCGGCGGCGCTGCCGCCTGCGGAGATCAATGGGCGCCCCAATTACAACATGGGGCCGATCAAGTTCTCCTCGGTCATGGCGATGTTCTGGGGCATTGCCGGCTTTCTCGTCGGCCTCATCATCGCCTCGCAACTGGCGTGGCCGGCGCTGAACTTCGATCTGCCCTGGACCAGCTTCGGCCGCCTGCGTCCGCTGCACACGTCCGCGGTGATCTTCGCTTTCGGCGGCAACGTCCTGATCGCGACCTCCTTCTACGTCGTCCAGAAGAGCTGCCGCGTTCGCCTTGCAGGCGATCTGGCGCCCTGGTTCGTCGTCGTAGGCTACAACTTCTTCATCCTGATCGCCGGCACCGGCTATCTGCTCGGCGTCACTCAGTCGAAGGAATATGCCGAGCCGGAATGGTACGCCGATCTGTGGCTCACCATCGTCTGGGTCACCTATCTGCTGGTCTTCCTTGCCACGATCATCAAGCGCAAGGAGCCGCACATCTTCGTCGCGAACTGGTTCTATCTCGCTTTCATCGTGACGATTGCGGTCTTGCATCTCGGCAACAACCCGGCGCTGCCGGTCTCGGTGTTCGGCTCTAAATCCTATATCGCCTGGGGCGGCATCCAGGACGCCATGTTCCAGTGGTGGTACGGCCACAACGCGGTTGGCTTCTTCCTGACCGCCGGCTTCCTCGCCATCATGTACTACTTCATCCCCAAGCGCGCCGAGCGGCCGATCTACTCCTACCGCCTCTCGATCATCCACTTCTGGGCGCTGATCTTCCTCTACATCTGGGCCGGCCCGCACCATCTGCACTACACGGCACTGCCGGACTGGACCCAGACGCTCGGCATGACCTTCTCCATCATGCTGTGGATGCCGTCCTGGGGCGGCATGATCAACGGCCTGATGACGCTGTCGGGCGCCTGGGACAAGCTGCGCACCGATCCCGTGCTGCGCATGCTCGTGGTCTCCGTCGCCTTCTACGGCATGTCGACCTTCGAAGGCCCGATGATGTCGATCAAGGTGGTCAATTCGCTCAGCCACTACACCGACTGGACCATCGGCCACGTGCACTCCGGCGCGCTCGGCTGGGTGGGCTTCGTCTCCTTTGGCGCGCTCTACTGCCTGGTGCCCTGGATCTGGAATCGGAAGGGCCTCTACAGCCTCAAGCTCGTCAACTGGCACTTCTGGATCGCGACGCTCGGCATCGTCCTCTACATCTCGGCGATGTGGGTGTCCGGCATCCTCCAGGGCCTGATGTGGCGCGCCTACACCTCGCTCGGCTTCCTCGAATATTCCTTCATCGAGACCGTCGAGGCGATGCATCCCTTCTACATCATCCGCGCTGCCGGCGGCGGGCTGTTCCTGATCGGCGCGCTGATCATGGCCTATAATCTCTGGATGACGGTTCGCGTCGGCGAACAGGAAGTCCAGATGCCCGTCGCTCTCCAGCCGGCGGAATGAGGAGTTTTCCATGTCGTTCTGGACACGCCACCAAATCTTCGAAAAGAACTCGATCATCCTGGTCGTCGGCATCCTGCTGGTGATCGCGATCGGCGGTCTCGTCGAGATCACCCCGCTGTTCTACCTCAAGAGCACGATCGAGGCGGTCGACGGGATCAGGCCGTATACGCCGCTGGAGCTCGCCGGGCGCAACGTCTACGTCCGCGAGGGCTGCTATCTCTGCCATTCGCAGATGATCCGCCCCTTGCGCGACGAGGTCGAGCGCTACGGTCATTTCTCGCTGGCCGCCGAGAGCATGTACGACCATCCGTTCCAGTGGGGCTCGAAGCGCACCGGTCCCGATCTTGCCCGCGTCGGCGCCAAATATTCCGACGACTGGCACGTCACCCATCTGACCAACCCGCGCGCAATCGTGCCGCAGTCGGTGATGCCGGGCTATCCATTCCTCAGCAAGACCGAGGTCGATCCGGACACGATCGCCGACCACATGCGCACGCTGCGGACCGTCGGCACGCCCTACACCGACGACCAGATCGCCAATGCGGGCGCCGACATGAAGGCCCAGGCAGATCCTGACAATGCAGGCTCCGACGCTTTCACCAAGCGCTACGCCAAGGCCGTGGTGCGCAACTTCGACGGCAAGGCCGGCACGCCGACCGAGATGGACGCGCTGATCGCCTATCTCCAGATGCTCGGCACGCTGGTCGACTTCAAGATCTACAACGAGAAAGCCAATCTTCGCTGAGAAGGCACCAACGATGAAAGCCATCCTGACCCTCGACAATCTCGCGTCCGGTCTCGTGACCACGATCTGGACGCCGGTGTTCGTCGCGATCTTTGTCGCGATCATCGCCTACGCATTCTGGCCCCGTAACAAGGCAGCTTTCGACGAAGCGGCACACCTGCCGTTGCGGGAGGAGTAAGAGATCATGACCGATCATCATAGCGACATCGATCCCGTCTCCGGGAGGTCCACGACCGGACATGAGTGGGACGGCATCAAGGAGCTCAACACGCCGCTGCCGCGCTGGTGGGTAATCACCTTCTACCTCACCATCGTCTGGGCGATCGGCTACTGGATCGTGTATCCGGCCTGGCCGCTGATCTCGGGCAATACGCACGGCGTGATGGGGTACTCCTCGCGTGCCGACGTTGCGGTCGAGCTCGCCAACCTCGAGACGATCCGCGGAGCCAAGATGGTTGCCCTGGGCTCGGCCTCGCTCGCCGACATCGAGAAGGATCCGGCGCTGCTGGCGCTCGCGCGCGCCAAGGGCAAGACCGTGTTCGGTGACAATTGCGCGCCATGTCACGGCTCAGGCGGCGCCGGTGCCAAGGGCTATCCCAACCTGAACGACGACGACTGGCTGTGGGGCGGCACGCTCGACCAGATCATGCAGACCATCCAGTTCGGCGCACGCTCCGGCCATGCCAAGGCGCACGAAGGCCAGATGCTCGCATTCGGCAAGGACGGCGTGCTGAAACCGGACGAGATCGTCACGGCCGCCAACTATGTCCGGGCATTGTCGGGCCTTCCGACCCGCAAGGGCTATGACGCGGCCAAGGGCGAGAAGATCTTCGCGGAGAATTGCGTCGCCTGCCATGGCGACGGCGGCAAGGGCAACCCGGAGATGGGCGCCCCCAATTTGACGGACAAGATCTGGCTCTATGGTTCGGACGAGGCGACGCTGATCGAGACCATCAGCCAGGGCCGCGCGGGCGTGATGCCGGCCTGGGAAGGCCGGCTCGATCCCGCCACCATCAAGGCGATGGCAGTTTACGTCCATTCCCTGGGCGGCGGAAAATAGCCAACCGGCAGCAAACGGGGGCGAACAAAAGTGCCCCCGCTTGCGCTGGATCAACTGACGCGGCGGCGTCGGGTCTAGGT
Organism: Bradyrhizobium sp. Ken64; assembly: GCF_055807555.1. Taxonomy (NCBI): domain Bacteria; kingdom Pseudomonadati; phylum Pseudomonadota; class Alphaproteobacteria; order Hyphomicrobiales; family Nitrobacteraceae; genus Bradyrhizobium; species Bradyrhizobium sp. Ken64. The sequence continues at coordinate 325,826 of NZ_JBVVPA010000002.1, read as the reverse complement.
TTTATCGCACCTCTCGAAAGCTGCAGGCGATGAACAGGCCCGTGAACCCAAAAGACCTCCCAATAGACGATGACAACGGGCCGCTCTATGTGGCCCAGAAGAAAGTCTATCCTCAGAGCATCTCCGGCACCTTCCGCCGGATCAAATGGGGCCTGATGGCGTTCTGCCTCGGCGTCTACTACTTCCTGCCGTTCGTGCGCTGGAACCGCGGCCTCGGTGCTCCGAGCCAGGCGGTGCTGATCGATCTTCCCAACAGCCGCTTCTATTTCTTCTTCATCGAGCTGTGGCCGCAGGAGGTCTACTACTTCACCGGCCTGCTGATCGTCGCCGCGGTGGCGCTATTCCTGATGAACTCGGTCGGCGGCCGCATCTGGTGCGGCTATCTCTGTCCGCAGACGGTGTGGACGGACCTGTTCTATGCGGTCGAGCGTCTGATCGAGGGCGACCGACGCGAGCGGATGAAGAAGGACAAATCGTCCGACCCGATGAAGCTGGAGCGCATCTCCGAGATCGTGCTCAAGCATTCGATCTGGCTCTTGATCGGATGGTGGACCGGCGGAGCCTGGGTGCTCTATTTCAACGACGCACCGACGCTGGTTAGGGAACTCGTCACCTTCCAGGCGCCGATGATCGCCTATATCTGGATCGGCATCCTGACTGCGACGACCTACGTGCTCGCCGGCTTCATGCGCGAGCAGGTCTGCACCTATATGTGCCCGTGGCCGCGGATCCAGGCCGCGCTCACAGACGAATGGGCGCTGAACGTGACCTATCGTTACGATCGCGGCGAGAAGCGTACGTCGGTGAAGAAGGCGGCGGAGCTGCGCGCGCTCGGCGAGCAAGTCGGCGACTGCGTCGACTGCTATCAATGCGTCGCCGTGTGTCCGACCGGCATCGACATTCGCAATGGACCGCAGCTCGAATGCATCCAGTGCGGGCTCTGCATCGACGCCTGCGACAACGTGATGACGAAGATCGGCCGGCCGAAGCGGCTGATCGGCTATGACAACGACGTCAACATCCAGCGCCGCCAGCAAGGCAAGGCGCCGGTCTATCGCATCGTCCGGGCCCGCACCGTCGCCTACAGCGCGATCATCGCGGCGGTCGGCGGCATCATGATCTATACGCTGGCGACCCGCAGCCTGCTCGACGTCAACGTGCTGCACGACCGCAATCCGGTCGCGGTCAGGCTCAGCGACGGCTCGATCCGCAACGCCTACACGGTGCGGCTGCTCAACAAGAGCGGCTACGACCGCGTCATCGCGATCGACGCGAACGGTCCGGTCAATGCGACGATCCATGTCATCGGGATCGATTCCGTGACGCCGGACCGGCCGATGATCGTGGTTCCGCGCGACTCCACCAGCGAGCTGCGACTGCTCGTGACCGCGCCGGCGGAGGGCAACCCGGAAAAGTCGATCCCGGTTCGCTTTCACGTCACCGATATCGGCCTCGGCGAAGTCGCCAGCGCCACCGACAATTTCGTCGCGCCGTAGGATCAGGAGCCCGCCATGGCAACCAAGCCGCTGACCGGAACCAAGGTGTTTCTGATGCTGGTCGCCTTCTTCGGCGTCGTGATCGGCGTCAACGTGACCATGATGAAGCTTGCGATCGCGACACTGCCAGGGACGGACGTCGACAGCCCCTATGCCGCGGGCTTGACCTATGACCGCGAGATCTCGGCGGCCCAGGACCAGACCGCGCGCAAATGGAAGGTCAACGCCCATGTCGAGCGCCGCGCCGATGGCGGCGCCGTGCTTCAGGTCGAGGCGCGCGACGCCAGCGGCCAGCCGATCGCCGGACTGAAATTCGGCGGCCGCCTGGAGCGGCCGACCGACAAGCGCGCCGATCTCGCCATCGAGCTCTCGGAGGCCGGCATCGGTCTCTATCGCGGCAATGCCGCATCGGTCGCGCCGGGCCAGTGGGACCTCGTGATCGAGGGCGAGGCGCGGGGAACGCGCGTGTTCATGTCGCGCAACCGCGTGATCCTGAACTGAAGGATTTTGCCATGCACGTCTCGCGGGACTTTTCGCATTACGTCCGGACTGCGGGCGAGGGCGTCCAGCACATCGATCTCGCGGTCGAGGGCGTTCACTGCGCCGGCTGCATGGCCAAGATCGAGCGCGGGCTGTCCGCCATTCCCGACGTCACGCTGGCGCGCGTGAACCTGACCGACCGGCGCGTTGCGCTGGAATGGAAGGCGGGCACGCTCGATCCGGCCCGCTTCATCGATCGCCTCGAGGAGCTCGGCTACAAGGCCTATCCTTACGAGACCGAGAGCGCGGAGGCGAGCGAGGTCGCCGAATCGCGCTTCCTGCTGCGGTGCCTCGGCGTCGCCGCGTTCGCCACCATGAACGTGATGATGCTGTCGATCCCGGTGTGGTCCGGCAACGTCTCGGACATGCTGCCGGAGCAGCGCGATTTCTTCCACTGGCTATCGGCGCTGATCGCACTGCCGGCGGCGGCCTATGCCGGCCAACCGTTCTTCCGCTCGGCCTGGCGCGCGCTGTCGGCCAAGACCACCAACATGGACGTGCCGATCTCGATCGGCGTGACGCTGGCGCTCGGCATGTCCGTGGTCGAGACCATCAACCACGCCGAGCACGCCTATTTCGACGCGGCGATCATGCTGCTCACTTTCCTCTTGGTCGGCCGCGTCCTCGACCAGAACATGCGGCGGCGGACCCGCGCGGTCGCGGGCAATCTCGCCGCGCTCAAGGCGGAGACCGCGGCCAAGTTCGTCGGGCCCGACGAGATATCTCAAGTGCCGGTAGCCGCGCTCTATCCCGGCGACATCGTCCTGCTGCGGCCCGGCGAGCGTTGCGCGGTCGACGGCACCGTGATCGAGGGCCGTTCCGAGATCGACCAGAGCCTGATCACCGGCGAGACGCTCTACGTCACGGCAGGCCAGGGCACGCCGGTCTATGCGGGGTCGATGAACATCTCGGGCAGCTTGCGGGTGCGGGTCTCGGCGGCCTCCGAGGCGACGCTGCTCGCCGAGATCACCCGGCTGCTCGACAATGCGCTGCAGGCGCGCTCGCGCTACATGCGGCTCGCCGACCGCGCCTCGCGACTCTACGCGCCCGTGGTGCATGCCACCGCGCTCGTCACCATCCTCGGCTGGGTCATTGCGGGCGCCGGTTGGCATGATGCGATCGTGACCGGCGTCGCGGTGCTGATCATCACCTGTCCCTGCGCGCTCGGACTCGCCATTCCGACGGTGCAGACAGTGGCCTCGGGCGCGATGTTCAAGGCGGGTGTCCTGCTGAATTCCGGCGATGCCATCGAGCGTCTCGCGGAAGCCGATCACGTCATCTTCGACAAGACCGGGACGCTGACGCTGCCCGATCTCGAAGTGATGAATGCGGCCGATATCCCCGCTGATATCTTTGAGCTTGCCGGACGGCTCGCGCTGTCGAGCCATCATCCGGTCGCCGCCGCGGTCGCGCAGGCCTGCGACGCCAGATCGCCTATCGTCGGCGCGGTCGAGGAGGCCGGCCAGGGCGTGCGCGCTGTCGTCGATGGCATCGAGATTCGCCTCGGCCGTCCGTCCTTCTGCGGCGCCGAGACGCTGGTCTCGGACGTGACAAATCTGGATCCCGAAGCCTCCGTCGTGGCTTTCAGCAAGGGTGGCGAAAAATTCATCCTCTCTGTGCGCCAGGGCCTCCGTCCCGATGCGCAGGCTGTGATCGCGGCGCTGAAGGCGCGCAATATCGGCATCGAGATTCTCTCCGGCGACCGTGAACCGGCGGTGATCGCGGCGGCCCACGCGTTGGGCGTCTCCGAATGGCGGGCCGGGGTGACGCCGGCTGACAAGATCGCGCGGATCGAGGTCTTGAAGCAGCGGGGCATGAAGGTCCTGATGATCGGCGACGGCATGAACGATGCGCCCTCGCTGGCGGCGGCCCATGTCTCGATGTCGCCGATCTCGGCCGCGCATTTGAGCCAGGCGACCGCCGATCTCGTCTTCCTCGGCCGGCCGCTGGCCCCGGTCGTCGCCGCTATCGATGCGTCACGCAAGGCGCTGCACTTGATGCGGCAGAATCTCTGGCTTGCGATCGGCTACAATTTACTCGCGGTGCCGGTCGCGATCAGCGGAGTCGTGACGCCCCTGATCGCGGCTGCCGCCATGAGCGGATCATCGATCCTGGTCATGCTGAATTCGCTGCGTGCGCGCAACGCCTCGCGGGAGATCGTGTGATGGAAATTTTGGTCATCCTGGTACCGCTGGCGCTGATGCTCGGTCTCGCCGGTCTCGTCGCCTTCCTCTGGTCGCTCCGGAGCGGCCAGTACGACGATCTCGACGGCGCCGCCTGGCGCGCCATCGCCGACGACGAGCCGCCGCAGGAAGCGCCGGCCAAGCGCTAGCGCTTCAGGCCAAGGGTGAGCAGAGCGGCCGCAGCGAGGGCCGCGCCGACACCCGCGACGCACGCTTGCCAGCCGAAGCCGTCGAACAGTCGGCCGAGCACGGCCGTCCCGACCAGGCCGCCGCAGAAGTAGCAGGCAAGATAGGTCCCGCTGGCGATGCCGCGGCTGTCGGTCGCCGCCTGTCCTACGAATCCTGTCGCAGCCGCTTGCGCGAAGAAGGTGCCGACGCCGACCAGAACCATGCCGGTGATGACTTCGCCCAGATGCGGCGCCAGCATCAGCGGCAGCCCGATCCCGGCGATGGCGAGCGAGCCCCAGATCGTCGGACGCGTTCCGAGGCGCGATGCCACTCTGCCCGCCAGCAAGGTCGTGACGACCGACGGCAGGAAGACGAAATAGACAAGGCCCAGGTCCATCATGCCAAGCGACAGCGGCGGCTGGACCAGCACAAAATTCACGAAGGTGAAGGTGCCGATGAAGGCGAACAGGATGCAGAATCCGATGCCGAAGGCCGCGCGCAACTGCGGATTGCGCCAGTGCGCGATCGTGGCGGAGAGGGGCGATCCCGCAGTCATCATCGCATGCATCGGCTGCACGCGCCCGATGGTGAAATAGACCAGCACCGCGCCGGCCAGATTGAGGGCTGCGAAGAAATAAAAATTCCAGGCGAGGCCCAAGCCGTCGGCGACCGCCGCCGAGATCAGCCGGCCGACCAGGTTGCTGGCGACATTGCCGGTGATGTAGGCGGCAAAGGCGCCGCCGGCATCCATCGTGCTGCATTGCTCGCCGAGATAGGCGAGGGTGAGCGCGAAGGCGGATGCCATGCACAGGCCCTGCGCGACCCGCAAAGCGGTGAAGACCGCGAGATTTGGTGCGGTCGCCAGCAGGCTGGTGGGAACTGCCAGCAGCGCGAGGCTGAGCAGGATGCCGGTCCGCCGGTTGATGCGCGGGCTGAAGAAGCCGACGACGAGGCTGGCTACCGCCATGCCGAAGGTGCTGGCATTGACGGCAAAGCCCATCGCCGCCGGTGTGACGCCGTAATGGCGCGTCAGCGAAGGCAGGATCGCCTGCGTCGCGAACAGGTCGACGACAGTCAGGAAGGCGGTCAAGCCGATGACGAGGGAGCGAAGCGCGAGACCTGGCGAATACGCGTCTGTCGTCATCGCGGTCGGCTTGATCGGCGCGGAAAGATCGGTCACGGCAGGCCTCCCTTGTGATGAATGTGGCGCCCGCGTGCGGGGCAGCATGGGGATCGCGGGCGCCACATTCCGTCACGCGTGCGCTGGGGTCGCGCACCCGTTACATGTTGTGGTCGTGCGGGTCCTTGCGGACGTCGCCGACATAGAGAATGACCGTTTCCTTGCCGAGGTTCTTCCACCAGTGCGAGGTGCCGGACACCTCCGGGCGGATGTCGCCGGCCTTGTGCACGATCGGATCGACGCAGTTGGAGGCATATTCGACGATCTCGCCCTGCTGCACGAAGATCAGGGCAGGGCGGTCGTCATGACTGTGCCAGGGCACGATGCCACCGGGCTCGATGGTCAGCTTGCGGAAGCGCAGCTCGCGACCTTCGATATGCGCCGGCTGCTTGCCGAGGTCGATCGCGCCGAGCGTCGTATCGGTGACGCCGACCGGCTTGTAGTCGACCATCTGGTGCGCGTTCGGCTTGATCTTGTCGGCCGGGCATTCGCCTGCGAAGATGGGCTGTGCCGAGAGCGTCAAAGCGCCGGCGACCGCAAGTCCCAGCCAGCTTGCGCGGGAAAGTTCGATAGTGTTGAACATCGGGAAGTCTCCTCTATTGGCCGCGACCTCGAATGCCGTCGGCTATGATCTCAGTTTCTTCGAGATCATGTGTTCGTTGAAATGCCGTGTATCTCTCGAAACCATAGCGAGCCGCTATGTGCGTCCGAGCATGTGCTTGATGTCGGCGGAGAAGGTCGGATAGGCATAGACGTTCTCGCGGATCTGGCTCGCCGTGATGCCAAACTTGATCGCAAGCCCGAAGATATTGATGAGCTCCTGGCTGGTGTGGCCGACAAGGTGCGCGCCGATCACACGGTCGGTGGCGCGATCGACGATCACTTTCGACCAGGCGACGGTCTCGGCATAGGACCGCGCCGAGAACCAGTCGCGCATGTCGTTGACGTGGACCTCGATGGCGGATTCGTTCTGCCGTGCCGCCGCTTCGGTCAGACCGACGGCAGCAAGCGTCGGTACGGTGTAGACCGCCGTGGCCATGCCCGCGTAGTCGGGCGCATGTCGTGGTCCGTCGACGATGTTGCGGCCTACGATGTCGCCTTCGTAGGTAGCAACCGGCGAAAGTTGTGGCGAGATCGGTACGGCATCGCCGCAGACATGAACCCGAGGATTTGAGGTCGAACGCAAGTGGCAGTCGACCGAGATTCGTCCGTTTGTGTGTTCGACCTGACCGGCCGCAAGGTCGAGGGAATCGGTATTGGCCACCCGGCCGGCACCGTTGACTACACGATCCGCCTCGACCGCCCGCTCGACCCCGTCTTGGGCAAAGACCACCCTGAACCCGTTGCCGGTCCGCTCGATCGTCTGCACGCTGACGCCGGCCCGGATCTTGATGCCGATGCGTTCGCTCTCCATCGCCAGTTGGGCAACCGCATCGGTGTCCATTGCCGGCAGGAGCTGCGCCAGTCCCTCGAGAATCGTCACTGCTGCGCCGGCGCGCGCGTAGATGTGGGCGAATTCCAGGGAGATTACGCCGCCGCCGATAAAGATAACCGAAGCCGGCAAGTCGCGATCACTCAATATCGCGTCCGAGGTGACCATGTACTCGGCGCCGGCGATCGGTAGCGGCCGCGGCTTCGAGCCCGTCGCGACAACGACGTGTTTGGCCTCGAGCACGCGATCGCCGACGCGGACGGTGTTGGGTGCAACGAAGGCACCATACCCCTTGATCACTTCGACCTGGCGACGCGCCATCGTGCGGGCGAGGTTGGCGGGGATATCCTTGATCATGTTCTTCTCGCGCTCGATCAGCGCCGCCCAGTCGAGCCTGGGCTTGCCGACCGCGATATGATGAGCGGCAGCACGCTCGATGTCGTGCAGCACCTGACCGGCGGCGACGAGGACCTTCTTCGGCGTGCAACCGCGATTCGGACAGGTGCCACCGAGATCGAGCGGCTCGATCATCGCGACCGAGAGGCCGGCACGCCGGACGGGGCCGGTCACGCCGATGCCTGCGTTTCCGCCGCCGAGGATGACGACATCGAATGTTTGGCGCACCATGGGACCCTCGTTATTTGACGGTGATGGTGGCCGTGATGGACTTGACGACCATGGTCGCCATCTTGAACTGCGCCTCGCGATTTCGGATGTTGTGCCGCCTTGCGATCCAGTCGAAATCGGTCCACACGGCCCAGACGTCGCCATTGTCGTCCTGGGTCAACAGCAGGCGGACCGGCCAGTCGAGTCCGGCGTTGGGGTTGGCGGTGATGAACTGGGTGCCGAGCGGCGGATTGCCGAAGACGAGCAGGGTGGAGGGGCGAAGCTTGATTCCGGCGTCGGAAGCAAGCTTGGACTGATCGACTTCGAAGAAGAATTTGACGCCCTTTGCCGCAATATCGGCCTTGATGCGACTGATCGCCTCCGACAAGGGGATCGCGCTTTTGACGCGGACAATGCCGTCATCGCTATCGGCTCGCGCAACCGATGTTGCGGCCGATAGCAGCAGGAACAGCAGCAGAAGCGAGGTGGCGAAAGTGGCAACACGCGATGCGATGTGACGGCTCATGGCGGTCCTCCTGTGAGTGGCAGCTTGGATCGCAGCCAGGATGGACGCGGCGCTCGGCGGAGTGAAATGCGAAACGCCTCTGAACGCGATAGCCGACCGCTATGGTGGCGCGATAGGCAGCGGCTATCGAACCGATTGTGGATCGGCATTTCCGCCTTGGCGGCTTCCGCCGTTCGATGGCAGGGCGTCCGATTGGCGGGCGTTTACGTCAATCCGGAGAAACATCTCATGACGAAACTGTCCAAGACTCTCATTGCCACCGCCGCGTTCGCGGTTATCGCCACATTCGCCTTCTCGGAAGCCGCCTGGGATTTCAAGGCCGGCATGGCCTACATCTATGGTGGGCCCGGCAAGATGTCGGCGATGGCCATGGCCTCGACCGAGAAGAACCATGAGTCCATGACGAAGAACGCCAAGAAGGTGCCTGAGCATACCGTCTTCTTCATGGACAATGGGTCGCTGGTCGGCTCGATCCGACCGGCAATTTCTACGTGAACTAGGTCGATCCCCGCGTAGGGGCCGCCCCTTGCGGACGGCCGGACCAGGAAACTAGTATTGGAACCGAAAGCCGGAGCGCAAAATGACTGCCCTTTCGACAACCGATGCCGAACGGCTCAAGGTCGCCTTCCAACGCTGTCGGGACATGGAGGGCCCGCTGAACGAGCAACTCCGCGCCTATGCAGATGCGGGGCGTGAAATCTTTCCGGCATATGGCGAAGCCGTCGACCGCCTCGTCACAAGGCTAGGCCAGAACGGCGGCGGCGATAACGCGCCGCGACCAGGCGAGGCAATGCCGCCTTTCATGCTGCCTGACGAGACCGGACGGCTGGTCTCGCTGCCGTCGCTACTGACGGACGGCCCGGTCGCGGTGATGTTCTTCCGCGGCCATTGGTGTCCCTATTGCCGGCTCAATGTCCGCGCCGTGATCCAGGCGCAGGATCGCATCGCGGCAATGGGCGCGCAGATCGTGGCGATCATGCCGGAAACGCAGGAGTTCGCCGGCGTATTCAAAGCTGATTCGAGTGCGCCGTTCCCGGTGCTTACCGATCTCGATAACGGCTATGCGTTGTCTCTCAACCTGGCCATCTGGCTCGGGACGGAGATCCAGCAGCTGCTGTCCTACCAGGACATGGCGAGATTTCACGGCAACGATGGGTGGATGTTGCCGATCCCCGCCGTATTCGTGGTCGGCCGCAATGGTCTCGTGAAAGCCCGCTTCGTCGATCCTGATTTCCGCAAGCGCATGGAGATTGACGATCTGCTCGAGGCGCTCGAAAGCGCGAGCCGTGAACACTGAGCTTCGTGCGAGGTGAGCTCTGTTCATTCCCGTAGGGACAGTAGCCCCCGACACTATCCCGCAATCGGTCGCCAGTCCGCGCCGCGCAGCATGCGCATCACGGCGTTGGCGACCGCCGTGCGCTGGCGGCCCGCGACGCCATAGAGATTGACGGTGCGCCGCGCATCCAGCCCTGAGACGGCGGTTCGCTTCAGGCTGTCCGGGACCGGTGAGGTGTGCGGCAGCATGGCGACGCCGATATCGGCCTCGATCAGTTCGATCAGGTCGCGTTCGCTGGAAATTTCGTGGCCGCGATCGAAGTCGATGCCGTGTTCGCGAAGGCTCGCCCCGATACGCTTGGCGTGCTCACAATAGTTGCGGACGAGCAATTGCTCGGCGCGGAGATCATCCAATTCGATGCTGCTGCACTCGGCGAGCCGATTCTCTTTGCTGACGACGAGCTCGAAAGGTTCGGTGAACAGCGGCCAGACGTCGAGACGATCCCAGGCTTCGTCGATCTCGGCGGCGATGCCGAGTTCGGCTTCGCCCTTTTTCAGGAATTCGCCGACCTCGCGGCTCGAGCCGCGCAGGAAACGGAGTTCGAGCCGGTTGAACTGTCGTTTGATTTCGTTGAGGTGCGGGATGAGCAGCGCCAGATCGATCGAATGCGTCAGGGCGACCCTCAGGGCGCCGATCTCGCCGCTTCGAAACGAGGAGGCGAGCGAACGCGCACCGGCGGCGGCATCATAGCATTGCTTCAGCAGCGGATGCATGCGCTGGCCGAGCTCGGTCAATTGCGCCGCGGGGCGTTCGCGGCGAAACAGATCGCCGCCGAGCTCGGCCTCGAGCTGCTTGATCGCACGCGTCAGCGAAGGCTGCGTCACGTTGCAGTCCTCGGCGGCACGCGTGAAGTTCAAGAGTTGCGCCACCGCGAGGAAATAGCGGACCTGGTGCATTTCCATGGATCGGCTCCTGGCAAAACCGACCGGAACCTAACCGATTAGCCAGGCGAATGACATCCCGACCGTGATAGCGCGCGGGCATGGTTTCGGAAGCCAACGGGCATTTCCTTAGGAATGGGTCATCCCCCAGAGTTGGCGAAAGCCAGGGTCCGCGCGGCGCGGGCCTCATTGGAGGGATTTGCACCATGAATATTCCGGTCAAACCACAGACCTCGGTATCCTCACGCGCGCTCGCCGGCAAGATTGCGCTGGTGACCGGTTCGACCAGCGGCATCGGGCTCGGCATCGCCCGAGCGCTTGCCGCAGCCGGCGCCGACATCGTGCTGAACGGCCTCGGCGCCGCTGACGAGATCGGCAGGACGCGCGAGCAGATCGCCGCCGATTTCGGCGTCAACGCCAGCTTCTCGCCGGCGGACATGACGAGGCCAAAATCCATCGCGGAGATGATTGCGGCCACCATAGCCCAATGCGGCCGGCTCGACATCCTCGTCAACAATGCCGGCATCCAGCATGTGGCGCCCCTCGATCAATTCCCGGTCGAGAAGTGGGACCAGATCCTGGCGATCAACCTGTCGTCGGCCTTCCACACCACCCGAGTTGCGCTGCCGGCCATGCGCAAGAATGGGTTTGGCCGGATCATCAACATCTCCTCGAGCCATGGCCTGGTCGGATCACCGTTCAAGGCCGCCTATGTCGCCGCCAAACACGGCATCGTCGGGCTCACCAAGGTGACGGCACTCGAGACGGCTGAAGAAGGCATCACCTGCAACGCGATCTGCCCCGGTTACGTCTACACGCCGCTGGTCGAGGCGCAGATCGACGGGCAGGCGAAAGCACACGGCATCTCGCGCGACCAGGTGATCCACGATGTGCTGCTGGCGCAGCAGCCAAATAAGCGCTTCTCGACGGTCGAAGAGCTCGGCGCGCTCGCCGTGTTTCTGTCGACCGATGCGGCGGCCACGATCACCGGTATTGCGTTGCCCGTCGACGGAGGCTGGACCGCGCATTGAAGGCGAGTGCGTAACAAACGATCGCGAGGAACGAACATGGCAAGGATACGGGCTCTCAGGGAGCAGGATATGAACGGTGTGAAGCGCGATACCAGCGTGTCGAAAGATCTGCCCGGCCAGGTGGTGCTGGTGCTTCAGGGCGGCGGTGCGCTCGGGTCCTATCAGGCCGGGGTGTACCAGGCACTGCACGAGGCCGGCATCGAGCCGGACTGGATCATCGGCACCTCGATCGGCGCCATCAATGCCTGCCTCATTGCGGGCAACGCGCCTGATCAACGGCTGCAGCGCCTGAAGGAGTTCTGGAAACGAATGGAGCAAAATCCGGTCTGGAATCTGCGCACCGCGTTTCCCGGCTTCAACGAAAAGCTCGCCTATTGGTCGATCGTGACCCACGGCATTCCCGGCTTCTTCCGCCCCAATCCATTGGCGCATGCGGGCGATTCCTATCCGCTCGGAGCCGATCACGCCGGCTTCTATTCGACGGCGCCGCTGGAGCGGACGCTGCTCGAGCTCGTCGATTTCGGCCGGATCAATCGCTGCGTGCCACGGTTGACGGTCGGTGCCGCTCACGTCCGCAGCAGCCAGATGCGCTATTTCGACAGCCGCGACGGCGAGCTGACGGTGAAGCATGTCATGGCGTCAGGCGCGCTGCCGCCGGCGTTTCCGGCCGTGCGCATCGATGGCGAGCTCTATTGGGACGGCGGCATCCTGTCCAACACGCCGACGGAAGCGGTCTTCGACGACAATCCGCGCAAGGACTCGCTGATCTTCGCCGTACACCTATGGAACCCCGTCGGCGCCGAGCCGACCACCATGGCGGAGGTGCTGAACCGGCACAAGGATGTGCAATATTCCAGCCGGATCGCGAGCCAGATCGCGCGCCAGCAGCAAGCCCATCGCCTGCGCCACGTCATCAACCAGCTCGCCGCGCGACTGCCCGAGGGCGAGCGCAGCGATCCGGCCGTGAGGGAGTTGACCAGCTACGGCTGCCCGACCAGGATGCATGTCGTGCGCCTGCTTGCGCCGCAGCTCGACCGCGAGAGCCACACCAAGGATATCGACTTCAGTCCGTCCGGCATCATGCGGCGCTGGGATGCCGGCTATTCGCACACCAAGTCCGTGCTGGAGCGAAGGCCGTGGGTTGGCGAGTTCGATCCGCTCGCGGGCGTGGTGCTGCACGAACATATGGACGTCATGCCGATTGCGGCAGAGTAAGGGCTTCGTCCGTCATTGTTTCTCGCAGTGACGATTTCACGGGAAGGCAGTCCGGGTTATTGTCGCCCGCTGTCTTCGTCGCGAGGCCTTGCAATTGGTCGCTGAGAGAGATCTGGAATCTGCCCTCGATCACGTCCGCGCCGATGCGGCGGGACCGGTTGCCGGCGTGTTCGGCCCTGACACGGTGACCTGGCAGATCGACCGCGAGGCCGTGATCTTTCTCGGCGCCGGTCGCGCGCTGTTGCTGCAGCTCGCGCATCCCTGGGTCGCCGCCGCCATCGCCGAGCATTCGAAAACCTTTGCTGATCCGATCGGACGATTTCACCGTACCTTCGACATCGTCTTTGCCATGGTGTTCGGCTCGCTTGACCGCGCGCTGTCATCGTCGCGGCAATTGCACCGGCGCCACAGCATGATCGTCGGCGAGATGCCGGAGACCGTCGGTCCGTTCGCGGCAGGCTCGCGCTACTGTGCCAACGACATCCCGTCGCTGCGCTGGGTTCATGCAACGCTGGTCGAGACCGCGCTGATGGCGCACGATCTGGTTTTGCCGCCGCTCTCGGCGGAGGAGCGCGAACGCTACTGGACCGAGAGCCAGCTGTTCGGTGCCCTGTTCGGATTGACGGCGCACGATCTGCCGGCGGACTGGTCGGGCTTCGCGGCCTACACGGCGGCGATGGCGCAATCAGACACGCTGACTGTCAGTCCGGCGGCGCGCGAGATTGCCGCGCAGATCTTTGGTGGCGCGCGCCCGTGGTTGCGTCCGCCGCGCTGGTATCGCGCGCTCACGGGAAGCCTGCTGCCGGAACGCCTGCGTGTGGGATTTGGGTTCGAGCTCGATGAGCGCGACACCAGATCCGCCGAGAACGCGCTGCAATGGATACGGAGGGTCTATCCAAGATTGCCAGACCGGCTGCGCTACGTCGGTCCCTACCAGGAAGCGCAAGCGCGGCTGCGCGGCGAACCGCAGCCCGACTGGATGACACGGTGCCTCAACAGGATCTGGATCGGCCGCCCGCAGATGGATCGGCGCGGCAAGGAACGAAGTGCTCCGCCCCTAACCCCGTCATCCTGAGGTGCGAGGCTTGCGATGCGACTGCATCGCAAGGGGAGCCTCGAAGGATGCACGGCCCCGTTGCTGCAGCCGGGCCGTCGCCCTTCGAGGGCCGCTGAAGAAGCGGCCACCTCAGGGTGACGGGAGATGGAGTGGCGCTCACACCGCCGCCAGCTTCCGGTACAGCGCGTTGTAGCTGCCGGCCGGGATGCTCCAGGAGAACGACCGTCCCATCGCACTGCGACGCATGGTGTCGAGCTGGTCCTGCGCCATGAAGGCGGAGAACGCCCGGCGGACGCCGCCGAGGAAGGATTCGTGCGAAGGTTTTGAGAACAGGAAGCCGGTTTCGCCGTCGGTGATGGTCTCGGCGAGGCCGCCGGTCTGGTGGCCGATCGGCAGCGAGCCGAAGCGCTGGGCGTACATCTGGCTGAGCCCGCAGGGCTCGAAGCGTGACGGCATCAATGTGAAGTCGCTGCCGGCGAAGATGCGGCGCGCCTGGGCCTCGTTGAAGCCGATCACGACCCCGATCGCGTCAGGCCGCCGGCGATGCGCGTCGATCAGCGCCTGCTCGAGCGCCGGCTCGCCGGAGCCGGTGACCACGATCTGCCCGCCGGCATCGACGATCTCGTCGGCCGCCGCCAGCACGAGATCAATGCCCTTCTGGTGCACCAGCCGGGCGACGATGCCGAACATCGGGCCGCGCGACACCGCAAGCCCGAACTGCTTACGCACATAGTCGGCATTGGCCTTCTTGCCGATCCAGTCGCCGGCGCCGAACTGCTGGGCAAGCTGGGCGCAGGAACGCGGGTCCCAGCTCTCGTCGATGCCGTTGAGGATGCCGGTGAGCTCGGCCGCGTCCGAGCGGACTCGAAGCAGACCTTCGAGACCGCAGCCGAATTCATCCGTGGTGATCTCCCGCGCGTAGGTGCCGCTGACGGTGGTGAGATGCGAGGCGTAGACCAGCCCGGCCTTGAGGAAGGAGAGCTGGTCGTAGAACTCGACGCCGTCGATGTGGAAGGAGCTCTCCGGTGCGCCGATCCGCCGCAGCGAGTCCTTCGGGAAGAGGCCCTGATAGGCGAGGTTGTGAATGGTCAGGATCGACGGCAGCTTGGAGCCGCGCCAGGCGAGGTAGGCCGGCACGAGCGAAGCCTGCCAGTCATTGGCATGGATCAGGTCTGCTGCCCAATCCTTGTCCAGCGTGCCCATGGCCAGCTCAGCGGCGGCCGAGGCAAAGCGCGCGAAACGGATGTCGTTGTCGGGCCAGTCGCGCCCGGACTCGTCGCCATAGGGGTTGCCAGGCCGGTCGTAGAGTTGCGAGCACAACAGCACATAGACCGGCAGGCCGTCCTTGGTCGCGGCGCGGCCGAGCGAGCAGGCCGGCATCTCCGCAAAAGGCGGACAGCGGCCAACGACTTGAATATGCGTGAGTTGTTCGATGATGTCGCGATAGCCGGGCAACATGACCCGGATGTCGGCGAAAGGACGAAGGGCTCGGGGGAGTGCAGCGGAAACGGCTCCAAGTCCGCCGACGCGGACAAAGTCGTCCATTTCTGTCGTAACGAACAAGACCCTCAAGAACTGCTGCCCTCTGCCGGAGCCCGATTGCTGCTATGCAAGAACGGGTCCAGTTGCCCTGGAATTCCCAAGCCCGCCCGCGAGACGTGTCTGTTCGGTAAAGACTTTCCTACTCAGCCGCCGCCCTCTAGGGTCGGCGCACTAACAACAGAGAACTTCGATAAGTTCCTAAGTGACTCGAGGACGCAAGCAGGCATGCAGCTATCAGATAAGCATGAGAGGACCACGACAAAGGCCTTCGCCGGCCTCAGGGTCCTGGATTTTTCGACCACGATCGCCGGTCCCCATTGTGCGCGGATGCTCGCCGACATGGGCGCCGAGGTCATCAAGATCGAGACCGACGGCGGCGAGACGATGCGGACCCGGCCGCCGCTACGCAAGGGCTGCAGCACCGTTTTCGGCCAGCTCAACGTCGGCAAGAAGAGCGTCGTGCTCGACCTCAAGTCCGAGGACGGCAAGGAGGCGGTTCGCCGGCTGGCCGCGACTGCCGACATCCTGGTCGAGAATTTTCGCCCCGGCGTGATGCATCGGCTGCGGCTCGACTATGACAGACTGCACGCCGTCAACCCGAAGCTGATCTACTGCTCGATCTCGGGCTACGGCCAGAGCGGCCCGTCGGCCGAGCTGCCGGCCTATGCGCCGGTGATCCATGCAGCCTCCGGCTACGATATGGCGCATCTCGCCTACCAGCCCGGCCGCAGCCGCCCGGATTATTGCGGCATCTACCATGCCGACGTCGTCACCGGCACCTACGGATTTGGCGCGATCGCGTCGGCGCTCTACCAGCGCACCCTGACCGGGCTCGGCCAGCACATCGACGTTTCCATGCTGGAATCGATGCTGACGCTGACATTGATCGAGTTGCAGAACTCGCAGTTCACCGTGAAGCCGCCGCCGCGTCCGATGTTTGGGCCGACCGAGACGGCGAGCGGTTACGTCATGATCACGGTTGCCAGCGAGAAGACGTTTCAGGGACTGATGGGGGTGATCGGCCGCCCGGAATGGATCTCCGATCCGCGCTTCTCCACCTATGCCGCGCGTCGCGATAATTGGGCCGACTTGATGGACGGTGTCGAGGCCTGGTCGCGGCAGCTCTCGACCGATGTCTGTCTTGTCGCGCTAGGTGCGGCGGGCGTGCCGGCGTCGGCCTACCGCACTGTGTCCGAAGCACTGGCCGATCCGCAGCTTACGCATCGTGAGGCGCTCTCGTCTGTGGAGGACGAAGGCGGCACGTTCCAGGTCCTCAATCTGCCGTTCCGGATGTCCGGTGCCGACACGGCGCCGGCCAGGACGATGGCCGTGCTTGGCGAGCACACCGACCGGCTGCGCGCGGAGATCGGGCTCACCGACAATGCGCCAATTCCGTCAGGCAAAACAGCCGTGCAAGGCTGAGGGCAAGTCTCACGGCAAATCTGAGGGGAAGGCTGATGGATACCACGCTGCGGCATGCAATGCGGCCGTGCGCGTGGCCGGCTTGCCATCGTCCGTCAGCCTAAATTAGACAGGTCCGCGTTTGTCTCGTCCTGCCGCCCATGGCATGGTGGCGACGACAAGAAAAGTATCCGGGAGGACGCCAATGAAAAGTTTCAAGGTCGCCGATTTCAAGGCGCCGCTGCAGGAGTTCGACGAGGCGACGCCGCAGCCGTCCGGCACGCAGGTGCTTATCAAGGTCAAGGCCGCCGGCGTCTGCCACAGCGACCTCCACATCTGGGAAGGCGGCTACGATCTCGGCCACGGCCGCAAGCCGCTCTCGCTGAAGGACCGCGGCATCAACCTGCCGCTGACCATGGGGCACGAGACCGTCGGCGAGGTCCTGGCGTTCGGCCCGGACGTGAAGTCGTCGGACCAGGGCGACGTGAAGATCGGCGATGTCGGCCTGGTCTATCCCTGGATCGGCTGCGGCAAATGCGCAACGTGCCTCGCCGGTGACGAGAACATGTGCCTGACACCGCGTTCGCTCGGCGTCTATTGCGACGGCGGCTATTCCGACCACATGCTGGTGCCGCATCCGCGCTATTTGCTCAATCTTAGAGGCCTCGATCCCGCGTCGGCTGCACCCTACGCCTGCTCGGGCGTCACGACCTACAGCGCGCTGAAGAAGCTCGAGCAGCACTTCGACACGCCGATCGTGATGTTCGGTGCCGGCGGACTTGGCCTGATGGCACTGTCGCTTCTGAAGGCGATGGGCGGCAAGGGCGCGATCATGGTCGACATCGACGCGAAGAAACGCGAAGCCGCGGAGAAGGCCGGCGCGCTCGCGACCGTCGATCCCAAGGCGCCCGACGCGCTGGAGCAGCTTGCCAAGAAAGCCGGTGGTCCCATCCGCGCCGTGCTCGATCTGGTCGGCAACGCCGCCACCACGCAACTCGGCTTCGACTGCCTGACCAAGGGAGGCAAGCTCGTGATCGTCGGCCTGTTCGGCGGCGGTGCGACCTGGGCACTGCCGCTGATCCCGATCAAGGCGGTGACGATCCAGGGCAGCTATGTCGGCAATTTGCGCGAGACGCAGGAGTTGCTCGACCTCGTGCGCGCGAAGAACATAGCGCCGATCCCCGTGACGCGGCAGCCGCTCGCCAAGGCCAACGACGCGCTGGTGCAGTTGCAGCAGGGCGCGGTGGTTGGCCGCACGGTGCTGACTCCGTAACATCCGCTCTATCCGCCGTCATTGCGAGCGTAGTGAAGCAATCCAGAAATCCCTCCGCGGACACAGTCTGGATTGCTTCGTCGCAAGAGCTCCTCGCAATGACGAGTCTCTCTCCTTCATTCGGAAACCCGATGTCCGCAAATAACGCCTTCCACATTGCCGTGCTCGCCGGTGACGGCATCGGTCCCGAAGTCATGGCGCCGGCCATCGAAGTCCTGCGCAAGATCGAGACGAAATCCGGCTTGAGCTTCCGCTTCACCGAGGCGCCGGCGGGCGCCAATCATTATCTCGCCACCGGCAAGTCGATGCCCGACACTACCATCAAGCTGTGCGAGGAGGCGGACGCGATCCTGCTCGGCGCCTGCGGCCTGCCGTCGGTGCGTTATCCCGACAACACCGAGATCGCGCCGCAGATCGAGTTGCGCTTCATCTTCGATCTCTATGCCGGTGTGCGCCCGGCGCGTCTCATTCCGGGCGTGCCGAGCCCGATCGTCGGCGCCGACCAGCGTGGCATCGATCTCGTCGTGATCAGGGAGTCCACCGAAGGCCTGTTCGCCTCGATGGGCAAGGGCGTCGTCACCCATGAGGAGGCGCGCGAGACCATGGTGATCACGCGCAAGACGTCCGAGCGCCTGTTCGAGTTCTCGTTTCGCCTCGCCGAGCGGCGCAAGGCGCGCGGCAAGCCCGGGGCGCTGGCCTGCGTCGACAAGGCGAACGTGTTCAAGGCCTTTGCGTTTTTCCGCGGCATCTTCGACGAGATCGCCAAGCGTCATCCGGAGGTGAAGACCGACCGGCTCTATGTCGATGCCTGTTCGGCGATGCTGGTGAAGCGTCCCTGGGATTTCGACGTGATGGTAATGGAGAACATGTTCGGCGACATCGTCTCCGACATCACCGCGAGCCTGATCGGCGGCCTCGGCATGGCGCCGTCGGCCGACATCGGCGACAAGTACGCCGTGTTCCAGCCGTGCCACGGCACCGCGCCCGACATCATGGGGCAGGGCAAGGCCAATCCCACCGGGATGATCCTATCGGCTGCAATGATGCTGGACTGGCTCGCCGACAAGCACGGCGTCGAGGGCGCGGCCGAGGCCGGCGAGCAAATCGAGCGCGCCGTGGACAAGGTCTACGCCGGCGGCCTCAAGCCGATGGAGTTCGGTGGCAGTAATGGCACAGCCGACATCACGAAGGCGGTGCTCGCGGCGCTGTAGTCAAGGAATAGGGGCCTCGCGGCCCCTTGTAGTTCACCAGCGACGCCAGTGGTGGCGGTGGCCCCAGCCCCACGGACGTGGGCCGTAGAAGCGTCGCGGGCCGCCGTAATAGCCGTAGGCGCCATAATAGTTCGGACGCCGGAAGCAGCGACCCCAGGGGTTGCAGACCCAGCGCACCTGATCGACGTCGACTGCCGGGCCGCTCGCGATACGGTCGGCCTGCGGAATGCCGTTCGGCATCGCCGCCAGTGCGTGTCCTGACATGAGCGCTGCGCCGCCCAGGGCAGCCAGACCAACAACGGCAAATTTGAGTTTCATCGCAATCTCCCTCTCTTGATGGCGAGAGAACTTCCAGCAAATCAGCTGGTTGCTATGGTGTTGCAGCGGCGTGGGAATTTAATCTTCCTGAATGCATGTTCACGTTGCCTGCCGTCGTTGCTGCGCGTCGTGGCAATGACGGAATCACCGTCCCTGGAACTGCGGCTTGCGCTTCTCCATGAAGGCCTGCCGGCCCTCGCGAAAGTCGGCGCTGTCCATGCAGGCCGTGCCGACGGCCCTGATTGCCTCCATGTCGCGCGCGCTTTCGTCCTTCAGCACCTGAGCGATGGTGAGCTTGGCGGCCTTGATCGCGAGTGGCGCATTTTGCGAGATCGTTTCGGCGATGCCCATGGTCTCGCCCCAGAGCTGATCCTCCGGAACCACGCGCTCGACCAACCCGATGCGCAGCGCTTCCGACGCATCGATGCGCATGCCCGTATACATCAGGAGTCGGGCCCAGGACGGTCCGACCAGCGACACCAGGTGCTTCAATCCATCATAGCCGTAGGCGATGCCGAGTTTCGCCGCGGGAATGCCGAACTGGCTGCCATGGGAGGCGATGCGGATGTCGGCGAGCATCGCCACCTGCATGCCGCCGCCGAGGCAGAAACCCTGGATGCAGGCAATGGTCGGCTTGGGATAATCGGCGAGCAGCGCGCGCTGGGCGGCGCTGCGTTTGCCATATTCCTCGGAAGCGGCGGCGTTATGCCGAGTCTTCTCGAACTGGCTGATGTCGGCGCCCGATACGAACGCCTTGCCGCCGGCGCCGCGCAGGATGACGACGCGCACGGCAGCGTCGTCGCGCAAGGCCGTCAGCGCCTCGCCAAATCCTTCCCACATCTCCAGCGACATCGCGTTGCGCTTGTCGGGATTGTTGAAGGTGATCACGCCGACGCCACCGGCTGTGTGCTTGAGGATATTGCCGTCGGCGTAGGGAATTTCGGTCGTGCTTGATATGTCGGACATCGCGCTCGCTTTCGTTGGCGAGGTGCAATGTTCGGCCGGGGCGAGGCCAGGGTCAACCGCGGCAGCGGAGGTGGCTTTGCAGTCGCCTGTGCCGCGATTGCATGGCGCGGTCTATCTCGTCATGTGCGCGGTCAGCGGATGGCTGCCGGCATTGCTGAAGAAGGCCGCCTCTTCGGCGGTCGCCTCCAGCAGCTGCTCGTCCTGGTTATAGACGTCGTTGCGGAACTGGACGGTCTGGTCCCTGGTCATCCACGCCGTGAGATAGATCCAGGCCACCGGCACTTTCTTCACCATGGCGACGTCGAGATGCTGGCCGCTGGCGATTTCCGCGTCGATCGCGGCGCGGCTCCATTTCGGCTGGTCCTTCAACAGCCATGCGGCGAGATCGCGCACATTGTCGACGCGCGAGCAGCCATGAGAATCGAAGCGGTAGTCATCGCTGAACAGATTGCGCTGGTTGGTGTCGTGCATGTAGACCGAGTAGGAATTCGGCATGTCGATCTTGACTGCGCCGAGCGCGTTGAACGTGCCGTTGTGCTGGCGCACGGTAAAATTCGGCGTATGCGTGCCCGACCAGTCGACCGAATTCGGGTCGATCGGATTGTCGTGGGCGTCGAGCACCTCCATGTGCATGCGCGACAGATAGGTGGGATCCTTGCGCATATGCGCGGAGATCTCGGTCTTGGCGATCGAGGAGGGCACCGTCCAGGTCGGATTGAGGACGACGCTGCTGATCTGGGCCGTCAGCGTCGGCGAGGGCTTTTCGGTCTTGCCGACGATCACGCGATAACGCCTTACCACGACGTCGTTCTCGACCGCTTCGGCGAAGGCGGCGGGGATGTTGACGACGACATAGCGCTGGCCGAAGCCGAAATTCATGTTCTCGAGCCGCTGCAGCGAAGCCTCGAGCTGCCGGATGCGCTTTTGCACCGGCACGTTCATCGCCGCGATCGTGCGCGGCGTCATCGTCCCGGTCGGCGCGAGGCCGTGGCGGGCCTGGAAGCGTTTTACGGCATCGGCGAGATCCTGGTCGAAGGCGCCGCTCGCCTTGTCGGCGGAAAGATCGCCGGAGACGACCAGCCGCTTGCGCAGGACATCGTCATTGGCGCCCTGGGCGCCGGGCGCGAATTTGGCGTCTGCCGGGATCGCCGGCCAGCCGCCGCGCACTGCCAGATCGGAATAGCTGAGAGCCGCATCCTTGATGCGCTGGGCGGATCCTTCGTCATAGGTCGGCTCATGCGTCAGCGCGAGCGCCGCGGCCGAACGGCTCTCTGCCGTCGAAGCGGACCCCGGCGCGGCAGTTTTCGGTGCGGCTGCGTGGGCCGGATTGGCGGTGGCCGGCACCGTGCCAGCCGTAGTCGCCGGCTTGGGCCCGGCCTGTCCAATGGTCTCGGTCTGAGCAAGCGCAGAGGCACTCGCAAGCATGCCGACGGCAATGATCATCGCATGGCGCTTCGACATGTGTCCCATCTTCCCATGAGAGCGAGGCCCGGACGAGCGATCGCATCGGAAATTCCCGGTTCGTCGTGCTGATTCGAGAAATCGGCGGGAGGCTAGCGCCTCCCGGTTGCGGCTCCCTTAAGCACGGCGCATCGCGAGCCCGCACGTCGGACGGCGGTCTCTGGATTGGGTCGCGACAGGGCCGGAATGGGTTCGCGAAAACCGCGGGCGACGGCGGAAAAATGGTCAACAAAAAGGGGCGGTCATGCCGCCCCGAGAAGTCCGCGCGAGCGCGGGCCGGATAGATCTCGTCCGGGTCTCGTCCAATCCAGCCGCGCCCCGTGACGCGGCGGATTGAACATCGGGCAGAAAGGCGCGAACGCCGATCGGCTCAGGCTTCGTTCGCCGCGATCGATTCCATCAGCGACACGAGCTGACGCTGCACCGTCTGGTCCTTGATCTTGCTGTAGGCGCGCAGCAGGCGGAGGCTGAAGGCCGAGTCCAGGAAGAGCAGGCTCTCGACTTCGCGCGCCTTGTTGTCGCCGTCATAGAAGAAGGTCACGGGCACATCGAGGGCGGTGGCGATCTGCTGAAGCCGGGCCGCGCCGACGCGATTGACGCCCTTCTCGTACTTCTGGACCTGCTGGAAACTGACGCCGAGCTTCTCGCCGAGCTCGGCCTGCGAGACCTTCATCTCGACGCGCCGCAGACGGATTCGCTTGCCCAGCTCAATGTCCGGCTTGCCGGCACTGCGCTGCTTCATTCTCTTCGCCGCTGTCTTCATCTTTTTTCTCATCGGTCTTCGGTTGAAAACCCCCCGAAGAGCTGGGTCAGGGGTTCGCCCATATACTCGTCCTTGAATTCATGCGGGTGCACGAACTCTTCCTTAAACCACGGGAAGCGCGCCGGATTGAAGGCTTCGATCAGCCAGTCAATCATGTGCCGCACGCGCGGAATCCGGCCGCTACTGGGATGGTAGGACAACCAGATATCCAGCGGTCTGTTCAGCTCGACCTCCAGTGGAATCAACTTCCCGCCAAGCGCAATGGCGTAGCTCGGGAATACGCCGATTCCGGCGCCATTCGCGACCGCCCAGTAGTTGGCGCTCGAGACGTTGGTCTTCATGACCAGAAGGTCACGTTCCGGAACGCCGGGGAAAAAGCTCTCGAAAGTTTGCTTGGCGGCGAGCTGGTCGGCGAACTGCAGCACCAGGCGGTGCTTGATCAACTCCATCGCCGAGCGCGGCGCGCCATGTTTCGAAATGTATTTCTCGGAGGCCCAGAACATCAGATGCATGCGGCCGAGCCGCACCAGCTTGACGTCGAGCGCGGAGGGCCGCGACAGGTGAATGGCGACGTCGGCCTCGTGGCGGGAGACGTCGGCCGAACGCATCGCGCAGTGCAGGTCGACCAGGATCTTCGGATAGGTCTGCTGGAATTCGACCAGCCGGGGGGCGAGCCAGAATGTGCCAAGTCCCTCGGTGACGGCGACGCGGACCTCGCCGGACAGGGCGTTCGCCGTCGAATCGCTGGTGCGCAGCACGTCGAACGCGGCCGCCTCCATTTGCTCGACGGCGGAGACCACCAGCGCGCCTTCGTCGGTCAAACGGGTGCCGTGGACGTCGCGGGTGAACAGGGTGGTGCCGGTCTGGCGTTCGAAATCATCGATCCGGCGGCGGACGGCGTTGATCGACAGCGACAGGCGCTCGGCCGCCGAGCGGAAACTTCCGCATCGGACGACTTCCAGGAAAATGCGCGCCGCATCCCAGTCCGACAGGCCGCTGATGTTTGTCTTTGGGCGTTCCTCCAGTGGAACGCCCCTTTCCGCCAAGGAGTGCATACAAGTCCCTTCGGGTCGCTAAACTGGCAGAATCTGGGGCAAACCACAACCACGGCGGGTTGGGGAACGACGAGTTTTGAACGTCATCCTTACTACGCCGCACGTGGTATTCTGATGCTGCCAGAGCCGGGAACAAGGGTTGGAATCGGGCAAACCATCGCCCGTATGAGGGGTGTGGCGTGAGTTCCGTTGTGAGCCGCGACAGGGCTGCGGGATCGTCGGCGCTGTCCGCAATGAACGTACTTGCGCGAGAGCCGGTGCCTTCCGCGATGGATCAATTGCAGCACGCCAGGCGTTTTACGATTGAGGGTTTTACGATCGAGGGCTTTACGATCGAGGGCGTTACGACTGAGCGTTTCGACGGCCGGCGGCGCGACGCAATACGCGCCGGAACCGCGGTTTCAAGGCAGAAACACACTGAAATCATATTCGGGGGCGCAGCGGCCTCGTGTTATCCTCGACGCTCCATGGGGGCCAAAGAGGTCGTCACAACCACGTCTCACAGGCCGAATTAGCGGAAAGAACGCCGTGTCGCATACAGACGAACAGTTGCAGTCGGTGCTGGAAACGCTCGAAGAGTGCCGCAGGGTGCTCAACGAGAGCAACAGCCGTGAGTCGGCCGAGCTGCTGTCCATCGTCATCCTGGACGTGCGGATGAAGCTCAAAGGAATTGACGGTGCCGATCTCAAGGCGCTGTGCGACGAAATGCTGCGGACGGCCACGAGCGAACCGCAGCCCCCCTCCAAGCAGACGCAGGACCAGCCCCGGCGTCCGCTGCTCCGCGTGGTGAAGTAGCCGCGCCGCCGAGTTTCGCTTTTAGGCGAGATTTGTGCGTGTCCCGATGCCGCATCTGTGATTACAGACGGCATCGGGAGGAGCCCTGGTTTTGTGCGCCTCTGTTGCGCATTCGCTGGCATCGGCTACACCAGAGCCGGTTCGGCTCCGGGCCGCGCGCATTCCCCGCGCGCCGCACCGGCGCCTGAGATGGCTCCGACTGCATCATGCAAAATGTTTCGATCCCGGCGGCGCTGATTGCCGGCCTTGTCAGCTTCCTCTCCCCTTGCGTCCTGCCGCTGGTTCCGCCCTACCTGATCTATCTGACGGGCGCGACGATCGAGCATGTCGAAAGCAACGAGCCCGCATCAGCCTCCAAACGCGCGATCATGATGTCGGCGCTCCTGTTCGTGCTCGGCTTCTCCACGGTGTTCGTGGCGCTCGGCGCCAGCGCCTCGCTGATCGGCGGGCTGATCCGCGCCTGGTCGGCCGAACTCTCGATCCTCGCCGGCATCGTCATCATCGTCATGGGCCTGCACTTCCTCGGCCTGACGCGCATCGGCCTGTTGATGCGCGAGGGACGCTTGACCGCGCCCAAGCCCGTCGGCCTCTGGGGTGCTTATGTGATGGGGCTCGCCTTTGCCTTTGGCTGGACGCCCTGCATCGGCCCGATCCTCGCCGCGATCCTCTCGGTCGCCGCCGCCGAAGCGACGGTGACGAAGGGCGCCGGCCTGCTCGCGGTCTATTCGGCCGGCCTCGGCATCCCCTTCCTGATCGCCGCCCTCATGATCGAGCAGTTTTCAACCCTGTTCGCGCGCATGAAGGGCCATCTCGTCAATGTCGAGCGCGCCATGGGCGTCCTGATGGTGATCACCGGCATTGGATTCCTCACCGGCGCGGTCTCGAATGTGAGCATCTGGCTGCTGGAGACGTTTCCGGCGCTGCAGACGTTCGGTTAGGCGTCCGCCGCAAAACGCGCCAGCGCGGCGCGGTCGATCTCGATCCCGAGGCCCGGCCCCTCGGGCACCCGCACGACGCCCCTCGCGTGCTCGATCGGCTCCTTCAAAATCGCCTGCCGGATCGGATGCTCGGTGCGGTCGAACTCGAGCATCGGTTCGAGCGGTGACAGCGAGGTCGGCGTGTGCGAGGGCAGCACGGCGAGCAGCTGGAGCGAGGCGGCGATCGCGATGCCGGTGCCCCAGACGTGCGGATTGTAGCGGATGCCGAACGCCTCGCTCATGTCGGCGATCTTCTTGCATTCACTCAAACCACCTGCCGCGCAGGTGTCGGGCTGGGCGATGTCGATCGCGCGAGAAGCGAAGAGGTCGCGGAAGCCGAAGCGGGTGAATTCGCATTCGCCGCCTGCGATGGGGATCGAGAGCGCCGACCGCACCGCGCGAGAGCCTGCAACATCCTCCGGCGGCACCGGCTCCTCGAACCATCCGATGTCATGGCGTTCGATCATGCGGCCGAGCCGGATCGCCGCGACCGAATCGTAGGCGTGGTTCGCATCGACCATCAGCGCAACATCGGGGCCGATCGCCTCGCGCACCGCGCGGGTGATTGCGGCATCCTCCGCGATGCCGAAACCGACCTTCAGCTTCACGGCGCAGAATCCTTCGGCGGCATAGCCCGCCGCTTCCTCCGGCAGATAGGTCAGCGGATCGCCTGACTTGCGCCGGTAGAGACCGGTCGCATAGGCCGCAACCTGCTTGCGCGCGGCGCCGCCGAGAAGCTGATGCACGGGCACGCCAAAATGCCTGCCCTTGATGTCCCATAGCGCGATGTCGATACCGCTCATCCCCTGGATCACGACGCCCTTCTGCCCGTGATCCCGCAGGCGCGCGTAGACCATCTGCCACAGCACGTCGGTGCGCAACGGATCCTCGCCGATCAGCCATGGTTCGATGTTGCGAACCACCGCCGCCGTCATGCGTGCCGGACCGTAGCATTCGCCCCAGCCGACATGACCGTCGTCAGTCTCGATCTCGACGAGCATCGCGGTGCGCGTGTCGTACCAGGCGCGCGAATAGGCGAAGGGCTGCGACAGCTTCGCTTCGAGAATGTGCGTGCGAACCCTTGTGATCTTCATTGCCAGCCTCCGTTCATCGCGCCTCGTCCAGCGCGCAAATCACCGTGCAGACCACGCCGCGTGGCAGGAAGTCGACCGTTGCCTCGCCGCCGAGCTGGTCGCGCGCGCTGCGCTCGATCAGGCGCGAGCCGAAGCCGCGCTGCACCGGCGCCGTCACCGGCGGTCCGCCGGTCTCGGTCCAGATCAGGCGCAGCCGCGGCTTCGGCGCCTCGGCAAGGACCTCCCACTCCAGCGTCACCCGGCCGGTCTCGTTGGACAGCGCACCGTATTTCGCGGCGTTGGTGGCGATCTCGTGCACGATCATCGACAGCACCACGGCGAGCCGCGGCGACAGCGGCACCGCGGGGCCGGCCATGCGGATGCGCTCTGGATTGTTCAGCAGGAACGGCTGTAGCGCGCGGGCGATCACGTCCCGCAGCTCGGAGCCCGCCCATTTCTCCTGGCTCAGCAAATTATGCGCCTCGGCCAGCGCGCCAAGCCGGCCCTCGAATTTCGTCCGCTCGTCCCGGCTGGCGCTGCGGAAGGTCTGCACCGCGATCGCCTGCATCAAGGCGAGCGTGTTCTTGACGCGATGGTTGAGCTCGTCGATCAGGAGATCGTGCAGCATCTCGCCGCGCGCGATCGTGGTCGCCATCCTGACCGCGAAGGTCAGGCCGGTCAGCAGCAGGATGCCCCCGATCAGGCTGGTGATCGCGATGTTGCGCCAGAGCGGCGCGATCAGCGAGCTCTCGGCGACGCCGGCCACGATGGTCCAGCCGGTCAGCCGCGACCTCGTATAGACGGTGGACAACGCAACACCGTCGAGCGAAACCGTCGAGAGTGCGGCTTCCGGCGTGCGCAACATACTCTCATACAGCGTGCCGGTAGCCCGTTTGCCGAAGATCTCCGTAGGTTTCGGCGTGCGCGCGAACACGAAAGCCTTGGTGTCGAGCAGGGAAACCGTCCAGTCCCGGTCGGGCCGCTGCTTTTCGACCAGGTCCTGAAAGATGCTGATCGGCGGACTGAAGCAGAGGTCGTAGATCACTTCGCCGTCGCGGAGCACCGGAACCTCGACCGTAAGCACTGGCCGGCCGTTGATCGCGCCGGTGAACAGGTCGGAATATTGCGGCGACCTGGTCGCAAACACCTTCTCGATGATCTCGAGATGACCGCGGGGCGGCAGGCTCGCGGTGTCCTCGGTCGCAGAGGAAAACAACAGCCGGCCCTTGCGATCGGAGATCAGCACGAGGCCACCCTTGCCGTACTGGTCGACGAAGCCGAGCGCGATGCGGCGGAAGCTCTGGAAGTCGTCGTTGCGCAGCGAATTCGTCAGCGCAAGCACCTGCAAGCCGCCGGTCATCCG
This sequence comes from Bradyrhizobium sp. Ken64, assembly GCF_055807555.1. Classification (NCBI taxonomy): domain Bacteria; kingdom Pseudomonadati; phylum Pseudomonadota; class Alphaproteobacteria; order Hyphomicrobiales; family Nitrobacteraceae; genus Bradyrhizobium; species Bradyrhizobium sp. Ken64. Next base: position 297,977 of record NZ_JBVVPA010000002.1, on the reverse strand, counting down.
CTGCACCTCGGAATCCAGCACGAGGCGCATGCTGCGCACGTTCTCCAGCACGCGGCGGGTCGCATCGTTGCGGTCCTGCTTGTAATTGTAGACCGCAATACCGACCGCGAAGACGATCAGCGGCAACATCGTTCCCGTGACCAGAAGAGCGAGCCGGACCGGCAAAGTGAGCTTTGACAAACGCGGGCGTCCCGGTTCCAGCGCAGGGGAGCGCCGGATTTATGATTTTGGGAGACCATAGGGGCGGGATTTGCGCTGCGCCATAATTTTTCGCGTCCGGACGAGCCGCCCAGGGACAAGATTTTGCAGCGCAGTCCGCGGCTGCCCCTCAGCTCATGCTGATTGCGGTCAGCAGCAGGCACATGGCGTAGACGGCAGCCAGGCTGAGCCCGGCGATCCGGGCCTCTCGATACGATTTCATCACTTCAACTCCCGGAGAGGGCGGCCGCCTTCAAGGGCGGCCCCCTTACACCTGGATCAATCAATTTCCTGAACGACGGTGCGCGAGCCGGGATCGACGAGCATCACGTGATCGCCGGAGTAGACGTAGCGATACTTGGTCAGCGACGGACCCCAGTCTGCGGGAACGGCCTCGAGTTCGACGTCGCTCGGCACGGCCGCACCGACAACGATCTTTTCCTTCGTCGTCACCGGACGGACGCGGTGCTCGGTGACGTAGGATTTGATCTTGGTTCGGTACTGCGGCTCGATCTGAACGGCCGCCGCGTGGCCCGTCCCGGTCGTCGTCACGACGGTCGATTGCGCGAAAGCACCGGTCGACATCAGGACCGCCGCGGCGGAAAGCAGGAACAACTTCTTCATCTCGTTCTCCTCGTTTGAAGATGCGCCGCAACAACCCCTCATCGCCGACAGCGTTCCCGACGCTGGGAACTAATTGCCGCTTTTTCCCGTTTATAGCTCACCGGGTTGAACGGCTCGGGCTCTGGAGGAGGACGACAAATGAAGTTGAAGATAGTAACTGCAGCACTGATGCTTGCCGCAATATCCCTGCCGGCGTTCGCGGCCGACGAGTTCTACGTCGTGCAGGACGTCAAAACCAAGAAGTGCACGATCGTCGACAAGAAGCCGACGGACACGTCCATGACCGTCGTCAGCCCATCGGGCACGATCTACAAGTCGCGCACCGAGGCTGAAAGCGGCATGAAGACCGTCAAGGTCTGCACGTCCAACTGAGGAGGATGACAAATGCCAGTTCTGATTCTCTGGGCCGTTCCGGCCGTGTTGGTGATCGGCGGCGGCATCTATCTGATCGGCCATTTGCATTAAGCGCAGTGGGAAGCGAGCGGGTCTGTGCGTGCAGCGCACAGGTCCGCAAGCCGTCTGCTCCGAGAGGAGGAGGGCGCCCCTCGGCCTGCCACGCATCGGCGGGAGCGCAAGTTGCAGTGCAGCAGTTCGCGAAAAGGGTGGCCCTGCGACGAAGAGGACCTCCCGCGCACGCGAAATGACTTCCGTCCCGCCGACGTTTTCCATACGCTTCCCTCTCGCAAGCCGCATACCGGCTGCGCTCACGGCCCGGCGACAGGGCCGGAGCATCAAAAGGGAGGGGAGACGATGAAGCGAAGGTCATTTCTCGCTGGGCTCGGCGCGACCACTGCAGCGGCTGCGATCGGCATGCCGTCGATCATCCGGGCGCAGTCGCCGATCACGCTGAACGGCGCGGTCCAGTTCAACGACGACCACGCCTTCAACCGGGCACTGCTCCGGTTCGAAGAGCTGGTGAAGAAGTATTACGGCAAGCCCGTCAACTTCACACTGCACAGGAATTCCTCGCTTGGCCTCGAAAAGCAGTATTTCGAGTACATGTCGCAGGGCAAAGCCGTCGACTACGGCATCGTCTCGCCGGCTCACATGTCGACCTTCGCCAAGGCGGCCCCGTTCATCGACGCGCCCTTCGTGTTCAAGGGCATCGAACACATGAACAAGGTCGTCGAAGCCAATATCCTGGCGCCGATCGCTGACGAAGTTGCGGCCAAGGCCGAGGTCGTTCTGATCGGCTATTCCGGCGGTGGCATCCGCAACATTTTCGCCAACAAGCCGCTCAAGACTGTCGCCGACCTCAAGGGCCTCAAAGTGCGCGTACAGGGCGCGCCGATCTGGTCGAAGACCTTTGCGGCCGTGGGCATGAGCCCGACGGTGATCGCCTATAACGAAATCTACAACGCGATCCAGAACGGCGTGATAGCGGCCGGGGAGAACGAGGCGGCCGGCGTCGAGGCGATGAAGTTCTACGAAGTGGCTCCGCATCTCAACCTGACCCAGCACGCCGTGTCGATACGGCCGATCTGCTTCTCGGTGAAGACGCTGAAGACCCTGCCGAAGGAGTTGCAGGACGCGATCATGAAGGCCGGCAAGGAGGCCGGCGACTATGGTCGTCAGCTGGAGTCGAGCGAAGAGGTCGTCAAGCTCGACACGCTGGAGAAGGCGGGCAAGCTCAAGCGCGTTCCCTTCGAAGAGCGCGACGCCATGAAGAAGCTCGCCGATCCCGTGATGGCCACCTACGCCAAGGAAATCGGCGCGGAAGGCATTTTCGAGAAGATCAACGTCGTCTGAGAACTGTCGCCGCCCACGCGACAGGACGTCGGGGCAAGCCAGACGGCTTGCCCCATTGCATGATTGTGATCCTCCGGAGTCGTAATGACCGAAATATCGATGCCACCGAACCCGTCGCCATGGCGCCGAGCAACGGCGGCCTATGCAAAACTGCTGGAAATCCTGCTCGCCGCCTCTGTCGGCCTTCTGGTCATTCCGGTCACGTTGCAGATCATCTCGCGCTACACGCCTTTGATTCCGTCCTACATCTGGACCGAGGAGATGGCGCGGTTCATGTTCATCTGGACGATCATGATCGGCGCCATGGTCGGCATCAGAGAGTCGCAGCATTTTGAAGTCGACGTCTGGCCTGACCTGTCACGCCGAAGCGAAGCCATGGTGCGGATTCTTGCGCGGCTCGGCGTGCTGGCGCTGGCACTGGTGTTCGTATCCGCCGGCATCGAGTTCACCCGCTTTGCCTGGAACAGAACTTCGGAGCTGGCCGATCTGCCGCTTTGGCTGATCCACGTCGCCTGGCCGGTTGCCGGCGTGACCTGGATCGTGTTCGCCGGTGAGCAGATTGTCGACGAGTTGCGGATTCTGGTTGGGGCAAATCAATGAGCGGCAATGTTCTTTCTGCCGGACAGGCCGCAATGGTCCTGTTCGGGACTTTCGTTGGCCTGCTCATCATACGCGTGCCGGTCGCCTTCGCGCTTGGCCTTGCCTGCGTGCCGATCCTGCTGATCGAGCCGCATCTGTCGCTGATGACGCTCGCGCAGGAAACCTTCAACGCCTACAATTCGTTCATTCTGCTGGCGGTGCCGTTCTTCCTGCTCACCGCCAATCTGATGAGCATCGGCGGCATCACCGACCGGCTGGTCGCGCTGTCCCGCTCGATGGTCGGGCACTGGCCGGGGTCGCTGGCGCAGATCAACGTGGTGCTGTCGGTGTTCTTTGCCGGCATCTCCGGCTCCTCCACCGCGGACGCGGCGAGCCAGTCCAAGATCTTCATCGATGCCCAGACCAAGGAGGGTTACGACCTCTCGTTCTCCATCGCCATCACCGCGGTCTCGGCCGTGCTCGCCGTCATCATCCCGCCCTCGATCCTGATGATCGTGTGGGGTGGACTGATCTCCACCTCGATCGCTGCGATGTATCTCGCGGGCATCGTGCCGGGATTGCTGATCGCCGGCGCGCAGATGGCGACCGTGCATGTCTACGCGACGCGTCGCGGTTATCCGACCTATCCGAAGGACACCTGGAGGGAGATGTGCTGCGCCATCTGGCGCTCGATACCGGCGCTGCTGACGCCGTTCATCATCGTCGGCGGCATCCTGCTGGGGTGGTTCACCGCGACCGAATCCGCCTGCGTCGCGGTGCTTTATTCCGTGGCGCTGTCGACGTTCTTCTACCGTGAAACGGGCGCGCGCGAACTCTACAAGGCTTTGCTCGACACCGGGCGCCTGGCCGGCGTCGCGCTGTTCTGCGTGGGCACCGCGAGCGCGTTCGGCTGGCTGCTGGCTTACTACAGGATTCCGCAGGAACTGCTGGCCAACGTCTCGACCTGGGGCATGGGCGCGATCGGGGCCGGCTTCTTCATCGCGCTATGCTTTCTGGTGGTGGGCTGCTTTCTCGACGCCATTCCGGCGATCATCATCGTCGGCACCGTTCTCGAACCCCTGGCGAAATCAGTCGACCTCCATCCGGTCCAGTTCGCGATCATCTCCATCATATCGCTGGCCTTCGGGTTGGTGACGCCCCCTTATGGCCTGTGCTTGATGATCGCCTGCTCGATCGCGGGGGTGCGGCTGCGCTATGCCCTGAAGGACACGGTGATCATGCTGATTCCGATGTTGCTCGTGCTGGCTGCCGTCATCGTCTGGCCGAGCGTGTCGCTGTTCCTGCCGCGTCTGATCGTACCGGAGATGTTGAAATGAGCGGGGTGTGATCCCGCGGCTCTGACGCAGCGGGATCAGTGCATTTGCCTAGAGATTGCTCTCGGTGATCGCGGCGTAGACCATGCTGCGCAGCTCGCGCCGGAGCGGGTAGGCGCTCGACGGCAGCACCTGCGTCATGAAGATGGTGATCAGCTCTTCGGCCGGGTCGATCCAGAACGACGTCGTGGCCGCGCCGCCCCAATTGTATTCACCGGGGCTGCCGGCGACCAGTGTCTCGGCCGGGCGCATGGTCACGGCGAAGCCGAGGCCGAAGCCAATGCCGTTATAGGTCGCTTCGGAGAACAGCGAGCGGGACACCTCGGGGAGGAAGCGACCGCCCGGAATGTGGTTGGTCGTCATCAGCGCCAGCGTCTTCGGCCCGATCAACCTGACGCCGCCGAGTTCGCCGCCATTGAGCAGCGCACGGCAGAAGGTGAGATAGTCGGCCGTCGTCGAGCACAGCCCGCCGCCACCCGAGATCAAGGACGGCGGCGACAGGAACGAGCTCTTGGCTGGATCGTCCTGCAGGGTCAGTCCCTCGCGCCGCTGGCCGGCATGGAAGGTCATGCCGCCACCAGGGTCGGCCGAGTAACAGGCGGCGAACCGGTGGGCCTTGGAAGCCGGCACGTGGAAATCAGTGTCGGTCATGCCGAGTGGATCGAGGATGCGTTGTTTCAGGAACTGCTCGAAGGGTATGCCGGAGATCTTGCCGACGAGGTAGCCGAGCACGTCGGTCGAGACGGAGTAGTTCCAGGCCTCGCCCGGCGAGAACTCCAGCGGGATTTTCGCAAGGCTCTCGATCATGGTCTGGAGCGTGCCTGATTTCTCGACCTCGCCGATCTTTTCGGCGCGGTAGGCGGCATCGACATTCGAGCGCTGCTGGAAGCCGTAGGTGAGGCCGGAGGTGTGGCGCAGCAGGTCGACGATCAGCATCGGCCGCGCCGGCGGACGGGTCAGGAAGGAAGGTGCGGTGCCGGCGACGAACACGCCGAGATCCCTCCATTCCGGAATGTACTTGGCGACGGGTTCATCGATCGCGACGAGGCCCTGCTCGACCAGCATCATGAAGGCGACGCTGGTGAGCGGCTTGGTCATGGAATAGATGCGGTAGATGGTGTCGTCCTTGACCGGCAGCTTGCGCTCGAGGTCGGCAAAACCCTGCACCGAGCTGTGGGCGATCTTGCCACGGCGATAGACCAGGAGATGCGTGCCCGGGAAGCGACCGGCATCGATGTACCGGCTCTTCAGATGCGCATCGACACGGTCGAGCGCGGCCTTGGACATGCCAACGGATTCGGGCGAGGCGGGGGTGGGGGCGAGCATCAGTTCCTCCGGGCAGTTTTGTCCGACGTTGATAGCCGATATGGCGGTCTCATTCCAAGCCGGTCGCGCTTAACGCCGGCCGGCTGTTTGGTGTAGGCTTCACCTTGGAACGCCTCCAAGCAGCCCAAAAGATCCCCAACGGGCCAACGAGAAAACGCAGGCAAACGCACCATGACCCAGTTCAACGAGACCGAACTCACCGAAGCCGTCGTCCGGAGCTTTGACCGGACACCCGACCCGCGCGCGAAATTCCTGCTCCAGGAATTGGTGAAGTCGCTGCACGATTACGTGAGCAAGACCGGCCTCACCTTCGAGGAGTGGGAATACGCCATCGATTTCCTGACTCGCACCGGCCAGAAATGCACGGACACCCGGCAGGAATTCATCCTGCTGTCCGACGTGCTCGGCGTCTCCATGCTGGTCGACGCGGTCAACCACCGCGAGCGCGAGGGCGCCACCCAGACCACCGTGCTCGGGCCGTTCTATGTCGGCGAGCACAAGGTGACGGCGCACGGCACCGACATCTCTCCGAACAATCAAACCGGCGAACGGATGTTCGTGCAGAGCCGTGTCACCGATCTCAAGGGCGAGCCGCTCGCGAATGTCCCCGTCGACGTCTGGCATGCCGACGATGACGGCTTCTACGACTCGCAGAAGCCGAACTATGACGTGGTCGGCGCCTCGGCGCGGGCGCGCTTCATCACTGATAGCGACGGCCGCTTCTTCTTCCGCACCATCTTGCCATGCAGCTACCCGATCCCGACCGACGGCCCGGTCGGCGAGATGATCGTGCAGACCAACCGCCACCCGATGCGCCCGGCGCATGTGCACTTCCTGGTCAATGCCAAGGGCTACGAGCCGCTGATTACCCACGTCTTCATGGATGGCGACAAATATCTGGATTCCGACGTGGTATTCGGCGTGAAGGATGACCTCGTCGCCAAGGTCGAGCCGCGCAACGACCTTGAGATGCCCGACGGCACCAAGGCGAACGGGCAGTGGCACCTGATGACCTATGAATTCCACCTCAAGCCCGGCGGCGGCATGGCGCCGAAGCCGCTGGGAACCAAGGCTGAGGAGCCCGCCTGACCGTCAGGCGCGAGCAGCGCCCGCCGTCTCTCATTGCCCGATAAAGGCCGCCAGCTCATCAGGCGTCCCCATCGGAAAGGCTTCTTTGATAAAGTCGAGGAAGGCGGATACGCGCGCGCTCAGGAGCCGGCGGGATGGATAGAGCGTCCACAACGCGATCTCTGGTCCCTCGATGTCGCCCCAATGCACCAGCGTGCCGGCAGCCAGGTCGTGACTGACCAGTGACACCGGAAGGCGGGCGGCGCCGACGCCCGCCCGGACCGCATCGCGGACCATGACGAGCGATGACAGGCGCAGGACCGGATCAATCGCGATCCGCGATCTTCCGCCTGGCATCATCACTTCCCAGCTTGTCAGCTGGTCGCCCGCGCCGCGCATGACAGCCGGCACAGCGATGCCGTCCCTCGGTCGTTCCAGGTTTGGGCTCGCCACCACCACCAGCCGATCGCGCAGAAAGATTCGTCCGACAAGGCTGTCATCCGGATCGGGATTGACCCGAATGACGAGGTCATACCCTTCCTCCACCATGTCGACGGAGCGATCTTCCGTCGTGACGTCAAGACGGACCTCCGGGTATCTGAGCGCGAACCCCGCCGCGAGGTTTCCCATTGCAGTCTGCGAGAACAGCAAAGGCGCGCTGATCCGCAAGCGCCCCCGCGGCCTGTCCCCGCCCGAAGCGATCGCTGTCGCCGTCTCGTCAAGCTCGGTGAGCAAGGCCCCCGTCCGCTCGTAAAGGGCGCGCCCTTCCTGCGTGAGTTTCAGGGTGCGCGCTCCCCGTTCGAACAGGCGGAGGTCGAGGGCAGCCTCCAGCTCGGCGACCCGCCGGGACAGGGTGGCTTTCGGGCGTCCGGCGGCCCGTGCGGCCCGTCCGAACCCGCCGTGCCGGGCGACGAGATTGAAGTCAGTGAGTGCGAGCAGGTCCATCGTTCCACCAGTGAGACAGTCCGTCCAGATATAGCGGCTATCTGTTCGTTTGTGGATCACTAATTTCCCTTGTGTCTTCTGACCCAACCCGGAGTGATCCCCATGACCATCCTCGTTACCGGCGCAACCGGCACCATCGGCCGCCACGTCGTCGAACAGCTCGTCAAGCGCGGTGCCGATGTCCGTGCTCTCGCCCGCGATCCTGCCAAGGCAAACCTCCCGGCAGGCGTTACCGTCGTGCGGGGCGACCTGCTCGACGTCGACTCGATCCGTAGCGCATTCAAGGGCGTCTCGACCCTGTTCCTGCTCAACGCAGTGGTGCCGGATGAATTCACGCAGGCACTGATCGCGCTCAACGTCGCCCGCGACGCCGGCGTCGAGCGGGTGGTCTACCTCTCGGTGATCCACAGCGATCGCTACGTGAACGTCCCGCACTTTGCCGGCAAGTTCGGCGTCGAGCGGATGATCGAGCAGATGGGCTTCAACGCCACCATCCTGCGCCCCGCCTATTTTATGAACAACGATCTCACGATCAAGGACGTGGTGACCGGATATGGCATCTATCCGATGCCGATCGGGAGCAGGGGACTCGCCATGATCGACGCGCGCGACATCGGCGAGATCGCGGCCCTCGAGCTCATCCGTCGTGAGCGCGCCGCAACACCGCTTCCGCTCACGCGCATCAATCTCGTCGGTCCCGATACGCTGACCGGCGCGAAAGCCGCCGCCGTCTGGTCGGAGGTTCTGGGCCGCGCGATCGCCTATCCCGGTGACGATACCGCCGGCTTCGAGAAGAATCTCCGGCAGTTCATGCCGAGCTGGATGGCTTTCGACATGCGGCTGATGAGCGAGCGTTTCCTCACCGAGGGAATGGTCCCCGAGACAGGCGACGTCGAGCGCCTGACCGCGCTGCTGGGCCGTCCCCTGCGCTCCTATCGCGACTTCGTCTCCGAGATCACGGCCACTGCCTGACGGCATGGGCACGTCCCCATCACGACAACGAGGACTCCTATCATGACCTCTTCAATCGCCACTGTTCCGGTGAATCCGGGAGGCGCAACGAAGATATTGGTGCTTGGAGCGACCGGTGGCACCGGTCGCCTGATCGTCAACCAGGCGGTGGCGCGGGGCTACGACGTCACTGTGCTGGTGCGTTCCGCAGGGAAGGCAAGTGACATCACGGGGGCGAAGCTCATCGCCGGAGACGCCCGCGACGAAACAGCCCTGCGCGAAGCCCTCATAGGCCGTGACGCCGTGGTCAGTGCGCTGGGTACACCGGTAAGCCCGTTCCGCGAGGTGACGCTTCTCTCGACCGCGACGCGCACGCTCGTGAGCGCGATGAAGGCCGAGCAGGTCTCGCGGCTGGTTTGCATCACGGGGATGGGCGCCGGCGACAGTGCAGGGCACGGCGGCTTTGTCGCCGACAATGTGATCTTTCCGCTTCTCCTCAAGAAGGTGTACGCCGACAAGAACCGGCAGGAAGCGATCGTCAGGGACAGCGGGCTGGACTGGGTCCTGGTTCGCCCCTCGATCCTCAATAACAAGTCCGGCCGAGGCTCGGTTCGGGCCCTGACGGATCTTTCAGGCTTCCATGGCGGCAGCATCGCGCGCGAAGACGTTGCGAAATTCGTGCTCGATCAGGTGCGCAACGATACCTGGCTGCATCGTTCTCCGCTCATCACGTGGTGACCCTTGCGTGGCGACACCCCTGATCAGCGCGCGTGCAACATCGCAAGCAGGACCAAGACGACGCAGGCGAGCGCTGCCGTGGTCAATTTCCAGAACATCAACGGGCTGCGCTCCAATAGCGGCGTGATCCGTGTGTCGAGATAGGCCGGATTGGGCGTGCGAAGCTCGAAGACGAATTCGGACAGATCCTCGTGCCGCTTGTAGGGATCCGGATGGAGCGCACGTCTGAGCGCGCCGTCGACCCAGGCAGGCACGTTGCTGTCGTCATCGGCCGGGCGGTATTTGAGCCTCCGCACGTCCGCCTTGCGCCGGATCCTGGCGATTTGAGTGCCGTAGGGAAGCTTTCCCGTCAGCATCTGGTAGCAGATCACGGCGAGTGAAAACATGTCGGAGCGCGGCGAGCCGCCCTGCCCAAGAAAATATTCCGGCGCCGTGTACTGGACCGTTCCCAGAATTTCGTCGGCCTCGTCCTGTGGCGCGGCCTCCGCGACGCCAGCCACCTTCACCGATCCGAAGTCGATGATCTTCGCGGTGCCGGTCTTGTCGATCAGGATGTTGTCGGGCCTGAGATCCTGATGCAGCATTTCCATGCGGTGGAAGGCGCGCAAGCCCGCGGCGATTTGTTCGACCAGTCTGCGGACGGTTTCGAGATCGGGGCGCGGGTTGTCCGTCATCCATTGCCGCAAGGTCTGACCTTCGACGAATTCGGTCGCGACGTAGAGGTAACCGCGCCGGCGCGACTGTGAGAGCGGTTTGAGCACATGCGGGCTGTCGATCCGGCGCGCGATCCACTCCTCCATCAGGAAGCGCTTGAGGTATGCGGCATTGTCGCGCAAATCGATCGACGGCAGCTTGAGCGCGACCGGCTCCTCGGTCATCGCGTCGACGGCAAGGTAGATATGGCTGCGGCTGCTGGCGTGGATTTCGCGGACGATCCTGTAGCCGTCGAAGATGGCCCGCGGCTCCGGCAGCGGGGGAAGCGGCAGCTGCGAGGTCTGGTTGAAGATACCGGCCGGCTCGCGTTGTGGCACCGCATCGATGCGGAGGATCTGGACCGTGATGTTGTCGTCGCTGCCGCGCCGGTAGGCTTCCTCGACGATCGCCTTCGCCGCCCCGTCGAGCTCGGCTGCATGCTCGCTGAGCGCGCTGGTGACGAAACGCGCGTCGACGAATTCATAGGCGCCGTCGGTCGCCAGCAGGAACGTGTCGCCAGTCTCGATCTCGAAATTCTGGTAGTCGATCTCGAGCTGTGGATTGATGCCGAGCGCACGGCCAAGATAAGTCTGCTCCGAGGACACGATGATCCGGTGATCGTCGGTCAGCTGCTCGAGCGCCTTGCCCGCCACGCGGTAGACGCGACAGTCGCCGACGTGGAAGATGTGCGCGGTGGTCGCCTTGATGACCATGGCGCTCAGCGTGCAGACATAACCCTTGTCGCGGTCATAGGCATATTGGCTCTTGCGCGTCTGCGCGTGGAGCCAGGAATTGGTCGCGTCGAGCACGCGGCGGGCGGAGGTCTTCACCGTCCAGGATTCCGACGTGCAGTAATAGTCCATCAGGAAGCTCTTGACCGCCGACTCGCTGGCGATCTGGCTCACCGTGCTGCTGGAGATGCCGTCGGCGAGGACGGCCGCAATGCCCTTCAGGCTGAGCATCGGCTCGTCCGGAACGAGGACGCCGTGAAAATCCTGGTTGATGGGCTTGCGACCCTTGTCGGAATGCTGGCCGACCGAGATCTGAAGTCCGCGGGTCATCGTCATCACCGGCAAAGGGGAGCCTCACCCTGATCGGGCGAGGCTCTCCTGTCGAGACGTATCAGGCCGCAATGCGGGGCGACGAGGCCTTGCTCGCCTGGCGCTTCGGCTGGGTCAGGACGTGCGTGGCGTAGAGGGTCATGCCGGTGAAGGCGAGGCCGCCGACGAGATTGCCGAGCACGGTCGGGATCTCGTTCCAGATCAAATAGTCCATGATCGAGAATTTCGCGTGCAGCATCAGGCCGGACGGGAACAGGAACATGTTCACGACGGAATGCTCGAACACCATGTAGAAGAACACCAGGATCGGCATCCACATCGCGATGACCTTGCCGGGGACCGAGGTGGAGATCATGGCGCCGACGACGCCGGTCGAGACCATCCAGTTGCAGAGCATGCCGCGGATGAACAGCGTCGCCATGCCGGCCGCGCCGTGCGCGGCATAGCCGAGCGTGCGGCCTTCGCCGATATTGCCGATCGCCGTGCCGACCTTGTCCGGATCCTGCGTGAAGCCGAAAGTCGTGACGAAGGCCATCATGAAGGCCACCGTAAGGGCGCCTGCGAAATTGCCGACGAAGACGAGGCTCCAGTTCCGCAGCACGCCGCCGAAGGTTACGCCGGGGCGCTTGTCGATGAGCGCCAACGGCGCCAGCACGAACACGCCGGTCAAAAGGTCGAAGCCCAACAAATAGAGCATCGAGAATCCGACCGGGAACAGCAACGCGCCGATGAGAGGCTGGCCGGTGTTCACGTTGATGGTGACGGCGAACCATGCCGCCAGCGCGAGGATAGCGCCGGCCATGTAGGCGCGGATGATGGTATCGCGGGTGGACATGAAGATCTTGGATTCGCCCGCATCCACCATCTTGGTGACGAATTCCGAAGGCGCGAGATACGACATCAATGGTTCCTTTTGCTCGTGTGAGAATAGCGTGGCGGTTTCGGACGGTACCGTTGTCGAGATGCTGCCTCCGCACGAGCCGGTGAACCGGCAATCTGCGGACCAAAGGAATTCGGAATCTCGCTTGGGATCGCGTGACGACGACTGTGCCCGATGGGCCCAGCGAAGCAATATTGCTCTCCCCGAGTTTCAGCCTTTGGAGGCCTCAACATGTCGGCGGACCGCAGTCGTCGTTGACTGAGTGGTTACTGTGCAAGCAATCCACGTGCCAGATGACGGGCCATGCATCGCGACCGAGTGCTGGCGCGGTTACAGTGTGTTTTGCGCCTTCCATATGTCGAGCGGACCATCGATGGACCAAGGTTCCGAGAGGCACGAAGTCAGGCCTGCCCAATTTTTGTGCGACGCACAAGAACTGGGCTGTTCGCCAAATTTGACGGCGCGCGGAGATTTGCCAACAGAGAGTCGCTTCGGCGCAACGCTCTGTTTTTGCTTGGCATCGTCGATTTCTTCGCTTTGGCACGCTTCTTGTTTGAGAATGCGCGACGCCATCGATGCCGTCCCTCGAAGATCTCCATCCGAATTGTGACTTCTGCCATCCGGGGCTTCCCCGGAGACGCGCCGCCGTGCGCGTCGTGCGGTCGGCATGTGCGGATGGTCGCTCCGGTCACAAAGGATCATCACATTCAATGACGAAGCCAATTGATCAGTCCTCGCGCAGCAGTCGTCACGGCCACCATCTTGGCGGAGCCAGCGCGAACGCGCTCATGCTCCTCGACCGCCGCACGTTCCTCGCCGCAGGCACCGTCGCCGCGGCGTTTGCGGTCGCTCCCGGCCGCGTCCGCGCCGCCGCGCTCAAACCCGAGAAGGAAGAACTGAAGCTCGGCTTCATCAAGCTCACCGACATGGCGCCGCTCGCGGTGGCCAAGGAGAACGGGTACTTCGAGGACGAAGGTCTGTTCGTCACGCTGGAGGCGCAGGCCAACTGGAAAGTTCTGCTGGACCGCGTCATCAGTGGCGAGCTGGACGGCGCGCACATGCTGGCGGGCCAGCCATTGGCGGCCACGATCGGCTTTGGCACGAAGGCGCACATCATCACGCCGTTCTCGATGGACCTCAATGGAAACGCCATCACGGTCTCGAACGAGATCTTCGCGATGATGAAGCCGAACATCCCGAAGGATGCGAGCGGCAAGCTCGTGCATCCGATCAAGGCCGATACGTTGCGTCCGGCGATCGAGAAGCTGAAGGCCGACGGCAAGTCTTTCAAAATGGGCATGGTCTTCCCGGTGTCGACCCATAATTACGAGCTGCGCTACTGGCTCGCTTCGGGCGGCATCAACCCCGGCTATTATTCGTCCGGCGACGTGACCGGAACGGTCGGCGCCGAAGCGCTGCTGTCGGTGACGCCGCCGCCACAGATGCCAGCGACGCTCGAAGCCGGCACCATCAACGGCTACTGCGTCGGCGAGCCCTGGAACCAGGCCGCCGTGTTCAAGGGCATCGGCGTGCCCGTGATCACCGATTACGAGATATGGAAGAACAATCCGGAGAAGGTGTTCGGCATCACCGCGGCCTTTGCCGACAAGAATCCAAACACCGTGCTGGCCCTGACCAAGGCGCTGATCCGCGCCGCGATGTGGCTGGACGAGAATGCCAACGCCAATCGCGCCAAGGCCGTCGAGCTGTTGTCGAAGCCCGAATATGTCGGCGCCGACAAGGCGGTCATCGCCAACTCGATGACCGGCACATTCGAATACGAGAAAGGCGACAAGCGCTCCATTCCGGACTTCAATGTGTTCTTCCGCTATTTCGCGACCTATCCCTACTATTCCGACGCGGTCTGGTATTTGACGCAGATGCGCCGCTGGGGGCAGATCGCGGAGGCCAGGGACGACGCCTGGTACGAGGCGACGGCCAAGAGCGTGTATCGTCCGGATATCTACCTTTCCGCGGCCAAGCTTCTGATCGCCGACGGCAAAGCGAACAAGGACGACTTCCCCTGGGAGAGCGAGGGTTATCGTGCGCCGACCTCGGAATTCATCGATGGCGTCACTTACGACGGTCGCAAGCCCAACGCCTACATCGATAGCCTGAAGATCGGTCTAAAGGGCAAGCAGAAGATCGACGGTGCCAAGGTCATCGACGGCTGACGCGCATGAGCCGGGCCGCCGTCAGGCCGGCCCGGTCTCCTCACTCGAAGTCGGGCGATGAACGCCGAGGGACAAGACTATGGCAGCGGCTACCGACTACATCGACCTCAGCGCAGAGGAGCGCAAGCGTGCCCGCCGGGAGCGGGTGTTTGCGCGCATCAATGCAGCAGCGATTTATCTCAACATTCTCGGATTGGGATGGCTCGTGCCGCTGGCCCGCATTGCGGCCGGCGACAGCGTCAAGCCGCAGTTGAAGGAGCTACGCCAGGGATTGCTGGTGCCGCTGATTGGCATCGGTGTCTTCCTTCTGGCATGGGCCTGGGCCGCGCCGCGGGTCAAGACGTCGCTCGGCGCCATCCCGGGGCCGGCCGAGGTCTGGACGCAGGCCGGAAACCTGTACGCCGACCATCTGGCGGAGCGCGCCAAGCGGGCGGCCTTCTACGAACGCCAGGATCAACGTAACGCCAAAGTGGTGGCTGACGGTCATCCCGAGGATGTCCGGCATCGTGGCTATGCCGGCAAGCCAACTTACTTCGACCAAATACTAACCAGTCTCATGACGGTGGCGCTCGGCTTTGCCGTGGCGACGCTTGTTGCCGTGCCGCTCGGTATCCTGTGCGGCCTCTCGCGGACCATGAACAGTGCTCTCAACCCCCTGATCCAGATATTCAAGCCGGTATCGCCGCTTGCGTGGCTCCCGATCGTGACCATGGTGGTCTCGGCGCTTTATGTGAACCCGTCGGAGTTGCTACCGAAGTCGCTGGTCATCTCCGCCATCACGGTAACGCTGTGTTCATTGTGGCCGACATTGATAAACACCGCGCTTGGAGTGGCTTCGATCGACAAGGACCTGCTCAACGTCGGCCGCGTCCTGCAGCTGCCGACATGGCGCACCGTCACCAAGCTGGTCCTGCCAAGTTCGCTGCCGCTGATCTTCACCGGATTGAGACTCTCTCTCGGCGTGGGCTGGATGGTGCTGATCGCGGCGGAAATGCTCGCGCAGAATCCGGGCCTTGGGAAATTCGTCTGGGACGAGTTTCAGAACGGCTCGTCGCAGTCGCTGGCCCGGATCATCCTGGCTGTGCTGACGATCGGGATCATCGGCTTCCTGCTTGATCGCGTGATGTACGCGCTCCAGTCCGCTTTCACCTTTTCCAGCCAGCGCTGAGGCCCTGATGTCGTTCCTGTCGCTGAAGGGGCTCCGCAAGGGCTACGGTGCCGGCGCCAAGCGCACCGACGTGCTGTCGAATGTCAATCTTGAGGTCGCCGAGGGCGAGTTCATCGCCATCGTGGGCTTCTCGGGCAGCGGCAAGACGACACTGATCTCGGCGATCGCCGGGCTGGTGCAGCCGGATGCCGGCGAGATCACGCTCAAGGGCAAACCGGTCGCGGGGCCCGGCCCGGACCGCGGCATCGTCTTTCAGTCGTACTCGCTGATGCCGTGGTTGACGGTACGCGGCAACATCGCTCTCGCTGTCGATCAGGTGTTTGCCCGCGAAAGCAAGGCTCAGCGCGCCGGCCGCGTCGACCGCTACATAGACATGGTCGGGCTTACGCACGCGGCGACCCGCCTGCCGGCCGAACTGTCCGGCGGCATGCGTCAGCGCGTCGCCGTTGCCCGTGCGCTTGCAACCAGCCCTGAGATATTGCTGCTCGACGAGCCGCTATCGGCACTCGACGCGTTGACCCGCGCCAAGCTCCAGGACGAGATCGTCGACATCTGGTCGCGCGACAAGCGCACCGTGGTGCTGGTTACGAATGACGTCGACGAAGCGATCCTGCTCGCCGATCGCATCATTCCGTTGTTGCCGGGCCCGAACGCGACGCTCGGGCAGCAGTTCAAAGTCGACATCCCGCGCCCGCGCGACCGGTCCTCGATCAACGAGGATCCGCATTTCAAGCGGCTGCGGCAGGCCGTCACCGGCTATCTCCTTGACGTCGCGAAAGAGCGCTCGGCCGATGCCGATGCGACGGTTCGTACGCTGCCCAACGTCGTATCCATCACACAGATGGACAAGCCGCCGACGGCCTATCAGAAGGCGGCTGCTACGGTGACCATCAACACCGACCGCTATCTCGAATTCTCCCGGCTCTCGAAGGTCTATCCGACGCCGACGGGGCCGCTGACCATCGTGGAGAACTTCGATCTCAAGGTTCGCAAGGGCGAGTTCATCTCGGTGATCGGTCATTCCGGCTGCGGCAAGTCGACGGTGCTGTCGATGACCGCAGGTCTCAACGAGGTCTCCCTCGGGGGCATCATTCTCGACGGCCGCGAGGTAACGACGGCCGGTCCAGACCGAGCGGTCGTGTTCCAGGCGCCTTCATTGTTTCCCTGGCTGACGGCGCGCGAGAACGTTGCGCTCGGTGTTGACCGTGTCTATCCGCACGCCACGCGGCGGCAGCGCGACGAGATCGTCGACTATTACCTCGAGCGGGTCGGGCTTGCGGATTCTTTCGACAAGTCGGCTGCGGCAATGTCGAACGGCATGCGCCAACGAGTCGGCATCGCGCGTGCTTTCGCGCTGTCGCCAAAATTGCTGTTGCTGGACGAGCCGTTCGGCATGCTGGACAGCCTCACCCGCTGGGACCTCCAGGAGGTACTGATGGAGGTCTGGAAGCGCACGCAAGTGACGGCGATGTGCGTGACCCATGATGTCGACGAGGCGATCCTGCTTGCCGACCGCGTGGTGATGATGACCAACGGACCATACGCCCGGATCGGTCACATCATGGAGGTCGATATCCCTCGGCCGCGCACGCGAAAGGCTCTGCTCGAGCACCCCAATTACTACCGATATCGCCGCGAGTTGCTCGATTTTCTCGAAGCTTACGAGCATGGAGCCGTGTCAAAGGCGCCGACGAAACCAGCGGTCAATCCGGAAGCGGCGTGAGCAGGCGCGCATGCACGTTCAAATCGGTTGCATCAAGCTCAATCCTTGTGCGCCGCACAGGGATTGAGCGAATCGCAAAATTTGCGTGCGAAATAGTCCTGCGAAAGTCCGGAGCACTACGAACAAGCTCCTGAATCTCTTGCGTTTCCGGAATGCGGGCAGTTGGCACGGAAATTGAAATACCAATCGCGACGCCAACGACGACGTCCCTCAACATCATCAATCAGCATCATAACTCGCCACCGGGGGTGAAGCCTCGGAGCGCGCCTCCGTGGCCGGAGGCTGAGCCTGCAACGACGCAGCGGTGAGCCTGGAAGGGATTCTGCAATGACCAAGAGTCGGACTTGGATTTCGGACTGGCGTCCCGAAGATGAGGCGTTCTGGAATGCGACTGGCAAAACTATCGCGGGACGCAACCTGATCTGGTCGATCGTGGCCGAACATATCGGCTTCTCGGTCTGGCTGATCTGGAGCATCGTCACCACCAAGCTGCCGCAGGCGGGCTTCCACTACACCACCGACCAGCTGTTCCAGCTCGTCGCGGTGCCCGGGCTGATCGGCGCGTTGATGCGCTTTCCCTACACCTTCGCGGTGACGACCTTCGGCGGTCGCAATTGGACCATCTTCAGTGCGGCGATCCTGTTCATTCCGACGCTCTCGCTCGCCTATTTCGTCGGCCAGCCCGACACGCCGTTTTGGCTGATGCTGCTGATTGCCTCGACCGCCGGCCTAGGCGGCGGCAATTTTGCGTCCAGCATGACCAACATCTCGTTCTTCTTCCCCGACCGGATGAAGGGGTGGGCGCTCGGACTGAATGCGGCCGGCGGCAATATCGGCGTCTCCAGCGTGCAGCTCCTGACCCCGATCCTGATGACGCTCGCCGTCATCAACCTGTTCCAGGCAACCCCTGTCGACGGTGTTTTCCTGCAAAACGCCGGCCTGATGTGGGTGCTGCCGATCGCGATCGCGGTGTTCGGCGCAGTGTTCTTCATGAACAACCTGACCACGGCCAAGTCGTCGATCAAGAACCAGCTCGCCGTGGTCAAGCGCAAGCACACCTGGATCATGGCCTATCTCTATATCGGCACGTTCGGCTCCTTCATCGGCTACTCGGCGGCATTTCCGCTGCTGATCAAGACCCAGTTCCCGCAAGTCACGATCGGGATCGCGTTCCTGGGACCGCTGGTCGGCTCGCTGTCGCGGCCGCTCGGCGGCTGGCTTGCGGACAGGATCGGCGGCTCGGTGATCACGTTCTGGAATTTCATCGTGATGGCAGGCGCCACGATCGGCGTGCTCTATTTCGTCGGGCATAAGGATTTCATCGGCTTCCTCTCGATGTTCCTGGTCCTGTTCGTGACGACGGGAATCGGCAACGGCTCGACCTACCGCATGATCCCCTCGATCTTCCGCGAGCAGAATTTGTTCAGGGTGCGCGGCAAGGGCGCTGCGGAGCGCGCGGTCGCCTTGAAGACAGCGAGCATCGAGAGCGGTGCTGCGGTCGGCTTCATCGGAGCGGTCGGCGCCGTCGGCGGCTATCTGATCCCGACCGGGTTCGGCAAGTCGATCGCGCTGACCGGCGGACCGCAGCTCGCGCTTGCGATCTATCTCGGCTTCTACGCCTCCTGTCTCGCGCTGACCTGGTGGTTCTATCTGCGTCGCAGCCCGCAGGGTGAAGGCGCGTCAAGCCTCACCGGCGCGCGAGTTTAACACTTGGTACGAATCTCGCTTCTCCCCGTACGCGGGGAGAAGCATTGCCCGACAGTTTGACAATGAACCTGGTTCGCAATGGCGCGCACCAAGGCAAACCCAACAGGCAGGAGAACATCATGACGCCAGAACAGATCACCCTCGTCCAGCAGAGCTTTGCCAAGGTCGCGCCGATTTCCGCGCAAGCCGCGGTGCTGTTCTACGATCGCCTGTTCGAGGTCGCGCCATCCGTGCGCGCGATGTTTCCCGAGGACATGACCGAGCAGCGCAAGAAGCTGATGGGCATGCTCGCCGCCGTCGTCGGCGGTCTGTCGAACCTCGACTCGATTCTTCCCGCGGCCTCGGCGCTTGCGAAGCGTCACGTCGGCTACGGCGCCAAGGCCGAGCACTACCCCGTGGTCGGCGCGACCTTGCTGTGGACCCTGGAGAAGGGGCTCGGCGAGGCCTGGACGCCCGAACTCGCCACCGCCTGGACCGACGCCTACGGCGTGTTGTCCGGCTACATGATTTCCGAGGCCTACGGCGCACAGCCGCAGGCCGCTGAATAGGAGATGCGTTGTGAGTGAACCGCTGGTCATCGTCGGTAACGGTATGGCGGCCGCGCGTCTGGTCGACGAGCTCGCCAAGACCTCGCTCGGCCGCTACGCGGTCGCTGTGATCGGCGAAGAGCCGCGGCTCGCTTACAACCGCGTTCTGCTCTCCTCGGTGCTGGCCGGCGAGACCGGCTCGCACGAGATCGAGCTCCGGCCCGCCGACTGGTGGCGCCATCGCGGCGTCACGGTGCGCTACGGCTATCGCGTCACCGAGATCGACACCGGCCGACGCGAGCTCAAGATCGAAGGCGAAGAGAGCATGGAATATTCCAAGCTCGTGCTCGCTGTCGGCTCGACGCCGCTGCGGCTCAACGTGCCGGGCGCCGATCTCGCCGGCGTGCACACCTTTCGCGACACCCGCGACGTCGACCTGCTGCTGACGCTCGCTGCCGCCAAAAAGCGCGTCGTTGTGGTCGGCGGCGGTCTGCTCGGACTCGAAGCGGCTTACGGCCTCGCCAAGGCGGGAGCGCCCGTGACGCTGCTGCACCTGATGGACCGGTTGATGGAGCGCCAGCTCGATGCCCCCGCCGCCGACCTGCTCAAGACGCTGGTCGAGCGCAAGGGCATTCGCATCCTGCTCAATGCATCCACAGCCCGCATCCATGGCGAGGGCCATGTCGAAGCGGTCGAGCTTGCCGACGGCAGCCGCATCGAGGCCGATGCGGTGATCTTCGCTGCCGGCATCAGGCCCAACATTGCGCTCGCAAAAGACGCCGGCATCGCAGTCAACCGCGGCATCGTCGTCAACGACGAGATGCAGACGGCGTCACCCGATATCTACGCGCTCGGCGAGTGCGCCGAGCATCGCGGAACCTGCTACGGCCTGGTCGAACCTGCCTACGAGCAGGCGCGCGTGCTGGCGCGGCATCTCTCCGGCCGTCCCGCGGCCTATCAGGGCAGCGTGGTCTCGACCAATCTGAAAGTGTCGGGCGTCAGCGTATTCTCCGCCGGCGACTTCATGGGCGGGGAGGGCAGCGAGAGCCTCGTGCTGTCAGACCGCAGGCGCGGCACCTACAAGAAGCTCGTCATCGCCGAGGGCCGGCTCACCGGCGCCCTGCTGATTGGCGATACCGTCGATGCGCTCTGGTATCTCGAACTGATCCGCAACCGCGAAAAGGTGGCGGCGATCCGCGCCGACATGATGTTCGGCCGCGCGCTCGCGGGTCCCTCCAAAGCGGCTTGATAGAGGCGGCTTGATATGACGGCGATCGATCCTGAGCTCCGCGCCACCAAGACGACCTGTCCGTATTGCGGCGTCGGCTGCGGCGTGCTGGCGACGCCAGACGGCAAGGGCGGCGCGGCGATCGCGGGCGATCCCGATCATCCTGCCAATTTCGGCCGGCTGTGCTCCAAGGGCTCGGCGCTCGGCGAGACCGTCGGGCTGGAAAGCCGGCTGCTCTATCCGATGATCCGCTGCAAGGGCGTGCTCGAACGCGTCGCCTGGAGCGATGCGCTCGATCACGTCGCCCACCGCATGCAGCACATCGTCGCGCGCGACGGCGCCGACGCGGTCGCATTCTATCTCTCGGGCCAGCTGCTGACCGAGGATTATTACGTCGCCAACAAGCTGATGAAGGGCTTTGTCGGCACGGCGAACGTCGACACCAATTCGCGGCTATGCATGTCGTCCTCGGTCGCCGGTCACCGTCGCGCCTTCGGTGCCGACACCGTACCCGGCTGCTACGAGGATCTCGACCAGGCCGATTTGCTCGTCTTTGTCGGCTCGAACGCCGCATGGTGCCATCCCGTGCTGTTTCAGCGCATGCTGAAGAACCGGCAGGAACGCGGCGCGCGCATGATCGTGATCGATCCGCGCCGCACCGACACCGCGACCGATGTCGATCTGTTCCTGGGCCTCAAGCCCGGCACCGACACGGCGCTGTTCTCCGGCCTGTTCGTTCACCTCGCCGACAATGGTGCCCTGAATCAGGACTACATCGGGCAAAACACGTCGGGCTTTGACGACGCGCTGGCGCGCGCACGCAGCATCGCCGGCAGCGTCACCGCCACCGCACTGGCGACCGGCCTCTCCGAGCAGGACGTTGCCACCTTCTTCAAGATGTTCCGTGACACGCCCCGCGTCGTCACGCTGTACTCGCAAGGTGTCAACCAGTCGGCGCAGGGCACCGACAAGGTCAATGCGATCCTGAACTGCCATCTCGCCACGGGCCGCATCGGCAAGGCCGGCGCCTCGCCGTTCTCGCTCACCGGCCAGCCCAACGCGATGGGCGGCCGCGAGGTCGGCGGCCTCGCCAACCAGCTCGCCGCACACATGAACTTCACGCCGCCGGACATCGATCGCGTGCGGCGGTTCTGGAAGGCGCCGCGCATCGCCACCCATGAAGGGTTGAAGGCGGTGCAGCTGTTCGAAGCCATCAACCGCGGCGAGGTCAAGGCGCTGTGGGTGATGGGCACCAACCCCGCAGTGTCGCTGCCCGACGCGGACTTCGTGCGCGAGGCGCTGAAGAAGCTCGAGCTGTTCGTGGTCTCCGAGAACGTGCTCTCCAACGACACGGTCGATGCCGGCCCGCACGTGCTGCTGCCCGCGCTCGCCTGGGGCGAGAAGTCGGGCACCGTGACCAATTCCGAGCGCCGGATCTCGCGCCAGCGCTCGTTCCTGCCGGCGCCCGGCGAGGCGCGGCCGGACTGGTGGATCCTGAGCGAAACCGCAAAACGCCTCGGCTTCGGCGACAGTTTTAACTACAAATCCGCCGCCGACATCTTTCGGGAGCACGCCGCGCTCTCGGCGTTCGAGAACGATGGCAGCCGCGACTTCGATATCGGCGCGCTGACTTCACTGTCCGACGAAGGCTTCGACGCCTTGAAGCCCGTGCAGTGGCCCGCACGTGAAGGCGAGGCGCCCGGCGAGCGCTTCTTCGCGGCCGGCGGGTTCTTCACCAATGACGGCAAGGGCCGCTTCGTCGCGCCGGAGGTGCCGGCGCTGCGTGGCGAGACCGGGCCGTCGCGGCCGCTGCGGCTCAATACCGGGCGCATCCGCGACCAGTGGCACACCATGACCCGTACGGGTCTCAGCCAGCGGCTCGGCGCGCATCTTCCCGAGCCGTTCGTCGAGATTCATCCCGATGACGCGAACAAATACAACATCGTCCATGACGGCTATGCCCGCGTCACCACCGATTACGGCCAGTGCACCCTCAAGGTCGTCGTCAGCGACCGTCAGCAGCGCGGCACGCTATTCGCGCCGATCCACTGGAGTGCGATGAACGCCTCGCACGGTCGCGTCGGGGCGCTGGTCGCACCGTTCACCGATCCGTTCTCGGGACAGCCGGAGTCCAAGGCGACACCGGCTGCGATCGCGCCTTATGAGTACGTCTTCCGCGGCTTTGCGTTGTCGCGCAAGCAGCTGGAGCTGCCGCCGAACCTGATGTGGACCCGCGTAACTGTTGCCGGCGGCTTCGGCTACCTCTTTGCCGACAATGCCGACCTGTCGCGCTGGCCGGCCTGGCTCGAGAGCGTTGCCGGCGAGGACGTTGCCGACTATCGCGACTTCGGCGGCGGCGTTTATCGCGCGGCTTCGTTTGCCGGCGACCGCATCGAGACCTGCCTGTTCGTCGGCCCCGCGCATGATGCCGGCGACTGGGAGGTGGTGAAGAGCCTGTTCGTGGCTGACCATGTCACCGACGAGCAGCGCCGCATGCTGTTGTCGGGCAAGTCCAGCGAGGACACGGCTTCGACCGGTCCTGTCGTCTGCGCCTGCTTCGGCGTCGGCCGCGGCACCATCTGCGACACCATCGCCGCAGGCGCGCGCACAGCCGCCGAGATCGGCGCAAAGCTGAAGGCCGGCACCAATTGCGGCTCCTGCATCCCCGAGCTGAAGCGCCTGATCGCGACGACGGAGGTGGCACCAGTGAAGCAGGCGAAGGTCGCGGGCGCCGCGGGGTAGAGGTCTCTCCTCCTCGTCGTCCTGGCGAAAGCCAGGACCCATTACCCCGGTCAGCGTTTGTCGAAGCCCGTTGTGGCCACCATCATCCGCAACAACATCTTCGTGTGGTAATGGCTCCTGGCTCCCGTGCGCAATTGCGCACTAGGCCAGGACGACCCCGAGAGCGTGGTGAAGCTGTCGCGCGGATCGACGGCCTCTGCTTTGTGCCCTATGCTGCCGCGCATTCCGTCAGTTCAACAAAGATAACAACAATGATGTACCTGGAAACGCCGCCGCGCCTGATCGAGACCAAGCTCTTTTCCGCCATGCCCGACAAATTCCGCCGCAAAGGCGAGCGAACGGATTGGGCCGATGCCAACCGGCCGGGAGTGCCGACGGACTCCTTCATCGAAGGGCCGTCGTTCGACAAGGATGGCAATCTCTACATCGTCGACATTCCGTTCGGCCGCATCTTCCGCATCGCGCCCGACGGCGAATGGTCGCTGGCGATCGAATATGAGGGTTGGCCGAACGGGCTGAAGATCGCGGCCGACGGCCGCATCCTGGTCGCCGACTACAGGCACGGCATCATGGAGCTCGACGCCGAGGCAGGACGCATCAGGCCTGTTCTGACCGCGCGCAATTCGGAATCATTCCGCGGCTGCAACGATTTGCATCTCGCTTCCAACGGCGACATCTATTTCACCGACCAGGGTCAGACCGGCCTGCATGACCCGAGCGGCCGTGTCTATCGCCTGACGCCAGGCGGCCGGCTGGATTGCCTTGTTAACACCGGCATCAGTCCGAATGGTCTGGTGCTCGATCCAACCGAGACCGTGCTGTTCGTCGCGATGACGCGCGACAACGCGGTGTGGCGGTTGCCGTTCATGAAGGACGGCAGCGTGTCGAAGGTCGGCCGCTTCTGCTCGCTGTTCGGTACCAGCGGCCCCGATGGCATGACCATGGATGCCAAGGGCCGCCTGTTCGTCGGCCACGCCTCGCTCGGCCATGTCTTCGTGTTCGCGCCCAATGGCGAATTGATAGCGCGGGTCAAGTCGTGTGCAGGGCCGAATTGCACCAATGTTGCCATCGGTGGTGCGAACAAAGATCGGCTCTACATCACGGAGTCCGCAACCGGTAGCGTATTGGTCGCTGACATCGGCGTGTTGAACTCTTGAGCTCGATGGCGGTTGCCTGAGCGAACGAGCGGTATCGGAGCAAATATGAGCACAAAACCCTTCGGCAAAACCGGCGGCAGCGTCTCCGTCATCGGGCAGGGCACCTGGTATCTCGACCATGGCGATCGCAAGCGCGCGATCGCGGCGCTGCAGCGCGGGCTCGATCTCGGCATGACCCACATCGATACCGCCGAGATGTATGGCGATGCCGAGCTCGTCATTGCCGATGCAATCGCGGGCCGACGCGACGAGGTGTTCCTCGTGTCAAAGGTACTGCCGAGCAACGCCTCGCGCCGCGGAACTATCACCGCCTGTGAGCGCTCGCTGAAGCGGCTGAAAACTGATCGGCTCGATTGCTATCTGCTGCATTGGCGCGGCTCCTATCCGCTGGAGGACACCGTCGCCGCGTTCGAGGAACTGGTGAAGGCCGGCAAGATCAAATCCTGGGGCGTTTCCAATTTCGATGCCGACGATCTCGACGAGATGCTCGACGCTGCCGGCGAAGGCCGCATCGCCTGCAATCAGGTGCTCTATCATCTGAAGGAACGCGCAATCGAGCACGCGGTGATCCCGTGGTGCGAACAGCATGGTGTCGCCGTCGTCGCCTATTCGCCGTTCGGCCACGACGATTTCCCTGCGAGCAACAGCAAGGGCGGCGCAGTACTGGCGCGCATCGCGGAGGCGCGGCGCGCGACGCCGCGCCAGGTCGCACTGAGCTTCCTCACCCGTGCGACTACGGTGTTCGCCATCCCGAAGGCGTCGTCCGCGGAGCATGCCGGCGAAAACGCCGCGGCCGGCGATCTCGTGCTGACGAAAGATGAGATTGCGGCGCTCGATGCGGCGTTTCCGCGCGGTCCGAAGCCGCGCGGCCTGCCCATGCTGTAGTGCACAAACGCCTGTTATTAATGGAGTCTTGACGCGCGCGGACGTGAGCGCATATCGGCATCCTGTTTTCGGAAGTTGTGAAAGCGGCGCAATTATCGTTTTTTACGATCATTCCCGATTCGCATTCCTAGGTTCCAGCCGTGACCCCGCCGCCCGCCGCAGCCGCAAGGCTCGACAGTATTCCCATGTCCATGCCGGAAAAGAAGCCGCAGGCGCGCCGCGCGCCGGCGCGCGTCGATCATCCCTTCAAGGGCATCGCGCTGGTGCTGCTGTCGACCATCTTTCTCGGTTGCTCCGATGTCACCGCGAAATATCTGTCGTCGAGCCTGCCGTCGATCGAGATCACCTGGATCCGCTTCGTGACGTTCGCGCTGATGTTCACGCCGGTGATGCTGCCGGGTTCGCCGCTCCATGCCATGCGCACCGAACGCCTCGGCCTGCAGCTGATGCGCGGCGCGGCGTTGCTCGGCTCTTCGCTGTTCTTCATCACCGGCCTGAGCTTCCTGCCGATCGCGGAAGCGTCCGCGACCGGCTTCGTCTCGCCGCTGTTCGTCACCGCGCTCTCGATCGTGTTCCTGAGCGAGAAGGTCGGCATGCGCCGCTGGATCGCGACGGCGATCGGCCTGACCGGCGTACTGATCATCCTGCGCCCCGGCTCCAGCGCGTTTCACGCCGCCGCGTTCTTCCCAATCGTCTCGGCGTTCTGCTGGGCTGCGGCGCTGATCCTGACGCGCATGATGAGCGGGCGTGAAGCTGTCCTCACCACGATGGCCTATTCGGCGCTGACGGGCGTTGCGATCCTCTCTCTGATGGTACCGTTCGTCTGGGTCACGCCGACCTGGACCGCGATCGGGCTTGGCATCGTGATCGGCGTCGCCTCCACCGTCGGCCAGTGGATCATCGTGCTGGCCTATCGCTACGGCGATGCCTCGGTGCTGGCGCCGTTTTCCTACACCCAGCTGCTGTGGGTGAGCATTCTCGGCTTCTTCCTGTTCGGCGAAGTGCCTGATGTCTGGACCGTCACCGGCGCGGCCTTCATCGTCGCCAGCGGGCTCTACATCGCCCATCGCGAGCGCATCCGCCGCGCCCAGCTCCTGATCCTGGAAGAGCGGTCCCCGAACCCCTGACGCAAGATCGCGCGTCCGCTTCGTGCTATCAACGGCTCCAATAAAACGGGAGGAGCCGGATGCGCGCTGCGATTTTCAGGAACGGCGAGATTGTCGTCGACCGGATGGCGGAGCCAAAGCCGGGCTCCGGCCAGGTGCTGGTCAAGACGCTCGCCTGCGGCATCTGCGGCTCCGATCTGCACGCGCGCCAGCACGCCCACCGCATGGTGGAGATGGCGCGAAAGACCGGCCGCAAGCCGATGGACCTCGCCCGCGACGTCGTGTTCGGCCATGAGTTCTGCTGCGAGATCGTCGATTTCGGTCCGGGCACTGTGCGCAAGCTCAAGCCGGGCACGCGCGTCTGTTCGCTGCCGGCCCTCGTGACGTCGCAGGGCATCGAGGGCATCGGCTATTCCAATGACAATATTGGCGGCTATGCCGAGGCGATGCTGTTGAGCGAAGCGCTGCTGCTCGAGGTGCCCAACGGTCTCGCGCCGGAGCACGCCGCGCTCACCGAACCGCTCGCGGTCGGCGTTCACGCGGTCGCCAAGGCCAACATCCGAGGCGGCGAAGTGCCGCTCGTGATCGGCTGCGGTCCGGTCGGGCTGGCGGTGATTGCGGCGCTGAAGCTCAAGGGCCTGCATCCGATTGTCGCGGCCGACTATTCGCCGGCGCGGCGCGCGCTTGCGGCAAAACTCGGCGCCGATATCGTCGTGGATCCCAGGGTGTCGCAGCCCTATGCGACCTGGGCCGAGCATGCGCAGATGTCGGATGCGGAGAAGGCGGCGCGGCCACCATTCCAGGCGATGCTGCCCGCCCTGAAGCCCGCGATCATCTTCGAATGCGTCGGCGTGCCCGGGCTGTTGCAGCAGGTGTTCGAAGGCGCCCCGCGCGATGCCAGGATCGTCGTGGTCGGCGTCTGCATGGAGACCGACACAAGTGAGCCCATGCTCGGCATCATGAAGGAGCTCAACGTCCAGTACGTGCTGGGCTATACGCCGGCCGAGTTCGCAGCCTCGCTGCGCCTGATCTCGGAAGGGCAGGTGGATGCGGCGGCGATGGTGACGGCGGAAGTCGGCATCGACGGCGTCGCAAAGGCTTTCGTCGATCTCGCCAATCCCGAAGCGCACACCAAGATCATCGTGCAGCCATGGCGGTGAAGGCTGGTTGAACATCTCTCTGCGGCCATCCTTCGAGACGCCCGCCTGCGGCGGGCCCTCAGGATGAGGTCCTGACATGCGGCGAAATGCTAGACGCTCGTGGTGAGGAGCCCGCGAAGCGGGCGTCTCGAACCACGCAGGCCGCGCTCGTTCACCTTCGTCAATACTTCGAAGGCACGTGCATCTCCGCCGGAATCGGTCCGCGGTGATAGTCGGGGTTGCGGACGCGCGGCGGCAGCACCACAGGCGCGCGCGAGACCTCCTGGTACGGGATCTGGCTGAGCAAATGCGAGATGCAGTTGAGCCGGGCGCGCTTCTTGTCCACGGCATCGACGATCCACCACGGCGAATCCGGCAGATGCGTGTACTCCAGCATCGTCTCCTTGGCCTTGGTGTACGCCTCCCAGCGGCTGCGCGCCTCGACGTCCATCGGGCTCAGCTTCCACTGCTTGAGCGGATCCTTGATGCGCATGGTGAAGCGGAACTGCTGTTCGTCGTCGGTGATAGAGAACCAGTATTTGATCAGGATGGTGCCGGAGCGGATCAGCATCCGCTCGAATTCCGGCACCGACTGGAAGAACTCCTGGTATTGCTCGTCCGTGCAGAATCCCATCACGCGCTCGACGCCGGCGCGGTTGTACCAGCTGCGATCGAACAGCACCATTTCGCCGCCGGCCGGCAGGTGCGAGACATAGCGTTGGAAATACCATTGCGTGCGCTCGCGCTCGCTCGGTGCCGGAAGCGCGGCGACACGGCAGATGCGGGGGTTGAGGCGCTGGGTGATGCGCTTGATCACGCCGCCCTTGCCGGCGGAGTCGCGGCCCTCGAACAGCACCACGACCTTCTTCTTCTCGCTCTGCACCCAGTCCTGGAGCTTGACCAGCTCGCCCTGAAGGCGGAGCAGCTCACGGAAATAGAGCCTGCGATCCACCGTCGGTCGGAGCGCGTCGGTCTCGTCCAGCAGTTCGTCGAATCTGGAGTCGTCGAGCTCGAGTTCCAGCTCTTCGTCGAGATCGTCGGTCATTTCCCGGATGATGCGCTTGCGTTTGGCCATTTCAGGGGTGCGGTCGGATGCGGTCATGGGTCCTTCTTTCGGCAGGGTACCTGTCGCCCGTGACCATCGGCGGGGCTTATTGCGTCCATGTGACACCGGTTCCGAAATAGCCCGGCGGGGCCGTCACACCGGCAGCGCGATCGAATATTTCACCTGGCTGAGCGCAAAGCTGGACTCGATCGAGGCGATGCCGTCGAGCCGGGTCAGCTTGGTCTTCAGGAAGGTCTCGTAGGAGGCGAGGTCGGCCGCGACCACGCGCAAGAGATAGTCGCGGTTGCCGGTCATCAGATAGCACTCCAGCACCTCGTCCCATTTCGAGATCGCCCGCGCGAAGCGGTTGAGATCCTCCTCCTTCTGCCGCGCCAGCTTGATCGAGATGAAGACGCTGACATGCAGCCCCAGCGCCTTCTGGTCGACGGTCGCGATGTAGCGCGAGATGACGCCGCGCTCCTCCAGCAGCTTGACCCGGCGATGGCAGGGCGAGACCGACAGCCCGACCTTGTCGGCCAGCTCCTGCATGGTCAGCCGGCTGTCGTTCTGGAGGTAGCCGAGGATTTTGCGGTCGATGGCGTCGAGGTCGGGCATTGGGATGAACCTGTCGTTTTCGGCGATTACTTGGTAATCTATCCCAACATTAGTTGGTATTGCGCCAAAAATTGAGAAGTTCGGCGCTTCCCGCAGGGGTATCATCAGGCACCTGTTTGCCGGGAGCATTGCCATGCCCGTTGATATCGCCCGCCTCGACACATTGACCGCGCTCGCCCGCAAGGCGCTGTGGCTGTCGTCATGGACCATCCATCACGCCAACCACGTCCGCGCGAACGCGGACGGCCTGAAGGTCGGCGGACATCAGGCCTCGTCGGCCTCGCTCGCCACCATCATGTCGGCGCTGTATTTCCACGTGCTGAAGCCCGAAGATCGCGTCGCGGTGAAGCCGCATGCAAGCCCGGTGTTCCACGCCATCCAATATCTGTTCGGCCGGCAGAGCCGCGAGAAGCTGGAGAATTTTCGTGGCTTCAAGGGCGCGCAGTCCTATCCCTCGCGCACCAAGGACGTTGACGACGTCGATTTCTCCACCGGCTCGGTCGGCCTCGGCGTCGCGCAGACGCTGTTCGCCTCGCTGGTGCAGGACTACGTCAAGGCACATGGCTGGATGAAGGATCGCCGCGAGGGGCGGATGATTGCCCTGGTCGGCGACGCCGAGATGGACGAGGGCAACATTTTCGAGGCGCTGGCGGAAGGCTGGAAGCACGGCCTGCGCAACACCTGGTGGGTGGTCGACTACAACAGGCAGTCGCTCGATGCCGTCGTCCGCGAAGGTCTCTGGGAAAAGTTCGAGACCGTATTCCGCAATTTCGGCTGGGACGTGGTGATCGTGAAATATGGCCGCCTGATGCGCGAGGCCTTTGCGGAAGCTGGCGGCGAGGCGCTGAAGCGCTGGATCGACAATTGCCCGAACGCGCTCTACGCCGCGCTGTGTTTCCAGGGCGGCGCGGCATTCCGCAAACACCTCCACGACGAGATCGGCGATCAGGGCCCCATCACCAAGCTGATCGACAAGCGCAGCGACGACGAATTGCTGGCGCTGATGTCGAACCTCGGCGGCCACGACATGGCGAGCATGCTGGACGCCTTCGAATCCATCGATCACGATCGCCCGGTCTGCTTCATCGCCTACACCATCAAGGGCGTCGGTCTGCCGTTCCAGGGCCACAAGGACAATCACGCCGGTCTGATGACGGTCGCGCAGATGGAGAAATATCGCGACAGCCAGAACATCCGGCCCGGACACGAATGGGAGAGATACGAGGGTCTCGCCCAAAGTGCCGCCGAGCTCGACGCCTTCCTCGCGGGCGTGCCGTTCAACCAGGACGGCCGCCGGCTCACCGCGCCTGTGATCGAGGTGCCGTCGCAGCTCGCCTTCAAGCCGGCGCCGCAGATGTCGACCCAGCAGGGTTTTGGGCTGGTGCTGAACGAGATCGCGCGCGGCGACAGCGAGCTTGCACAGCGCATCGTCACGACATCGCCTGACGTCACTGTCTCGACCAATCTCGGTCCGTGGGTGAACCGGCGCGGCCTGTTTGCGCGCGGCGAGAAGGCGGATTTGTTCCGCAGCGAGAAAATTCCATCCACCTTCAACTGGGATTTCTCGCCCAAGGGTCAGCATCTCGAACTCGGCATCGCCGAGATGAACCTGTTCATCATGCTCTCGGCCCTCGGCCTGTCGCACCAGTTCAACGGCGAGCGGCTGCTGCCGGTCGGCACGCTCTACGATCCCTTCATCGAGCGCGGTCTCGATGCGCTGAATTATGCCTGCTACCAGGATGCCCGCTTCATGGTGGCGGCGACCCCATCAGGTATCACGCTCGCGCCCGAAGGCGGCGCGCATCAGTCGATCGCAACCCCTTTGATCGGCATGGCGCAGGACGGCCTCGCCTCGTTCGAGCCGGCCTTCGTCGACGAGCTCGCCGTGATCATGGGGTGGGGCTTCAATCACATGCAGCGTGATCCCGGCGAGGGCGGCTCGGTCTATTTGCGGCTGTCGACGCGCAGCATCGAGCAGGCGCAGCGGATCATGACACCCGAGCTTGCACAGGGCATCACCGACGGCGCCTATTGGCTGCGCAAGCCGGGCCCCAATGCCGAAGCCGTCATCGCCTATACCGGCGCCGTTGCGCCGGAAGCAATCGAGGCGACCGGCTTCATCGGCGAGAGCCGGCGCGACATCGGCCTGCTCGCGATCACGTCCGCGGATCGTCTGCATGCGGGGTGGACCGCCGCACGGAAATTGCGCCGTGATCGGAGGGGCGTGCAGCATCTCAGCCACATCGAAAGACTGCTCGCGCCGCTGCCGCGCGACTGCGGCATCGTGACCGTGATCGACGGTCATCCGGCGGCTCTCGGCTGGCTCGGCAGCGTCCGCGGCCATCGCGTCGAGGCGCTCGGCGTCGAGCAGTTCGGTCAGACCGGCACCATCGCCGACCTGTACCGCCACCACGGCATCGACGCCAACGCCATCATCGATGCGGCCGAAAGCCTCACCACCGGCGCGCCGGTGTTGCATCGGAAGATGGCGGTGTAAGTCTCCGTCGTCGTCCTGGCGAAGGCCAGGACCCATACGCCGCGGCGCTTGTTGTAAGCGACAGGTGGCGGGTTCAATTGCCGGCGCTTTCGTGCAAGGATGCCTGCCGAAACGCCCCCCAAGCCCCAAGAAGAGGTTCACAATGGTCAATCGCATGCAATTCTACATCGACGGCGCCTGGGTCGATCCCGCCGTCAAGAAGTCCACCGCCGTGGTCAATCCGGCGACGGAAGAGGCGATGTACGAGGTTGCGCTGGGCTCCAAGGCCGACGTTGATAAAGCTGTCGCCGCCGCCAAGCGCGCGTTCGTGACATTCTCCCAGACCAGCCGTGACGAGCGCGTCGCGCTGCTCACCAAAGTCATCGAGATCTACAAGGGCCGCCTCAAGGAGATCGGTGCCGCCGTCTCCGACGAAATGGGCGCGCCGCTGCCGATGGCCGAAAAGCTGCAGGCCGGTGCTGGCCTCGGCCACCTCATGACCACGCTCGACGTGCTCAAGAACTATCATTTCGAGGAACCGGTCGGCACCGCCATGGTGCTGCGCGAGCCGGTCGGCGTAGTCGGCATGATCACGCCCTGGAACTGGCCGCTCAACCAGATCGCCTGCAAGGTCGCGCCCGCGCTCGCCGCCGGCTGCACCATGATCCTGAAGCCGTCGGAGTTCACCCCGACCTCGGCGCTGATCTTCGCGGAAATCCTTCATGAAGCCGGCGTGCCGAAGGGCGTGTTCAACCTCGTCAACGGTCTCGGCCCCGAGGTCGGCGCCGCCATGAGCGAGCACCCCGATATCGACATGATCTCCTTCACCGGTTCGACCCGCGCCGGCATCGACGTGGCCAAGCGCGCGGCACCGACCGTGAAGCGCGTCAGCCAGGAGCTCGGCGGCAAGTCGCCGAACGTCATTCTCGAAGGCGCCGATCTCACGAAGGCGGTGACCGGCGGCGTGATGCACATGTTCAACAACTCCGGCCAGTCCTGCAACGCGCCCTCGCGCATGATCGTGCCGGCCGCGAAGATGAAGGAAGTCGCCGCGATCGCGAAGGCCGTCGCCGACAAGACCAAGGCGGGCGATCCGCGCGCCGAAGGCACCACCATCGGTCCCGTGGTCAACCGCGGCCAGTGGGACAAGATCCAGGGTCTGATCAAGAAGGGCATCGACGAGGGCGCAACGCTCGTCGCCGGTGGCCCCGGCCTGCCTGAAGGGGTCAACAAGGGCTTCTATGTCCGTCCGACCATCTTCGCCGACGTCACCCCCGACATGACGATCGCTCGCGAAGAAATCTTCGGACCGGTGCTGACCATCATCGGCGCCAAGGACGAAGCCGAAGCGGTGCACATCGCCAACGACACGCCCTATGGGCTTGCCGGCTACGTCACGGGTGCGTCCGTCGAGGACGCCAAGCGTGTCGGCCGCCAGATCCGCGCCGGCAACGTTAACCTGCAGGGCGTGCCCAACGACCGCTCCGCGCCGTTCGGCGGCTACAAGCAGTCCGGCAACGGCCGCGAGTGGGGCAAGTACGGCCTCGAGGACTTCCTCGAAGTGAAGGCGGTCGCCGGCTTCAACGCGGCGTAAGCGTTAGCGCCTGAACCAACAAAGCGCCGGAGCGGGCAACCGCTCCGGCGTCTTTGCTTTTTCGTAGCCCGCATGGAGCGAAGCGGAATGCGGGGACTGTCCCGGATTGCGCTTCGCTCCATCCGGGCTACGGGCTCAGAAAGACGGCGGAGAAACTATCCCCCGAGCGCGCCTTGCGTATTCACATACAACGCGTAGATCGACTGGCTCGCGGCCATGAACAGGCGGTTGCGCTTGACGCCACCGAAGCAGAGATTGGCGCAGCGCTCGGGCAGTGCGATGCGGCCGATCATGACGCCGTCGGGCGCGAACACCACGACGCCGTCGAGCTCGGGATCGCCCATGCCCCAGCCGCACCAGAGATTGCCGTGAATGTCGCAGCGCATGCCGTCCGGCGTGCCCGGACCCGCGTCGATGTGGACGCGCTTGTTCGAGATCGTGGTGCCGTCCGCCGAGACGTCATAGGCGAGGATTTTCCGGTTCGGCACGCCGCGTGATTCCACAACGTAGAGGATTTTCTCGTCCGGCGAGAAGCACAGGCCGTTGGGCCCGAGCACGCCTTCGGCAACGATGGTCGCCTTGCCGGTCGTGGGGTCGAACCTGTAGACGTTCGGCTCGATCTCGGGCTCGGCCTTGTAGCCCTCGTAATTGCCGAGCAGGCCGAAGGTGGGATCGGTGAACCAGACCGCGCCGTCGGATTTCACCACGACGTCGTTCGGCGAGTTGAGCTTCTTGCCGCCAAACGAGTCCATCAGCACGGTGATGCTGCCGTCATATTCGGTGCGGGTGACGCGTCGCCCGCCATGCTCGCAGGTGACGAGCCGGCCCTGTCGATCCCTGGTGTTGCCGTTGGCGAAATTGGAGGGCTTGCGGAACACCGAGACCGCGCCGGTCTCCTCCTCCCATTTGATGATGCGCTGGTTCGGAATGTCGCTGCACAGGAGATATCGCCCGTCGCCGAACCACACCGGACCCTCTGCCCAGCGCAGGCCGGTCGTCAGCCGCTCCACCGCCGAGAGTTTTAGCCAGTATTTTTCGAAGCGGGGATCGAGTGCCTTTATCGCCGGATCGGGATAGTAGCTCGCCGGCCGCCAGCCTGGCCGCTCCTGGGGATGGGACGATGCCTCATTCATGTCGGTTCTCTCGTTTCGTTCCCTCTGGACAATCCTGCTATCATTAGAGACATGTGACCGCAAATTGGTCGCCAAAGGCGAGGAAAGACATGCCGCGTATCTTGATGACGGGAGCTTCGGGCGGAATTGGAACGCGTCTGCGGAAGCTGTTGCCGCCGATCTATCCCGACCTGCTGCTCTCTGATATCCGCCCGCCGGCCGATCTCGGCGCGAACGAGCAATTCAAGGCGGCGGACCTGTCAGACCTTGCGCAGTGCGAGGCGATCTGCGAGGGCGTCGACGGCATCATCCATTTCGGCGGCTATTCGGTCGAGGGTCCCTGGAACGACATCCTCCAGGCCAACATCATCGGCGGCTACAATCTGTTCGAGGCCGCGTATCGCAAGGGCGTCAAGCGCGTGGTGTTCGCCTCCTCGAACCATGCCGTCGGATTCTATCCGCGCCACCACAAGATCGGCACCGACGTGACCCCGCGCCCCGACGGCCGCTATGGCGTCAGCAAGGTGTTCGGCGAAGCGGTTGGGGCGCTCTATGCGGACAAGCATGGCCTGAAGGTGACTTGCCTTCGCATTGGTAATTTCGGCGACGTGCCGCTGGATCATCGCCGGATCTCGATCTGGCTGAAGCCGGAAGACCTGGTGCAGCTCTGCCAGATCGGGCTCGAGCATCCCGACATTCATTTCGAGATCTTCTACGGCGTGTCCCTCAACGAGCGCGCCTGGTGGGACAACCACCGCGCCTACGAGTTCGGCTACCGTCCCACGGGCCGCTCCGAGGACCACGTGGCGCATGCGATGGCCGAGCAGGCCAAGTTGAAGCCCGATCCGATCGGCGATCACTATCAGGGCGGCGCGTTCTGCAGCAACGAGTTCGACGGCGACACAAGTCGCATCATCGATTGGAATAAGCGGTAGGAGCGCATTCGCGAATCCAGGGCGTCGGAATCGACGCCCTAGACCACGCGCTTGCCGGCCTGGGCCGCGATGGGCCGCTGCACAAAGTACATCAGGATCAGGGAAATCACCGCCGTCGTCACGACGACGTATCCCAGCCGGTCGAAATGCCGCAGCGTACCGTCGGGATCCTGCGCGATCAGCGCGGCGGCGAGCACGGAGCCGAGCCCGCCGGAGAGCTGTTGCAGCGACGCGCCGACCGCGCTGAAGGAGCCGCGTTGCGCCGGCTCGGGGATTGCGGAAATCAGCGCCTGCGACGGGATCATGCGGGAGAAGATGCCGACGAACATCAGGACGTTGACCAGGATCGCGACCGTCAGGCTCACCTCGCCGAGGTGCGTGTAGATCAGCACCATGACGATCGACATGGCGCTGCCGAAGACAAAGGTGGGATATTTGCCGAAGGCATCGCTCGCCCGTCCCACCAGCGGTCCGATGACAATGCTGAACAGGCCGGAGACGAGATAGATCGTCGGCAGATGCACGATGTCGATGCCGAGATTGTGCACGGTGTAGGCGCTGCCGAACGGCATCAGCATGTAGCCGCCGGTCGCCAGCAGGGTCGTCACCGAGAACGCCATCCAATAGCGCGGCTGCGAAACCGTTGCGATCAGATGCCGGAACGGGTTTCGATCCTGCTTCAGCCCGAGATGGCCGTTCACCGGCTTCATCAGGAACATCACGGCGGCCATGCCGATGACAGACAGGCCGACCAGTGCGCCGAACGCGACGTGCCAGTTCCACTGGTTGGCGAGGAAAAGACCGGCGGGGATACCCAGCACCTGGCTCGCGGCAAAGGCGGTTTGCACGAAACCCATGACGCGGCCGCGTAATTGCAGCGTAAACAGATCGGTGACGATGGCGAGCACGACCGAGCCGATCACGCCGCCGAACAGGCCGGTCACGATCCGCCCCAGCAGCAACAGATGATAGTTGGGCGCGATCGCGCACAGCATCGTGCCAAGGGTGAAGCCGGCGTAGAAGAACAACAGCAGCCGTTTGCGGTCGAACCGATCGGCAAAGCCGGCCGCCAGGATGCCGGAAATTCCCGCGCTGAATGCGTAGGCCGAGACGGCCACCCCGAACTGGGCGGCCGAAATATCAAGCGCCGGCATCATGATGGCGCCGAGCGGCGACATGATCATGAAATCGATGATGATCGTGAACTGGACCAACGCCAGCAGCGCAACGAGGATCGCCTGGTAGCGCGAGAAGCTGCGGGACAGCTGTTGCGGCTCGACGATCGGCTCGGTCAGGGTTTGTTCGGTCATGGCATTTCATTCGGGAGGGAGGTGGAGGAGGACGCGCGACGTGGCGCCGGAGCCCGGGCGGTATTTATTTCCGGCGCTGCGAAATTTCGATGGCTTGACAAACAGTTTTAGTGTCCGTCCTGCCGCGGTGCCTCGATTCACACAGGGCGAGCGACGCAAAGGCCTGAGCCTCGCTTTGGCCGTTCCGCCCATTGATCCAGATCAACGTTGCTCTGGCCGTCTGGCTCTCGATTTTGCGACCGCAATTCGGCAATCGGTGCCTTGATCACGGCTCAACGGCGGCAGCGCGAGTCAGGACAATGAGAATCAAATTGCCAGCCGTCGTACTGCTCCCGTTGATCATCTCGGGACCGGCGCGAGCCGCGATGCTCAGCGACGCCGAGGCGACGTTTCTCGACCAGCTCGTCACCGCGTCCGCGGTGCTCGAACAACGATGCGTCGGCTACGAGGTCAATGGTGCCGGCAGTGTCCAACTCGGCGCCCGGCTTCTCGGCAGCACGGATGCCGCGATGGCGATGATCGACGCTTATGCGGCGGCCATTAAGACCCGCGATGGCGAGAGCTCCGATCCCGGTAAATTCCGCTCCGAAGTGTCCGACGCGGCCGGCAAAACGTTCAGGCGCGTCCGGACCGATCTGATCAGAAACCCGAAGAGAGCCTGCGCCGACTATGGCGATACCAGCGTGGATCGCGGCCTGCTGAGACGGTATTGAACGCGCATTCTGGCCTGCCGCGGCCTGACGGGAATCGGCGCCAGAGTGGGCCCGTGGGAGCGACATCTGCGTATGACGGCGGGGCGCAACGTACCCCGTTGCGCAGAACCGGTGCGCTCTCGCTGGCTAACCGTCCAGCACCTCTCGCACCTTCGCTGCGAGTTCCTCGACAGTGAAAGGCTTGCTGAGCACGGCCACGCCGGGTCTTGCCACACGATTTTGGAGCATCGCGTTGGGCGTATAGCCTGTCGTGAAAAGAACCTTCAGATCCGCTCGGCGCCGAAGCGCTTCTTCAGAGAGCTTCGCCCCGTTGATGTCCGGCATGACGATGTCTGTGAATAGCAGGTTGACGTCCGGGTTTTCGTCCAAAAGCTGCAGCGCCGCTTCTGCGCTTTCTGCCTCCATCACGCGGTAGCCCAGTTCAATCAATGCATCGACACTATACTGGCGCACTGCGGGCTCGTCCTCGACCACCAGTATAAGCTCGTGATTGTCGTCGGTAGGCAGGAACGCGGCTGCTTTTTCCGTGAAAACGGGCTCGGTCGCATCCACGAGCCTCGGTAGGTAGACCTTGAATGTTGTCCCTTCGCCGGGCTCCGAGTAGATCTTGACGTGGCCGCCCGACTGTTTGACGAAGCCGTATACCTGGCTGAGACCTAGGCCAGTGCCTTTGCCCACAGCCTTGGTGGTGAAGAAGGGGTCGAAGGCTTTGGCCATTACGTCCGCAGGCATGCCGGAGCCGGTGTCCGTCACCGCGATTAATACATATTGCCCTGCCAGGACGCCTGGTTCGCTTGCCAGATAGCGGTCGTCCAAATCAGCGTTGTGAGTTTCGATGGTGAGCCGGCCGCCCTCCGGCATTGCGTCGCGGGCATTCACGGCCAGGTTGAGAAGGACATTTTCAAGTTGGTTTGCATCGGCTGAGATGCGCCAGACGTCTGAATCCAGCACAGTCTCTAGCCTGACATCGCTGCCGAGTGAGCCGCGTATGAACCCGGACATCCCCGAGACGAGCTTGTTGATATCGATGGGTTGGGGCTTCAACGGCTGTTGCCGGGAGAACGCAAGGAGGCGCTGCGTAAGCAAGGCAGCGCGGCGCGCCCCGTCCATGGCAGCTTCGAGATAGCGCTTGGCGCGGGGGTCGATCTCGACCATTCGGCGCTTCAGAAGATCGAGTGAGCCCATCACGATCGACAACATGTTGTTGAAGTCGTGCGCGATGCCGCCCGTGAGATGCCCGACGGCTTCCATTTTTTGCGCTTGGCGGAGGGCCTCTTCGGCGGCTCTCAGAGCTTCGGCCTGCTCTTTCTGACGATGGATGTCACGACCGATACAGTGAAAAGCTCCCTTGCTGGCGGTGACCGACCAGGCGATCCAACGATAGGCTCCGTCTTTGCATAGGTAACGGTTCTCGAATTCGCCGGATTCATCGTTAGCCGCGAGTTCGTTGGCCCAGAGGCGCGATCCTTCGATGTCATCGGGGTGGATGAACTGCGTATAGGGTCGTCCCACGATCTCAGCCTGCGACCAGCCGAGCAGCGCTGGCCAGGCCGGATTGACCTCTCGGATGGTCGAGTCGAAAGCGACCACCGCGACCAACAGGTTGGTCCCACTCCAGAGCTGATTGCGCTCCTCCGTGCGCTCCTGAACCAGGTGTTCGAGCTGTTCGCGCGATCGGGCCAGGATCTCCCGAGCGGCGACCATGTCCTCGATGTCTGTACAGGTCCCGTACCAACGCAAGATCACACCATCTGCGTCGCGCACTGGCTGCGCACGTCCAAGCACCCATCGGTACTGCCCGGATCGATGACGGAGACGATACTCGATCTGATACGGTTCGCCGGTTTCCAGGGAGTGACGCCAAGCGGACCATGCGGCCTCTCGATCTTCGGGGTGGAACATTCCGTTCCAAGCTTCGCCGTCGGTGGAACCTTGTGGTACGCCGGTGAACTCGTACCAACGCTGATTGTAGAAGTCGTGGAACCCATCAGGTCGCGTCGACCAGATCATCTGGTCGATGGAGTTCGTGATCGCCGCGGCCCTGGCTTCGCTTTCCCGCAGCGCGGCTTCTGCAAGCACCTGGCCGGTGGTCTCCGCGACGGCGCAGAACATACCCATCACTTCGCCCGCAGGCTCGCGGACCGACGAGTAGGAGAAGGTGAACCAGGTCTGCTCGTCGTAGCCGCGCCGGTTCATGATGAGCGGCAGGTTCTCCTGCCAAGTTGCCTCGCCAGCCATGGCTTTTTGGATCAGGGGCGAGATATCGTCCCAGATCTCGGCCCAAATGTCATGGAAGCGAGCGCCGAAAGCGGCCGGATGCTTGTCGGCGAGGATCTCAGCGTAGGCGTCGTTGTAAATGAAACCGAGTTCCGGGCCCCAAGCCACGAACATCGGAAATTTCGAGTCCATCGCAAGACTGACGACCGACCGAAGCGTCGGTGACCACCCCTGCGGTGGGCCGAGCGGTGACCTGGACCAATCGCAGCTGTGCAAGAGCGCCTGGACCGGCGGGCCTCTCTCCGGCGGCTGTGCGCTAGGCAGGTCAACCATCAATGTTCTCGCAGCTCTGCGCCGCCGTACGGTCGATCATGGGCATGAGCCTCAACCAGTGCGCCAGCTGTTTGTTACCAACATACAGTTGAAACCCGTCTCGGCCAAAGGTGCAAGATCGGGTTCGGAACGCGAGGCGGAAGCCGAAATCGCGGCTTTGTCCGAACGAATCTCAGCGGTGTAAGTGGACGTCTTTCACTTATTCGGCGCGTCCCGACGTTCGACCTCGCCGCCCGCAATCCGCGCCAGATAATCCTTCTTGCTGAACTGCATATGATCGACGCAGAGCTGGGCCAGCGCCCAGCTGTCACGGCCCTTCAACAGCTCGATCATGAACTCGTGCTGGCGCCGCGATTGTGCCAGCCCGTCGCTGTCAGCGAGATTCTTGGCGCGCATCGGCAGGGTCAGGTTCATGTAGTCCTGCAGCGAGCGCACCAGATAGGGATTGCCGCAGGCCGAGAACAGCGCGAGGTGGAAGGCGTCGTTGGCTTCGTGGATGCCGCGCAGGTCCTGCAAATCCGCTCTCGCGCAATATTGCCGCTGCAATGCAGAGAGCTCGTCGATCAGGCCTTGCTGTGCGGGCAGGGGGATCATCAGCGCCGCCTGCCGGGTCAGCATCTCCCGGACCTCGTAGATCTGCCGGACCTCTTCGGCCGAATAGAACCGTACGGTGGCGCCGACATTCTTTTCGCGGCGGACGATGCCGCGGCGCTCCGCATCCACCAGCGCCTGGCGCACGAAGTGGCGCGAGGTGCCGTAAGCCGACATCAGCGCGTCTTCCGTGAGGCGCGCGCCGGGCGCGAGACGGCCGAAGATGATGTCCTCCTCGAGCCGCGCGACGATGTCGTCCGGATCGTCGCGCCGGACCGTCATGGCATCTGCGATGTGAGTGTCGGACATGCCCTCGGCCTCCCGGCGCCTGGCCGGTCCGTCCTGTGGAGCAGGGAAGGCTCGGATTGTCAATAATCCGGTCGCCGACCAGTACGCCGATCCGGAAAATAGCAGGTTTGACGTCTGTCTTATTGACAATCAAGGGGCAGGCTGTACGACAATGACCCGATAATGGGAGTGGTATGATGACGAGTGGGTTGCGCAAAGGGCTGACGAGCTATGGCGATGCCGGCTTCTCGCTGTTCCTGCGCAAGGCGTTCATCAAGGCCATGGGCTATTCCGATGACGCGCTGGAGCGCCCGATCGTCGGCATCACCAATACATACAGCGACTACAATCCTTGCCACGGCAATGTCCCGCAGATCATCGAGGCCGCCAAGCGCGGCGTGATGCTGTCGGGCGCGATGCCGTTCGTGTTCCCGACCATCTCGATCGCGGAGAGCTTTGCGCATCCGACTTCGATGTATCTGCGCAATCTGATGGCGATGGACACCGAGGAGATGATCCGCGCGCAGCCGATGGATTCGGTGATCGTCATCGGCGGCTGCGACAAGACACTGCCGGCGCAGGTGATGGCCGCAATCAGCGCCGATCTGCCGACGGTGGTCATTCCCGTTGGCCCCATGGTGGTTGGTCATCACAAGGGCGAGGTGCTGGGCGCCTGCACCGATTGCCGCCGTCTCTGGGGCAAGTATCGCGCCGGCGAAATGGACG
The DNA here is from genome assembly GCF_055807555.1 of Bradyrhizobium sp. Ken64. Lineage (NCBI taxonomy): Bacteria > Pseudomonadati > Pseudomonadota > Alphaproteobacteria > Hyphomicrobiales > Nitrobacteraceae > Bradyrhizobium > Bradyrhizobium sp. Ken64. The sequence goes on along the minus strand of NZ_JBVVPA010000002.1, from coordinate 256,320 downwards.
ATGTCGAGATCGAGGCGGTCAACGGCCGGCTCGCACCGTCTGTCGGTACCTGCATGGTGATGGGCACCGCCTCCACCATGGCTTGCATAATCGAGGCCATGGGCCTGTCGCTGCCGATGAGCGCGACGATTCCTGCGCCGCATGCGGAGCGCTTTCGGCTTGCCGAGGCGAGCGGCAGGGTGGCCGCCGAGATGGCCAAGACCAAGGGGCCGAAGCCGAGCGAGGTGCTGACGCCGGCATCTTTTAGGAATGCCCAGGTCGTGCTCCAGGCGATCGGCGGCTCGACCAACGGCCTGATCCATCTGACCGCGATGGCCCATCGCTCGCCGCACCGGCTCGATCTCGAAGTGTTCGACCAGATCGGCCGCGAGGTGCCCGTGCTGATCGATCTCAAGCCGTCGGGCGAGCACTACATGGAGCATTTCCATCACGCCGGCGGCGTGCCGAAACTGCTGGCGCAGCTTGGTGACCTCGTCGATCTCGATGCGAAGACCATCACCGGCGAGAGCCTGCGCGATGTCGTCGCCAACGCGGAAGACGTGCCCGGCCAGGAAGTGATCCGCCCGCGCGACAATCCGATCAAGAAGGAAGGTGGCCTCGCCGTGCTGCACGGTAACCTCGCCCCGCGCGGCGCGGTGATCAAGCAGTCAGCTGCAAGCCCGAAACTGTTGCAGCACACCGGACGTGCCGTGGTGTTCGAATCCGTCGAGGATATGACGCTGCGGGTTGACGATCCCGATCTCGACGTCACCGCCGATGACGTGCTGGTGCTGCGCAACGCCGGCCCCAAGGGCGCGCCCGGCATGCCCGAGGCGGGCTATCTGCCGATCCCGAAGAAGCTCGCGCGCGCCGGCACCAAGGACATGGTGCGCATTTCCGACGCACGCATGAGCGGCACCGCTTTCGGCACCATCGTGCTGCACATCACGCCGGAATCCGCCGTCGGCGGGCCACTGGCGCTGGTGAAGAACGGCGACATGATCCGCCTCGACGTCGCCAAGCGCAGCATCGAACTTCTGGTGGATGCGGCCGAGCTGGAACGGCGCCATGCCTCATTGAAGCCGGCAGCCGCTCCCGACGAGGCGCGGCGCGGCTATGCCTGGCTGTTCAACGAGACCATCATGCAGGCCGACGAGGGCTGCGATTTCGATTTCATGCAGAGGACTGGGAAGAAGACTGAGCAGAAAACTAAGAGAGGGTGACCAACCACCCGGAAGCGTAGCCCATACCGCACAAGCGGCGGGCGTTAAAAACAGGGGGAAACGATGATCGCACGATCCATGCCAAGATTCTTACATCGGCTGGCGGCAACGGCCGCGATCCTGTTCGTCACGGGCGCATCGGCACAGGAGGTGAAGCATTATCGCTTTGCCTACGACCAGCCGCGCAACACCGGCTATTCCATCGCGGGCGACCTCTTTGCCGACAAGCTCAAGGAATTGAGCAAAGGCACCATGATCATCGACCAATATCCGGGCGCGCAGCTCGGGCAGGAGCCGCAGGTGCTTCAGCTCGTGAAAGCGGGCGACGTCGAATTTGCGATCATCTCCTCGGCGAACACCGCGACGATCTCGCCGCAAGCGGGCGTGATGTCGTTGCACTTCCTCTTCCGCGACGAGAACCACGTGGTCAAGGGTCTGGCCGATCCAAAAGTGTTCGCAGCGCTCAAGACCATGATCGACGAGACCACGCAGGGTCTGCATGTGATCGCGACCGGCTCGCAGGGCGTGCGCCACATGTACTCCAAGAAGGAGATCCACAATGTCGGCGACATCAAGGGCCTGAAGATCCGGGTGCAGGCGACCGCGACCGAGGACACCATGTTCCCGGCCTACGGCGCCCAGACCGTGCACATGCCGTTCGGCAGCGTCTACACGAGCCTGCAGACCGGCGTCGTCGACGTCGCCGAGAACAGCATCAATGTCTACCTCGTCAACAAGCACTACGAGGTCGCGCCGGTCCTGAACATCACCGAGCATGAGGCCAACAACGCGCTGGTGTTCATCTCCGATAAGCTCTGGCAGAGCCTGTCGGCCGAGCAGAAGGGGTGGGTGCAGGCGGCGGGGAACGAGGTCAGCTCCAAGGAGCCGCAGAAGGCCTTCGACCTCGAACGCACCGCGGCAGAGAAGCTGAAGAAGATGGGCGTGAAGATCGTCGACAACGTCGACAAGAAGACCTTCACGGCGATCGCCGATCCCTATCTCGACAAGCTCGCCAAGGAGCTCGGCCCGCACGCCGAGAAGATCAAGGATTTGATCCGCTCGATCAACTAGGCCGCCCGCGGAAATGTCCGTGCCTTCACGAGTCGTCCCGGCGAAAGCCGGGACCCATACGCCGCGGCGAAGCTTGGGGCAGGATAGCCGCCAGCTTGCTTTGACCACACGCAGCTGGGGCTATGGGTCCCGGCCCCCGTGCGCAGTAGCGCACTAGGCAGGGACGACATTGATGGCCATCGCCGACAAACTGCTGGTGCAACGACAGCGCCACCTCAAATGGCGCGGGCTCGACTGGCTCGAGCTCACCTTGATGATCCTCTGCGGCGTGCTCTGCTTCGGCTTCTCGCTGTCGGTGACCGCCGACATCGTCACCCGCACCATCGGCCATCCCTGGCTCTGGCTCCAGGAAGTGACCTCGACGCTGTTCATCTATGCGATTTTCGTCGGCACCGCGGCTGCGACCCGGCGCAACGACCATCTCTATCTCACCGCGATCTCCGAGGCGATGCACGGCACGCCGCGTCTGATCGTCGAGATCATCATCCGGATCGTGGTGCTCGGCGTCGCCTTCTGCCTGATCGTCTACGGCTATCAGAACTATCTCCGCGGCTTCGGCAGTTTCCGCCTGCCGTCGGGCACGCCGATTGCCTCGCTCTACGCGATCATCCCGCTGTCGGGCGTGCTGATCGGCCTGTTCACCGTCGAGCAGCTCGTCAACGGTCTGCGCAACGGCTTTGACCACCCCGAGCCGCCCGAGGAGGACGACGGGACGCCTGTCATCACCGACGTACAGATGAGGGCGCAGCCGTGAGCGCACCCATTGTTCTGGCGTTGATGACGGTCTGCTTCCTGTCCTTCGGCTATCTCGGTGTGCCCGTGCCGTTCTCGCTGATGGCCGGTGTCTTCATCGGCGCGCTGCTGTCGGACGTCTCGCTCGCCGCGATCATCCAGAAAATCTTCGACGGCGTCGATTCCGAGGCGCTGCTGGCAATCCCGTTCTTCCTGCTGGTCGGCGAACTCATGAGCTCGGCCAATGTGGTGGTTCGAATAGCCAACCTCTCGGTGTCGCTGGTAGGGCATATCAGAGGCGGCCTGTCGCAGGTCGTGGTCGTCTTCAGCATGTTCTTCTCGGAAATGTCGGGCTCGACCACGGCCGACGTCGCCGTGATGAGCCGCGCTCTGGGCGGCCCGATGAAGCGCGAGGGTTATGAGCCCGCCTTCATCGCCGCCATCATCGCATCTGCCTCGACGATTGCGGCGCTGGTGCCGCCGAGCATCACCGCGGTGGTCTATGGCGCCGTCGGCAACGTCTCGATCGCCGGCCTGTTCATGGCAGGCGTCGTGCCGGGCCTGATGATCGGCTTCGGGTTGATGATCTACTGCTATTTCTTCGGGCCCTCCGGCCTGCGCAAGCCGCGCGCGCCGCTGCGGCAGGTGGTGTTCGCGGCCGGCGACGCGGCGCTACCGCTGATGATCCCCGTGATCCTGTTGGGCGGCATTCTGACCGGCTGGTTCACGCCGACGGAAGCCGGCGTCGTTGCCGTGGTCTGGATTGTCGCGGTCGTGATCCCCGCGCTCAACCGCGGCCATATCAGGAAGATTCCGTACGATTTCTGCCTTGCGGGCCTGATCTTCTCGCTGCCGCTGATCACGATCGGCGCCGCCAACGCGTTCGGCTGGATGCTCGCGTACTTGCGCGGTGCAAGCTACATCGCCGAAGTCATCACGTCGCTCGCGGGCAACGATCCGCATCTGATCATGCTCTTGATGGTGCTGCTGTTCACGATCGTCGGCGATTTCATCGAGCCGGTGCCGACCATCATCATCTTCATGCCGTTGGTCAACACGCTGACGGAAGCCGGCGACATCAACGCCGTGCATATGGGCGTGGTGCTGATCGCCACGCTCGCCTTCGGCCTGATCACGCCGCCTTACGGTCTGGTGCTGCTGATGGCCTCGAAATTCGTCGGCGTCAGTTTCGCGAAGGCGCTACGCGCCGCGTTGCCGATCTATCTGGTGTTCCTCGGGACGATCGCGTTCGCGATCTACTTCCCGAGCGTGGTGCTGTGGCTGCCGCGCCAAGTGCTCCCGGAGTCGGTCGGCTGCTTCAAGTCGCCGGCGGGGACGGGGTATATCTGTCCGCAGTAAGAGCTACTTGCCTTTACTCGTGAATTTCTTCACGGCGGTTCGAAACTCCTCCGTGTTCATCGCCATGATGATCTTGTGCTCCTCGGCGTCGAGTTGCTGCTTCACCGGCGTGGTGGCCGCGGAATAGACCAGCGACTTGGTGCCCCCGATTGCGGCCGGCGGGTTCTGCGCGAGACGTTCGGCAAGCAGCCGCGTGGCCGCTTTCAGCTCAGTCGCAGGGACGGTCTTGGCAACCAGGCCCCATTCATAGGCTTGCTGTGCGGTAAAATTGTCCTCCGCCAGGAAAATCTGCAGCGCGCGGCGCGAGCCGACCGTGTTGACGATGCCGACCGTAGATCCGCCATCCGGCGACACCCCGATCTTGGCGTAGGCCGGCGTGAATTTGGCATCCTCCGCAGCGATGCAGAGATCGGTGACAAAGGCGAGGCCCATGCCGGCGCCGGCCGCCGAGCCGTGCACGCTGGACAGCGAGACCTTCGGCATGCGCCGGATGATCTCGATGAAGGCATGATAGTGCTTCAAGAGCTCGCCGACGACAGGCGTCACCGTGTTGGCCTCAGCCGCCGCACCGATCGTCTGCAGATCGCCGCCGGCCGAGAAGGCGCGGCCTTCGCCTTCGAGGACCACGACCCTGATATCGTCGGCGCCTTCGATGTAAGCCGCAAGCTGTTCGAGCTTTTGCGCAATCGCCAGGTTGATCGAATTGAACGCGGCGGGCCGGTTCAGCGTGACGGTCGCGATTGGGCCCTCGATCCGCAGCAAGGCGGGATCGTCGGGCTGGGAGACGGGAGCTGGCATCTTGAAATCCCCGGCATGAGATTGGAGCTCGAACTAAAACGCAGAAGGCGAGGGGTGACAATCCCCGGCAGGCGCCCTTGCGCAATGCGGAACGATAGGCTCAAATGGACCGGCCTTCGTCAGGGACGGACACGAGCGCCGGCTCCTCCTGGGCAAGCAAGCCAAAATCAGCGCGAGAGGAGACGACATGGGTGACGCTCGTGTCTTGCGGAAATGGGCTGTCCGATGACGGATGGTCCGGTGGTCATTGTCGGTGCCGGCCATGGCGGCTACCAGCTCGCGGCATCCCTGCGTCAGGCGGGCTTTTCTGCTGCTATCTGCCTGATCAACGACGAGGCGCATCTGCCCTATCAGCGGCCGCCTTTGTCCAAGGCCTACATCAAGGGTTCCGCCGGACCGGAGAGCCTGATGTTCCGGCCGGAGAAATTCTACCAGGACCAGACCATCGAGCTGGTCGCGGACCGCGCCGTGTCGATCGACCGCGCGGGGCGCAAGGTGCTGCTCGCCTCGGGCAGGACGCTGCCCTACGGCCACCTCGTGCTGGCGACCGGCGCGCGCAACCGGCTGCTCGATCTGCCCAATGCGAACCTTCCGGACGTGAAATATTTGCGCATCCTCGACGAGAGCGAGGCGCTGCGAACGATCATGCCGTCGAAGACCCGGGTGGTGGTGATCGGAGCCGGCTTCATCGGCCTCGAATTCGCAGCCACCGCGCGCATCAAGGGCCTCGAGGTCGACGTGCTCGAACTCGCCCCGCGCGTGATGGCGCGCGCGGTGACGGCGGAGGTCTCGGAGTATTTTCAGGCGCGGCATCGCGAGGCCGGCATCCGCATTCACCTCGGCGTACAGGCAACGTCCATCGAGGCGGAGGACGGCAAGGTCACCGGCGTCTCCTTGAGCGACGGAAGGCATCTGCCGGCGGATCTCGTCGTGGTCGGCGTCGGCGTGCTGCCGAACATCGAGCTTGCGGCGGAGGCGGGGCTGCCGGTCGCGGCCGGTATCATCGTCGACGAATATCTCTCGACGGCTGATCCCGATATCTCGGCGATCGGCGATTGCGCGCTGTTCAAGAGCCCGCGCTTCGGCGGTTCGCTGCGGGTAGAATCGGTGCAGAATGCCACCGATCACGCGCGCTGCCTCGCGGCGCGGCTGACTGGCGACCGCAAGGCCTATGACAGCCATCCCTGGTTCTGGAGCGACCAGGGCGAGGACAAGCTCCAGATCGCGGGCCTCACCACCGGCTACGACCGCGTCGTGCTGCGCGGCGATCCCGCCAGGAAGGCGTTCTCGGCGTTCTGCTACAAGGGGGACAATCTGCTCGGCATCGAATCGATCAACCGTGCCGGCGACCACATGTTCGGCCGCCGCCTGTTCGGCCTGGATCGCTCGATCACTCCGGAGCAGGCCGCCGATGAAAGCTTCGACCTGAAGGGCGCGCTGGCGTGAGTCTCTTCTCCCTCTCTCCGTTCTTACGGGGAGAGGGTTGGGGTGAGGGGCTCTCTCCGCAAGGGAGATGAGAGTGAAACCTGTACCCCCTCACCCGGATTGCTTCGCAATCCGACCTCTCCCCGCAAGCGGGGCGAGGTAAGAAAGGCATCAGTTCGCATCGATGACCGCGACGACTTCCCCAGCCGTCGGCATCGACGGTCCCGCGCCCATGCGCTGCACGGAGATCGAGGCGGCGGCATTGGCGAAGGCGAGTGCCGGGCGCAAGTCGACACCGTCGGCGAGTTGCGCCGCGAGCGCTCCCACAAAACAATCGCCTGCGCCCGTGGTGTCGACCGCCTTCACCGCGCGGCCTTTCACCGAAATCTCCTCGTGTCCCGCGAGCGCCAGCACGCCGCGCTTGCCGAGGGTGACGCAGATGGCCTGGTCCTGGCGCGCCCGAAGTTTTCGCGCGACGTCGATGATCCGCGCGGCCTCGTCACTGTCGGACAACTCCACGCCGGCGAGGAGGCCGAGCTCGGTCTCGTTCAGTACGAGGATGTCGACCAGCGCGAGCAATTCGCTCGACATGGTTTGTGCCGGGGCCGGATTGAGCAGCGTCGTGGCTCCGGCGTCGCGAGCCCGCCGGAAGAACGCGGCGATCGTCGGCAGCGGGATCTCGAATTGGCTGACCGCGACATCGCCCTTCGCCAGCGGCGCGGCCGCGACGTCGTCGACGCCGACGAGCGCATTGCTGCCGGGAATGACGACGATGGTGTTGTCGGCCTCCGCCACTGTGATGATGGCCGTGCCGGTGTGCGCCTCGGCCGTCTCGCGGATCGCGCCGAGATCGATACCTTGTGTGCCGAGGAACGTCCTCAGCTCACCGCCGAACGAATCCTTGCCCAGCCGGCCTATCAACGTGGTCCGCGCGCCAAGCCGCGACGCCGCGACCGCCTGGTTGGCGCCCTTGCCGCCGGGAAAATACAGCACCCGCTTGCCGGCGACGGTCTCGCCGACTTTCGGATGGCGATCGGCCGTCGCCACCACATCCATGTTGATGCTGCCGGCGACGAAGACGCGCCCCATAAAAAACCTCGGATGAGAGACCTCGGCGAACGCTAGACCCTGACCTCGAACTCGTGCCTGACCTTGGCGATGTCGACCAGCGTCGGCAGGCCGGCTTCGTTGCCAAGACGCTGGATCTTGAAGGTCGAGGCTGCCCGGGCAAAATCGAAATGCTCGCGCCAGCTTTTGCCGGGATGGGCAAGATAGGAATAGACATAGGCGCCGTGGAAGACGTCGCCGGCGCCGTTGGTGTCGATCACGCGCTCGCGCGGAATCGGCATCGCCGGCATCACCTGCACCGTTCCGGTCTCGTCGTACCAGAGCAGGCCCTTCTCGCCCATGGTGATGCCGCCGATCTTGCAGCCGCGGCTCTTGAGGTAGTCCAGCATCTTCTCCGGCGTCAGGTCCATCTGCTCGCACAGGCGCTCGGCAACGATGGCGACGTCGATGAATTCCAATAGCTCATGCGTGTTGGTGCGCAGGCCGCCACCGTCGAGCGAGGTCAAGATGCCGGCCTCGCGGCAGACTTTCGCGTAGTGGATCGCCGCGTCGGGCTGATGGCCGTCGACATGCAGCGCGCGGCAGCCGCCGAGATTGAGCATCGGGAACGGATGGATGTGGTCGTCGTCGCGGCAGCGGACGATGGCGCGCTTGCCGTCCTTGGGCATGATGAAGGACAGCGAGGACTGGTTGACCTTCCGCCCATGCAGCGAGATCGCATATTTCGCGCACATGTCCATGAACATGCGGCCGAGCCAGTCATTGGCCGCCGTGGCGATCAGATCGGGCACGATGCCGAGCTTGGCGCAGCAGAACGCCGCCGTCACCGCATTGCCGCCGAAGGAAACCGCGTAGTCGGAAGCCACGTGCTTCTCGTCGCCGGTCGGCATGTGGTCGGTAATGAAGACGACGTCGATATAGGTCTGTCCGATGAAGAGAGCCTGCATTGCTTGTCCGTGATGCGCTTTGTGGTCCCGGCCGGCGCGCTTACTGTAACACCGGTTCCGCCGCGGGACCGCTGAAATTATTCGCAAAACCGCCGCTGGGAGTGCTTGAGGTCGGCATGCGGCCGGAATACGACCATCACCGGGCAATGCCAAGCCCGGACAAACGCCGTCTCTCGGTCCACGGTTCCGGGCCGATAACAGGGGGAAACATGATCACCGGCCTCGATCACGTCGTCGCACTGGTCAGGGATATCGGTGCGGCCAAGGCAGCCTATCAGACGCTGCTCGGGCGCGCGCCGGCCTGGCAGAATTCGGGCGAGGGCGCCGACCGGGTGCTGTTCACTCTCGCGAACATGACCATCGAATTGATGGCGCCGAACGGCTTCAGCGTGACCGCCGACCGCATGCGCGCGTTGCTCGGCGACCAGGAAGGCGTGCTCGCCAGCCTGTGCTTTCGTGTCGCGGACATGAGCAAGATGCATCGGCGGCTGGAGCGGGTCGCGCTCAAGCCGGATCCGGTTGCCGAGGTCGAAAGCCGCGATGCAGAGAGCGGCGCGGCCCTGCACTGGAAGCGGACGCGCGCCGCCACGGAGCTCACGCGCGGCGTGCGCATTTTCTTCCTCGAACTGGCTGCTGAGCGTCCGCTTTCGCCGGCAACCGATATTGCGCCGATCGATGCGCTCGACCACGTCGTGATCACCACCGAGGATTCCGATCGCGCCGCCGCGCTCTATGGCGCGCGGCTCGGGCTCGATCTGGCGCTCGACCGCTCGCATCAGGATTGGGGCCAGCTGATGTTCTTCCGCTGCGGCGATCTCGTCGTCGAGGTGGTCCGCCGTCCCGTCGCGGGCGGCGATCCCCAGCATGACCGCCTCTGGGGCCTGAGCTGGCGGGTGACCGACATCGATGCTACGCGCGCCCGCCTGATCGCCGCCGGCCTCGAAATCAGCGAAGTGCGCAACGGCCGCAAGCCCGGCACGCGGATCGTGACGGTGCGGACCGGCACCTGCGGCATCCAGACGGTCCTGCTGGAGCGCTCGCCGAAGCCGGTGGATTGAGGGAGTCATTCCGGGGCGTCGCGAAGCGACGAGCCCGGAATCCATTCCTCCACTTGCCCTGTCGCACGATGGATTCCGGGCTCGCGCCCAAGAGGGCGCGCCCCGGAATGACCACGTTTCTCAAACGCGCGCTCCCGTGTTACACGGCATCCTGAGACCACCAGCGAGCACCCGGTTTGGCGAAAGCAGCGGCAAAGCGAACTCTGAAATGGCAGCGCGATCCCGAGGGGATGCGGCTGCGCATTCTCGAAGCCGCCAAGCAGGAATTCTCGGCGCACGGGCTTGCCGGTGCGCGTGTCGACCGCATCGCGGCCAACGCCGGCGCCAACAAGCGGATGCTCTATTATCACGTCGGCAACAAGGACGAACTCTATCTCGCGGTGCTCGAAGGCGCCTACGACAAGATCCGCAGCGAGGAGCGCGGGCTCGATCTCGAGCATCTCGATCCGCCTGAGGCCATCCGCCGCCTGATCGAGTTCACCTGGAATTATTTCCTGCGCAATCCCGAATTCCTGTCGTTGCTCCAGACCGAGAATCTCGCGCGCGCAAAGCACCTGAAGCGCTCGACCAAGGTCAAATCCATGCACTCGCCCTTCGTCGAGATGATCGGCACGGTGGTGCGGCGCGGTGTGTCCGGCGGCGACTTCAAGGTCGCGGTCGATCCTGTCCAGCTCTACATCTCGATCGCGGGGCTGTGCTTCTTCTATCTGTCGAACTCGGCGACGCTCAGCGTGATCTTCGGTCGCGATTTGCTGGCCAAGGACGCCAAGGACGAGCGGCTGGACCACATGGTCGGCCTCGTGCTGGCAGCGCTGACGGGACAGTCGGGCGCGCTGTTAGCCATGACGAAGGCGCCGAAGTCGCGCGCCGCGGTGGCGCAGACGGTTTAGCACTGCTGCCGCTCGTCTCCTTGTTTGACGCGATCTGCCTCTCCATCGTCGTCCTGGCGAAGGCCAGGACCCATACCGCGTGATCCATCGATCGCGCGTGGTGCCAATCCCGAACGACCAGCCTTCGCCAAACTTCACCCTGTGGTTATGGGTCCTGGCCTTCGCCAGGACGACACCGAATGTTTGGAGGGACGGCACGTTTCGCCCGCGATCCCCCCGCCCAAACCCGCCGGAACCCCCGCCCAAAACGTCGCAGGAAAACCTCTGGACAGTATTTATCCAACGGGTTAATTTCTCCGCAACGAACAAGACGACCGGGAGTGAGACGTGGCTGAGCTGAAGCCGCAGAGTGCGGTGTCCAAGATGCTGAACGCGGCCTGGATCCGGCCGTTTTTGTTTCTGGTGTTCATCGTCGTGGCCTGGGATCTCGCGATCCGGCTGTTCAAGATTCCCGCCTACCAGATCCCGTCGCCGGGCGATGTCATTGCGGTGCTGCGCACCGATTGGCCGGAACTGCTGCGCCAGTCCTGGCCGACGACTTATGCGACCGTCTGCGGCTTCGCGCTTTCGGCGCTGTTCGGTATCCCCATCGCGATGCTGATCGCGGGCTCCAAGACGGTGGAGAGCTACGTCTATCCGCTGCTGGTGTTCTCGCAATCCGTGCCGAAGATCGCGATCGCGCCGCTGTTCGTGGTGTGGTTCGGCTTCGGCATCATTCCGAAAGTGATCTCGGCGTTCCTGCTCGGCTTCTTTCCGGTGGTGGTCTCCGCCGTGCAGGGCTTCAAATCGGTCGATCCAGATATGGTCGATCTCGCCCGCGCCATGCAGGGCAGCCGCTTCCAGGTGTTTTGCGCGGTGAACCTGCCGCATGCGCTGCCCGCGATCTTCTCCGGCCTCAAAGTGTCGGTGACGCTCGCCGTGGTCGGCGCCGTCGTCGGCGAGTTCGTCGGCTCCAATTCCGGCATCGGCTATGTGATGCAGCGCTCGATCGGCACCTTCGACCTGCCGACGATGTTCGCGGCGCTCGTGATCCTCGCGCTGCTCGGCGTCATCCTGTTCTGGATCGTGGACCGGATCGAGAAGCTGGTCATTCCCTGGCATGTCAGCCAGCGCGAGGACGTGATTTTCGCCTCTTGACACCAACCAAAGCAACGAACGGCCGCCAAAGGCCGACGCAAACAACGACAAGGGAGAGTGACGATGAAGCGGTGGATAGGAGCTGTCTCGGCGGCGCTGATGGTGTTCGCGGCCATGCCGGCGCAAGCAGCCGACAAGGTCGTGCTGATGCTCAACTGGTACGTCTATGGTGAGCACGCGCCGTTCTATTACGGCAAGGCGAAGGGCATCTACGCCGCCGAAGGCATCGACCTCGAGATCCAGGAAGGCCGCGGCTCGGCCGCGACCACGCAGGCCGTCGCCGCCAAGACCGCCGATTTCGGCTATGTCGACGTGCCCACCATGATGCGCGCAGCGATCAAGGGCGCGCCGGTGGTTGCGACCGGCGTGCTGCTCCAGACCAGCCCGATGTCCGCCATGGGTTTCGTCGACAAGAACATCAGGAAGCCCGAGGATATCAAGGGCAAGACGGTGGCGATCACGCCGGCCGATTCCATGACCCAGATCTGGCCGCTGTTCCTGAAGAAGACCGGCCTCAAGGAAAGCGACTTCCAGACGGTGGCGGGCGATGGCCAGACCAAGCTCAACGCTGTCATCAATGGCCAGGCTGATCTCCTGCTCGGCTACGTCATGGACCAGTCGATGAAGATCAAGGACGCCACGGGCAAGGACGTCTATCCCATCAAGTTCGCCGACTACGGCATCAACATGGTCTCCTCGGGCATCATCGCCAACACTGATTATGTGAAAGCCAATGCCGACCTCGTCCGCCGCTTCATGTCGGCGACGACCAAGGCGGTCGAAGCCGCCGAGAAGGAGCCGAAGGCCGCGGCGCAGTCGATCCTCGATGCCAACCCCAAGGGCGGCAAGATCGACACGCTGACGCAGGGTTTTGAGCTGACCATTCCGCTCTACCGGACACCCGAGACCAAGAGCAAGCGGCCGTTCCAGGTTACCGACCAGAACATGACTGATACGGTCAATCTGATGGTCGAATATGGCGGGCTCGATGCCAAGGCCAAGGAGAACCCGAAGGCGTTCTACACCAACGACTATCTGCCGAAGAGCGGCTCGTGAGTCATAAAGTTCGGCTGTCGTCCCGGCGAAAGCCGGGACCCATAACCACCGGCAACACTTGTTGCGAAAGGTCCCCACCCGTGAGCTCAAACGCGCCGGCACGGCGTATGGGTCGCGGCTTTCGCCGGGACGACGGTCGGAGAGAGCTGCGATGAACGCTGCGACCCAACCAATCGAAACGCAACCGACCGCGCATCTGAGGCTGGTGAGCGACCGGGCTGCCGGCGATGCATCGGGCATCAAGCTCTCCGGCGTGTCGAAGACCTACCGGACGCGCGACGGCGATGTGCCGTCGTTGCGGCCGCTCGACTTCCATATCAACGACGGCGAGTTCTTCGTCGTGGTCGGCCCATCCGGCTGCGGCAAGTCCACGCTACTCAAGCTGATCTCCGGATTGTTGCGGCCGACGACGGGCGAGATCCTGGTCGAGGGCGAGAAGGTGACGGCGCCGCACGGCAATGTCGGCATCGTGTTCCAGAACGCGCTGCTGCTGCCATGGCGCAACATCCTGTCCAACGTGATGCTGCCGATCGACATGAAGCGGCTGCCGCGCCAGACATATCTCGACCGCGCCAAGGCGCTGTTGAAGCTGGTCGGGCTCGAAGGCTTCGAGAAGAAGCTGCCGTGGCAGCTCTCCGGCGGCATGCAGCAGCGCGCCTCGATCTGCCGTGCCCTGGTGCATGATCCCAGGATCATGTTGATGGACGAGCCGTTCGGCGCGCTTGATGCGCTGACGCGCGAGCGCATGAATGTCGAGTTGATGCGGATCCAGCGCGAAACCCGGAAGACGGTCCTGCTGATCACGCATTCGATCCCTGAGGCCGTGTTCCTCGCCGACCGCGTGCTGGTCATGACCGAGCGGCCCGGCGCGATCGCCGCGATCTACGACGTGCCGCTGCCGCGGCCCCGTTCGCTGGACGTGATGGCTGATCCTGTTTTCACGGAGCTGGTGCAGCGCATCCGCAAGCACTTTTTCTCGCAAGGGGCATTGGATTAGGACGGATGGGATGTCCCTTGATCGTGACCGCAAGCACGGTGCGCTCCCTCCCCCGCCTGCGGGGGAGGGCTGGGGAGAGGGTGTCTCCACGCGCGAGAACCCCCCAGAGGAGAAAGCCCTCACCCGGCACTTCGTGCCGACCTCTCCCGCAGGCGGGAGAGGTGCACTGCCGCCTGAGCCGCGTCTCGGAAGCCAAGTAGCACCATGTCCCCGCGCCTGAAGCTGCGAGACATTACCTTCTTCGAACGTCCCGTGCATTTCGCGCGGCCGTTCCGCTTCGGCGCGATCACCATCAACGCGACGCCGCAGCTGTTCGTGCGGGTCGAGATCGAGGTGGAGGGCAGGGGAAGCGCGGTCGGTGCCAGTGCCGAGCTGCTGGTGCCAAAATGGTTCGACAAGCGGCCGGAGCTGTCGCCGGCGCAGACCGTCGATGACTTGCGCCGTTCCCTGGAAATCGCGCGGGGGCTTTATCTTGCGCGAACGGGGTTCCTGACGGCATTCGATCTGCATGCCTCCTGCATCGGCGCCCAGGTCGCAACTTGTGCCAAAAAGAACATTCCGGCGCTTGCGGCGGCTTACGGCCCCGCCGAAATCGACAAAGCGATCCTCGATGCGCTGCTCCGCGCTGCCGAGACCAATTTTTTCGATGGCATGGCCGGCAACATCGCCGGCATCGATGCGCGGCTTTCGCCCGACCTGAGGGAAGGGGATCTCACGACGTTTCTATCCGGCCGGAAGCCGCTGTCGCGTGTTGCCATCAGGCATACCGTCGGCCTCGACGATACCATTGAAGGTGAGGGCGGGGTTGCGGATGCCCGCGAGAACTCCGGTGCAAGATACTTCAAGCTGAAGCTGTCGGGGGGCCCCGTCGCCGATGCAGCGCGGCTGGCGCGCATTGGCAAGGAGCTCGATGCGCTGGACCGTGACTACAAGGTGACGCTCGATGCCAACGAGCAATATGCCGATCTCGCGGCGTTGCATGCGCTGATCGACCGGCTCGACCATGATCCCGCCCTGCGATCGATTTCATCCAGGCTGCTCTATGTCGAGCAGCCGATGCCGCGCGATGTCACGAGGCAGTCGCCGCTCGGCCCGCTCGCTGCGCGCGGCTTCATCATCGACGAAGCCGACGATTCCTACGACGCGTTTCCTGCGGCACGGGCGCTTGGCTATCGCGGCATCTCGTCGAAATCCTGCAAAGGGCCTTACAAGTCCATCGTCAACGCGACGCGCGCAGCGAAATGGAGCGCGGCCGGCGAAAGATTTTTCGTGACCGGCGAGGACCTCACCTGCCAAGCGGGTCTTGCCGTGCAGCAGGACCTTGCGCTCGGCGCGTTCATCGGCATCACCCACGCGGAGCGCAACGGCCATCACTACGTGGACGGCTTCGGTGACACGCCCGCCGCTGAAGCCCAGGCCTTCGCCGCCGCCCACCCGGATCTCTACGCCGATGCCGGGCAGGGCATCCGTCTCTCGATTCACCAAGGCGATCTCCTGACCGGATCGCTCAATGCAACGGGCTTTGCGACGTCGGTCCATCCGGACTGGTCGGCGCTACGCCCGCTCGAATGGCCCAAATCACTGCAGGAGCAATCGGCATGACCACCCAACGCCTCGGCCTCATCATGAACGGCGTCACCGGCCGCATGGGCCTCAACCAGCATCTGATCCGCTCGATCGTCGCGATGCGCGAGCAGGGCGGCGTCCGCTTGAAGAACGGCGACCGCGTGATGCCCGATCCGATCCTGGTCGGCCGCAGCGCCGAGAAGGTCGAGGCCCTTGCCAAGCGCTACAACATCACGCGCTGGACCACCGATCTCGATGCGGCCCTCGCCGACAAGAACGACACCATGTTCTTCGATGCCGCGACCACACAGGCGCGGCCGGGCCTTCTGACCCAGGCCATCAATGCCGGCAAGCACGTCTATTGCGAGAAGCCGATCGCGACCAATTTCGAGGCGGCGCTCAAGGTCGTCAAGCTCGCCAACGCCAAGGGCGTCAAGCACGGCACGGTACAGGACAAGCTGTTCCTGCCCGGCCTGAAGAAGATCGCCTTCCTGCGCGACTCCGGCTTCTTCGGCCGCATCCTCTCGGTGCGCGGTGAGTTCGGTTATTGGGTGTTCGAAGGCGGCTGGCAGGAGGCGCAACGACCGTCCTGGAACTACCGCGACGAGGACGGCGGCGGCATCATCCTCGACATGGTCTGCCACTGGCGCTACGTGCTCGACAATCTCTTCGGCGAGGTCGAGAGCGTGAGCTGTGTCGGCAACACCGACATTCCCGAGCGTTTCGACGAGCAGGGCAAGAAGTACAAGGCGACCGCCGACGACTCCGCCTATGCCACGTTCCAGCTCAAGGGCGGCGCCATCGCCCACATCAACATGTCCTGGGTGACGCGCGTCTATCGCGACGATCTCGTCACCTTCCAGGTCGACGGCACGCTCGGCTCCGCGGTCGCCGGCCTCTCTGACTGCATGATCCAGACGCGGCAGGCGACGCCCCGGCCGGTGTGGAATCCGGACGAGAAGCGGCTGCACGATTTCTACGGCGACTGGCAGAAGCTGCCTGACAACGTCACCTACGACAACGGCTTCAAGGAGCAGTGGGAGATGTTCATCCGCCACGTCTACGAGGATGCGCCCTACAAGTTCACGCTGCTCGAAGGCGTCAAGGGCGTGCAACTCGCCGAATGCGCCCTGAAGAGCTGGAAGGAGCGGCGCTGGATCGACGTCGCCCCGATCAAGGTCTGAGGTCTATTGGACAAGTGTGTCGATGTTATTGAGCCGTCATTGCGAGCGAAGCGAAGCAATCCAGAGTGTCTCCGCGGCGAGAGTCTGGATTGCTTCGTCGCTTCGCTCCTCGCAATGACGGGGAGAGGTCTGAAATCATGAACAAGCCCGTCCAGCCCAAGCCCGTCCAGCCGATGTCGTCGTTGTCGCTCAAGCTGCCGAAGGCCGATCGCTCGATCGAGACCTACCGGCTCGCGGCCTCGCGAACGTTTCCCGCAAAGCTCGAGGGACCGCTGAACCGCATCGCGTTCTCGGCCGTCCATACCGTGACCGATCCATTCGCCGACAACGATCCGTGGCTTTCCGCCGCCGTCGACTGGGACAAGACCATCGCCTTTCGCGAGCACGTCTGGGATCTCGGTCTTGGCGTGGCCGAAGCCATGGATACCGCGCAGCGCGGCATGGGGCTGGATTGGCCGACCTCGCTGGAGCTGATCACGCGCTCGGTGTCTGCCGCGAAGCGGCGCAACGCGCTGGTGTTTTCCGGAGCGGGCACCGACCATCTCGCAGTCGAGGACGCCAGGAATCTCGACGACGTGATCCGCGCCTATGAGGAGCAGATCTCGGCGGTCGAGAAGGTCGGCGGCCGCATCATCCTGATGGCATCGCGCGCGCTGGCGAAACTTGGTCGCAACGCCGACGACTACGCCAAGGTTTACGATCGCGTGCTGTCGCAGGTTCGCGAACCCGTGATCATCCACTGGCTCGGCGACATGTTCGATCCGGCGCTGACGGGATATTGGGGCACCAACGATCTCGACAAGGCGATGGATATTGCGGTCGCCATCATCAACGGCAACGCCGCCAAGGTCGACGGTGTCAAGGTTTCGCTGCTCGACAAGCAGCGCGAGATCGACATGCGCCGTCGTCTCGACAAGCGCATCAAGATGTACACCGGCGACGATTTTAATTATGCGGAGCTGATTGCCGGGGACGAACAGGGCTTTTCGCACGCGCTGCTCGGGATCTTCGATGCGATCGCGCCGGCGGCGTCCTACGCCTTGTCGCGGCTGGCTGCTGGTGATGAGGCGGGCTTCCACGACGTGCTGGGGCCGACGGTGCCGCTGTCGCGGCACATCTTCAAGGCGCCGACGCGGTTCTACAAGACCGGCGTGGTGTTCATGGCATACCTCAATGGTCACCAGGACCACTTCACCATGGTCGGTGGGCAGGAGAGCACGCGCTCGATGCTGCATCTGGCCGAGCTGTTCCGGCTGGCCGACAAGGCCGGGCTGCTCGCCCATCCGGAGTTGGCGACGCGGCGGATGAAGGCGGTGCTCTCAACGCACGGAATCGAATCCTGATGCGTGATTTTTCGTCCGACCATCGCTGGCTCTCGCTCAACACGGCGACAATCCGCAAGCAGGGTGACCTCGTCGAAATCATCGACGCCTGTGCCAGGCACGGCATCCGCGCCATCGACCCCTGGCGTGACCAAGTCGCTTCCGTCGGCCTCGATCGCGCCGCGCGTGCGGTGCGCGATGCCGGTCTCGACCTGTCGGGCTATTGCCGTGGCGGCATGTTCACGTCGGACGCATCGCGCCGGAGCGAGGTGCGCGACGACAACCGGCGCTGCGTCGACGAAGCCAAGGCGCTGGGGGCCCCCTGCATCGTGCTCGTCGTCGGTGGCCTGCCGCAATATTCGCGGCCGGGCAGCGAGGCGTCGAAGGACATCGCCGGCGCGCGGACGCAGGTCGAGGAAGCGCTCGCGGATATGCTCGATTGCGCCAGACAGGCAAAGCTGCCGCTGGCGATCGAGCCGCTGCATCCGGCCTATGCGGCGGACCGCGCCTGCGTCAACACGACGAAGCAGGCGCTCGATATCTGCGACCGGCTCGATCCTGAACGCAGCGGCATGCTCGGCGTCGCGCTCGACGTCTATCACATCTGGTGGGATCCGGAGCTGATGGCCCAGATCGCGCGCGCGGGCCGAGATCGCCTGCTCGCCTTCCATGTCTGCGACTGGCTGGTGCCGACCAGGGACATTCTCAACGACCGCGGCATGATGGGCGACGGCGTGATCGACATCAAATCGGTGCGTGAAGCCGTCGAAGCACGCGGCTTTGCCGGCTATTCGGAGATCGAAATCTTCTCCAACGACTGGTGGAGCAAACCGATGGACGAGGTGCTGCAAACCTGCATCGCGCGGCACAAGACGGTGGTTTAGGCCTTCCGGAATTTGTTGCGCGCGGCGGCGCCGATGGCCTGAGATGTCAAATGGTTGCGCGGGATCACCGGCGCATCGCGCGGCGGTAACTTTCTACTGTGCATGGGGTTGTTTTCGCGTTTTTTTGTTTGAGGCCTCAGCCGATCGCGCAAGGCACGCTCAAAAACCCGCGGAAACGCACCCGTCCGCCCCTGACCGGCTGTCCGCTCACGGCATAGTTCGGGAAGCGCGCCAAGAAGCGTGAGACCGCGATGGCGCCTTCCAGCCGCGCCAGCGCCATGCCGGCGCATTGATGCGCGCCGGTGGCGAAGGCGAGATGCCGGTTCGGCGTGCGCGCGATGTCGAATCTCTCGGGGTCCGGAAACTGCGCCGGATCGCGGTTGGCCGCGCCGATGCACAGCGTGATCGACGTGCCGGCATCGAGCATGATTCCGCCGAGCTCGACCCGCTCCGTGGTCATGCGGTTGCCGAGCTGGTTCGAGCTCTCGTAGCGCAGCATCTCTTCGACCGCAGTCTTGATCAGCTCGGGATTGTCGATCAGCCGCCGCTTCTGATCCGGATTGCGGTCGAGCGCCACGAGGCCGTTGCCGATCAGGTTGGTGGTGGTCTCGTGGCCGGCATTGAGCAGGAAGATGCAGTTGTGCAGCAGCTCCTTCTCGGTCAGCCGCTCGCCGTTGTCCTCGCCCTGTATCAGGCGCGTCAGCACGTCGCGTTCGGGATTGCCGGGCCTTTTGCGCCGGCGCGCGACCAGCGCTCGGAGGTAGCCGAGGAAATCCGTCACCGCCTTGTTGCCGCGGACAGCGACTTCGGGCGACACCACCGGTTCGAGGGCGCCCAGGATCGCCAGCGACCAATCGCGCAGCGGCGCGCGCTCGTCATGGGGCACGTCGAGCAAATTGCCGATCACCTCGATGGGGATCGAGGCGGCGAAATCCTCGATCAGCTCGCAAGTGCCCTTGACGGCGATGGCGTCGAGCAGGCCGTCGACCAGCTTGATGATATCAGGTTCCATCCCCGCGATCGCGCGCGGCGACAGCGCGCCCATGATCAGCCGCCGCACGCGCGTATGTGCCGGCGGATCGTTGAAGACGAGGCTCGTGGTGTGGTGCTCGTAGAGCGGGGTGTCGCCGTATTTCGGCGCGAACTCGCGCTTCTTGTCCGAGCTGAACGATCTTGTGTTCTTGTAGGTCGTGACGAGATCGTCATAGCGGGTCAGGAACACGGTGCCGTTGCGCAGGCGCTTGACCGGCTCGTTCTCCCGCAGTGCACGATAGGTCGGGTAGGGATTGTCGTAGAATTCCGGCGTCAGCTGCTCCAGATCGAAACTGGCCGCCAGTTCATTCGCACTTGCGTTCATGCCACCATACTCGCCGGTTGAGTCCGATATGCTGTATTCGCTCTTTTGAGCGGCTCGGTTCACCGTCTACAGTCGAGCTGCGATTTGCAAGCCGACCGGACAGGAAAATGCACGCCCGCTCTGACGCTGCCGATACGGCCACCGAGTCCGGCACTCATTGGCCCGACGATATTTTCGCGGCCTTGCAACGCTTCGACGTTCGGCAGGTGCCTTACGTGCCTGACGCCGGTCATTCGAGGTTGATCCAGCGCGTGCTGGCCTCGTCCACGATGCGCGGCATTCCGCTGACGACGGAGGAGGAGGGCGTGGCGCTTCTCGCCGGCGCCTGGACCGGCGGCCAGCGCGGTGTGCTGTTGATGCAGTCGAGCGGGGTCGGCAATTGCATCAACATGCTGTCGCTGATCCCGATCCTGCGCTTTCCCTTCCTCACGTTGGTGACCATGCGAGGCGAGTGGGGCGAGTTCAATCCGTGGCAGGTGCCGATGGGGTCGACCACGCAGGGCATATTCGAGCTCTCGGGCGTCAAGGTGCTGCGGGCTTCGACCGCAGCCGAGGTGCCGGCCGTGCTCGAGGCGGCGGCCGCGCAGGCCTACAGCGCCCTCACGCCCACCGCCGTTCTGCTGTCGCAGCGCCTGATCGGCGCCAAGGTTTTCACCAAATGAGCAAGGCCAATCTCCTCGACCGCCGTCAGGTGGTGTCCACGCTTCTCGCGGACCGCAAGAATGTGGTTGCGATCGGCGGCCTCGGGGCCTCCACCAACGACATGTGCGCGGCCGGCGACCACGCCCGGAATTTCTACCTCTGGGGCGGCATGGGCGGGGCGGCGATGATCGGCCTGGGACTCGCTCTGGCGCAGCCAAAGTTGCCGGTGCTGGTCATCACCGGCGACGGCGAGATGCTGATGGGCATGGGTAGCCTTGCCACCATCGGCCTGCAAAAGCCGCCCAATCTCTCGATCGCAGTGCTCGACAACGAGGCCTATGGCGAGACCGGCGGTCAGACCAGCCATACCGCCGCGGCCGCCGATCTCGTCGGCGTCGCCAAGGCCTGCGGCATCGGGGACAGTCGGTCTGTGACGACCATGGCCGAGGTCGAGGCCTTCTCCAAAGCCGTCCACGACGTCACGGCCGGGCCGCGCTTTGCCAATGTGAAGATCGACAGCGCCAATCTGGAGCGGATCTTGCCGAGTCGGGATGGGACCTACATCCTCAACCGAATTCGCGGCGACCTCGGTTTCCAGCCAATCTAGGCGGGCCTTCTGGCGCTCCCGTCCTGCACGGGGGCCGTGTGGGCGAGGTCAATTTCCACTGGAATTACAACGCATTCAGGTTGCGATGCAGCATAGTGCTTGACTTTTGCGTCGGTGAGTGCTTACTCACTAGCATGAGCTCATTGCGTATGACGAGCGACCTGAGGCGTCAATTGATCCTCGGCGCCGCAAAGCGTTGCTTTGCCCGACACGGCTATACCGGCACCACGACAAAGAGCGTGGCGGCCGCCGCTGCCATTTCCGAAGCGTTGCTGTTCAAACATTTCCCATCCAAAGCCGCGCTGTACGCCGAAATTCTCAGCGACGAATGCGAGGCGGACCCGGCGCTCATGGAGCTGCTCGAACGTGAGCCGTCGACCGCTACGTTGGTCGAAGTGATCCGCGGCATGGTCGGGCATTTCATGCACATCGCCGACGGGCCCGACCAGGAAGAAGCCCAGCGCCTGCGACTGATGACCACGAGTCATTTGGATGATGGCGAATTCGCGCGTTTGCTATATGCCAAGATCGAGGCGCTGATCGGGGCGGCCTTCGTTGCCTCGCTCAAGCGTGCGGTTGCCGCGGGGGACGCGCGGCCATACAACGGCGAACCGCTCAACCTGTTCTGGTTTGCGCATCACACCGTGATGACCGCTGCGCTGACCAGGCTGCCGGCCACGCCGTGTCTCGCTTACGGCAAGGCGAACGACCTCGAGCGGCAGCTCTGTGAGTTTCTCCTGAGGGGTATCGGACTTAACGACGCCGCAATTGTCTCGCATTTGGGCCGCAATCAGGCCGTGTGTGCGGACAAGTCGGCGATTGCAGAGAGTGCATGACATGAACATCGTCACCGAACACAAGATTTCGGGCGAACCGATCGACAACAAGGCTCCCAAGCGTCCGGTCCGGCCGGTGCTCTGGTTCATCATCGTCGGCACGCTTCTGGCCGTGCTCGTCGGTGGCCTCGTCTGGTTCAATTATTTCCGCGGCCAGATGATCAAGCAGTTCTTCGCCAACAACAAGCCGCCGCCGGTCGCGGTCAGCGCCGCCGAGGCGAAGTCCGAGGTGGTGCCGAACGTGTTGACCGCGGTCGGTGGTCTCGCCGCCGTGCACCAGGTCGATGTCAGCGCCGACGTCAACGGCCGCGTCACCGAGATCAAGTTCGCGCCAGGCACGCATGTCGAGGCCGGCACGCCGCTGGTGCAGATGTTCGACGCGCCGGAGCAGGGCGACCTTGCCAATTACAAGGCGCAGTCCACCGTCGCGCAGCTGTCGCTCGACCGCGCCAAGCAATTGGCATCGCGACAGTTCGGCCCGCAGGCAACCGTCGACACCGCGCAGGCCGCGTACGACCAGGCGCAGGCGGGTATCGCCAAGACCGAAGCGTTGATCTCCCAGAAGCTGGTCCGCGCGCCGTTCGCCGGCGATCTCGGCGTCCGCAAGGTCGAGGTCGGCCAGTATCTGACCGCCGGCACGGCCATCGTTTCGCTGACGGATCTGTCGGAGCTGTGGGCCAACTTCACGGTGACGGAAAAGGACTCGGGCAGCCTCAAGGTCGGTCAGCCGGTCCGGTTGAAGGTCGACGCCTATCCGGGTCGCACCTTCGACGCCAAGATCACCACGATCGAGCCGCAGATCTCGGCCGACACCCGCAACATCCGCGTGCAGGCGACCGTCTCCAATCCGGAGAAGATCCTGAAGCCCGGTATGTTCGTGACCACCACGGTGGTGCTGCCGGACAAGCCGGCCGTGGTCACCGTGCCGGAGACGGCGGTCGACTACACGCTGTACGGCGACTCGGTGTTCGTGATCACCGAGAAGAAGGAAGCTGACGGCAAGACCAGCCTGAGCGCGGTGCGCACTTTCGTGCAGACCGGCAGCCGGGTCGAAGGCCGCGTCGAAATCGTCAAGGGCGTGAAGCCGGGCGACAAGGTCGTCGCCGTCGGCCAGCTCAAGCTGCAATCGGGCGCGGCGGTGTCGATTTCGACCGACCCGGCTCCGCAGATCCCGGCGCAGCCCCCGCGCTACTGACATCGTACACGTTGCAGCATGATCCGGCACGGCCGGGTCATGCGCTTTGCAAGTCAAAGAAATCGAGATCGCCGCGATGCGCTTTACTGATATTTTCATCAAACGCCCGGTCCTGTCGGTCGTCGTCAGCCTACTGATCCTGCTGATCGGCCTGCGCGCGGCAACGACGCTGCCGATCCGGCAATATCCGAAGCTGTCGAACACGGTCATCAACATCACGACCGTCTATCCGGGCGCGTCCGCGGACCTGATCCAGGGCTTCATCACCACGCCGATCGAGCAGGCGGTCGCTTCCGCCGAAGGTGTCGATTACATCACCTCGTCCTCGGTGCTCGGCACCTCGACGATCCAGGTCTACATCAAGCTGAATTTCGATCCGAACCAGGCGCTGACCGAGGTTCTGGCCAAGACGAACTCGGTCAAATATTTGATCCCGAAGGAATCCAACGACCCGATCGTCACCAAGACCACGGGCCAGACCACGGCCGTGATGTATCTCGGCTTCTCGTCCGAAGAGCTGTCGGGCTCGGCGATCTCAGACTATCTGACGCGCGTTGTGCAACCGGTGCTGTCGACCGTCGACGGCGTGGCCTCCGCCGACATTCTCGGTGGCCAGACCTTTGCGATGCGGCTGTGGCTTGATCCCCTGAAGATGGCCGGCCGCAACGTGTCGCCTGCGGATGTCGCGACCGCGATCACCGCCAACAACTTCCAGTCCGCGGCGGGGCAGACCAAGGGCTATCTCATCGTCTCGAACGTCTCGACGAATACGGGCCTGACCGACGTCAACCAGTTCAAGAAGATGATCGTCAAGGCCAAGGACGGCGGCTTCGTGCGGATGGAGGACATCGCCACCGTCGAGCTTGCGGCCCAGAGCACGGACGCGAGCGTCGCCTTCAACGGCGAGCACGCCATCTTCATCGGTGTGCAGGCAACGCCGCAGGGCAACCCGCTGACGCTGGTCAAGGGCGTGCGGGCGCTGTTCCCCGAGCTTGAGCGCAATCTGCCACCGTCGATGAAGATGAAGGTCGCCTACGATTCGACCAAGTTCATCCAATCCTCGATCGACGAGGTCGAGAAGACACTGGGTGAAGCCGTGATCATCGTGATCGTGGTGATCTTCCTGTTCCTGGCGTCGTTCCGTTCGGTGATCATTCCCGTCGTCACCATCCCGCTGTCGATGATCGGCGTCTGCACGCTGATGCTGGCGTTGGGCTTCAGCTTCAACCTGTTGACCCTGCTCGCGATGGTGCTCGCGATCGGCCTCGTGGTCGACGATGCCATCGTCGTGGTGGAAAACATCCATCGTCATCTGGAGGAAGGGAAAACGCCGGTCCAGGCGTCGCTGGAAGGCGCGCGCGAAATCGTGGGTCCCGTCGTCTCGATGACCATCACGCTCGCAGCCGTGTACGCGCCGATCGGTTTCCTCGGCGGCCTGACCGGCTCGCTGTTCCGTGAATTCGCCTTCACGCTTGCGGGCTCGGTGATCGTGTCCGGCGTGATCGCGCTGACGCTATCGCCGATGATGTGCTCGGTGCTGCTGAAGAACACCGAAGAAGGTCGTTTCGCCAAGGCGGTCAACAAGGTGTTTGGCGCGCTGACGCGGTGGTACGGGCGCAGGCTCGACCGCTCGCTCGACTACAAGGCCATCACCGGCCTGTTTGCGGTGACCATCCTCGGGCTCGTCGGCTTCCTCTACATGCACACGTCGAAGGAGCTGGCGCCTGAGGAAGACCAGGGCATCGTGTTCGCGGTGACCAAGGCGCCGAAATATGCCAACATCGACTACGTCGATTTCTACGGCGAAAAGCTCGACAAGGAATTCCAGAAGTTCCCCGAGACCGATCTGCGCTTCGTGCTGAACGGCATCAACGGCCCGCAGGGCGGTATCGCCGGCATGCTGCTCAAGCCCTGGGAGGAGCGCAAGCGCTCGTCGATCCAGCTGAAGTCGCTGGTGCAGGCCGAGCTTTCCAAGATCGAGGGCGTGCAGGCGTTCGCGTTCAACCTGCCGCCGCTGCCGGGCGGCCCGGGCGGCCTCCCGGTGCAGATGGTGATCAACTCCACCGCCAGTTTCCAGACTGTCTACGAACAGATGGAGAAGCTGAAGGCTGCCGCCCGCAAGAGCGGAATGTTCATCGTCTCCGACAGCGATCTTGCCTACAACCAGCCGAACGTGAAGGTGACGATCAACCGCACGAAGGCGCAGGATCTCGGCGTCAGCATGCAGAACCTCGGCAGCTCGCTCGCGGTGCTACTCGGCGGCAACTACATCAACCGCTTCAACTTGGAGGGCCGTTCCTATCAGGTCATCCCGCAGGTGCCGCGCGGCCTGCGGCTCTCGCCGGAATCTCTTGCCGGCTACTATGTGACCACCAACACCGGACAGCAGCTTCCGCTCTCGACGGTGGTGTCGATCGAGACCAAGACCGAGCCGAATTCGCTGACACATTACAATCAGCTCAATTCGGCCACCTTCTCGGCGGTGCCGATGCCCGGCGTGACCGTCGGTGCGGCGGTCGACTTCCTTGAGAGCGAGGCCAAAAACCTGCCGCAAGGCTTCAGCCATGCTTATCTGGCTGACAGCAGGCAATATGTGCAGGAAGGCAACCAGCTCGCGATCACCTTCGGCTTCGCGCTGATCATCATCTTCCTGGTGCTGGCGGCGCAGTTCGAGAGCTTGCGCGATCCGCTGGTCATCATGATCTCGGTGCCGATGGCGATCGTGGGCGCGCTGATCCCGCTGTTCTTTGGCGTGGCGACCATGAACATCTACACCCAGGTCGGCCTGCTGACCTTGGTGGGCCTGATCACCAAGCACGGCATCCTGATGGTGGAATTCGCCAACGAGCTCCAGATCAACGAGCGGCTCGATCGCCGCTCCGCCATCGAAATGTCGGCCCGCATTCGTCTGAGGCCGATCCTGATGACCACGGCCGCGATGGTGACGGGCCTGATCCCGCTCCTGACCGCGACCGGCGCGGGCGCCGCCAGCCGCTTCTCGATCGGTCTGGTGGTCGTCGCCGGAATGTCGATCGGCACGCTGTTCACGTTGTTCGTGCTGCCGGCGGTCTACGTGGTGCTGGCGACCGACCATCGCGCGGCGGCCGATTCCG
The DNA here is from genome assembly GCF_055807555.1 of Bradyrhizobium sp. Ken64. Classification (NCBI taxonomy): domain Bacteria; kingdom Pseudomonadati; phylum Pseudomonadota; class Alphaproteobacteria; order Hyphomicrobiales; family Nitrobacteraceae; genus Bradyrhizobium; species Bradyrhizobium sp. Ken64. The sequence continues at coordinate 229,874 of NZ_JBVVPA010000002.1, read as the reverse complement.
AGCGGAACAAGCAGGTCAACGATCTCGACCTCGGCTCCAAGGCGCTGCGCCCGACCTGAGGCCGCAGACAAGCGAACGAGAGGGCGGCAGCGGCCAATCCGCTGCCGCCCTTTTCTATTTGCCCCGGGTCCCCCGACTGCCCATCAGGCTTTCCCGCGCTCGCGAGAGACAAGGTCCGGTCTTCTTGCTAGGTTCGGCAGGATGAGCCTTTTCCTCCACCCCGACACCCCACAATCCAGGACGCTGCCAAGCGCGGCGCCGGATGGCGTCGCGTCCGGTACGACGCCGGGGCAGGGGATCAGGAGCCGGCTCTTCACCAAATATGTCGCGCTGTTCGTGGCCGTCGTCGCGATCGCGCTGCTGGCCAACGGGCTGTTCGAGGTCTTCTTCTATTATCGCGAGCACAAGGCCGCGCTGATCCGGGTTCAGCATGAACAGGCGGAGGCGGCAGCGGCCAAGATCGGTCAGTTCGTCAAGGAGATCGAGAGCCAGCTCGGCTGGACCACGCAGCTGCCGTGGTCGGCGGGCTCGATCGAGCAGCGCCGGTTCGACGCGCTGCGGCTGCTGCGCCAAGTCCCCGCGGTCACCGAGCTCGCCCAGGTCGATGCAACCGGCAGGGAGCGGCTGCGGGTGTCGCGGCTCGCCATGGACGCGATCGACAGCGGGATCGACCTGTCAGACGATCCGAAGTTCACCGAGGCGGTCGCCCACAAGGTTTTTTACGGTCCGGTCTATTTCCGCAGGGAGTCCGAGCCGTATATGACCCTGGCGCAGGCCGGGTCGCGCAAGGATGCTGGCGTCAGTATCGCGGAGGTCAATCTCAAGCTGATCTGGGACGTCGTGTCCCAGATCAAGGTCGGCGAGCACGGACATGCCTATGTAGTCGGTCCGGAGGGACGCCTGATCGCGCATCCCGATATTAGCCTGGTCCTGCGCAACACCGATATGTCTGGTCTCAGCCAGGTGCGCGCCGCGCTTGCCGGAGGTAGCGCCACGCTCGACGCCCTTTCCGAAGCGCGCAATCTCCAGGGACAGAAGGTGCTGACCGCGTCGGCCCCGATCGCGCCGCTGCACTGGACCATGTTCGTCGAGCTCCCGGTCGAGGAGGCCTATGCGGCGCTCTATGCCGCGTTGGAACGGCTTGCATTCGTGCTGCTCGCGGCGTCGATCTTCGCGGTGCTTGCCGGGATATTCCTCGCGCGCCGCATGGTCGGGCCGATCCAGGCGCTGCGGAGCGGCGCCGAGCGCATCGGCAGCGGCGATTTCTCCCAGCGCATCTCGATCAGAACCGGCGACGAGCTCGAGGGCCTCGCAGACCAGTTCAACCACATGGGCGAGCGCCTGCAGGAATCGTATGCCGACCTCGAGAACAAGGTGGAGCAGCGGACCGCAGAACTCCGGCAATCCCTCAACGATCTTCGCACCGCGCAGGACCGCCTGATTCAGACCGAGAAGCTCGCGTCCCTCGGCCAGCTCACGGCGGGCATCGCGCACGAGATCAAGAACCCGCTCAATTTCGTCAACAATTTCTCGGCGGTGTCGACGGAACTGATCGACGAGCTCAACGAGGCCCTGCAAGGGGCCTCGCTCGACGGCAAGACAAAGGAGGAGGTCGACGAGCTGACCGGCATGCTCAAGAGCAACCTCGAAAAGGTGGTGCAGCACGGCAAGCGCGCCGATTCCATCGTCAGGAACATGCTGCTGCATTCGCGCGAGGGCTCCGGCGAGCATCGCCCCAGCGATATCAACGCGATCCTGGAGGAGAGCCTTAATCTCGCCTATCACGGCGCCCGTGTCGAAAGGCCCGGCTTCAACGTCACGATCGAGCGCGGCTTCGACCCCGCGGCGGGCATGGTCGACGTTTATCCGCAGGAAATCACGCGCGTCTTCCTCAATCTGATCTCGAACGGCTTCTACGCCACCGCCAAGCGCAAGGAGAGCGCCGCAGACGCCTTCGAGCCCACCTTGCGCGCGGCAACCAAAACTCTCGGCGACAAGCTCGAGATCCGCATTCGCGACAACGGCACCGGGATCCCGTCGGAGGTGAGGGAGAAGATGTTCAATCCCTTCTTCACCACCAAGCCCGCCGGCGAGGGCACCGGCCTTGGCCTTTCCATGAGCCATGACATCGTCGTGAATCAGCACGGCGGCACGATCGACGTGAACACCGAGCCCGGTGTGTTCACCGAGTTCATCATTACCCTGCCGCGCATGATGGCGGCGGGCGACACTTCCGGAGGCAAGACTTGAACGTTTACATCCTGGTCGTCGATGACGAGCCCGACGTCGAGGCGCTGTTCCGGCAGCAGTTTCGGCGCGATTTGCGCGCCGGCCGCTTCCAGATGGAATTCGCGCCGTCCGCACCCGATGCGCTGAAGCTCGCCGCGGAGGTTCGCGATCCCTCGTTGATCCTGGTTTTGTCCGACATCAACATGCCCGGCATGAGCGGGCTCGACATGCTGCCGAAGGTGCGTGATGCGCATCCGGACGTTCCCGTCATCATGATCACCGCCTATGGCGATGCCGAGACGCGTCGGAAGGCGATCGAGCGCGGCGCAGTCGGACTTCTCACCAAGCCGATCGATTTCGCGCTGCTGCGGCAGGAAATCGACACGAGGCTCGGGCAAGCCGCATGACCGCGACCATCCTCTTCGTCGACGACGAGCCGGATCTCGAGGCGTTGGTCCTGCAAAAATTCCGCAAGCAGATTCGCGATGGGTTGGTGACCATCATGTTCGCCCGCGACGGCCTCGAAGCGCTGCAGTCGCTCGAGCAGAACCCGCATGTCGACATGGTGGTCTCCGACATCAACATGCCCAGGATGGACGGGCTGTCGCTGCTGGCGAAGCTCCAGGAAGCCGAAGACAAGAAGTCCACCATCATCGTCTCGGCCTATGGCGACATGAGTAATATTCGCACTGCCATGAACCGCGGCGCGTTCGACTTCCTGACCAAGCCGATCGACTTCGCCGACCTGGAGATGACGATCCAGAAGACCATCCGCCATATCGAAATGCTGCGGGAGGTGCGGGGCCGCCAGGCGGAGGCGGAGCGCGCCCATGCCGCGCTCTCGCGTCATTTTTCGCCCGAGCTCGCCAAGCGTTTGGCGGCCGGCGGTGAGAGCGAGGGCATCGAAGTGCAGTGGCGCGATATCGCGACCATTTTCACTGATATTACCGGCTTCACCTCGCTGGTCGAAACTGCGCCGCCGGAGACGCTGGGTGCGCTTCTCAACGAATATGTCGGCGGCATGACCGAAATCGTCTTCGCGCATGAGGGGACGGTTGCCAAGATCATCGGCGATGCGATCCAGGTGCTCTTCAACGCGCCCGGAGATCAGCCCGACTATGCGACGCGTGCGGTCGCCTGTGCGCACGATCTCGACGTCTGGGCGGAGGATTTTTCCGCGCGTTGGAAAACGAGAGGCGTGAATTTCGGCGCCACCCGCATCGGCATTCACGCCGGGCCGGCGCTGGTCGGAAATTTCGGCGGCAACCGGTTTTTCGACTACACCGCGTATGGCGACTCCATCAACATCGCGGCGCGACTGGAAGCCGCGAACAAGCATCTGGGCACGCGCATTTGCGTCAGTGCCGGCATCGCCGAGGCGGCTGAGAATTTTCGAGGTCGTTCCGTCGGGGAGCTGATGCTGCGTGGACGCAGCGAGCCGTTGCGCGCGTTCGAGCCGCTGACGCCGGCCCAATTCGCTGCGCCGGAAACGGCGCTGTATTCCGAGGCATTTGCCAAGATGGAGGCCGGTGATGCCGCCGCCATGCCGGCCTTCGCCGCGCTTGTCGGCACGCATGCCGACGATTCCCTGGCCGGCTTTCACCTGAGGCGCCTGCTCAACGGCGCCAAGGGCATTCGCATGCAACTGGAATAGGAGTCCGACATGATTGGTGAATTCTCCACCGGCAATTACCGTTTCATTCCGTCCGTATTCCAGTATTCGGCCGGTGCGGCCGCGAATGACGGCTATGAGATCGAGCGCGTCCGTTTCGACCGCCTGGTGCCGCTTGCGGAAGGGTTTGCGCTTGCCGCGAAGTATATTCAGGAGGCGGGGCGGCCGCTCACGGCGTTCTGCGCCTGCGAACTGCGCTCGCCCGCGGCCTTCAGCGAGGAAGGCTTTCGCGCGTTCAACCTGCACTATGTGAAGACGTTGTCCGAATGGAACATCTTCGACGGCACCACCAATCCGGTGGCGCGCAGCAATGTCTGTCCGGAGATCGATCCACCGGCCGAGCCGTCGTTCTACGCGTTCTCCTTCACGCGGCCGACAAGCTCGAAGACGCCGAGCTTCGTGATATCAGGCGGCGCCGAGGCGCGCGAGGGCAATGGGACCTATGTCGAGCGCACCGTGCGCTACCGCGACCTCAGCCCGGACGGCCTTCGCGAGAAGGTGCGCTTCACGACGACCTCCCAGATGGAGAACAGGATGACGGCCTTCGGCTTCGGCTGGAAGGACACGACCGGCGTGCAGGCCTATTCCGTGCACGACTTCCACCACGCCCTGGTCGACGAACTCGTCCGCCGCGGGGCGTTGCGATCCGGCCTGACCTGGCACTATGCCCGGCCGCCGGTGGTCGATCTCGAATACGAGATGGATTGCCGCCGCGTGATGCGGGAGACCGTGATCTAGCTAGACCAAGGACCGGTGAGATCAGGCTCGTTTGCTGCAACGGGGGAAGTGTGCTCCCTCCCCCGCTTGCGGGGGAGGGTTGGGGAGAGGGTATTTCCGCAATCGAGAACCCCAAGAGGAGAGAGCCCTCACCCGGCGCCTTGCGCCGACCTCTCCCGCAAGCGGGAGAGGTGCACCGAGCCCGGAGCCGCTTAATTCAACCTATTCTCATTCCGCTCTAGCGCTGCCTTGGATCGAGCGCGTCTCGCAGGCCGTCGCCGAGCAGGTTCAGCGACAGCACCACGAGGAAGATCGCGAGCCCCGGCCAGATCGCCATCCAGGGCGCCTGGGTCAGGAAGCGCTGCGCTGCGTTGAGCATGCTGCCCCAAGATGGCGCCGGCGGCTGCTGGCCGAGGCCAAGGAAGGACAGCGCGGCTTCGGCGATGATGGCGGCCGCAATCGACAGCGTCGCCTGCACCAGCAGCGCCGGCAGGATGTTCGGCAGGATGTGCGAGAACGCGATTCGCCACGGCGGATTGCCGAGCGCGCGCGCCGCCTCGACATAGTCCTCGGCCTTGACGTTCAACACCTGGCCGCGGGTCAGGCGGATGAAGATCGGGGTTGCCGAGATGCCGATCGCGATCATGGCATTGCCGAGGCTCGGACCAAGGAATGCGGCGAGCGCGATCGCCAGTATCAGGAATGGGCAGGCCAGCATCGCGTCGGTCATCCGGCTGATCAGTGCATCGACGAAGCCGCCGCGATAGCCGGCAAGCAGGCCGAGGGGGACGCCGACGCCCAGCGCGATCGCGACCGAGATGAGGCCCGCGAGCAACGACGCCCGGGCACCGTAGACGACGCGGCTCAGGATGTCGCGACCGAGCTCGTCGGTGCCGAACCAGTGCGCCGCCGTGGGCGGCTTGCGGACCAGGCTCCAGCTCGTCGCGATGGGATCGTAGGGCACGACGAGCGGCGCGAGAGCCGCGAAGCCGACGAACAAACTGATCATGACAAGTCCGAACACTGCGGCCTTGCGTTTGAACAGGCGCCGCCGGGCGCGACGCGCCGGGCTGTCCAGCTCGTCAGCTTGCGCGACGAGAGCAGCGGGCAGGACGGCATCGGTCATGTGTCTAGCCCCGCAGCCGTGGATTGACGAGGATGTAGGCGATGTCGGCAACCAGGTTCAACGTGATGTAGACCGTCGCCGTCACCAGCACGACGCCCTGTACGACCGCGTAGTCGCGGTTGAACACGGCGTCCACGATCAGTTTGCCGAAGCCGGGAATGGAGAAGATCTGCTCGGTCAGAACCGCTCCCGACAATAGCGTGCCGAGCTCGAGCGCGCCGAGCGTGATGATCGGCGTGAGTGCGTTGCGCATGGCGTGCTTGAGGATGACCGAGCGTTCGGACAATCCCTTGGCGCGCGCGGTGCGGACATAGTCGCTTTCCAGCACCTGGAGCATGGCGCTCCGGGTGTGCCGCATCAGGACCGCGGAAATCGCGTTGCCAAGCACGAAGGCCGGCATGATGGTCGCGGCGAGGCTCGCACGCCAGTTCTCGGTCAGCGGCACGTAGCCGGACGCCGGCAGCCAGCCGAGTTCGATCGAGAACAGGAAGATGAGCATGATGCCGAGCCAGAAATTCGGCGTCGAGATGCCCCACAACGCGAACAAATTGGCGCCGTAGTCCCAGACGGTGCCCTTCTTCACGGCGGAGACGATGCCGGCAGGAATTCCGATCAGGAGCGCGATCAACATCGCCATCGAGCCGAGCTGGAGCGTCACCGGCAGCTTCTGCGCGATCAGCTCGCGCACCGGCATCTTGTTGCGGAGCGATTCACCGAAATTGCCAGTCAGGACTCCCTTGAGCCAGTAGACGTACTGCACGGGAATCGGCTGATCGAGCCGGTATTGCTGGCGAATCTGCTCGATCACGGCGGGGTCGCGCTCCTCACCGGCCATCACCAGCGCCGGATCACCCGGCAACAATTGCTGGAGCGAGAAGATCAGCACCGACACGAAGAACAGTGTCGGCACGATCTGCACAATGCGGCGGGCGAGGAAGCTCAGCATGGCGGCCGTCGTGTCCCGGGCGCAGCGCAACATGCAATGTTGCGCTGCTGAACCGGGACCCATCTATCATGGTGTGCCGTCGCTATGGGTCCCGGCTCTGCGGAGCAGCGCTTGCGCGCTGCGCCGCGTCCGGGACACGCGTTCACCGCCGGAGGCATCACTTGAACTTCAGCCCGACCACGCGCACGAGGCCATCTGGCACCTGCTTATAGCCCTGGAGCTTGGTCGTGTGCGCGATCAGGAGCGTGCGGTGATAGATGTATATGATCGGCAGGTCGTCGAGCAGGATCTTGTTCAGCTTGGCGTAGATCGCCTTCCGCTCCTCGACGTTGGATGTCGCCCTTCCTTCTTCCAGCAGCTTGTCGGCTTCCGGATTCGAATAGACGCCATCGTTCTGCGGTGCCTTGCTGCGCATGAAGATATAGGAGTTGCCGTCGGGATCGATACGGCCGCTCCAGTTGATCTGGAAGATCTGGAACTCGCCGGCCTGGGCCTGCTTGAAGGTGGTCGCGAATTCGACCGCGCGGATCTTGATGTCGAAGCCCGCTTCCGCGGCCATCGACTGGATCACCTGGGCGACCGCTTCGTTCTCCGCGCCTTTGGGAATCATGTAGTCCACGGTCACCGGCAGGGTGACGCCGGCTTCCTTCAGAAGCGCCTTGGCCTTTGCGACGTCGCGGCCACGGACCGGAAAGGCCTTCTGGTAATAGGGATGGGTCGGGCTGACCCACTGGTTGCCGGGCGTGAACTCGCCGTTGAAGACGACTTGATTGAGAGCTTCGCGATCGATCGACAGATCGAGCGCTTGGCGTACTTTCGCCGACTGGCTCAGCGGCCCTTTCGCTTTGTCGTTGCCGATATTGACGGTCAGGCCATAATAGCCGAGCTCGGGCGCCGTCGACAGCACGAGCCGCGAATCTGCACGCACATCCTTGATGTCGGTGGCGAGCACGCGCTCGATCAGATCGAGCCCGCCGGACTTCAGGTTGGCAAGGCGCACCGTGGCATCGACGATCGGCAGGAACACCACGCGGTCGATATGGATGTTGTCCTTGTTCCAGTAGTCGGCGAATTTTTCGAAGACCATGCGGTCCTGCTGCACGCGCTCGACGAACTTGTAGGGACCGGCGCAGACCGGATGCAGGCCGAACTTGTCGCCGGCTTCCTTCGCGGCCTTCGGTGAGACCATCATGCCGGAGCGATCAGTCAGCTGGGCGATCAACGGGGAGTAAGGCGTCTTGAGCACCAGCTTGATGGTCAGGGGGTCTACGACTTCGACATGGTCGACGCTCGCGAGCTCGGACTTGCGGAACGAGGTCGGCAGCGTCATATGGCGCTCGATCGAGAACTTCGCAGCTTCCGCGTCGAGCGGCTCGCCGTCGTGGAATTTCACGTTGGGCCGGAGCTTGATCGTCATCTCCTTGCCGTCGGCCGACGTCTCATGCGACAGCGCGAGCTGCGGCACGATGTTGAGCTTCTCGTCGATGTCGAACAGCTTGTCGCAGAAGGCAGAGAACACGATGCGGCCGACATAGGTGCGGCCGATGCTGGGATCGAGGATGTCAGGATCCTCGGCAATGCCGATGCGAAGCGTGGTCTGGGCCTGGGCCTGGGCCGCGCCTGCGAGCGACGTCAGCAATGCCGACGCCAGGAGTGCCAAACGCATAGGACTCATCGCTCTCAACCTCTGTTTTGCGGCTATGCCGGGTTCGTCCCCAATGGACTAACCCCGCTGCCGCGGACTGCTTCCGGGCCGCCGCTGAAGGCGGCGACCAATTTTTCGAGAACCGGGGAGAAGCCGCCGTCCGTCGGGACGATCGCCTCGGACGACGGCAGTTCCGACGTTCGGTGGCACGCCGTTGCATGTCCGATGCCATCCCGCACGAGCTGAGGCATTTCGCTGCGGCAACGGTCGACCACGTAGGGGCAGCGGGTGTGGAAGCGGCATCCCGGCGGCGGATTGAGCGCGCTGGGGATCTCTCCCTGCAGCACAATCCGGCTGCGCTTTGCCCGCGGTTTAGGCACCGGGATCGCGGACAATAGAGCCCGGCTGTAGGGATGACGCGGTGCGGCGAACAGCGCGTCCGCCGCCGCCGTTTCGACGATCTGGCCGAGATTCATCACCGCCACGTGGTCGGCGATGTGCTTGACCACCGCGAGGTCGTGCGAGACGAAAATGTAGGCCAGCCCGAGCCGGTCCTGAAGCTCGCGCAGCAGATTGAGGATCTGCGAGCGGATCGAGACGTCGAGCGCCGAGACCGGCTCATCGCAGATGATCAGTTTCGGCTCGACCGCGAGCGCGCGGGCGATGGCGATGCGCTGGCGCTGGCCGCCGGAAAACTCGTGCGGATAACGCCGCGCCAGCCGCGGCTCCAGCCCGACCAGCCGCAAGATATCCTCGATGCGTTCGCGCCGCCGGGCGGGCGGCACCAGATTGTGCAGCGCCAGCGGCTCGGTCAGAATCTGGCCGACGGTCATGCGCGGATTGAGCGAGGCGTAGGGATCCTGGAAGATGATCTGGGCCTCGCGGCGAAAGGCACGCAGCGCGCCGGCGTCGAGCGAGAGCAGATCGCGGCCCTCGAAACGGATTGTGCCTGCATCCGGCTCGATCAGCCGCAGCACCAGGCGGCTGACGGTGGATTTGCCGCAGCCGGATTCGCCGACCAGCGCCAGCGTCTTGCCGGCATCGAGCGAGAAGGAAACGCCATCAACGGCTTTGACATGCGCCAGCGCCCGGCCGAACAGCGAACGCTCGGCGACGAAATGCTTGACCAGACCATCGACCTCGAGCAGAGCCATCACGACACCAGACGTTCGAGCGGCGCGCGGATGCAACGCGAGAGGTGGCCGGGACTGACTTCGAGCAGCGGCGGCGGCGCCTTGGTGCAGGCCTCCAGCACGAAGGGGCAGCGTGCGGCGAAGCGACAGCCGGCGGGCGGCTGCGCCATGTTCGGCACCATGCCCTCGATCGTGGCGAGCTGTTCGGCGCGATGGTCGAGCCGCGGGATCGAGCCGAGCAGGCCGACGGTGTAGGGATGCTGCGGCATCGAGAACAGCTCGTCCACCGCCGCGCGCTCGACGATCTCGCCGGCATACATCACTGCGACCTCGTCGCAGACTTCGGCGACGACGCCGAGATCGTGGGTGATCAGGATGATGGCCGCGCCGCTCGCCGCCTTCAACTCGCGCATCAGCTCCAGGATCTGCGCCTGCAGGGTGACGTCGAGCGCGGTGGTCGGCTCGTCCGCGATCAGCAGCCGCGGGTCGCAAGCCAGCGCCATCGCGATCATGACGCGCTGGCGCATGCCGCCGGAGAGCTTGTGCGGATATTCGTCGATCCGCCGCTCGGGCGAGGGGATGTGGACGCGACGCAAGAGTTCGATCGCCCGCTCACGCGCACTCCTTCGCGAACCGCCGCGGTGGCGCAGAATCGTCTCGACGATCTGATCGCCGATGGTGAAACTCGGATTGAGTGAGGTCATCGGCTCCTGGAAGATCATCGCGAGCCTGTTGCCGCGAAGGTCGCGCAACGTTTGGTCGGACGTCTTGAGCAGGTCGAAACCGTCGAAGCGGATCGCGCCGGAGATCTCCGCGCTCTGCTTCGGCAGCAGGCCCATGATGGCCAGCGACGTCACGCTCTTGCCGCAGCCGGATTCACCAACGAGGCCGAGCGTCGCGCCATTGGCGACGCTGAGATCGACGCCGTCGACCGCGTGGGTGACGCGGCCGTCGTCGCCGTGAAAGCGAATGCGCAGATCGCTGATCTCGATAAGGGGGCTCGGGTTCATGATCGGTTTACGCGCGCTGCGGCGATGCTGGCGTCGATGACGCTGCGATCGGTGTTGCCGGCCGGGTTCTGCCGCGTCGGCATGGAAGCGCGGAAGTGGACCCAGAGCTCGTGGCTGACGCGCTCGAGCCGCTCGAGCTCACCGAGCGGATCGGGATGATCGTCGGCGCGCAGGTCCAATGCCGGCCATTCCTCCTCGCCGTGGATCAGGAGCGCGGCGGACTGCTTGCCGCGCTTGTCGCCGCCGGCGGCTTCGCCAGCGCGCATCGCGGCGAGCAGCCGGCGCGGGAAGGGCAGGCTGTCATTGGCGATATAGGTTTTTGCGGTCTCCTCGAGCACATCGGCGCCCGCGAGCATGTTGCCGGCGATCGAGAAGTCGCTGCCCGCAATGTGCCGGCACCAATCCACGCAGTCGCCCCCGGTATGCGCGGCAATCGCGCCACTGGCGTCCATGATATGGATCTGGCGGCTGTCGCGGCCATCGTCGGTCGCGAGCAGGGCGGCCAGCACGTCGTGCGCGTTGAGACCTTCCCGCAGCAGCTTGACGCCGTCGATGCCGTAATACGGATTGACGAAGGCCTGCGTCGCAATGGCGCCAAGTCCCGCCGCGATGTAGGGGACACGCGCGCCGACGGCGAAGAAGCGCGTAGCAACGGCGATGCCGAACTGGCCGGTAGCGGAATCGCGCGCGATGATCGACCAGGTCATGTGCTGCCTTCAGCGCCCTGCGGCGTAGCCTTGCATGCCGCGCGGATTGGCGGCGGCGCGGCGGCGTGCTCCGACGCGCGAGGCCGCGGTCAGGCGGCCTTCCGACCAATCCGGTCCGACCTCGACGATATGTCCGCGTTCGCGAAGATTCGCGATCGTCGCCTTCGGCACGCGGTTCTCGACCACGAGCACGCCGGGGCGCGCGGTGCGGGGCCAGAACGAGATCGGGAAATGCTCGGAGTGCCAGGCCGGGGCGTCGATGGCTTCCTGAAGATTCAGATTGCAATGGACGTGCCGCAGGAAAAACTGCGTGATCCACTGGTCCTGCTGGTCGCCGCCGGGCGAGCCCCAGGCGAGATAGGGTTCGCCATCGCGCAGCGCCATGGTCGGCGACAAAGTGGTGCGTGGCCGCTTGCCGGGCGCGAGCGAACTCGGTTGGTTCTCCTCCAGATCGAACATCTGCGCGCGGCTGCCGAGGCAGAAGCCGAGCTCGGGGATGATCGGCGATGATTGCAGCCAGCCGCCTGATGGTGTCGAGGACACCATGTTGCCGGCCTTGTCGATGATGTCGAAATGCACGGTGTCGCCGCGCACCTCGCCGAACCGGCCCACCGTCGGTTCACCGGCGCCGAGCGCGCCGACAGCCTCGCGCTGGCCCTCGGCGCGGCGCAGCTTGACCACGCCGCCAAACCCCTCGATCGCACCGGGCCGGAGATCGAGCGAGGCCTTGTCGGTGACGAGCTTGCGGCGCTCGTTGTTGTAGGGATCCGACAGCAGCGTTCCGATCGGGATCTCGCTGAACTCAGGATCGCCGTAGAATTTCTCGCGGTCGGCGAAGGCGAGCTTGGCGCATTCGATCTGGAGATGGATGAATTCAGGCCCGGTCGGGTCCAGCCCATCGAGCGCAAAGCCCTTCAGCAGCGCGAGCTGCTGCAGCGTCACCGGACCCTGGCTCCAGACCCCGGCCTTGCAGACAGTGTAGCGGCCATAATCATAGGTGAGCGGGGCCTCGACCGTCGGTTGCCAGCGCGCCATGTCATCGGCCGACAGCACGCCGCGGTGCGGCGAGCCGCTGACGTCCATCACCTCCTGCGTCCGGCAGAATTTGTCGATGGCTTCCGCGACGAAGCCCTGCGACCACGCCTTTCGCGCGCGCTCGATCTCGGCATCGCGGCCGCCGCCATCGCTTTCGGCCTCGCTCAGGATTCGTGCGTAGGTCGCTGCAAGCGTCTTGTTGGTGAAGAGCGTGCCGGGCTTTGGCACTTCGTCGTTCGGCAGATAGACGGCGGCTGATGTCGGCCAGTGCTTGCGGAATAATTGCTCGACGGTCTGGATCGTGGCGCAGGCGCGCTCGACCAGCGGATAGCCGTCGCGCGCATAGGAGATCGCCGGCTCCAGCACGTCGCGCACGCGCATCGTGCCGTAGTCACGCAGCAGCATCATCCAGGATTCGAAGGTGCCGGGGACGCAGGCCGCGAGCAGGCCGGTGCCGGGCACCATGTCGAGGCCTTCGCTCTTGTAATGCGCGATGGTGGCGCGGGCCGGTGCCGGACCCTGGCCGCAGATCACCTCGGTGCGGCCGCGCTTCACGTCGTGCACGATGATCGGAACGTCGCCGCCTGGGCCGTTCAGATGCGGCTCGACCACCTGGAGCGTGAAAGCGGTGGCGACGCCGGCGTCAAAGGCATTGCCGCCCTTTTCCAGGATGGCCATGCCGATAGCGGTCGCGATCCAGTGCGTGGTCGCGACGACGCCGAAGGTGCCTTCGATCTCGGGGCGTGTCGTGAAGGGATCGGGATTGACGATGCTGGCCATGGACTACCTCATGTGCGGCGCGCGCAATTGATCACAGGGCCAGGCCGCCGCCAAATGCGCAGGCTGCATGGCACGCGCGCGTCACGCCGGTACCGGCGCGGTGTTGACCGCATGGCAGGCGACGCCGTCGATCAATTCAGGTGCTTCCTTGCGGCAGAGATCGAACGCCAGCGGGCAGCGTGGATTGAAGGCGCACCCAGGCGGCGGATTGATCGGGTTCGGGATCTCGCCCTTCACGGGAATGCGCTGGCGGCCGCTCATGGCAAGATCGGGCACGGCGCCGAGCAGCATCTTGGTGTAGGGCATGCGAGGACGAGCAAACAGCTCACGTCCTTCCGCGATCTCGACAATGCGTCCGAGATACATCACGCCGACGCGGCTGGCCATGTGGCGGACCACGGCGAGGTTGTGGCTGATGAACATGTAGGTCAGGCCGAACTTGTCCTGGAGGTCGCGCATCAGGTTCAGGATCTGCGCTTGCACGGAGACGTCGAGCGCGGAGGTCGGCTCGTCGCAGACAATGAACTCCGCGTCGGAGGCGAGCGCGCGAGCGATCGCGATGCGCTGACGTTGGCCGCCCGAGAATTCGTGCGGAAATTTCAGCCGGTCGTCGGGATGCAGGCCGACAAGGCTGAGGAGTTCGCCGACGCGCGCCTGGATGTCGCGCTCGCCCTCGATCAGGTCGAAAGCGCGGATCGGCTCGGAGATGATGGCGTCGACCCGGAAGCGTGGGTTCAGGCTCGCATAGGGATCCTGGAAGATCATCTGGATGCGGCGGCGGAGCTTTCGGCGTGCCGGTGCCTGCCTCGGGTCGGTCATCGAGACGCCGTCGATCAGGACGTCGCCGGAGCTCGGCGGCAGCAGGCCCACGACCATCCGTGCGACCGTGGTCTTGCCCGAGCCGGACTCGCCGACCAGCGCGAAGGTCTCGCCCTTCCTGATGTCGAAGGTGACGCCGTCGACGGCCTTGAGGTATTCGAGATGGCCGCCCTCGAGCACGCGGTTGAGCCAGGGTTTCGAGACGTCGAAGACGCGCCGCAGATTTGTGGCCTGGACGAAGGAAGTGCTCATGCCGCGCTCTCCGCCGGCACACTGTCATAGAGGTGGCACGCGACGGATTGCGTGCCGCGCGGTAGTGGCTCCGGCTTCTCCACGCGGCATCGGTCGAATGCGAATGCGCAGCGCGGATTGAACGAACAGCCGCGTGGGATCGCCGACAGGCGCGGCATGGAGCCGGGGATCTGCACCAGACGCTTGTCGTCGCCGGCAAGGGTGGGGATCGCGCCCATCAGGCCCTTGGCATAAGGGTGCAGCGGGTTCCTGACGACGTCCTGCACCGGACCGATCTCGGCAACGCGGCCGGCATACATCACCGCGACGCGGTCGGACGCCTCCGCGATGACGCCCATGTCGTGGGTCACCAGCATCACGGCGGTGCCGTGGTCGCGTCCGAGTCGCTTGATCAGCGAGATGATCTGCGCCTGTACGGAGACGTCGAGTGCGGTGGTCGGCTCGTCCGCGATGATCAGCTCCGGCTCGGCACAGATCGCGAGCGCAATGACCACGCGCTGGCGCATGCCACCGGAGAATTCGTGGGGATAGCCGTCAATGCGCTTTTCGGGTGCGGGGATTCCGACTTCGGCGAGCAGGTCGATGGCGCGGCGGCGCGCGGCGGTCTCGGACAGGTTCAGATGGGTTCTGATCGTCTCGATCAACTGATCGCCGACGCGGTAGAGCGGATTGAGCGATGTCAGGGGATCCTGGAAGATCATGCCGATCCGTTTTCCCCGGATACGGCGCAGCTCCTCCGCCGGCAAATTGTCGATGCGCAGGCCCGCAAGACGAATCTCGCCGCCGGCGATGCGGCCGGGCGGATCGATCAGGCCGATCACGGCCAGACCCGTGACGGACTTGCCGGCGCCGGATTCGCCGACCACGCCGAGTACCTCGCCCTTGGCGATGTCGAAGGAGACACCGTCGATGGCGCGCAGCGTGCCGCGGCGGGAGGCGAACTCGACCTGAAGATTACGCACGGAGAGGATGGGGTCGGTCATGAGCGAGACGCTCTCATCCAAGTTTTGCTCATCCAAGTTTTGCTCATCCAGATTTCGCTCTTTGAAATTTTGCTCATCGGAGCTTCGGGTTGAGCGCGTCGCGCAGCCAGTCGCCGAGCAGGTTGATCGACAGGATCAGGGCGGCGAGCGCGATACCGGGGAAGGCCACGATCCACCATTCGCCCGCGAACAGGTAGTTGTTGCCGATGCGGATCAACGTGCCGAGCGAGGGCATTGTGTCGGGCAGGCCGACGCCGAGGAAAGACAGCGTCGCCTCGGTGATGATGGCGAGCGCGAGGTTGATCGTCGCGATGACCAGGATCGGACCCATCGTGTTTGGCAGCACATGGCGGAACATGATCTTTGGTGCGGGAAGGCCGATCAATTGCGCGGCGGCCACGTAGTCCTTGTTCTTCTCGACCATCACGGAACCGCGCACCGTCCGGGCATACCCGACCCAGAAACTCAGGCCGATCGAGATCACCAGCACGATCAGCATGCTGGTTGCATCCAGCCGGTTGCCGAGAATCGATTTCGCGATGCCGTTGACCAGCAGCGCGATCAGGATGGCGGGGAAAGTGAGTTGCACGTCGGCGATCCGCATGATCACGCCGTCCACCGCGCCGCCGAAATAGCCGGCGACCAGGCCAAGCGCGATGCCGAGCGCGCCCGCGAAGATCACGCCGGCCACGCCGACAGCGAGCGAAATGCGCAGCCCGTAGAGAATGGCGGAGAACACATCGCGGCCCTGCTCGTCCGTGCCGAGCAGGAACGGGCTCTGCCCCTCAGCGGTCCACAGCGGTGAGATCCTGGAATTCATCAATTGGAGCTGTGCCGGATCGAAAGGGTCCTGCACCGCGAGCGCGGAGGCAAAGATCGCGAGCAGGAAGAACAGCACGGTAATGGCTGCCGCGACCATGGTCAGCTTGGATCGGCGAAACGAGTAGAAGACGTCGCTGTCGAGTGCGCGGCTGAACCAGCTGCGGGCGGCATGCGTCGGCAGCGTGCTCGGCTTGTCGGGATTGGAGGCGACCACTTCGGACATACAGGCTGCCTTATGTGGCGCGGCCGACGGTCGCGCGCAGGCGCGGATCGACGACGGTGTAGAGGATGTCGACCACCAGATTGATGGTGACGAAAATCAGCGAGACCATCAGCAGGTAGGCAGCCATAATCGGGATATCGACGTTTTGCACGGCCTGCACGAACAGAAGTCCCATGCCGGGCCATTGGAACACGGTTTCGGTGATGATCGAAAATGCAATAACCGAGCCAAACTGAAGTCCGGCCACCGTGATCACGGGAATCAGCGTGTTCTTCAGCGCGTGGCCGAAATGAATGGCACGGGTTGTCAGCCCGCGGGCGCGGGCGAAGCGGATATAGTCGGTCCGAAGCACTTCCAGCATCTCCGCGCGCACCAGCCGCATGATCAGGGTCATCTGGAACAGGCCGAGCGTGATCGAGGGCATGATCAGCGCCTTCAGGCCCGACAATGTGAGCAGGCCCGTGGTCCACCAGCCGAGCTTGATGACTTCGCCGCGGCCGAACGAGGGCAACCAGCCCAACGTCACCGCGAACAGGTAGATCAGAAGGATGCCGATCAGGAAAGTCGGCAGCGAGATGCCGATCAGCGAAACCGCCTGGAATAATTTGGCGAGCAGGGTGTCGCGCCTGAGCGCCGAATAGACGCCCATCAGGATGCCGGAGACCATTGCAAATACGGTCGCGCAGATCGCGAGTTCCAGCGTTGCGGGCATACGCTCCATCAACAGCGTCGAGACCGGCTGGCGGAACTGATAGGAGACGCCGAACTTGAATTGCGCGGCATCTGCGAAATAGCGCACGAACTGCACCGGCACGGGATCATCGAGCCCCAGCGACTTGCGCACGGCTGCGCGTTCGGCCGCCGGCGTATCGAGCGAGACGATCTGGTTGATAGGGTCGCCGGCGAAGCGGAACATCGAGAACGCGATGATGCCGACGGCGAACATGACGCCGATGGCCTGAACGGCCCGGCGAAGAGTGAAAGCGAGCATGCCTTCCACTTTCCTTGAGTGTGCGTCCGGCCGACGTCTTTGTCAGCCGCAAAAAGGAAAGGTCCCGGTAGCCTGACGCTGCCGGGACCTTGTGTTCAACTGACGCTATTCCTTCTTGGTCGCCCAGTGGAACATGACCAGATTGTCGGCGCGCTGCGGCAGGTTGACCTTTTTCGATACGCCCCAGGCCAGCGCCTGCTGGTGCAGCGGAATATAAGCCCAGTCCTTGATGCTGATCTCATACGCCTGCTTGATCAGCTGATTGCGTTTGGCCGTGTCGGTTTCGACCAGCACCTTGTCGGTGATGGCGTCGAATTCCTTGTTGCAATAGCCGCCGAGATTGGCCTCGCCGCGCGATGATTTCGCATCGTCGCGACAGCCCATGATGTCGTAGAGCACATTATGGGAGTCCATCGTGCTCGGCGTCCAGCCCAGCATGTAGAACGAGGTCTGATAGCCGCCCTGCTTCAACACCTTGGCGAAGTATTGCGCCTTGGGCTGCGCCAGCAGATTGATCTTGACGCCGATGCGGGCAAGCATGCCCACGACGGCCTGGCAGATCGCGGCGTCGTTGACGTACCGATCGTTCGGGCAGTCCATGGTGACCTCGAAGCCTTCGGGGTACCCGGCCTCGGCCAGGAGCTTCTTGGCACCATCTGGATCGAACTTCGGCCGGGTGAACTCCTTGGACAGCGCGAACAATTCCGGAGCGATCATCAGCGCCGAGGGCGTCGACAGCCCGCGCATCACCCGCGTCTTGATCAGCTCGATGTCGATCGCTTTGTAGAAGGCTTCGCGGACCTTGACGTCCTTGAACGGGTTCTTGCCTTTGATGTTGGAGTAGAGCAGCTCGTCACGCGTCTGATCGAATCCGATGAAGATGGTGCGCAACTCAGGGGCCTTCAGCACCTGGGCATTCGGGCTCGCATCGACGCGGGAGATGTCCTGGATCGGCACCGGCTCGATGACGTCCACTTCGCCCGAGAGCAGCGCGGCGACGCGGGTGGCATCGGACGAGATCGGGGTGAAGATGATCTCCTTCAGGTTACCTTCCATCTTGCCCCAGTAGTTGGGATTGGCCTTGAACACGGTCTTCACACCGGGCTGATGGCTCTCGATGATGAAGGGGCCGGTGCCGTTCTCGTGAAGCGAGGCATAGCTCGGAGAGGTCGCGGACACTGGCGTCGGCTCGACCGCTTTGTTCTCCTCAGCCCATTTCTTGTCCATGATGTACCAGACATCCCACGACGAATGCAGGATGGGATTGGGCGAGGGCAGGACGAAATCGACCGTGTAGTCGTCGACCTTGACGACCTTGACGTTGGGCGCCAGGCGGGTCTGCATGTTCGAGTTTTTGTTGCGGACGCGATCGGCGGAGAACAGCACGTCGTCGGCGGTGAAGGGGTCGCCGTTGTGGAATTTGACGCCCTTGCGCAAATGGAAGCGCCACCGGGTCGGCTCCGGAGTTTCCCAGCTCTCCGCCAGCGCCGGAATGATCTTGAGGTCCTTGTCCCGCGCGGTGAGGCCCTGATAGACGTGACCGAGATGGGCGTGGGTGGTGGACTCGTTCAGCGAGTAGGGATCAAGCGACTTCAGGTCGCCCTGGTTGGCATAGCGTAGCGTCTGGCTCGACGCGGGCGACATCGTCAACGCAAGCATACCGGCGAGCGTCGCCGCAAACAGAGTTCGACCGACTGACATTCTTGACCCTCTCAACTCTGCCGCGCCGTGATTTTTGATTGTTCGGCGGGCGTCCCAATCCATGTTGCCCAGACTTCTCGACCCGTGCAAGCGCCATTCCAGCAAGGAACGCGCCAAGTTGCACCGCTGTGCAGCAATGGTGACCGGCATTGAGGGGTGGATGGGCGCGGGCGGGCAATTTTGATTGACCATATCCGCCGATCGACGAAGCCGGAGGCCGCCGCCGGCCTCAGGTCGCTTGCGTTGCACACCGTCTCGCGGCGATACTGCGGCAGGCCGCTCGAATCTCATCTGGAGGGGACATGAAAGTTAATATCGAAATCGACTGCACCCCCCTCGAAGCCCGTCAGTTCATCGGATTGCCCGATCTGGCACCGATGCAGACGGCGGTGATGGACAAGCTGCAGCAGCAGGTCTTGAGCAACATCGACAAGGTCTCGCCGGAGTCGCTGATCCAGAGCTGGTTCACCTTCGATCCCAAGCTTGCCGAGCGGTTTCAGGACATGTTCGTCACCATGGCCGGCCTCGGCGGCACGCGCAGCGGCGACAAGAAGAAATAATGCCGCCCGGTCCGGACGGGCCGCAGACCTCGGGCCAGCTTCGTCCGCCCGGCCTTGCCTTGCTGCTCGCCGAAGCCCGTGGGTTGCTCGAACTCAACGCCAGCCTGCTGCTGTCGCCGGTCCTGATGCGGGCACCCAAAGGCGATGGCCATCCGGTGCTGGCGCTGCCTGGCTTCCTCGCCAGCGACCTCTCGATGGCGCCGATGCGGCGCTATCTCAGCGAGCTCGGCTATGAGGCACATGCCTGGCGAATGGGCCGTAATTTCGGCGGGCTCGGACGGATGCGGGATTCGTTGCGCGCCCGTCTCGCCGAAATCCATGCTGCGAGCGGACGCAAGGTCAGCCTGGTCGGATGGAGTCTCGGCGGCGTCTATGCGCGCGATCTCGCGCTCCAGGCGCCCGACATGGTCCGCAACGTCATCACGCTCGGCAGCCCTTTTGCCAATGACATACGGGCGACCAATGCGACGCGGCTCTACGAGATGATGTCCGGCGAGCGAGTGGAGGATTTCGCCGAGCTGCGCGAAGCGATCGCCGGCGATCTTCCGGTGTCGGCGACGTCGATCTATTCGCGCGCCGACGGCATCGTGAACTGGCGGACTTGCCTGCTGCGTCCCTCCGACCGTGCCGAGAACATCGAGGTGCACCTGGCGAGCCACATCGGGCTTGGGGTGAACCCTGCAGCGCTGTGGGCCGTCGCGGACCGCCTTGCGCAACCGGAGGGGGAGTTCTGGCCATTTGACCGGGCAGGGCCGTTTGCCATTGCATATGCCCCGCCGGAACAGGCAGTATCGGCCTGACGAGAAGCGCCGCCTAAGGTGCCCGTCAAATACTCGGGAGGGAACTATGGCTGACGGTAAGAAGCTGTCGTCGCTGGACGCGTCGTTTCTCTATCTGGAAACGCCGGAAATGCCGATGCATGTCGGGAGCATGGCGATCTTTCGCCTGCCGGACGACTACAAGGGCGACTTCTTCGAAGATTTCAAGGCGATGATCGTCTCGCGCCTGCACATCGCGCCGATCCTCAAGGCGCGCCTGGAGAAGGCGCCGCTCGACATCGATCATCCCTCCTGGGTGGAGGACGATCAGTTCGACATCGACCGTCACATCTTCCGCGCCAGCCTGCCGCAGCCGCGCGACCGCGCCACGCTCGAACGCATCGTGGGGTGGATGCACGCCAAGCTCTTGAACCGCGCCCGCCCGCTCTGGGAGTTCTACGTGTTCGAGGGCATGAAGAACAACGAGGTCGGGCTTTATTCGAAGATGCATCATGCCGCCATCGACGGCGGCGCCGGTGCGGCGCTGACCAACATGATCTACGATATCTCGCCGATCCCGCGGAAGGTCGATCCGCCGATCGCGGGCGCGAAGCCCGGGCAGGAGCCGCGCGACATCGCAGCGAACCTGGTCGATTCCTACCAGCAGCTTTTCACCCAGCCGCTCGATGCATCGGCGGCCGCGAAGAACCTGCAACTGCCGCGCACCGGCAAGAGCGACATCGGTTCGATCCTGTTCGACAATGCGATGTACCAGATCGAGAGCGCCGTGCGCTTTGCCGGCAACATCCCGACCATGGTCAAGAGCGTCTCGGACGTGCTCGGCAAGATATCCGATCCAAAATCGCGCGAGAGCCTCGCCAGCATGGTGTCGCCGCCGACCATGCTCAACAAATCGATCTCGTCCGAGCGCAGCTTCGCCGGCGTCTCGATCTCGCTGTCGCGATCCAAGGCGCTGGCCAAGCAGGCCGGCGGCAAGCTCAACGACGTCGTGCTGGCGCTCGCCTCCGGCGTGGTCCGGCGCTACCTCCTGCAACACGGAACGCTGCCGGCGAAGTCCTTGACCGCTGCCGTGCCGATCTCGCTGCGCGAGGAAGGCAACACCGAAGCCAACAACCAAGTGTTCGGGATGATCTGTTCGATCGCGACCAACATCGACGATCCCAAGGCGCGCCTGGAAGCCATCATCGCGCAATCGACCAAGTCCAAGGAGATGTCGCATCCGCTGCGGGCGCTGATGCCGCAGGTCTCCAACATCTCGATGCTGGGCGCGCCGATCATCGTCCAGATCATGGCGCTGCTCTACAGCCGCTCCGATTTGTCGAATGTGCTGCCGCCGGCTGCGAACATCACGGTGTCCAACGTGCCGGGGCCGCGGCAGACGCTCTACGCCGCGGGCGCGGAGCTGTTGCACATCTTCCCGGTGTCGATTTCGACGCACGGACAGGCGCTCAACATCACCGTGCAGAGCTATCGCGACCAGCTCGATTTCGGCTTCATCGTCGGCGCCAACATCATTCCGCACGTGCAGGTGATGTGCGACATGCTGCCGGAGGAGTTTGCCGCGCTGGAGGCTGCCTATGCTTCGCCCGCGGCGGACATCAAGGGCGCCGCCGAGTAGGAATGTTCCGATGATTGAAATGCCGCCGCTCAAGTTCGCGCAGACGAACGGAATCCGCATGGGCTACTACGAGGCGGGCCCTGTCACGGACAAGCCGCCGATCGTGCTGTGCCATGGCTGGCCCGAACTCGCATTTTCCTGGCGCCACCAGATCAAGGCGCTGAGCGAGGCCGGCATCCGTGTGATCGCGCCGGACCAGCGCGGCTACGGCGCGACCGACCGGCCGGAGCCGGTCGAGGCTTATGACATGGAGAATTTGACCGGCGATCTCGTCGGGCTGCTCGATCATCTCGGGATCGACAAGGCGATCTTTGTCGGTCACGACTGGGGCGGATTCGTCGTCTGGCAGATGCCGCTGCGGCATCCTTCGCGCGTCGCCGGTGTGGTCGGCGTCAACACGCCGCATTGGGACCGCGCGCCGATCGATCCGATCGCGCTGTTCCGCCAACGCTTCGGCGATCAGATGTATATCGTCCAATTCCAGGATCCCGCGCGTGAGCCGGACAGGATATTCGGCAGCCGCGTCGAGCAGACGTTCGACGCGTTCATGCGCAAGCCGCTGGCGCGGCCGGCGGCGAAACCGGAGGAGCCGCCGATCGCTGGTGTCGGCGCCTCGTCAAAGACCAATCTGGCGTTCCCGCAGATGATCGCGGCCTACGATGCAAAGCACGATCCGCGTACGCCGATCCTGTCGGCCGACGAGAAGAAGGTGTTCGTCGATACGTTCACGAAAACCGGCTTCACCGGCGGCATCAACTGGTATCGCAACTTCACCCGCAATTGGGAGCGCGCGAAAGGCCTGGACCATCACGTGCACGTGCCGTCATTGATGATCATGGCGGAGAACGATGCCGTGCTGCCGCCGTCGGCGGCCGACGGCATGGAGACGCTGATATCTGATCTCGAGAAATATCTTGTGAAAGACAGCGGCCATTGGACGCAGCAGGAGAAGCCGGAGGAGGTCAGCGCGAAGCTGATCGAATGGCGTAGAAGGCGGTTTGGCTAGCTGACCATTGCGAACTCGTCATTGCGAGGAGCGAAGCGACGAAGCAATCCAGGCTGCCTTCGCCGACAAATTTCTGGATTGCTTCGCTTCGCTCGCAATGACGACACTGAGGCAGGGGGACTACATTTCGATGTCATCCAAGAACCGTCTGGATCCGATACCGCAGCCGCCGACCAAGCCGGTGGTCGGCAACATGCTGTCCCTGGATTCGGCCGCGCCGGTGCAGCATCTGACCCGGCTTGCCAAGGAGCTGGGGCCGATCTTCTGGCTCGACATGATGGGCTCGCCGATCGTGGTCGTCTCCGGCCACGATCTCGTCGACGAGCTCTCCGACGAGAAGCGATTCGACAAGACGGTGCGCGGTGCGCTGCGGCGGGTGCGCGCGGTCGGCGGCGACGGCCTGTTCACGGCCGACACCAGGGAGCCGAACTGGAGCAAGGCGCACAACATCCTGCTCCAGCCTTTCGGCAACCGCGCGATGCAATCCTATCACCCGAGCATGGTCGACATCGCCGAGCAGCTCGTCGGCAAATGGGAACGGCTCAACGCCGACGACGAGATCGACGTCGTCCACGACATGACGGCACTGACGCTGGACACGATCGGGCTGTGCGGCTTCGACTACCGCTTCAATTCGTTCTACCGGCGCGATTACCATCCTTTCGTCGAGTCGCTGGTGCGCTCGCTCGAAACCATCATGATGACGCGTGGCCTGCCGCTCGAGCAGCTCTGGATGCAGAAGCGGCGCAAGACCATGGCTGAAGACGTCGACTTCATGAACAAGATGGTCGACGAGATCATTGCGGAGCGCCGCAAGGGAGGCGATGCGACCGACGACAAGAAGGATATGCTTGCGGCGATGATGACCGGCGTCGATCGCTCGACCGGCGAGCAGCTCGACGACGTCAACATCCGCTACCAGATCAACACGTTCCTGATCGCAGGCCACGAGACCACCAGCGGCCTGTTGTCCTGCACGCTGTATGCGTTACTCAAGCACCCCGACATTCTCAAGAAAGCCTATGACGAGGTCGATCGCGTTCTCGGTCCCAATGTCGACGTGCGGCCGACCTATCAACAGGTCACGCAGCTCACCTACATCACGCAGATCCTGAAGGAGGCGCTGCGGCTATGGCCGCCGGCGCCGGCCTATGGCATCTCGCCGCTGAACGACGAGACCATCGGCGGCGGCAAGTACAAGCTTCGGAAGGGTACGTTCACGACCATCCTGGTGACCGCGCTGCATCGTGATCCCTCGGTCTGGGGCCCGAACCCGGACGCGTTCGATCCGGAGAATTTCAGCCGGGAGGCGGAAGCCAAACGGCCGATCAATGCCTGGAAGCCGTTCGGCAACGGCCAGCGCGCCTGCATCGGCCGCGGCTTCGCCATGCACGAGGCCGCGCTCGCACTCGGCATGATCCTCCAGCGCTTCAAGCTGATCGATCACCAGCGCTACCAGATGCATCTGAAGGAAACGCTGACGATGAAGCCGGACGGCTTCAAGATCAAGGTCCGTCCGCGCGCTGATCGCGAGCGCGGTGCCTATGGCGGACCTGTGGCGGTGTCGTCGGCGCCGAAGGCCCCGCGTCAGCCCACCGCGCGGCCCGGCCACAACACGCCGATGCTGGTGCTTTACGGCTCCAATCTCGGCACCGCCGAGGAGCTCGCGACGCGCATGGCCGACCTTGCCGAGATCAACGGCTTTGCCGTGCATCTGGGGCCGCTCGACGATTACGTCGGCAAGTTGCGGCGGGAGGGCGGCGTGCTGATCATCTGCGCCTCCTATAACGGCGCGCCGCCGGACAACGCGACGCAATTTGTCAAATGGCTCGGCGACGAGCTGCCGAAGGATGCGTTTGCCAATGTGCGCTACGCCGTGTTCGGCTGCGGCAACAGCGACTGGGCCGCGACCTATCAGTCGGTGCCGCGCTTCATCGATGAGCAATTGTCGGCACATGGCGCGCGCGCGGTCTATCCGCGCGGCGAAGGCGATGCGCGCAGCGATCTCGACGGCCAGTTCCAGAAATGGTTCCCGGCAGCCGCCCAGGTCGCGACCAAGGAATTCGGCATCGACTGGAATTTCACCCGTACCGCGGAGGACGATCCGCTCTACGCGATCGAGCCGGTCGCGGTGACCGCCGTCAACACCATCGTCGCCCAGGGCGGCGCGGTGGCCATGAAGGTGCTGGTCAATGACGAGCTTCAGAACAAGGCCGGTTCCAATCCGTCAGAGCGTTCGACGCGCCACATCGAGGTGCAGCTGCCGTCCAACATCAATTACCGCGTCGGTGATCATCTGAGCGTGGTTCCGCGCAACGATCCGACGCTGGTGGATTCGGTCGCCCGCCGCTTCGGCTTCCTGCCGGCCGACCAGATCAGGCTTCAGGTTGCCGAAGGCCGCCGCGCGCAATTGCCGGTCGGGGATGCCGTGTCGGTCGGCCGCCTGCTCAGCGAGTTCGTCGAGCTCCAGCAAGTGGCGACGCGGAAGCAGATCCAGATCATGGCCGAGCACACCCGCTGCCCGGTGACCCAGCCGAAGCTGCTGGCCTTCGTGGGCGAGGAGCCTGAAACGCTCGAGCGTTATCGCAGCGAGATCCTGGCCAGGCGGAAATCGGTGTTCGATTTGCTGCTCGAATATCCGGCCTGCGAATTGCCGTTCCACGTTTATCTGGAAATGCTCTCGCTGCTGGCGCCGCGTTACTATTCGATCTCGTCTTCGCCGTCGGTCGACCCTGTTCGTTGCAGCGTCACGGTCGGCGTGGTCGAAGGGCCGGCCGCCTCGGGCCGCGGCACCTACAAGGGTATCTGCTCGAACTATCTCGCCAATCGACGCGCGGGCGACGTGATCCATGCAACCGTGCGTGAGACCAAGGCCGGCTTCCGGCTCCCGGACGATCCATCCGTGCCGATCGTCATGATCGGCCCGGGGACGGGACTGGCGCCGTTCCGCGGCTTCCTCCAGGAGCGCGCCGCCCGCAAGGCAAAGGGCGCCGCGCTCGGTCCGGCCATGCTGTTTTTCGGCTGCCGTCATCCCGATCAGGATTTTCTCTACGCGGACGAGCTGAAGGCGCTGGCGGCAAGCGGCATCACGGAGCTGTTCACCGCGTTCTCGCGCGCGGAGGGTCCGAAGACCTATGTTCAGCACGTCCTCGCCGCGCAGAAGGACAAGGTCTGGCCGCTGATCGAGCAGGGCGCGATCGTCTATGTCTGTGGCGACGGCAGCAAGATGGAGCCCGATGTAAAGGCGGCGCTGGTCGCGATCCATCGCCAGAAGAGCGGCAGCGATGCCGCCACGGCTGCCCGCTGGATCGAGGAAATGGGCGCCAGGAACAGGTATGTGCTGGACGTGTGGGCAGGAGGGTAGGCCGCTGGCCGGGACGTGCTAAAGCTCTCGCATGATTCCTTGGGAAAAGATCGATACCGCCAAAATCCCCGGCTCCGATGAAGAGCTTCGCCTGATGCGGCGAGGCAAGGAGTTTTCCATCAAGCTCGGCACCAACGAGCTGATGAACAACCGCCTGTCGGGCTCGGAAGCCGCGCTCGCCACGCTGGCGGCGAAGCAGATCGAGGCGGTCGCAAAACCCGTCGTCCTCATTGGGGGCCTGGGCATGGGTTTTACGCTGCGTGCGGCGCTGACCGTGCTGGGAGGCAAGGCGAAGATTGTGGTCTCAGAGCTCGTGCCGGCGGTGGTCGCCTGGGCGCGGGGCCCGATGGCGCAGGTGTTCGGCGACAGTCTCGATGATGTCAGGGTGAGCATACGGGAAACCGACGTTGGCGAAATCATCCGGGCGCAGCGGTCGGCATTCGATGCCATCCTCCTCGACGTCGACAACGGACCGGAAGGGCTGACCCGGAAGGGCAATGATGCGCTCTATAATGCGAGCGGGTTGAAAGCAGCGAAGACGGCGCTGCGGCCGGGAGGCGTGCTCGCGGTCTGGTCCTCGGGACCCAACCCGGCCTTCGCCAAGCGGCTCGGTAGCGCCGGCTTCGACGTCAACGAAGTCAATATCCGCGCCACCGGAAGAGGCGGTGGCGCACGTCACGTGATCTGGATGGCGAGGAAGAGCTAGGCGGCTATTTGTAGCCCGGATGAGCGCAGCGAAATCCGGGACGGTCGATCCGCGCAAGAACCCGGATTGCGCTGCGCTCCATCCGGGCTACGGCTCCGAGCTAGAACATCGTGTTGTTGTTCGCCGGAATTTCCGGGATCGGTTGAACGACGTCCCAGTGTTCGACGACTTTGCCGTTCTCCAGCTTGAAGATGTCGACGATCGCGTTGCCCCTGCTGCCGGGCTCGCGAACCGCGTGAACGTGCAGAATGACGTAGTCCCCATCCACGAAGCTGCGCTTGATCTCGCTGTGCGAGTTCGGGAATTTTTCGCGAAGGAAACCGATGAACTTTCGGAATCCGTCCGGACCATCTGCCGCGTTGGGATTGTGCTGGACGTAGCGGTCGCCGACATGGGCGAGGGCTGCATCGGCGTCCTTTTGGTTGAGCCCCTTCTCGTAGAACGCAAGGACAGTCTTGCGATTGGCTTCTTCTTGCGCGCTACCCGCCATCGCGACGCCACTGGCGAGGGACAGCGTGAGGACTGAAGCAGCGACGACTGCGGCCGACCGGACGAAGAGATGCATGTGAACTCCGAGAGGCGGCAGCCTCGTTGGCGATTGAGGTTCTCGGCGAATGAAGGAGACCTGTATAGCCTTCGCGCCGGCTTCCGTTAAGAGAGTAACCGGCAGCTCACATGGTCACCGCGAGGAGACCTTCTGCGCCGGTCAATCTACGCCGCCTGCGCTGCTGCGCCATGCGCGTGCTTGGCGATGGCGCCGATGATCTCCGGCCAGAAGCGCATCGGCAGCGCGTGGCCCATGCCTTCGATCATCAACAGCTTGGCGCCCGGAATGGACTCTGCCGTGTCCTTGCCGCCCTCGGGGCGGACCAGCGGATCGACGGTGCCATGGATGACCAGCGTCGGCGTCTTGACGCCGTGCAGCCGCTCCTTGCGGCTGCCGGAGGCAAGCACCGCACGGAGCTGCCGACCGACGCCGGCCGGATTGAGCCCGCGCGCGAACACGCGCTCGGCACGACCGGGATCGAGCGCCTCTTCCTCCGGAAAGGACCCGGCCCGCAACACGTTCCAGGTCTGGCCGTAGCGGACGATGAACTCCTCCTTGCTGCGCGGCGGCGGCGCCATCAGCATCGCGGCGGCCTCACGTGTCGGCGGCGGCACGCGCGGATTGCCGGTCGTCGACATGATCGATGTCAGTGAGCGCACGCGCTCGGGAAACGACAACGTCACTTCTTGCGCAATCATGCCGCCCATGGACGCCCCGACCAGATGCGCCGACTTGATGTCGAGTGCGTCCATCAGTCCGACCGTGTCTTTCGCCATGTCGATCAGCTTGTAGGTTGCGGCCACGGGAATTCTGAGGAACCGCAGCTTCAACAGTTCGAGCGGCGTCAGACGCTTGCCGCCGGTGAGATGGCTCGACTTGCCGATGTCGCGATTGTCGAACCGGATGACGCGAAAGCCCTGCGCGGCCAGCTGCTCGCAGAACGCATCGTCCCAGTGGATCATCTGGGCGCCTAACCCCATGATCAGCAGCAACGGCTCGGCATTGTCGTTGCCGAAAATCTCGTAACAGATGTCGATGCCGTTGGCGTGGACGGTTTGCGGCGGATGATAGGCGTTCACGGCTGCGTTCCCTCGGCTTTTGATTAATGCTGTATCGCACGGTTTCCCCTCGCAATGAAGCCGCGTTCGCGACACCGGACCCGCTGCTTGCCGGTTGACCGGCACCGCGCAACGGTGTGGTATGGCGAAAAAAGGAAGGGCATCGAAGCTCTCGAGTTCAGGAGGACGCCGATGACCGACAAGAGCAACGACCCCATTGCCATGTGGCAGAAGATGGTTGGCGAGATGGAGAAGGGGTTCAACTCCTTCGCCAATCAGGCCATGTCGTCGCCCGAGTTTTCGCAGGCCGTGAACCGGGCCGGCGGCGTTGCTGCAGGTGCTCAGAAGCAACTCGGCGACCTCATGGAGAAATATCTAGTCTCCATGAATCTGCCGAGCCGGGACCAGGTCACCGGCCTTGCGGAACGGCTGCAGTCCATCGAGGGACAGATCGGTGAGATCAAGTCGATGCTGAGCCAGATGGCTGCAAGTTCCGGCATTTCTCAGGGCTCCGATACCGCATTGCGCCGGCCGCGCACCAAGCGCCCGCCATCTGAAGGCGGAGAGCAGACATGAATGCACCCGCCGGATTAGACTTCGCAGGGATCCCGGAGCGCATCCAGTCCGAGGTGCAGCGCGCGATCCAGCGCAGCATCAAGGGCGTCGAATATTTCTCGACGTCCGGTCCCACGCTCGGCTCGACGCCGAAGGACGTGCTGCATTCGCGCGGCACGATGAGCCTCTACCATTATCGGCCGATGTCCGACGAGATCTATCGAATTCCGATCTTGATCGTGATGGCGACCACCAATCGCGGTTACATTCTCGACCTCGTGCCCGGCCAGAGTTTCATCGAGTTCCTCTTGAAGCGCGGCTACGACGTCTACATGCTCGACTGGAGCGCGCCACGGCCGGAGGAGAAGAGCCTGCGCATGGAGGACTATGTCCTCGACTTCATCCCGGACTGCATCCGCCGCGTGCAGCAGGATTCCGGCGAACAGGACGTCTCCGTCATCGGCTATTGCTTCGGCGGCGTGCTGTCGCTGCTCTACGGCTCGATCCACAGGGACGGGCCGATGAAGAATTTGATCTGCTTCACCACGCCGGTCGACTTTCGCGAGATGAAGCTGTTCTCGAACTTCTCCGACCGTCGCTATTTCGACGTCGATCGCCTCGTCGACAGCGTCGGCAACGTGCCGCCCGAGATGATCCTGTCGTCGTTCGAGATGCTGCGCCCGGCCTCCCGCACCGTCAGCCAGATCCAGCTCTGGGAAAACATCTGGAACGACGAGTTCGTTAAATCCTACCGGATGTTCGACCGCTGGGCGACCGACACGCTGCCGCTGGCCGGCGAATATTTCCGCACCATCACCAAGGACCTGATGTGGGACAACAAGCTGTTCAACGACACAATGTCGGTCGGCGGCCGTGCTGCGAAGCTCGAGGACATCAAGGTGCCGTTCCTGCACGCGGTGGCGGAGCACGATCACATCGTGCCGTATGATGCGGCAAAGCACCTGATCACCAAGATTGGATCGCAGGACAAGGAGGAGGTGATGCTGAAGGGCGGTCACGTCTCGCTCGTTGCCGGGGCCAATGCGGTGAAGCGGCTATGGCCGAAACTGGATTCCTGGCTGGGGAAGAGATCGACATGAGTGAGCAGCGTTCCTATCCGCGTCATGTGAAGACGGACGCGGGCGATATCGAGATCCGCCTGATGTCGCCGGCGGACGAAGCCGCGGTGCTCGCCTTCGGCAAGGGCCTGCCGACCCACGACCTGTTGTTCCTGCCGCGCAATATCAGTGAGCCGAAGGTGCTCTCCGCCTGGGTCAAGGAGATCGAGCGCGGCGCTATCACGAGCCTGCTCGCGGTCAGGGGCGGCACGGTCGTCGGCTGCGGCACGCTGGTGCGCGACCCGCACTCCTGGTCGCCCCATGTCGGCGAGATCCGGATGGTGGTTTCGCTCGACGTGCGCGGGAAGGGGGTGGGACGGACGCTGTCTCAGGAGACCTTCGCACTCGCGCTCGGCGCCGGCCTCGAGAAGCTCTCGGTCCAGATGACGGTCGATCAGCAGGCAGCGATCACGCTGTTCGAGAGCCTCGGCTTCAAGGCCGAGGCACTGCTGCGCGACCATGTCCGCGACGTCGACGGCAAGACCCACGACATCGTCGTGCTCGGGCACAACATCGCGCAGGTCCAGGCCCAGATGGAAGCCTATGGGCTGCCGGGCGCCGTCCAGCACTGAGAACCGCTGGGCGGGTGGTCGGGAACCCGGATGGTCAGGGAGGCGCCAGATTGCCTCTCATTAAGGCTGTTCACGGTTTCGTGATATCGCACTGCAATATGAATATTGCGTCGCACAATTAACTATGCCATATAAGTCGTGCCCCGGGCCAAAACCGGACGGGGTGAGCCCATAGCTCAACCAATGAGGATGGAGAGACCCCAATGACCACCGAAACCAACACCGCTTTCGAAGGCTTCAAGGACGCGTTCAAGAACATCCAGAACCTGGAAGTTCCCGAGGCCGCCCGCGAGTTCGTCAAGAAGTCCGCCAATACCGCCAAGGACCGTGCTGCCGAGGTGTTCGCTGGTTCCGAGCGCGTGACTGCCGCCGTCGAAAACGCGGTGACCGAGTCCGTCACCGAAGCCGGCAAGATCAGCCGCAACATCCAGCAGGCGATCTACGAGGACGCCGAGGCGTTCTTCGCGGGCATCGACAAGCTCGCGTCCGCCAAGTCGTTCAGCGAAGCTGTCGAGATCCAGTCCGGCCTGCTCCGCTCCCGCGGCGAAGCGTTCGTCTCGCGCGCCAAGGCGACCACCGACTATTTCGGCAAGCTCGCCGCTAACGGTGCGAAGTCCGCTCAGGACAACTTTGCCAAGGTCTACAACAAGACCGCCTGATACGGCGCCCTGAGTAAAAACTGAATTTGAGGCCCGCTCCGGCGGGCCTTGTTTTTTGTCTCTTGCGTTCCCCGGATGCTGTGCAGCGCGCCGCGTTTGCGGCGTGGTGCACTGCTGATCCGGGGTCCATGCTGGGTCCCGGCTCTGCGGCGCATCGCTCCGCGCTGCACCGCGTCCGGGACACGCGGAGATCGACGCGCTAAGTATCTACCATGACTCCACCCGCCACCTTCTCCTTCGATTCCCCAGGCGACGCCGAACGCGCAGCCGAGCTTCGCCGCGTGAAAGCGCTGGCGACGCTGGTGCTGGCCTCGACGCTCGTCCTGTTCGTCGTCGCGAAATGGCTGCTGCCCGTGCATCCGGTGTTCGGTTTCATCGCGGCATTCGCGGAAGCCGCGACCATCGGCGGGCTCGCCGACTGGTATGCGGTGGTGGCACTGTTCAAGCGTCCACTCGGCCTGCCGATCCCGCACACCGCGATCATCCAGAGCAATCAGGCCCGCATCGCCGACAAGCTCGGCGAGTTCATTCAGGTGCATTTCCTCGAGGCTGGTCCGGTCGAGGCCAAGCTGAACGAGATCGATTTCGGCTCCTTCGTCGCCGACTGGCTGCGCGACCGCAAGCGTAGTGACGATCTTGCGCGCTTTGCACTGCGCCTGCTGCCGGAGGCCGTCTCCGCGACGGAAAGCTCGGGCCTGATGACCTTCATCCTTCGCCGCATGTCATCGCAGCTCCAGGCGATCGACCTCGCGCCGCTCGCGGCCGGCACGCTGCGCGGCTTCGTGGCGGAGGGACGTCACCAGATCCTGTTCGACGATCTTCTGCGCGTCATGCACGAGACGCTGAACCAGACCGAGACGATGGCGATGATCCGCGAGAAGGTGCGTGCGGAATTGCCGACCTTGCTCAGGCTCTATCGGGCCGACAAATTTCTGGTGAACAAGATCGTGGCCTCCGCCACAGCTTTCTTCAATGAGGTGCGCAGCGATCCCAAACATCCGTTCCGCGGCGAGTTCGATCGCATGGTGCTGAGCTTCGTCGACCGACTCGGCACTGACCAGGCCTATATCGACCGCATCGATGGCTTGAAGCGTGATCTGCTCGCGCGTCCCGAGCTTGCCGATCTCGCCCGCACCGTCTGGGCCAACACGCGGTCCTTCATCGAACGGAGTGCAAGCGGCGAGACGCAGGTGCTGCAGCATCATCTCGCCGGCATGTGTGTCGCCGCGGGCGAAGCGCTTGCCGGCGATGGCGAGCTGCGCGGCGAGATCAACAAGGGTCTGGTCGCGGTGCTGCGCAGCTTCGTCGCCGACCAGAAGAGCGGCGTCTCGACCTTCATCTCCGACCAGGTCAAGGCGTGGGACATGGCGCAGCTGATTTCGCTGATCGAAATCAACATTGGCCGCGACCTGCAATACATCCGCTTCAACGGCTCGCTGATCGGCGGGCTTGCGGGTCTTGCGCTTTACTCCGTAGAATTCCTGCTGCGATGGTTGTGACTTTTGCGTCACGGACGTCAGCATTAACGCGCGGGCCTATTGTGGCCGGGTGTGTCTCCCGCTTGAATGTCGGCAACCCGCTGCCTAGCTGATTCATGTTGCGTTGCGGAACGATCAAGAAGCCGGCGTGTTGGAATCCCATACCCATTTGCCGGCAAACAACCGGTGGCCTTTTCAGCAATTCTCCCAAGGGGACCATTGATGACCGCTACTGCCCAGACACTGAGCCCGCCGTCTCGCACCCTGATGTTCCTGGAAGGGCGAGCGATCCACGAGTTCGGTGCATTCCTCGGCGCGCTGCCGCTGCTCAGCCTTGCGCCGCGCGGCGATGGGCATCCGGTGCTGGTTCTGCCGGGCCTCGTGGCCTCCGACGGGTCCACGCGTGCACTGCGCACCTTTCTATCCGGCAAGGGCTATGCGGTGAGCGGCTGGCGCCAGGGCCGCAATTACGGCCTGCGCGAGGGCGTGCAGCACGCGATGGTGGATCTGGTTCAGGAGCTCAGCGACAGGCATGGCCGCAAGATCAGCCTGGTCGGCTGGAGCCTCGGCGGACTCTATGCGCGCCAGCTCGCCAAGATGATGCCCGACCGCGTACGCCAGGTGATCACGCTCGGCAGCCCCTTTGCCGGCGATCCGCATTCGACCAACGCCTGGCGCGTCTATGAATGGGCGAGCGGGCGGAAGTCCGACGAGGTCGATCCGCAGTTCGGCGGCGATCTCGCCGTTCCGCCGCCGGTGCCGACCACGGCGATCTTCAGCCGCACCGACGGCGTCTGCGCCTGGCAGGGCTGCATGGAGAAGACGGGCACGCAGACCGAGAGCATCGAGATCGAGAGCAGCCATTGCGGCATGGGCCATCATCCCGCCGCTGTCTTCGCGGTGGCTGATCGCCTTGCGCAGAAGGAAGGCAGCTGGCGGCCCTTCGACCGCAGCGGCTGGCGCAGCGTGGTCTATCCCGATCCGCATCGGTAGCCGGGCCTGCATGGTTCGAGACGCGCGGCTTTGCCGCGCTCCTCACCATGAGGATTGAGACCACGTGGCGCGGCGCGTAGGTAGTTAGACCTCATCCTGAGGAGGCGCGAAGCGCCGTCTCGAAGGATTGAGCCCGGCTCTTGCATTGTCGCACCGGTCCATTGTCGCGCCCGCACCAAACGCGCTATGCCTCGCGCATGGCGCATCCGTTGTCCCGCATCATCGAGCAGCTCAAGCGCGAGCCGTCGCGCACCGGCTCTATCGTCATCACCGTGTTCGGCGATGCCATCGTGCCGCGTGGCGGCTCGGTATGGCTCGGCACGCTCCTGGAATTCTTCGAGACCCTGGACATCGACAGCGGCGTGGTGCGTACCGCGATGTCGCGGCTTGCCGCCGATGGCTGGCTGACGCGCGAAAAGGTCGGCCGCAATAGTTTTTACCGCTTGGCCGACAAGGGCCGCCAGATCTTCGAGGCCGCGACACGCCACATCTACGATCCGCCGCCATCCGACTGGACCGGGCGCTTCGAGCTGCTGCTGATCGGCAATGGCGAGGATCGGGACGCCTCGCGCGAGGCGCTCCGCAATGCCGGCTTCGGCAGCCCGCTGCCGGGTGTGTGGGTC
Organism: Bradyrhizobium sp. Ken64; assembly: GCF_055807555.1. Lineage (NCBI taxonomy): Bacteria > Pseudomonadati > Pseudomonadota > Alphaproteobacteria > Hyphomicrobiales > Nitrobacteraceae > Bradyrhizobium > Bradyrhizobium sp. Ken64. Next base: position 195,447 of record NZ_JBVVPA010000002.1, on the reverse strand, counting down.
GCGCCGTCAGGCGTGCCAGTGCCGGACGAGGCCGCGGGCGCCATCCGCCTGGAAGTCTCGGCCGAGGATGACAGCGGCCGCCGGCTGCTCAGTGCGAGCTGGCCGCTGGATCGCACCGCGAACGCCTATCTGAAGTTCATGAAGACGTTCGAGCCGCTGCGCGCCGTGATCGCACGGGGCAAGGACTTGTCGGAGGCCGACGCCTTCACCGCGCGCATCCTCCTGATCCACCATTACCGCCGCGTCGTGCTGCGCGATCCCCTGCTGCCCGAGAGCCTGCTGCCGGCCGATTGGCCGGGCAGGGCTGCCCGCGAACTCTGCGGCGAGATCTATCGGGCGCTGCTCGTCCCCTCCGAACAATGGCTTGATGGCCATGGAACCAATGAGAAGGGGCCATTGCCACCGGCCCGAAAGCTTCTGGAACGAAGGTTCGCGGCCTGATCGATATGTTACAGAAATATCTTGCATGACTTAGTTTCTGTTATATATTGCTCCCAATAAGATTGGGAGGATGCGCATGTATACCCAGGCGCTGAATACGGCCGAGAGCGATGATCGCGGCCTCGAGGACGCGGCCAAGGCTGCGCAGTTCCAGGCCCGCATCGATGCCGAGGAACGCATCGAGCCGAACGACTGGATGCCGGCGGCCTATCGCAAGACGCTCACCCGTCAGATCTCCCAGCACGCTCATTCCGAAATCGTCGGCATGCTGCCCGAGGGCAACTGGATCACGCGTGCGCCGTCGTTGCGCCGCAAGGCCGCGCTGCTCGCCAAGGTGCAGGACGAGTGCGGCCATGGCCTTTATCTCTATGCTGCCGCCGAGACGCTCGGCACGTCGCGCGAAGAGCTGGTCGACGCCATGCTCGCGGGCAAGGCAAAATATTCCTCGATCTTCAACTATCCGACGCTGACTTGGGCCGACATCGGCACCATCGGCTGGCTGGTCGACGGCGCCGCGATCATGAACCAGATCCCGCTGTGCCGCTGCTCCTACGGTCCCTATGCACGCGCGATGATCCGCGTCTGCAAGGAGGAGTCGTTCCACCAGCGCCAGGGCTACGAGATCATGCTGACGCTGTGCCGCGGCTCCGACGAGCAGAAGGCGATGGCGCAGGATGCCCTGAACCGCTGGTGGTGGCCGGTGCTGATGATGTTCGGCCCGCCCGATGCCACCAGCCAGCACAGCGACACCTCGACGAAGTGGAAGATCAAGCGTTTCTCCAACGACGAGCTGCGCCAGAAGTTCGTCGACGCCACCGTGCCGCAGGCGCAATATCTCGGCCTCACCATTCCCGATTCCGGCATGATTCAGGATGTGGATGGGCACTGGCGTTACAGCGAGATCGACTGGACCGAGTTCAAGCAGGTGCTCGCCGGCAACGGCCCCTGCAACCGTGACCGGATGGCTGCGCGCCGTAAGGCGCACGACGAAGGCGCCTGGGTGCGCGAGGCGGCAGCTAGCTATGCCGCCAAGCGCGCGCAGCGTCGAACTGCACAAGCGGCAGAGTAGGGAGATCACGATGGCCACGCCGAACACGCCGCTGTGGGAAGTCTTCATTCGCAGCCGCAACGGGCTCGCGCACAAGCACGTGGGATCGCTGCATGCAAGCGACGCCACCATGGCTCTGCAGGCCGCCCGTGACATCTACACCCGCCGCGGCGAGGGCCTTTCGATCTGGGTCGTGCCGTCGGCTGCGATCACCGCAAGCGATCCCGCGGAGAAGGGGATGATGTTCGAGCCGGCGGAATCGAAGATCTACCGGCACCCGACGTTCTATGAAGTGCCTGAGGAAGTGGGGCACATGTAGCTCTTTCTCCTCATGGTGAGGAGCCGCGAAGCGGCGTCTCGAACCATGAAGGCCCGTGACCCGCGGCCCATCCTTCGAGACGGCGCTTCGCGCCTCCTCAGGATGATGTCGGAACAAGTGGATAGGACAGATGCCCGTCGCGAACATCCAGATCTCTGAGACGCCGCTGGTGCTCTATGCATTGCGCCGCGCCGACGACGCGCTGATCCTCGGCCACCGGCTGTCGGAATGGTGCGGGCACGCGCCGATGCTGGAGGAGGACATGGCGCTCTCCAACATCGCGCTCGACCTCATCGGCCAGGCCCGCGAGCTCTACACCTACGCAGCCAAAGCCGAAGGCAAGGACAACGACGAAGACAAGCTCGCCTACCTGCGCGATGTCAGGCAGTATCGCAATCTGCTGCTCCTCGAGCAGCCGAACGGCGACTTCGCCCAGACCCTAGTGCGGCAATTCTTCTACTCCGCCTTCGCCGATCTCTACTGGCGTGCGATGATGGCTTCGCGCGACGCGGCGCTTGCGGCCATTGCCGCCAAGTCGGAGAAGGAGAGTGCCTATCATTTGCGGCATTCCTCGGAGTGGATCATCCGGCTCGGCGACGGCACCGACGAGAGCCATGCCCGCGCGCAGGCTGCCATCGATCATCTCTGGGCGTTCACCGGCGAGATGTTTACCGTCGACGACGGCGAGCGCGCCTTGATCCATGGCGGTATCGCCGTAGACCCAGGGACCTTGCGGGGTCGCTGGCTGACGACACTCTCGGATGTGATCGGCGAAGCAATGCTCAAGCTGCCGCAGAACGACTGGATGCAGCAGGGCGGCCGCGTGGGCCGGCACAGCGAGCATCTCGGTCATCTTCTCTCAGAGCTGCAGTCGATACAGCGCACCTTCCCGGGGCAGACATGGTGACGGTGCTGGAGCCCCATAGCGAACTGCGCCAACGGGCCTGGGAGGCCGCGGCGAGTGTGGTCGATCCCGAAATTCCGGTTTTGACCATCGCCGATCTCGGCGTCCTCCGCGATGTCGTCCTCGACGGCGATCAGGTCGAGGTCGCGATCACGCCGACCTATTCGGGCTGCCCGGCCATGAACATGATCGCATTGGAAATCGAGGTCGCGCTGGAGCGCGCCGGTTTCCGCAGTCCAAAGGTCCGCACCGTGCTGTCGCCGGCCTGGACCACCGACTGGATGAGCGAAGAGGGCCGCCAGAAGCTTCACGCCTACGGAATCGCGCCGCCGCAGGCTTCGAATTCACGCCGCGCGCTGTTCGGCGAGCAAGCCGTTGCGTGCCCGCAATGCGGCTCGACGAATACCGAGCTGCTGTCCGAATTCGGCTCGACCTCCTGCAAGGCGCTCTGGCGCTGCAGGGCCTGCCGCGAACCCTTCGATTATTTCAAGTGTCATTGATCATGTCAGCAGCCGCACCGCGCTTCCATCGTCTGGCCGTCAACGACCTCCGCCGCGAGGCGTCGGACGCCGTATCGCTGACATTTGCCATCCCGACGGAGCTTGCGACCGACTACGCCTTCACCCCCGGCCAATACCTCACACTCCGCACAATGCTGGATGGCGAGGAAGTGCGCCGCTCCTATTCGATCTGCTCCGGGCCCGACGACGGCGAGATACGCATCGCCGTCAAGAAGGTCGATGGAGGCGCGTTTTCGAGCTGGGCGGCGGACGATTTGAAGTGTGGCGACGCGCTGGACGTGATGACGCCCACGGGACGGTTCGGCGTGATCCCGCCTGCCGGCGCCGGCCGCATCCATGTCGGCTTTGCCGCAGGCTCCGGCATCACGCCGATCCTGTCGATCGTGAAGGGCGTGCTCGCGCGCGAAGCCGACAGCCGTTTCTTCCTGTTCTACGGCAATCGCACGACCGACAACATCATGTTCCTCGAGGCGCTCGAAGAGCTCAAGGATCGCTTCATCGATCGCCTCTCGATCTTCCACGTCATCTCGGGCGAGGAACAGGACATTCCGATCCTGCACGGCCGGCTCGACGGCGACAAGGTGAGGGTGTTGCTGCGCTCGCTGGTACCGGCGGAAAGCGTCGATCACGTCTTCATCTGCGGTCCGTCCGGCATGAGCGAGGACATCGAGGCGACCTGCCGAGGGCTCGGCATCGCGGACGAGCGTATCCATGTCGAGCGCTTCGTCTCGGAGTTCGGCGGCAAGCCGCGGCCGAAGAAGATCGTTGCGCCGGACGCGCCGCCGAAGGCGATCGCGTCGCTGATCATCGACGGCAAGCGTCGCGACGTGCCGGTGGCCGAGGACGAGGCGATCCTCGATGCCGCGCTACGCGCCGGCGTCGATCTGCCCTTCGCCTGCAAGGGCGGCATGTGCTCGACCTGCCGCGCCAAACTGGTGGAAGGTGAGGCGCCGATGGACATCAACTACTCGCTGGAACCCTGGGAGCTGAAGGCCGGCTTTGTCCTGACCTGTCAGGCCAAGCCATCGTCGGGGCGGGTTGTGGTCGATTACGACCACGTTTGACAGTCTTAGCCAGGCAGCAGAACATCGTGTCCAAACAATCGGACGGGAGGAGCGCGTGAACGTCAAAGCCACCTTGTCGCCCGAGGATGTTGCCCGCGCCTGCGCCGATGCGATGTGGGCGGAGGACGATGCCTCCAAGGGGCTCGGCATGGAGATCATCGAGATCGGGCCGGGCTATGCCACGCTCGCTATGACCGTACGGCCGGACATGGTCAACGGCCAGCGCATCGCCCATGGCGGCTTCATCTTCACGCTGGCCGATTCCGCGTTCGCTTTCGCGTGCAACTCGCACAACGACCGCGTCGTGGCGGCGCAGGGACAGATCACCTTCATCAAGCCGGGCAAGCTCGGCGATCGCCTCGTCGCAAGAGCGCGCGAAGTTGCGCGCGGCGGCCGGTCCGGCATCTATGACGTGCGCGTCACTGCCGGCGATACAGTCATCGCCGAATTCCGCGGGCACTCGCGGGTCATTCCGGGCAATTGGCTGCCGGCGCAGAATCAATAAAGAAAAGCAATGATACGGGGAAACGAGGATGGCTCTGTCGAGGCTCAAGGAAGGTGGTAACATCTATCGCGCCGAAATGGATGCGCATGAGCGCGCATCGCGCGACGAGATCATGGCACTCCAGACGCAGCGGCTGGCCTGGTCGCTGAAACACGCCTACGACAACGTCCCGCATTATCGCAAGGCCTTCGACGCGGCCGGCGTGCATCCGTCCGACTTTCGCGAGCTCTCCGATCTTGCGAAATTCCCGTTCACGGTGAAGACGGATCTGCGCGACAACTATCCTTTCAACATGTTTGCCGTGCCCCGTGAAAAGCTGGTGCGCGTGCATGCGTCCTCCGGCACGACGGGCAAGCCGATCGTGGTAGGCTATACGCAACGCGACATCGACACATGGTCGGACGTGATGGCGCGCTCGATCCGCGCCGCCGGCGGTCGCACCGGCATGATCATCCACAATGCCTATGGTTACGGTCTCTTCACCGGCGGGTTAGGGGTGCACTATGGCGCCGAAAAGCTCGGCTGCACCGTGGTGCCGATCTCCGGCGGCATGACCGAGCGGCAGGTGCAGCTCATCAACGATTTCCGGCCCGACATCATTACAGTGACGCCGAGCTACATGCTGGCGATCCTCGACGAGTTCAAGCGTCAGAAGCTCGATCCGCGTCAATGCTCGCTCAAGGTCGGCATTTTTGGCGCGGAGCCCTGGACCAATGCGATGCGCGGCGAGATCGAAGACGCCTTCGACATGGACGCGACCGACATCTACGGTCTTTCCGAGGTGATCGGGCCCGGCGTTGCGCAGGAATGTATCGAGACCAAGGACGGCCTGCATATCTGGGAGGATCACTTCTATCCTGAAGTGATCGACCCTGATACCGGTGTGGTGCTGCCCGACGGCGAGAAGGGCGAACTGGTGTTTACTTCGCTCACCAAGGAAGCCTTTCCGGTGATCCGCTATCGCACCCGCGACCTGACGCGACTGTTGCCGGGCACGGCGCGGCCGGGCATGCGGCGGATGGAGAAGGTCACGGGTCGTTCCGACGACATGATCATCCTGCGCGGCGTCAATCTGTTCCCGACCCAGATTGAGGAGGTTCTGCTCGCCACCGACTGGTGCGGCGGGCATTTCATTCTGGAACTCACCCGCGAAGGCCGCATGGACGAACTGACCATCATTGCCGAGGCGCGGCCCGAGAGCTGGGATGGCCGGGGTCTCCTCGACCATGCCGATCGGATCTCAACCCATGTCAAGAACACGATCGGCATCAGCTCCAACGTGCGGGTCGTTGCGCCGGCCACGCTGGAACGCTCGCTCGGCAAGGCCAAGCGTCTCTACGACAAGCGGCCGAAGGATTAGGTCTCACCCCTCATGGTGAGGAGGCGCGCAGCGCCGTCTCGAACCATGCCGGCCAGGATGCTGCAACGCGGGCCTTCATCCTTCGAGGCGGCGCTGGCGCGGCTCCTCAGAATGAGGCGAGGCCGGTTGACTTGGCTCTCTCCAAAGGCGACAAGGCCCGCGAGAAATCACGGGTCCATCGATGTCACCAGCCGAGAGCAAAGCCGTTGAGGCGCGCTGCGTGCGCCTCAACGCCAAGGCAGAGAACGCCGCCGCGCTTGCACCTGCCATCGAGCGTCATACCCTCACGCGTGGTCCGAATGAACTCCTGATCGAGGTGAAGGCCGCTGCCGTCAATCCGTCCGACGTCAAGGCCGCGACCGGGCTGATGCCCTATGCCGTCTTCCCCCGCACGCCGGGTCGCGATTACGCCGGCGTGGTGATCGACGGGCCGGCCGGTACGATCGGCCGTGAGGTGTTCGGCTCCTCCGGCGATCTCGGCATCCGTCGCGACGGCACTCACGCCAGCCATCTCGTCGTTGAATCCGACGCGGTGGTGGAGAAGCCGAAAACCGTATCCTGGGAGGAGGCCGCCGGCATCGGTGTGCCCTTTGTCACCGCCATGGAGGGTTTTCGCCGCGCCGGCATTCCAAAGCCCGGGGAAACGGTGCTGGTGTTCGGCGTCAATGGCAAGGTCGGTCAAGCTGCGGTGCAGATCGCGACATGGCAGGGTGCGCGTGTCATCGGCGTGGTGCGCAAGGCGGAAGCTTATGAGGGCCACACCAACGCATCCATCGAGGTGATCGACGCTTCCGCGACCGACGTCGCCACACGCGTGCGCGAGTTGACGGATGGTAGAGGCGCCGACATCGTCTTCAACACGGTCGGCGATCCCTATTTCCAGGCGGCGCACAAGTCGCTCGCGCTTCGCGGCCGCCAGATCCTGATCGCCGCGATCGATCGCATCGTGCAGTTCAACATCCTCGAATTCTATCGCGGGCAACATACCTATGTCGGCATCGACACGCTCGGCCTGTCGTCGATCGCAACAGGCGCTGTGCTGCGTGACCTCGGCCCGGGCTTCGCGAGCGGGTACCTGAAACCGTTTCCCATCAAGGCGAACGCCGTCTATTCGCTCGAACGCGCGAAGGAGGCCTATGTCGCCGTTGCCGGCTCGTCCCGGGACCGCGTGATCCTGAAGCCTTGATCATGGAATCGTCCACCCAACTCGTCATCCTCGCGGGCCTCGTCATCGGCCTGGTTTACGGCGCCACCGGCCTGCTCAGTGGCTTTTGCCTGATGAGCAGCATGCGCGGTTGGCTATCGAACGGGGATGGACGGTTGGTACGAACCTATGCGCTGGCGATCGCGGTCGCGACCGCAGCGAGCCAACTCCTCGCCGGCAACGGCGTGGTCGATCTCGGTAAATCGATCTACCTGCAACAGTCCTTTTCGGTGCCGGTGCTGTTTCTGGGTGGACTTCTGTTCGGATACGGCATGGTGCTGTCGAACGGCTGCGGTTCGCGCGCGCTGGTGCTGCTCGGTCGCGGCAATCTGCGCTCCTTCGTCGTGGTGGTCGTGCTCGCCATCGCCGCGCAGATGACGCTCAAGGGCCTGATTGCGCCGGCGCGCATCGCGCTGGTCCAGGCCTCGCAAACCACGGTCAACATGAATTCGTTGCCGTCGCTGTTGGCGATGTTCGGTCCGGCTGAAGCGGTTTCGCGCGCGGTGGCTGCTGCTGTCATCGTCGTCTTGCTGATCCTGTTTGCTTTCGCGCACCCAGCGTTCCGGCGTTCGCCCGGCCAGATTGCGGCCGGTGTCATCGTCGGTCTCCTCGTCGCGGGCGGCTGGTTCGTCACCGGCTATCTCGGCGCGGATGACTTCAACCCCGTCCCAGTGACCTCGCTCACCTTCATCGCGCCGATCGCGGACAGCCTGCAGTATGCCATGCTCTCGACCGGCTTGACGCCGAACTTTGGCATCGCGACGGTTGCCGGCGTCTTCGCCGGCAGTCTGGTCACCGCGCTTGCGACGGGCCGTTTCCATCTCGAAGGCTATTCCTCGCCAAGCCACATGCTGCGATCGGCCGGTGGTGCCGCGCTGATGGGCGTCGGCGGTGTGATGGCCTTCGGCTGTTCGATCGGGCAGGGGCTAACCGGCGTGTCGACGCTCGCGCTGGGCTCGTTCGTCGCCGTCGCCGGCATCCTGCTCGGCACGACGGCGGGCTTGCGCGGGATGCTGCGCGTAGTCCCGTTCAAGCCGGTAACCGACACAACGTCAAGCACCGCCTAGATCATTCCACGGCCTTGGTCACGATGCGGATTTCCGAGGTCAGCGTCCGGTGCACCGGGCATTTGTCGGCGATCTCCATCAGTTTCTTGCGCTGCTCGGCATCGAGCGCGCCGTCCATCGCGATGTCGCGCTCGATCCGGTCGAGCATGCCATCGCGCGTCTCGCACTCCGCGCAGTCTTTTGCATAGATCTTGGAATGCTTCAGCGAGACGGTGACACGATCGAGCGGCAGCGACTTGCGGTCGGCATAGAGGCGCATGGTCATGGAGGTACAGGCCCCGAGGCCAGCGAGCAGGAGATCGTAGGGACCAGGGCCGGCATCCTCGCCGCCGGCGGCGACCGGCTCGTCCGCGATGAGCTGATGCGGACCGACGGAGATGGTCTGGTTGAACTTGCTCTTGCGGGTCTCCTGCACCACGACCCGGCGCGGCGCCTCGGGGAGATCCATCGCCTGCGCAGGTTTCGCCGTGTCGATGTATCGGCTCGCCCAGGCCGCGATCACGTCGGCTGCGTAGAGCGCGTCGGCCGGCTTGGTCAGGAGATGATCGGCATGATCGAGCGAGACGAAGCTCTTGGGATGCCGGGCGGAAACGAAGAGCTTCGTCGCATTGTCGATGCCGACGGTATCGTCGACCGGAGAATGCATCACCAACAGCGCCTTGTGCAGGCCGGTGACGTCCTTCATCAGCTCGTGCTCGGCGACATCGTCGAGGAATTCGCGCTTGATCCGGAACGGGCGTCCCGCAAGCGAGACTTCGACCTCACCTTGCGTGCGAATGTCGTCGAGATGCTCTTTGAAAAGGCCGGTGACGTGGGCGGGATCGGATGGTGCCGCAATGGTCACAACCGCCTTGGCTTCCGGGATTTGTCCTGCTGCCGCAAGGATCGCGGCGCCGCCGAGGCTGTGACCGATCAGGATCGACGGCACCTTGCGGACGCTACGCAGGTGATCGGCGGCGCGGACGAGATCGGCGATGTTGGAGGAAAACGTCGAATTGGCAAAATCCCCTTCACTGGAACCGAGCCCGGTGAAGTCGAAGCGAAGCACCGCGATGCCCTTGGCGGCGAGCGCGACCGAGATGCGTTTGGCGGCCAGCGTGTCCTTGCCGCAGGTGAAGCAATGCGCGAACAGCGCGAAGGCCGCGGGCTCGCCGTCGGGTAGCTCCAGCGCGGCCGAAAGTTGATGGCCGCCTTCGCCGGTAAATTGAAAGCGCTCTGCCGGCATGGGCTTCCCCCGTTCCTTGCTTGAACCTAATCGCCCGAATAGCGCTGCTCTGCCCAGGGGTCGCCGCGATTATGATAGCCGCGGACTTCCCAGAAGCCCGGCGCGTCCTCGGTCAGGAATTCGATCGACTGAACCCATTTGGCGCTCTTCCAGAAATACAGATGTGGCACGACCAGCCGCACCGGGCCGCCATGTTCGGCCGACAATGGCTCACCGGACCAGCTATGGGCGAGCAATGCGTCCTCGGCGGCGAAGTCGTCCAGCGCGAGGTTGGTGGTGTAGCCGTCATGGGAATGCAGCACGACGAAGCGCGCGTCCTCGCGCGGCTTGCAGGCCGCGAGCAGCTCGCGCGTGGCGAGCCCTTCCCACTCATTGTCGTAGCGCGACCAGGTGGTGACGCAGTGGATGTCGGAGGTGAACCGCGCCTGCTTCTGGGCGGCGAACTCGGCAAAGGTCCAGAACACGGGGGTCTCGATTGCGCCGTAGACGTCGAGCCGCCAGCGCTCGCGCGACACCGGCGGCACGACCCCGAGATCGAGTACCGGCCAGTCCTTTGTCAGATGCTGGCCCGGCGGCAGGCGCTGATCCTCCGAGCGCGTGATCTTGCCGGTCAAAAACCGGCCTTCGCGCGCCCATTTTTCCTTGGTGCGCGTCAGCTTGCTGTCGGGCGGCTCGTTGTCTTCGGCCATCGGCTACTCGTGGCGATGCATCGCGGAGGCGTGCTTGGTGTCGCGCATGGTAGAATAGATCACCAGCGACAGGAAGATGATGCTGGCAAGATAGTAGTAGAACCACGCCTCATGCCCGATGCTCTTGAAATAGAGCGCGATCGCCGGCGCCGTGCCGCCGAACATCGAGACGGTGATCGCATAAGGCAGGCCGACGCCGAGGGCGCGGACATTGGTCGGGAACAGCTCGGCCTTCACTACCGCGTTGATCGAGGTGTATCCGGCGACGAACAGCCAGGCCGCGCAGATCAGGATGAACGCAATGAAGGGCGACTTGGTCTCCTTCAGCGTCATCAGCAGCGGCACGGTGGCGAGCGTGCCCGCGACGCCGAAGAAGATCAGCAGCGGCTTGCGGCCGATCTTGTCGGAGATGGCGCCATAGATCGGCTGCAGGATGGTCGCGAAGATCAGCGTGCCGAAGATCACGAAAGTGGTCTGGTCCGCGGTCAACCCCACCGAAAGCTTGACGAAGGTCTGCATATAGGTGGTGAAGGTGTAGAACGCCGCGGTGCCGCCCGCGGTCAGGCCGACCACCAGGAGCAACTCACGGGGATAGCGCAGCAAATTGGTCAGCGAGCCGGTCGGCTTCACCACCTTCCTGGCTTCCTCGAAGGCCTCGGTCTCGTGCAAGCCGCGCCGCATCACCGCGGCAAAGATCGCGAGCGCCGCACCGATCGCAAACGGGATGCGCCAGCCCCAGGCTCTCAGCTCCTCTGGCGTGAGGAAGATCTTTTGCAGAAGCAGCAGCACGATGATCGCGGTGAGCTGGCCGCCGATCAGGGTGACGTATTGGAAGCTCGAATAGAAGCCGCGATGCTTGGGGTCGGCGACCTCGCTGAGGTAGGTGGCGCTGGCACCGTATTCGCCGCCGAGACTCAAGCCTTCGATGACGCGGGCGAGCGCCAGGATCACCGGTGCGGCGAAGCCGATCGTTGCGTAGGTCGGCGTCAGCGCGATGATCAGCGAGCCGAAGCACATGAAGACGACCGACAGCGTCAGCGAGATGCGCCGCCCGTAATGATCGGCGATATAGCCGAACAGCCAGCCGCCCAGGGGCCGCATCAGGAAGGTCGCCGCGAATACGACGGCGACATTCAACTGCTGGACGACGGGGTCGTTGCCGGGAAAGAAGGCGGGAGCGAAATAGAGCGCAAACGCGGTGTAGGCGTAGAAGTCGTACCACTCGACCAAATTGCCGATCGAGCCGATGAAGATCGCCTTGATCCGGCGCTTGGCGTCGGCAACGTCAATGTGGTCGGAGGCCGGTCGCGTTAGTTGCTCAGTCACGTCCGGCCTCTCCGTATCGCTGTTTGGAGAGGTCTACATCGCCTTTCCAAGCAAAAATGGCAACTGGCGGGGACCTCTGACGGTTCCCTGTGACCAGGTCACCGTGCCTGCCGGATCGAGGGCGAAGTCCGGAATTCGCTTCAGCCATTCCTCCAGTGCAACCTGCATTTCCATGCGCGCAAGGTTCGAGCCGACGCAGCGGTGGATGCCGAGGCCGAAGGCGGCGTGCCGGTTCTCGCGGCGGTCAATCACGACCTTGTCAGCATCCGGAAACATTTTCGGGTCACGGTTGGCGGCCGGGAAGGACAGCAGCACCATGTTGCCCGCCTTGACCGGGCAGCCGGAAATCGTGGTCTCCTTGACCACTTCGCGCGCCATCGTCACCGGCGAATAGGCGCGCAGGAGCTCTTCCACCGCGGTCGGGATCAACTCGGGCTCGGCAGTCAGGCGCTCGCGGTCGGCGGGCGTCCGGGCGAGGTGCCAGAGCGAGGAGCCGATCGCGCTCCAGGTGGTGTCGATGCCGGCAATCAGGAGCAGGCGCAGCGAGCCCAGCACGTGTGAATCCTCGAGCGGGTTGCCGTCCTTGTCCCTGGCATTCATCAGGTAGGAAATAAGATCGTCGGTCGGCTTGGTCTTGCGCGCCTCGATATGGCCGCTGAAATAGACGGTCATCTCCTGCACCGCCTGGAGCAGCGTATTTTCGTCCTTGATGCCAAGTTCCAGGATCATGTGGATCCAGCGGATGAAGAGATCGCTGTCTGTCTCGGGGATGCCGAGCATGTGTGCGATCGCGCGAACCGGAATGTGCTTGGTGTAGCGCTCTGCCGCGTCCAGTCGGCCTTCAGCGATGAAACCGTCGATCAACTCGTTACAGATCGCGCGCACCCGCGGCTCCAGCTTCTTCATCGCGTCCGGCGTGAACGGCGGCAGCAGCAATTGCTTGGCTGGCTTGTGCACCGGCGGATCGGACGTGATCGGCGGGGCGGAGTTTCTGCTGGTGATCTCCGGCCGAACGTCGCGGACGATGATGCGGCGTGAGGAGAAATGCTCGCTGTCGTTGGCGATCTCGCGCACCGCTTCATAGGTCGTCGGCAGGTAGCAGCCGAGGAAGCGCTCGGTGTGCACGACCGGGCTTGCGGCGCGCAGCTCGTCCCAGATCGGGAAGGGATCTTCGGTCCATTGCGGATCGGTGTGGTCGAAATCATGGACCCAGTCGGTCACGGGCGGATGGGCGGCGGGCTGGCTGATGTCGGACATCTCGAAATCCCCTGGGGCTCGTGGTCGTGGAAGGCACGCGGGCGGCAGCGGCTGCGCTACTCCTCGATCACGTCGATCGCGATTTCCGGACAATTGGATTTGGCAAGCCAGGCCTTGTCTTCGAGGCCGGGCGGGACGGTGCCGTCGCCGGCTTCGTGGGCGTTGCCGTATTCGTCGAGCTCGAACAGCTCCGGCGCCAGCGCCTTGCAGCGCGCGTGCCCCTGGCATTTGTCCGGATCGACGTGAACCCTCAGTCGCTCTGTCATGGCGGCTTCCTCGGTCGTGTGCGCCCCGGCCGAAGCCGGCGCGCGCTCCCATTTGAGTTCTTGTTCAAGTTATAGGCTATTACATTCGCGACAGGCTTCCCCTGTCAAGCGCAAACTTATAGGCTCTGCGCAACATGCGTTCACAACTTGCCCGCAAGCCCGAGAATACCTACCACCATGGCGATCTCCGCGACGCCTTGATCAAGGCCGCGCTGCGCGAAGCCGAGCAGGGCGGGACGGAGGCGATCAGCATCAAGGCGCTTGCAAAGCAGCTGGGCGTCTCGCAGCCGGCGCCCTACCGGCATTTTGCCGATCGCGAGGCGCTGCTAACGGCGGTGACGGCGGAGGCGTTCCGGCAGCTCAGCGGGATCTTGCGGGCGGCGATGGCAAAGCCGTCGAAGCGCTCGAAGCTCTCGCTGCTGGCCCAGGCGACGCTGGATTTCGGCTTACGCCGCAATGGCATTTATCGCTTGATGTTCGCCTCGCGCACGGTGTCCTGTGCGGCGAAAGGCAGCGAGCTGCACGAAGCGACGCGCGAAACCTTTGCGCTCGTGGTCGAGGCGCTGGAAGCTCCGGCAGTTGATTACTTGCGCGAGCGGCAGGCGCTCAAGATCTGGGCGGCGGTGCACGGCGTGGTGATGCTGGCTGAGCAGGGACTGCTCACCGGCGAGGCGGCCCATGCCACGCGCGAGGACCTTGTCGAGGATTTTGTCAGCGAAACCAAGGTCGCGCTTGCGGCGGCGATCAAGGGCGCGCGACGCCGGAAAAAGGCCGGCGCTTAAGCCTTCGCCGCGAACAGCTTCATCAGCTTCTCGACGGCGCTGTCAGGCGTCGTCACCACAGCGCGGCCGGTGGCTTCTGCCACGAGGGGCGCAGTTGCCGCGATGCTGAATTGCGCGAGCGCGACGACGTCGCAATCGCGCAAATCGCGTGCGGCTTCCACGATCAGCCGGTCATGCGTAGCGCGGTCGCCGCGGTCGAGCGCGGCCAGCGCGCCTTCGGCAAGCTTCGGTACGATCTGGACGGAGGAAGGAAACTCCGGCGGCATCGAGGCCAGCGTCGGCGGGAAGGTCGAGAGCAGGCCGATGCGCTGGCCCATCGTCACCGCCCGTTCGATCATGGCTTGGTTCGGCTTGAGCACCGGCATCGGCGCATGCGCGCGCGCGACCGCCTCGATGCAGGGACCGAAGGCCGAGCAGGTGAACAGGATCGCATCCGCGCCTGTCGCCGCGGCGTAACGACCGAGCGCAAGAAAGCGTTCGGTCATGGCATCGTTGAGCTTGCCGTCACGCGCCAGATCCGACGACAGGCTGTCATCGAGCAGGTTCATCAGCCGCGCTTCCGGCCACGCCTTCGCGAACGCAGCTTCGATCGGAGCGATGGAATGCTCGAGGGCGTGGATCAGGGTGATGCGAGGAGACGTCGGCATTGAACGTTACCTGATGGGAGGTCGCGTGCCCCGGACGCCGCGCGTCCGGGACACGAGAAGCGTTTACTTGAACGGCACCGCGTACATCAAGCCGCCCTTGCTCCAGAGGCCGTTGAGGCCGCGCTCGAGCTTGAGCGGGCTCGCCTTGCCGACATTGCGCTCGTAGATCTCGCCGTAATTGCCGGTGGCCTTGATGGCCGTGACCAGCCATTTGTTGTCGAGCCCGAGCCGCGAGCCGAGATCGCCGGAAGCACCGAGCAGGCGCTGGATCGCGGGCGTCTGCGACTTCGCCATCTCGTCGACATTGCCCTGTGTGACGCCAAGCTCTTCGGCCTCGATCAAGCCGTAATGCAGCCAGGTGATGATGTCGCTCCAGACCTCGTCGCCATTGCGGGTGAAGGGGCCGAGCGGCTCCTTGCTGATGGTCTGCGGCAGCACGACGTAGTCGGCCGCGCTCGGCGCCGCGGTCGTCACGGCGCCTGCGAGCGCGGAAGCGTCCTGGGTCATGGCATCGCAACGCCCGCCGAAGAAGGTCTGGTACATGGTGTCGACGCGGTCGAACACCAGTGGCTTCCAGTCGATGCCGTTGGCGCGGCCGTAGTCACCGAGCGTGACCTCATGCGTAGTGCCCTGCGCGACGCAGACGGTGGCGCCCTTGAGATCCTTGATCTCCTTCACGCCGAGGTCCTTCTTCACGACAAAGCCCTGACCGTCGTAGAAGTTGATTGGGCCTTGCCGCAGGCCCAGCGTGACGCCGCGCAGATAGGTCTGCGTCGAGTTGCGGTAGAGCACGTCGATCTCGCCGGACTGGAGCGCGGTGAAGCGGTTCTGCGCGGTCAGCGAGACGTAACGCACCTTGCTGGCATCGCCGAGCACGCCGGCGGCGAGCGCGCGGCAATAATCGACGTCGAGACCCTTGTAGTTGCCTTGCGAATCCGGCGCGGAGAAGCCGGCAAAACCGGCGCTGACGCCGCATATCAGCGTGCCGCGGCTTTTCACCGTGTCGAGCGTTGCCGCCGACGCGACCACCGTCGATGCCGCGAGCACGCCGGCTATGATAACCACTCTTCTCATCATGCTATTCTCCCCTCAGTGATTGACACGACGCAATACGCTGTCGACGGCCGTGCCGAGCTTGTCGACGATCAGATCGATCTCCTCCGCGGAGGTGATATAGGGCGGCGCCAGCAGCACGTGGTCGCCACGGACGCCGTCCGCGGTGCCGCCGCCGGGATAGCAGCCGAGGCCGTTGGCGAAGGCCTCCGCCTTGATCTTCTGGTTCAGCTTCAGCGCGGGATCGAACGAGGTCCGGCTGGCGCGATCGGCGACGAGCTCGATGGCCCAGAACAGCCCGCGGCCCCTGATATCGCCGACATGGTGGTGATTGCCGAATCGCTCGGTGAGCCGCTGCTCGAGCTGCTTGCCGCGCTCCTTGACTCGGTCGAGCAGGCTGTCCTCGCGGATCACGTCCTGCACCGCGAGGGCGGCGGCGCAAGCGAGGGGATGAGCGAGATAAGTGTGGCCGTGCAGGAAGGCGCCCGAGCCTGAGCGGATTGTGTCGATGATCCTGCCGCTCGCGAGCATCGCGCCGATCGGCTGGTAGCCGCCGCCGAGGCCCTTGGCGATCGCCTGGATGTCGGGCGCGATGCCTTCCTGCTCCCAGGCATGCGTGGTGCCGGTGCGGCCCATGCCGCACATGACCTCGTCGAGGATGAGCAGCGCGCCGTGTCGGTCGCAGATTTCGCGCACCGCCTTGAAGTAGCCGTCCGGCGCCGTCACGGCACCTGCGGTGGCGCCGACGACGGGCTCGGCGAGGAACGCGGCGACCGTATTGGGACCGAGGCGCTGAAACTCGGCTTCGAGCTCCGCCACAAGCCGGGCGACGAATTGCGCATCGGATTCGCCCTCGTGCTTCTCGTGATAGGCGAAGGCCGGGGTCACATGGCTGAAGGCGTCGGAGAGCAGCGGCGCATAGGGCGCACGCCGCCAGGCATTGCCGCCGGCGGCCAGCGCGCCGAGCGTGTTGCCGTGATAGCTCTGCCGCCGGGCGATGAAATGCTGCCGCTGCGGCTCGCCGCGTTCGATGAAATACTGCCGCGCGAGCTTGATGCTGGCCTCGATCGCCTCCGACCCGCCGCTGACGAAATAGGCGTAGGCGAGGCCGCCGGGCTCATGGCCGACCAGCGTCTCGGCAAGGGCCTCCGCCGGCTCGGACGAGAAGAAGGCTGTGTGGGCGTACGCCAGCGTCGAGGCCTGCTTCGTCATCGCCGCGATGACGCGTGGATGCTGGTGGCCGAGGCAAGAGACTGCCGCGCCGCCGGAGGCGTCGATCACGCGGCGTCCATCCTCGGCAAAGAGATAGACGCCTTCGCCGCCGATCGCCTTGGGCGGCGTTTCGCGCAGCGAGCGATGCAGCACGCGGCTGGTGCGAGCGGCCATGGGTCAACCTTTCTCTGAAACGTAAGTTGAGGCCGCGGCCAGCCGCGCCTCGGTATTCTCCAGGCGCTTCTTCGCCGCCGTGCCGCCGAGCGAAAACGTCACGGCGGCGAGCGATTGCGCGATCGCAATGGCGCCGGTGAGGCTCGGGAAAAAGCCGGGAGAGGAGGCCGCTTCGAACAGCAGCACGTGGTCGGCGCCTTCAGCCATCGGCGCCGAAGGGCTATCGGCGATCGCGATCAAGGCCGCGCCGGAGCGATAGGCGGCCTGCGCAACCCGGACGCTCGCATGGGTGTAGGGCATGAAGCCGACGACGATGACGGCCTCGCCGGGCCGGAACGCGCCCATGTCGAGATCATCGGGGCCGGACGCGCCGACGAGTTGCACCTGTTCGGGACGAAACAGCCGGAGCTCGTAGTTCAACAGTTCCGCGACGCTGCGGCAGCTTCGGTAGCCGGTGATCCAGATCCGCTTTGCGTCGTGCAGCGCGCGCGCCGCCTCCGTAATCGGCTGGGCCGGGATGCGCGGAAGGCCGGCGGCCTCGGCCTCCAGCTTGTCGGTGACCAGCGCGACATCGGCGTTCGGACCGTGGCGGCGACCCTTGGCGCGGCCGGAGAACGGCGCAATCTGCGAAGGCCGCCGTGCCTCCGTCAACGCCGCACGCAACTCATCCCAGCCCGAATAGCCGATCGCCTTGGCAAGCCGCGTGAACGCGGCGGGATCGGCACCGGCAACCGCTGCGAGATCGCGCATCGAACGCGTCGTGGCGTCGTAATCATTGGCCGCGACGAAACGCCCGACCTCCTGCAACCGCATCGGAAGCGATGGCAATGCAATGCGCAGTTCGCTCAGCGGCGAGGATTTCGCGGGCTCGGCCATGAAACATTTGTTGCACGAAGTAGAGTTTGGTGCAACACTTGACGTACGCCGCCGGAAATCGCTGTCTCGAGAAGGATTTTTGTGCTGTGACGTCAGACGCTCCGAGACCGCCGCCGCGCCGCCGCTTCTTCGGCGCCTTCGGGCAGCGCGAGCTGAAAGGCCTGTTCTGGCAGGCCCTGGTGGTCGGGATCGCGGTCGCGGTCATCGTCTTTCTCTGGTCCAACACCGTCACCAATCTCTCCGCGCGCCGCATCACGACCGGTTTTGCCTTCCTCGGCCGTGAGGCCGGCATGCCCATCTCCGACAGCCTGCTGGCCTACAATCCGAGAGACTCATATCTCTGGGCCTTCGTCGTCGGCATCGCCAACACCCTGCGCGTCGCCGTGATCGGAATCGTGCTTGCAACGATCCTGGGCACGGTGATCGGCATCTTGCGGCTATCGGCCAACTGGCTGCTGTCGCGGCTGGCCGCGGTGTATGTCGAAACGCTCCGCGACATCCCGCTGCTGCTCCAGCTCCTGTTCTGGTACGTGCTGATGCAGGCGCTGCCGGCCGCGCGCGCGGCATGGCGGCCGATCGAGGGCGTGTTCCTGTCCAATCGCGGTCTGATCCTGCCGGCGATTCCGATCGGGACGCCGCAGCTTTGGGTGCTCGGCACCGCAGTGCTCGGACTTGTCGTATTCTATGTCATCCAGCGGCGGCTCATCGCGCAGCAAATGCGCGACGGCAAGCCGCGGCCGGCCTGGCCTTTCGGACTCGGATTGCTCGTTGTGCTGCCTGCGGCGGTGTCCGTGCTGCTCGGCGTGTCCTGGTCGATCGAATGGCCTGAGTTGCGCGGCTTCAACTTCGTCGGCGGGCTGACGCTGGCGCCGGAATATTTTGCGCTGCTGATCGCGCTCGTCACTTACACTTCGGCCTTCATCGCCGAGATCGTACGCAGCGGCATCCAGTCGGTGCCGCGCGGCCAATGGGATGCCGCCAATGCGCTCGGATTGCGCCGCAGCTTCATGCTGCGGCAGATCATCCTGCCGCAGGCGCTGCGCGTCATCGTGCCGCCGATGACGAGCCAGTACCTCAATCTGACCAAGAACTCCTCGCTCGCGGTGGCGATCGGCTATCAGGACGTGGTCTCGATCGCCAACACGACGTTGAACCAGACCGGGCAGGCGATCGAGGCCATTGCCTTGATCATGGCGGTGTTTCTCACCATCAGCCTCGGCATCAGCTTCTTCATGAACTGGTACAATTCGCGCATCGCGCTGGTGGAGCGCTGACCATGACGGCGATCGCCGATATTCCGGAAGCACCGCGCGCCGCCCGGCGCCCGCAGATCGGCAACCCGGTGCTCCGCTGGCTGCGCACCAATTTGTTCTCGTCGATCCCGAACGGCATCGTCTCGGTCATCTTGCTGGCGGTGCTCGCAAAGGCCATCTTCAGCTTCGCGCAGTGGGGCATCGCCAATGCGGTCTGGCTCACCCCCGCGAACGATTCCAGCGCCTGCCGCGCGGTACGCGGCGTCGGCGCATGCTGGGCGATCATCCCCGAGAAATACCGCTTCATCCTGTTTGGCACCTATCCGTTCGACGAGCAGTGGCGGCCGGCGCTGGCGGTACTGCTGTTCATTACCCTGTTCTATCTCTCCGGCCGCCGCGCCTTATGGCGGCGCGAGTTGGCCTATCTCTGGATCGGAGCGCTCGCGCTGATCAGCGTGCTGATGTGGGGCGGCATACTCGGCTTGTCGTTCGTCTCGCAGGACCGTTGGGGCGGCTTGCCGGTGACGCTGATCCTGGCGACCTTCGGTCTGGCCTTCGGCTTCCCGCTCGGCATCCTCGTCGCACTAGGCCGGCGCTCAAAACTGCCGGCGATCCGCTCGCTCAGCGTGCTCTATGTCGAGCTGATCCGCGGCGTGCCGCTGGTCAGTCTGCTGTTCATGGCGAGCGTGATGTTTCCGCTATTCATGCCGAACGGATTCAACATCGACAAGCTCCTGCGCGCGCAGGTCGCGATCATCCTGTTCGCGGGTGCCTATCTTGCCGAAGTCATTCGCGGCGGCCTTCAGGCCGTGCCCCGCGGACAATACGAGGCCGCCGACGCGCTCGGCCTGTCCTACTGGCGCAAGAACCGGCTGATCGTCCTGCCGCAGGCGATCCGCCACGTCATCCCGCCGCTGGTCAACACCTTCATCGCCTTCTTCAAGGACACCAGCCTCGTTCTGATCATCGGTATCTTCGACCTGCTGACCACGGCCAAGACCGCGATCATCGATCCGGCGTGGCAGCAATTCTCCGTCGAAGTCTACATCTTCGTCGCCGGGATCTATTTTGTCTTCTGCTTCGCGATGTCGCGGTATAGCCGGAGCCTGGAGGCGACGAGCGGAAGGTGAGGATTCTTCACCTCGTCCCGTTTGCGGGGAGAGGTCGATCGCGAAGCGATCGGGTGAGGGGGAATCTCCGCGAGTTGAACTGTCACCGTCTTCGCGGAAGCAGCCCCTCACCCCAACCCTCTCCCCGCAAGAGCGGGGCGAGGGAGTCTACCGAGCCCGCTGCGTCTTCCTCGTTCTACTTCTTCACCCGCGGATCAATCGGCGTCGTGCCGCGCACGCCCAGAATATCCTCCAGCACCTTCGCGCCGGCGATCACCTGCGCATCCGCGCGCGGAGCCCCGACGATTTGCAGCCCGACCGGCAGGCCCGACGCGGTGAA
Source organism: Bradyrhizobium sp. Ken64 (assembly GCF_055807555.1). Taxonomy (NCBI): domain Bacteria; kingdom Pseudomonadati; phylum Pseudomonadota; class Alphaproteobacteria; order Hyphomicrobiales; family Nitrobacteraceae; genus Bradyrhizobium; species Bradyrhizobium sp. Ken64. The sequence goes on along the minus strand of NZ_JBVVPA010000002.1, from coordinate 174,805 downwards.
GCCGCACGGCAGCGACAGCGCGGGACAGCAGGCGAGCGTGATGGCATAGACGATGCCGAGCCACTCGACGTAATTGTCGAACCTCTTGCCGGCGCATTCGGCGACATAGCGGTGCTCGATTGGGAAGGGCGGCACGATCGTGGTCGGTACCAGCAGCAGATCGTAGCTCTTGAAGAACTCGACCGCACGCGCGGTCATGCCGACGCGCTGCGCCTCGGCGCGTTCGAGCTGCTCGATCGTGAGCTTGAGGCCTTCCTCGATGTTCCAGATCACTTCGGGCTTGAGCAGGTCGCGCTTGGTGCGCAGCAGCTGCGCCTTGCTGATCGCGAAGTCGAACGCGCGCAGTACGTGGAAGCACTCATGCGCCTCGCGCCAATCCGGATGCGCCTCCTCGACGATGGTGCCGGCTTCGGCGAAGCGTTCCGCCGCCTTCCGCGTGATCGCTTTGACTTCGGGATCCACCGGTGTGATGCCGAGGTCTGGCGAGTAGGCGATGCGCTTCGGCTTCTTGCCCGATTGTGCCGCTAACAGGAATGAGGTCGCAGGCGCGGGAAGCGACAATGGATCGGCCGCATAGTCGCCACTCATGGCATCGAGCAGCAGCGCGAGATCCTCGACGTTGCGTGCCATCGGACCGACGACGCCGAGGTTACGATCGATGGCTGATTTTGGAGTATGCGCGACCCGGCCAATGCTGGGCCGCATGCCCACGACGCCGCAGAAAGCTGCCGGACTGCGCAGACTGCCTCCCATGTCGGAGCCTTGCGCGAGCCAGGCCATGCCGGTGGCGAGCGCAACGGCCGCGCCGCCTGACGAGCCGGCTGCCGATTTGGACGTATCCCAGGGATTGAGGGTCGCGCCGAACACCTCGTTGAAGGTGTTGGCGCCCGCACCGAATTCCGGCGTGTTCGACTTGGCATAGACGACCGCGCCGTTGGCCTCGAGATTCTCGACCAGGATGTCGGACGTCGCCGGGATGTTGTCCTTGAAAATCGGCGAGCCCTGGGTGTTCAGCACGCCAGCAACATCGGTCAGGTCCTTGATTGGCACCGGCAGGCCTGCAAGCAGCCCGCGCGCCCCGGCCGGCTTCCGCATCAGCGCCTTTGCGCTCTCCCGCGCGCGATCGAAGCACAGCGTCGGCAGCGCGTTGACCTTGCCGTCGACTTCACCGATGCGCTTCTCCAGTGCATCCAGGAGCTCCAGTGGCGAGACGTCGCCGGACCGCAGCTTGTCGACGACGGTGCACGCGGTTTCGCGGATCAGGTCTTGAGACAACTATTTTACTCCTAACTCTGGACTGTCATTCCGGGGTGACCGAAGGGCGAACCCGGAATCTCGAGATTCCGGGTTCGATGCTTCGCATCGCCCCGGAATGACCGCGTCTAAATCATCTCGGGGCAATCAACCCCATCCCGCGCTGATTCCGCCATCCACCGTGTAAATCACGCCCGACGTATACCCCGCGCGATCCGACGCCAGGAACGCCATGAGGTCGCCGATCTCGCGCGCATGGGCAGGCCTGCCGAGCGGCAGGCTCTTCTGAAATTCCTTGTAGCGGCTCTCGTCGCCGAACTGGTGCTTTGCCCGCGTCTTCAGCAGGGTGACGTGACGGTCGGTGCCGACAGGGCCGGGATTGATGCCGACCACGCGGATGTTGTCGGCGAGGCTCTTGCCCCCGAGCGCGCGGGTGAAGGCCATCAGCGCCGCATTACCGGCGCTGCCGCAAATGTAGTTGGCGTCGAATTTCTCGCCGGCCGCGCCGATGTCGTTGACGATCACGCCGCCGCCCTTCGCCTTCATCTGCGCATAGATCATGCGCGTGAGGTTGATGTAGCCGAACACTTTCAATTCCCAGGCGTGGCGCCAGGTCGCCTCGTCGATCTTGTCGATGGAGCCACCGGGAATATCGCCGGCATTGTTGACGAGGACGTCGATGTCGGCGGCTTCCTTGGCGAGCCGCGTCAAATCCTCGCTCTTGCGCAGATCCACGATGCACGTGGCGGCATCGATCTGGTGCGCCGAGCGCAAGCGCTCGGCCAGAGCCTTGAGCTGATCGCCGTTGCGGGCGGCGAGGAGGAGATGGCAGCCTTCCTCGGCAAAGGCCTCGGCGGCGGCTGCGCCGATGCCCTTGGACGCGCCCGTGATCAGGACGCGCTTGCCACGCAGATGCAGATCCATGGGAGTTACTCGCAGGAGAGGAACGGGAATAAAATCAGTAGGCGGTCGGCCGCGCCATGGTCAACATTGCAGTGCAGCGTTGCACTGCCGCCGCGTTTGGTCCATTGCAGTGCGGTCAAAAAGGCGGCGGCTGCCGGAGCAATCAAGGACGTTCTCGATGAGCAAGAAACAATACCGGATCGCGGTCATTCCCGGCGACGGCATCGGCAAGGAAGTGATGCCCGAAGGTCTGCGCGTCCTGGAGACCGCGGCGAAGAAGCACGGCGTGTCCCTTCATTTCGATCATTTCGACTTCTCGTCCTGGGACTATTACGAGAAGCACGGCCAGATGATGCCGGACGATTGGAAGGATAAGATCGGCAAGCACGATGCCATCTATTTCGGCGCGGTCGGCTGGCCGGCCAAGATTCCGGATCACGTCTCGCTTTGGGGTTCGCTGATCAAGTTCCGCCGCGAGTTCGATCAGTATGTGAATCTGCGCCCGGTACGGCTGATGCCGGGCGTTCCGTCCCCGCTGGCAAACCGCAAGCCCGGCGACATTGATTTCTGGGTGGTGCGCGAGAACACCGAAGGTGAATATTCCTCCGTCGGCGGTCGCATGTTCCCGGACACCGACCGTGAGTTCGTAACGCAGCAGACCGTGATGACCCGCATCGGCGTCGATCGCATCCTGAAGTTCGCGTTCGAGCTCGCGCAGTCGCGGCCGAAGAAGCACCTGACCTCGGCGACCAAGTCGAACGGCATCTCCATCACCATGCCCTATTGGGACGAGCGCGTGGAGGCGATGGCAACAAAGTTTCCGGGCGTGAAGTGGGACAAGTACCACATCGACATCCTGACCGCGAACTTCGTGCTGCATCCGGATTGGTTCGACGTCGTGGTCGGCTCCAATCTGTTCGGCGACATCCTGTCCGACCTCGGCCCGGCCTGCACCGGGACCATCGGCATCGCGCCGTCGGGCAACATCAATCCCGAGGGCAATTTCCCGTCGGTGTTCGAGCCGGTGCACGGCTCGGCGCCCGACATCGCGGGGCAGGGCATCGCCAATCCGATCGGCGCAATCTGGTCCGGCGCGATGATGCTCGAACATCTCGGCGAGAAGGAAGCCGGCAAGTCGATCGTCGATGCAATCGAGCGCACGCTGGCCGAGCGCACGCTGCGCACCAAGGACCTCGGCGGCAACGCCGACACCACGGCTTGCGGCAAGGCGGTTGCGGACATGGTGGATTAAGGCAGGCCACCAACCACGCGTCGTCCCGGCGAAGGCCGGGACCCAATACCCCAGGGAGGAGTTGCGGTACTCGCGGGTAACCGCGAGTCTTCGCCAAACCACTTCCTGCGGTTATGGGTCCCGGATCTGCGCTGCGCTTGTCCGGGACGACACCGGTTTATAATGGCTCAGCCCGCGATCTTCTCGATCGCCGCCTGATCCAGTCCGAACTTCTTCCCGGCCTCCAAGATCTCCTGCCAGGTGGTCGGATCAACCGGAATACCCTCAGCCAGGCGCTTCTGCTTCGTCTCGCGCTCGGGCTCGCCGGCGATCTTTACCTTGTCGACGCCGGCAGCGGGCGGTGAGCCGGTGTGCCAGGCGACGAAGCTCTCGACTTCGCGCGCGAGATTGTCACCGGTGCCGAGCTTGCCGGGGTCGATGACGATCGAGAGCATGCCGTTGAGGACGTTGTACTTGCCATCGGAGGGGCCCTTGACCACCTGTCCGCCGGAGAGCGCGCCGCCGAGGATTTCGCACACCAGCGCGAGCCCCGAACCCTTGTGCTCGCCGAACGGCAGGATGGCGCCGTGCGGTGGGATCACGGTGTAGCGCGGGTTGGTGGTCGGCTTGCCCTCGTTGTCGATGATGGTGCCGGGCTCGAGCTCGACGCCCTTGTTGTGGGCGACGCGGGTCTTGCCCTGCGCGATCCTGCTGGTGGCGAAGTCGAGCACGATCGGGTCCTTGCCCGCGCGCGGGATGCCGACGCAGAACGGGTTGGTGCCGTGGCGCCCATCGCTGCCGCCCCAGGGAGCCACGATCGGACGCGAGATCACATTGACGAAGTGGATCGAGACCAGCCCGTGATCGATGCACTGCTCGGCCCAGTGGCCGATGCGGCCGATGTGGTGTGAGTTCGAAAGGCCGACGAGGCACACGCCGTTGCGCTTGGCGCGCTCGGCTGCCAGCTCCATCGCTTCATGGCCGATCACTTGGCCGTACCCGGTGAGCCCGTCGAGGGTGAGAAGCGGACCGGTGTCGAGCACGATCTTGACGTGCTGGTTCACGGCGAGGCCGCCCGTGGTGACGCTCTGGACATAGCGTGGGATCATGCCGACGCCGTGCGAGTCGTGTCCCTTGAGGTTGGCCTCGACCAGATTAGTGGACACGAGCTCGGCCTCGCGGTCCGTGGAGCCGCCGGCCTTGACGATGGCACTGATGGCTTCGATGAGCGGCTGTGCCTTGATGGTGCGGTAATCGGCCATTGTTAGTGCTCTTATCCCTTCCCAAGATTGCGGTGCGTAGGGTGGGTTAGGCGAAGCCGTAACCCACCTCTTCTGTCTTCGCGGACGTCGAGAGTGGTGGGTTACGCTTCGCTAACCCACCCTACGTTTTCACGATCCGGCGGCAGTGCTCCCACGCCGCGCCAATCAGGTTCTCGCTCGCCTCCGGTGTGCGGAAGGCCGAATGCGCCGACAGCGTCACGTTGGGCAGCTTGGTCAGCGGATGATCGCCGGGCAGGGGCTCGATGTTGAACACGTCGAGGCCGGCGTGGCGGATGTGGCCCGACTTCAGCGCATCGATCATGGCGGCCTCGTCGACGACGGCGGCGCGGGCGGTGTTGATGAGGATGACGCCTGGCTTCATCTTCGCGATCATCTCGCGGGTGATCATGCCGCGTGTCTCGTCGTTGAGCAGCAGATGCAGCGATACGACGTCTGCTCTCGCCAAAACCGTGTCGAGATCGGCGAATTCCACGCCCGGATAGCTCTTCGGCGAGCGGTTCCAGGCGATCACCTTCATGCCGCTGCCCGAGGCAATGCGCGCGACCTCCGCGGCAATACCGCCGAAGCCGATCAGGCCGAGCGTCTTGCCGGTGAGCTGCATGCCGTCTTCGCGGAGCCAGTTTCCGCCGCGCATCTCGCGGTCCATCATCGCGATGACGCGGGCCGAAGCCCACATCAGCGCGATCGCGCATTCCGCGACCGCCGTGTCGCCATAGCCCTTGATCAGGTGCACGGAGATGCCGAGCTCGGCGAGCTCCTCCGGATTCATGTAGCTGCGCGCGCCGGTGCCGAGGAACACGACGTGCTTCAACCCTGCGCAGTTCTTTGCGACATCGGTCGGCAGCGCGGTGTGGTCGACGATCGCGATCTCGGCGCCGTCGAGGATTTCAGGATATTGTTCGGGCTTGATGTCGGGATCCCTGTGGATCCGAACCTTGGGATCGCCCGGTTGCTCCAGCCGCTCCATGATCACGGCAAGAGCCTCATTGGCGTCGACGAAAACTCCGCGCATGGTTCTCTCCGGTCAGGATGCGACGCCGGCGATCGCCAGCACCGTGTGCATGAGGACGTTAGTGCCCGCGGCGCAATCGGGCTGCGTGGCGTCTTCCAGCTCGTTATGGCTGATGCCGTCCTTGCAGGGCACGAACACCATTGCGGCCGGCATGATTGTGTTGAGGTTGCAGGCGTCGTGGCCGGCGCCGGAGGTGATGCGGCGAGAGGGGTAGCCGAGCGTCTTCGCCGCGTTCTCGACTGCGGCAATCAATTTGGGATCGAAATGCGTCGGCGGCTTGCGCCAGACCAGGTCGATCTTCACCTCGACCTTGCGGCGTGCGGCGATCTCGGCGATCGCGCTGCGAAGATCGCGATCGAGAGCATCCATGATCGCGCCATCGGCGCTGCGGCAATCCATCGTGAAGGCGATCTCGCCGGGAATGACATTGCGGGAGGGGTTTGCGATCACGGCCTCGCCGATGGTGCCGACGGCCTTCGGCCCGTGCTTCTTCGCAATGGCCTCCATCGCCAGCACGATCTCGGACAGGGTCGCCAGCGCATCGCGCCGCAGCGGCATCGGCGTCGATCCGGCATGGCTTTCAAAGCCGGAAATCCTGCCGTCGTACCAGAGCACGCCCTGTCCGGAATCGACCACGCCGATGGTCTTGCCTTCGGCTTCCAGGATCGGGCCCTGCTCGATGTGCAACTCGACGAAGCAGCCGAGCTTCTGGAACCCGACCGGCTTGTCGCCGCGATAGCCGATGCCGTCGAGCGCCTGGCCGACGGTGGTGCCGTCGGCGTCCTTGCGCGACAGGATGTCGTCGGTGGTGAAGTCGCCGACATAGGCGGCGGAGGCCATCATCGCGGGAGCGAAGCGCGAGCCCTCTTCGTTGGTCCAGTTGACGACGCAGATCGGCGCCTCGGTCTCGATCCCGGCGTCGTTCAGCGTGCGGATCACTTCGAGCGCACCAAGCGTTCCCAGAATGCCGTCATACTTGCCGCCGGTGGGTTGCGTGTCCAAATGCGAGCCGATGCCGACCGGCGGCTTCGACATGTCGCGGCCCTTGCGCAGGCCGAACTGCGAGCCGAGCGCATCGGTGTGCACTTCCAAGCCGGCGTCCTCGCAGGCCTTGCGGAACCAGTCGCGCACCAGCTTGTCCTCCGCGCTCAGGGTCAGCCGCCGCACGCCGCCCTTGGCCGTCGCGCCGAACTGCGCGGTCTCGTGGATGGAGCCCCAGAGGCGGGCGGAATCGATTTGCAAATTGGTGGCGGCTCGGCTCATGCGGTCAGTCCATCTTAGCTGTCATTCCGGGGCTCGCGAAGCGAGAACCCGGAATCTCGAGATTCCGGGTTCGCTCTTCGAGCGCCCCGGAATGACGAAAGAAAATCCGGCGCCTGTTTCAATGACGCGCCGGCGCGGGCGCGTCAACTGCGAGGCTGCTCTGCGCAATCTGACATGCAAGCTCTGCGACCCGCTGCACCGCCACGACGTCGGGCGAGGCGAGCCAGCTCGCGGTGAATGTCAGCGGCGCGATCTTGAGATCGGTGTCGAGCAGTTGCAGCCGCCCGTCTGCAAGCTCGCTCTCGACGATGGCGTCGGGGATCACGGCGATGCCGAGGCCCTCGACCGCCATGTGGATGACGGTCGCAAGCGAGGCGGAGGCGTGCAGCCGGATCGGCGGCAGCTCCGGCCGGTCGAACACTTCGCGCACGACCTCGTAGGGCCGCGTCTTCCGCGGGAAGGTGATGATCGGAAATCGCGCGAGCTCGGCCCGCGTCACCGGTCCATGGCCGAGGCCGAGCGAGGGGCTGGCGAGAAAGCCGATCGGATAGTCGGCAAGGACGCGATTGTGCACCCCGGAGGCCGAGAGCGGACCGACGACGAAAGCAAGCTCGATCTCCTGCGCGAGCAGGCGCGCGGTGAGGTTCGGCGTGATGTCGACCTCGATCTCCAGCGACAGGTTCGGGTAGACTTGGTTCATGCTCTTCACGAGCCGCGGCAGCCAGGTGTGCACGATGGTTTCGGCGACGCCGAGCCGCATCACGCCGCGCATTGCCGAGCGGTCGCCGATCTCGGCGATCATCGCGGCGCGCAGGCCGATCAGCTTCTCCGCATAGACCATCATCTGCCGGCCGCTTGGCGTCGGCGAGGCCACGCGGTGGTCGCGGTTCAACAGCTTCACCCCCAGCTCGCGCTCGAGCTGGGCGATGCGCTGGGAGATCGCCGGCTGGGTCGTATTGAGGCGTGCTGCGGCGCCGCGAAAGCTGCCGAGCTTCACAACCCAGAGGAATGTCTCGATCGATCTGAAGTCCAGCATTGGAAGGATTTTCCTGACCGATAAATGAAATTTATCGATATTGATTAGAAAGGAAGATTAGACTTTATAGCACGCGTGGTGTTGGCTTGTCTTTGTCGAGTTTATAGGCAGGTCGATCTCATGACTGTTTTGGTGGCAGTGCAGCAAACTGAAACGCCCGACACGCTCCCGAGCCGCAAGGCGCGGCTCGCCTATCGCGAGGGGCTGGTCGCCTCCACCGCCGGCGTCGCCCCCGGCTTCGTCCAGGGCAATCTGGCCATCCTGCCGGCGGAACATGCCGGCGCCTTTCACCGCTTCTGCCAGCTCAACCCCAAGCCATGCCCGATCATCGGCATGTCCGACGTCGGCAGTCCGCACATCCCGGCGCTGGGCGCCGATCTCGACATTCGCACCGACGTGCCGCGCTATCGCGTCTGGCGCGACGGCGATGTCGTGGACGAGCCGACCGACGTCACCAAATACTGGCGCGACGATCTCGTGACCTTCGTGCTTGGCTGCTCGTTCTCGTTTGAAGAGGCGCTGCTCGACGAGGGCATGCCGATCCGCCACATCGAGCACAATGTGCGCGTGCCGATGTATCGCACCAACATCGCCTGCGGCGAGTCCGGTCCCTTCGCCGGCCCCATGGTGGTGTCGATGCGTCCGTTCAAGCCGGCGGATGCGATCCGCGCGGTGCAGATCACCTCGCGCTATCCGGCCGTGCACGGCGCGCCCGTGCATCTCGGCCATCCGCATCTGATCGGCATCAAGGACATCGCCAAGCCCGATTACGGCGATCCGGTGCCAGTCGCCGACGACGAGATCCCGGTGTTCTGGGCCTGCGGCGTGACGCCCCAATCGGTCATCAACGCTGCCAGGCTTCCGTTCGCGATCACGCATTCACCGGGCCTGATGCTGGTGACGGATCTGAAGAACAGGACCATGGCCGTGATTTAGTGGGCAGTGTTTGCCGCTTCTTCGAGCTTTACCGCATCCATCAATCGCTTCATTCGATCAGCCGAAATTCAGTAGCAAGAGGACTTTGCCATGACGATCACTCGCCGCGACGTATTGTTGGGAGCCACCGCTACGGCCGCGCTCGTGCCGCTGGCAGCGCGCGCACAGACTTCGGAAGTCGTGATCGGCGTGATCTATCCGTTCTCCGGCGGCAGCGCGCAGCAGGGCGTCGACGCGCAGAAGGCGTATGAGACCGCGCTCGAGGTCATCAACAAGAACACCGATTTCGACCTGCCGCTGGCGAAGGGCGAGGGCCTGCCGGGTCTCGGCGGGGCAAAAGTGCGCCTCGTCTTCGCCGACCACCAAGCCGATCCGCAGAAGGGCCGCGCCGAGGCCGAGCGCCTGATCACGCAAGAGAAGGTCTGCGCCATCATCGGTACCTATCAGAGCGCGGTCGCCGTCACCGTCAGCCAGATCTGCGAGCGCTATCAGATCCCGTTCGTCTCCGCGGACAACTCCTCGCCCAGCCTGCACCGCCGCGGCCTGAAATATTACTTCCGCGCCGCGCCGCACGACGAGATGTACTCGGCCGCGATGTTCGACTTCTTCGATGCATTGAAGAAGAAGGGCACCAAGATCGAGACGCTGTCGCTGTTCCACGAGGACACCATCTTCGGCACCGATTCCGGCAACGCCCAGGCCAAGATCGCCGGCGAGCGCGGCTACAAGATCGTCTCCGACATCAAGTATCGCGCCAACTCGCCCTCGCTCTCGGCCGAGGTGCAGCAGCTCAAGAGCGCGAACGCCGACGTGTTGATGCCCTCGAGCTACACCACTGACGGCATCCTGCTGGTGAAGACCATGGGCGAGCTCGGTTACAAGCCGAACGCGATCGTCGCGCAGGACGCCGGCTTCTCCGAGAAGGCGCTCTACGACGCCGTCGGCGACAAGCTCGAAGGCGTGATCTCGCGCGGCACCTTCTCGCTCGATCTCGCGCAGAAGCGCCCGATGGTCGGCAAGATCAACGATATGTTCAAGACGCGGTCGGGCAAGGATTTCAACGATCTCACCTCGCGTCAGTTCATGGGCCTGATCATCCTCGCCGACGCCATCAGCCGCGCCAAGTCGACCGACGGCGAAAAGATCCGCGACGCGCTGGCCGCCACCGACATCCCGGGCGAGCAGACCATCATGCCCTGGAAGCGCGTCAAGTTCGACGAGATGGGCCAGAACAACGACGCCGACCCGGTGCTGCTGCAATATGTCGGCGGCAAGTTCGTCACCATCTTCCCGCCGCAAGCCGCGATCGCCGAGGCGATCTGGCCGATGAAGTAAGACACGGCGAGCGGGAGCACAGATCGTAGCTCCCGCCCTCATCCTGAGGAGCGGGCGCAGCCCGCGTCTCGAAAGACGAGGGCTGGGCCATCCTTCGAGACGCGCGCGGTGCGCGCTCCTCAGGATGAGGACGTAGTTCGGGGGACAGACTTTTGACAGCCCAAACCATTATCCAAAGTCTCGCGAGCGGCCTCCTGATGGGCCTGCTCTACGGACTCATCGCCGTCGGCCTCGCGCTGATCTTCGGCCTGATGGACGTCACGAACTTCGCCCATGGCGAGTTCCTGATGCTCGCGATGTACCTGTCCTTTTTTCTGTTCGCCTTCTTCGCGATCGATCCCCTGCTATCGGCGCCATTGGTCGCCGCGGCCATGTTCGTTTTCGGAGCGGTGGTCTATCTGCTCGTTGTACGCTTTGCCATGCGGGCCAAGGCCAATGCCGGCATGGTGCAGATCTTCACCACCTTCGGCCTCGCCATCCTCATGCGCGGCCTCGCGCAGTTCTTCTTCACGCCGGACTATCGCAGCATTCCGCAGTCCTGGTTCGGTGGCAAAACCATCTCGATCGCCGGCATCTTCCTGCCGGCGCCGCAACTCATCGGCGCGCTGGTCTCGATCCTGGCCTTCGCCGGGCTCTATTTGTTCATCCACCGCACTGATTTCGGCCGTGCGCTGGAAGCGACCCGGGAAGATCCCGGCGCCGTGGCGCTGGTCGGCATCGACAAGAATCGCGTGTTCGCGCTCGGCTGGGGGCTTGGTGCCGCGCTGGTCGGCCTCGCTGGAGCGATCATGGCAAGCTTCTTCTATATCTATCCCGACGTCGGTGCGTCCTTTGCGCTGATCGCCTACGTCACGGTCGCGCTCGGCGGCTTCGGCAGCGTGTTCGGCGCTTTCGCCGGCGGGATCATCGTCGGCCTGGTCGAGGCCACCACCGCGCTGGTGCTGCCGCCGTCGCTGAAATCGGTCGGCATCTACGCCGTCTACCTGCTTGTCGTCTTCATCCGGCCGCGCGGCCTGTTCGGATCGATGTGATGGACAAGGATTTCGCCGCGCGGCGCCGCCGCGACCTCATCATCGCAGCGGTGCTGACCGCCCTGGCGGCGCTCGCTCCGCTGTTCATCAAGGACGTCTACGTCCAGAACATCCTGATCCTGACCTTGATGTATGCGGCGCTGTCGCAGAGCTGGAACATTCTCTCCGGCTATTGCGGCCAGATCTCGCTGGGACATGCGCTCTATTTCGGCATCGGCGCCTACACCACCGAGCTTCTGTTCACCAAGTTCGGCGTGCTGCCATGGTTCGGCATGCTCGCCGGCGGCGCAGTCGCGGCCGCGATCGCGATGGGGCTCGGCTATCCCTTCTTCCGCCTGCGCGGCCATTATTTCGTGATCGCGACCATCGTCATCGCCGAGATCGGGCTGCTGTTGTTCCAGAACTGGGAATGGGCGGGGGCCGCGATGGGAATCACCATTCCGGTGCGCGGCGACAGTTGGCTGAAGTTCCAGTTCATGCGCAGCAAGCTGCCGTACTTCTATTTCGCACTGGTGCTATGCAGCCTCGCCTGGTTCGTCACCTGGTGGTTAGAGGACTCCAAATGGGGCTTCTGGTGGCGCGCGGTGAAGGACAATCCGGAAGCGGCCGAGAGCCTCGGCGTCGTCGTGTTCAACTCCAAGATGGGCGCGGCTGCCGTCTCCGCTTTCCTCGTTGCCATCGGCGGCGCCTTCTACGCGCAGTTTCTCGCCTATATCGATCCTGAAAGCGTCATGGGCTTCCAGTTCTCGCTGCTGATGGCGTTGCCGGCGGTGCTTGGCGGCATCGGCACCCTCTGGGGGCCCGTGTTAGGGGCGGTCATCCTGATCCCGATGACGGAGCTGACGCGCTCCTATATCGGCGGCTCCGGCCGCGGCGTCGACCTCATCGTCTACGGCACGCTGATCGTGTTGATTTCGCTCGCCCTGCCGCAGGGTCTGGTGAGTCTGTTCTCTCGTGCGAAGCGGAAGGGAGCCACGCGATGATCCCGCTGCTTGAAACCCGCGGCGTCTGGCAGCGGTTCGGCGGCCTCGTCGCCAACAGCGACGTCTCGATCTCGGTCGGCCGCGGCGAGATCGTCGGCCTGATCGGCCCGAATGGTGCCGGCAAGTCGACGTTGTTCAATCTCATCGCCGGCGTGCTGCCGCCGACGCAAGGCTCGATCTGGTTCGACGGCGAGGATGTCACCAGCATGCCGGCAGCCGAGCGCTGCCAGCGCGGCGTTGGCCGCACCTTCCAGGTGGTCAAGAGCTTCGAGACCATGACTGTTATCGACAACGTCATCGTCGGTGCGCTCGTGCGCAACACCGTGATGCGCGAGGCACGCCGCAAGGCGCATGAGGTGCTCGAATTTACCGGCCTTGCCGCGCGCGCCAACGTGCTCGCGAGCGACCTCGTGCCGGCCGAAAAACGCCGCCTCGAAGTCGCGCGCGCGCTTGCGACAGAACCGAAACTGCTGCTGCTCGACGAAGTCCTCACCGGCCTGACGCCGACCGAGGCACAGACCGGTGTGGCGCTGGTGCGCAAGGTGCGTGACGCCGGCATCACCGTGCTGATGGTCGAGCACGTCATGGAGATCGTGATGCCGCTGGTCGACCGGGCCATCGTGCTCGACCTCGGCAAGGTGCTGGTCGAGGGCAAGCCCACTGAAATCGTCCGCGATCCCAAGGTGATCAGCGCATATCTGGGAGATCGTCATGCTGTCGGTGCGTGAAGTCACGACCGCCTATCAGGGCCTGGTCGCGATCTCCGCGGTCAGCATCGAGGTCGCCAAGGGCGAGATCGTCTGCGTCGCCGGCGCCAACGGCGCGGGCAAGTCGACGCTGCTCAAATCCATCGCCGGTGCCGAGCGCCCGCGTTCGGGCACGGTGACGTTCGACGGCAAGCGCCTCGACGGCATGGCGCAGCATCACATCACCGCGACCGGCATCGCCTATGTGCCGGAGAACCGCCGCCTGTTTCCGCGCCTCTCCGTGCGCGACAATCTGCGCCTCGGCAGCTATCTCTATCGCGGCGAGGCCGACCGCGAGAGTCCGCTCGATCTCGTGTTCCAGCTGTTTCCGCGTCTCTCGGAACGGCTCGAACAGCGCGCCGAGACCCTCTCCGGCGGCGAGCAGCAGATGCTCGCGATCGGCCGTGCGCTGATGACGCGCCCGCGGCTGTTGATGCTGGACGAGCCTTCGCAGGGCATCATGCCGAAGCTGGTCGACGAGATATTCCAGGCCGTGAAGCGCATCCGCGATGCCGGCATGACCGTGCTGATCGTCGAGCAGCGCATGGCGGAGTGCCTGGAGATCGCCGACCGCGCCTACATCCTGCAAACCGGCCGCGTGCTGATGCAGGGCGCAGCAAGCGAGATCAAGGGCAATCCGGACGTGCGCAAGGCGTATCTCGGGCTGTAGCATCGCCGCGAGCACAGTCGTCATCCTGAGGTGCGCGCTCTTGCGCGCCTCGAAGGATGAGCAGCAAGCGCCTGTAGCCCATCCTTCGAGGCTCCCGGCGCGATGCTTCGCATCGCGCCGCTCGCACCTCAGGATGACGGCGGTGTGTGGGGTTCGTGCCCGTGCTCCGGCAGCGATACCCCAAACACCTTCACCAGATCCGTCACCTGCTCCGGCGACAAATACCGCGGGTTCATTCCGCGCAGCAGCAGATACAGCTTCGCCGTCTCCTCCAGCTCCTCCGTCGCGAACACCGCCGCTTCCAGCGTGTCGCCCGCGACGACGGGGCCGTGATTGGCGAGCAGCACGGATGAGTACTTCCCCGCCAGCCCCCTGATCGCATCGGCGACCGCGGGATCGCCAGGGCGGTAATAAGGCACGAGCGCGGTGGCGCCGCATTTCATCAGATAATAGGCCGTCATCGGCGGCAGCGCGGCGCGCGGATCGATCTCCGGCAGCATCGACAGCGCGACCGAATGGGTAGAATGCAGATGCACGATCGCCCTTGCGCTTCCGCGCGTGGCGTAGAGCGCATTGTGCAGCGGAACCTCCTTGGTCGGCGCATCGCCCGAAACCAGCCGGCCCTGATCGTCCAGCCGCGACAGTTTTGCGGGATCGAGGAAGCCGAGCGAGGCATTGGTCGGCGTCACCAGCCAGCCTCCGCCGTCCAGCCTGACGCTGATATTGCCGGAGGAGCCGGGCGTCAGCCCACGCTCGAACAGGGACCGTCCGAAGCGGCAGATATCCTCACGCAGCAATGTCTCTTTGCTCATGGCCGTCATGGCCGTTTGTCTCACGCTTTGGCAGCGCGGCCAAGCCGTGTTATTCGGTTGCCAAGCTGCCGCAAAGGGCGGCCCTCCGGGAAACGTCGCAAGGATCAGTTGCATGTCCGCCTCCACGTCACAGAATCAGCGCATCGCCGTCATCGGGCTCGGCTCGATGGGGTTTGGCATGGCGACCTCGCTGAAGCGCGCCGGTCATGTCGTCACCGGCTGCGACGTCTCGGCTGATGCGGTCGCGCGCTTCGTGACGGAGGGCGGCGCGGGCGCCAAGACGCCGGCCGAAGCTGCCAGGGGCGCCGACATCGTCGTCAGCGTCGTCGTGAATGCCGCGCAGACCGAGACCATCCTGTTCGGCAAGGACGGCGTCGCCGAAACCATGGCCAAGGACAGCGTCTTCCTGTCGTCGGCGACCATGGATCCCGACGTGGCGCGGCGTCTCGCCAGGCAGTTGGAGGCGACGGGCCGGCACTATCTGGATGCGCCGATCTCCGGCGGGGCGCAGCGCGCAGCGCAGGGCGAGCTGACGATCCTCGCCTCCGGCAGTCCGGCTGCGTTCGAGAAAGCGCGGCCCGCGCTCGATGCCATGGCCGCAAAACTCTACGAGCTTGGCGATGCCGCAGGCCAGGGCGCCGCCTTCAAGATGATCAACCAGTTGCTCGCCGGCGTGCATATCGCCGCCGCCAGCGAGGCGATCGCATTCGCGGCCAAGCAGGGGCTCGACATCCGCAAGGTCTATGAGGTGATCACGGCGTCCGCCGGAAACTCCTGGATGTTCGAGAACCGCATGCCGCACGTGCTCGACGGCGATTACACGCCGCGCAGTGCGGTCGAGATCTTCGTCAAGGATCTCGGCATCATCCAGGACATGGCGCGCAGTGCCAGATTCCCGGTTCCGGTCTCCGCCGCAGCACTCCAGATGTTCTTGATGACATCAGCCGCCGGCATGGGCCGCGACGACGATGCGTCGGTGGCGCGGATGTATGCGCAGGTCACCGGCGTGAAGCTGCCCGGCGACAAGTAGACAAGAGGATTCCGATGCCCCGTTTTGCCGCCAATCTCTCGATGATGTTCACCGAGGTGCCGTTCCTCGACCGCTTCGATGCCGCTGCGGCAGCCGGCTTCACGGCGGTTGAGTTTCTCTTCCCCTATGAGCATCCGGCCGAGGCGGTCGGCGAGCGGCTCAAGCGCAACGGCTTGACGCAGGCGCTGTTCAACCTACCGCCGGGCGACTGGAATGCCGGCGAGAAGGGCTTTGCGGCGCTCCCGTCGCGATTCCCCGAGCTGAAGGCGAGCATGGAGACCGCGCTGCCCTACGCCAAGGCGACCGGCGTCAAGCGGCTGCATTTGATGGCAGGCATCGCCAATCGCGGCGAGCGCGTCGCCATCGAGGCGTTCTACAAATCGGTGGCGTGGGCCGCCGAGTTCTTTGCGCCGCACGGCATCGACATCGTGCTCGAGCCGATCAATGCGCGCAACGTGCCCGGCTATTTCCTCAACGATTTCGGATTCGCGCGCGACCTGATCCAGGAGCTGCGGCTTCCGAACCTGAAACTCCAGTTCGACATTTATCACTGCCAGATCATCCATGGCGACGTCACCATGCGGCTGCGCGAGATGATGCCGCTGATCGGCCACATCCAGATCGCCAGCATCCCCTCGCGCAACGAGCCTGATGGCGAGGAGCTGAACTATCCGTTTCTGTTCGACGAACTCGACCGGCTCGGCTATGCCGGCTTCGTCGGCTGCGAATATAATCCGCGCGGCAAGACCACCGACGGCCTCGCCTGGTTTAGGCCTTATGCGGGAGTGAAGCCGTGACACCTGCAGCGAAAATATCTCTTGGCTGCATTGCCGACGACTACACCGGCGCCTCCGACCTCGCCAATACGCTGACGCGTGCGGGTCTGCGCACGGTGCAGACCATCGGCGTGCCGGCGGACGATCTTACGCTGCCCGAGGTCGATGCCGTCGTGGTGTCCTTGAAGAGCCGTTCGATCGAGGCCGGCCTTGCCGTGTCGCGCTCGCGCGCGGCCGAGACATGGCTGCGCGGCCGCGGTGCGAGCCACGTGCTGTTCAAGATCTGCTCGACCTTCGATTCCACCGATGCCGGCAATATCGGCCCGGTGATGGATGCGCTGCGCGCCGATTGCGGCGAGGCGGCCGTGCTGGTGACGCCGGCGTTTCCGGAGACCGGCCGCACCGTCTACCAGGGCAATCTGTTCGTGGGCGCCGTGCCGCTGAACGAGAGCCCGCTGAAGGACCATCCACTCAACCCGATGCACGATTCCAACCTGGTGCGGGTGCTGGCGCGCCAGAGCAGGACGCAAATCGGCCTCGTCGACCTCGCCACCGTTACCCGCGGCGCGGATGCCGCGCGGGCGCGGCTGGCTGAGCTCGCGGGCAAGGGCATTGGCGCGGCGATCGTCGACGCCGTGTTCGACCGCGACCTTGAAACCATCGGCCTCGTCGCTGCCCAGCATCGGCTGTCGGTCGGCGCCTCCGGCATGGGGCTTGGGCTGGCGCGGGCGCTGGTGTCGACAGGCAAGGTCAAGCCGGCTGCGGCGAGCAGCGAAGCGAGGGCAGCGGTCGGCGGACCGGCGGCGTGCCTTGCCGGAAGCTGCTCGCAGGCGACGCTCCAGCAGATCGCGAATGCTGAGCGCGTCATGCCGGTACTGCATCTCGATCCGGACCGTATTACTACGGGCAAGGACGAGGCGCAGCGCGCGCTGGCCTGGGCGAAGCCGCGACTGGCGGACGGTCCGGTCCTGATCGCATCAAGCTCGACGCCCGATCAGGTCGCAGCGCTCCAGGCGCGCCATGGTCGCGACGCGGCCGGTCACGCCATCGAGCAGGCGATGGCCGACATCGCCGAGGGTCTGGTGCAAGCCGGCGTCAAGCGCCTGGTCGTTGCCGGCGGGGAAACATCCGGCGCCGTGGTCGACCGGTTGAAGATTCCCGGATTTCTGGTGGGAGTAGAGATCGCAGCCGGCGTCCCGGTGCTGCGTGCAGTCGGTGCTGAAAAAGGCGACATGTTGCTCGCCTTGAAGTCCGGAAATTTCGGCGGCGCGGAGTTTTTCTCCGACGCGCTTGGGCTCATGCGCTGAGCGCAGGGCATTTTTAGCGCCCTGTTCATTTGTTTCGGGCTTCGTACTCGTACGGAGTCGTCGTTAACATCTGCTCAGGTGCTCTGGTGTTAGATGTCGGTGCTGCTCCCTTAGGTTGATTCGTAAAGCTTCCAGACGCGCCGCCGCGCCAGCACAAAGAGACTCCATATGCTCGCCACCATTTCCATCCGCGCCAAGATCATCAGTGTCGTGGCGTTCCTGCTGGTCGCGATGGCCGGCATGGGCCTGCTCGCCGTCATGAAGATGCGGTCGATGAATGCCAACACCGTCGACATCACCACGAACTGGATGCCCAGCGTGCGCGTGCTCGGCGACTTGCGTGCCGGCGTGATCACTTACCGCAACGTCATCCGGGAGCATATGCTGTCGGAAACGCTGGACGAGAAGCTCGCGATGGAAAAGACGCTCGCGACCGTGATCGAGGCCAACATGAAGTTTCGCAAAACTTATGAAGGCATGATCACCTCGCCTGACGAACGGGCACTCTACGGTGAATGGTCGAAACTCTGGGAGGAGTACAAGAAGGGCACCCAGGAGGTCATGGCGCTGTCGCGCAAGGACGCCAACAAGGTCCCGCACGAAGCGCATGAGCTGAACACGAAGACGGTCAACAAGATCGGGCTTCAGGCCGACGAGGTCCTGAGGAAGGACATCGAGCTGAACACCAAGGGTGGAGACCAGGCAGCTCAGGACGCTGCAGATAGCTACAATCATGCCTTCATGCTGGTCGCGATCATTCTCGGCGCCGCCGTCCTCGTCGGCTCCGGCGTTGGCTTCTACCTCGTCCAGGACGTCTCGAACGGCATCAACTCGATTACCGAACCGATGCAGGCGCTCGGCAAGGGCGACCTTTCCGCAGAGGTTCCGCACCGCGGTGAGAAGACCGAGATCGGCGCCATGGCCGACGTGCTCCAGATCTTCAAGGAAGCGCTGATCGCCAAGAAGGCCGCCGACGAAGCTGCCGCCGCCGATGCCGAAGCCAAGATCGAGCGCGGCCGCCGCGTCGACAACATCACCCGCGAATTCGAAACCATGATCGGCGAGATCGTGCAGACCGTGTCGTCGGCCTCGACCCAGCTGGAGGCCTCGGCCTCGACGCTGACCTCGACCGCCGACCGCTCGCAGCGGCTGGCGACCACGGTTGCCGGAGCGTCGGAGGAAGCCTCGACCAACGTGCAGTCGGTGGCCTCGGCGACCGAGGAGATGGCTTCGTCGGTGAGCGAGATCAGCCGCCAGGTGCAGGAATCGGCGCGGATGGCGGGCGATGCCGTCGGCCAGGCGCGCTCCACCACCGAGCGCGTCAGCGAACTCTCGAAGGCCGCCTCGCGCATCGGCGACGTCGTCGAGCTCATCAACACCATTGCCGGCCAGACCAATTTGTTGGCGCTGAACGCGACCATCGAAGCCGCACGCGCCGGCGAAGCCGGCCGCGGCTTTGCGGTCGTCGCGTCCGAGGTGAAGGCGCTCGCCGAGCAGACCGCGAAGGCGACCGGCGAGATCGGCCAGCAGATCTCCGGCATCCAGGCGGCGACCAACGACTCGGTCGGCGCCATCAAGGAGATCTCGTCGACCATCGAGCGTCTGTCGGAGATATCCTCGGCGATCGCGGCGGCCGTGGAAGAGCAGGGCGCGGCAACCCAGGAGATCGCCCGCAATGTCCAGCAGGCGGCGCAGGGCACCCAGCAGGTCTCATCCAACATCACCGACGTGCAGCGCGGCGCAACCGAGACCGGCACGGCCTCCTCGCAGGTCCTGTCGGCGGCACAGATGCTGTCCAACGACTCCGGCCGGCTCAAGACCGAGGTCAGCAAATTCCTGACCAACGTCCGCGCTGCGTAGCGACGGCCCACGCGCAGCGCGTAAACCTCGGCGTCAACATCCATCGACCAACGAGCGGCGCCGCAAGCGCCGCTCTTTTTTTTCGGCGCTGGTAGCCTGATGTCGCCTGCAGGTAGCATCGTGAGGCGGCGCCCGTAATCATACGGGACGCGATTTCATCGATAGTTAATTTCGGCTTAGAAGGATATCGCATGGACCGCCGGCATCGCCGCAGCCCAGATTGGAATCAACTGATGTTTCATCCGGTCTTTGGGGCCCCACATGCGCAAAAATCTTCCCGTCACAGAAATCGAATATCCCGTCAGCGATGAGACCCTCATCGTTTCGAAGACGGACCTGAAGGGCAAGCTCACCTACTTCAACGACGACTTCCTAGCGGCCGCGGGCTTCACATCCGCGGAGCTGATGGGCCAGCCGCACAACATCGTCCGTCACCCGGACATGCCGCCGGAGGCGTTCGACAATCTCTGGGACACGCTGAAGGCCGGCAAGCCGTGGCTCGGCGCGGTGAAGAACCGCCGCAAGAACGGCGATTTCTATTGGGTACTGGCGACGGCATCGCCCATTCGCGCGGACGGCCAGGTCACAGGCTATACCTCGATCCGCACCAAGTTGCCGGCTGACCAGCGCAAGCTGGCCGAAGAGGTCTACGCGGCGATCCGCGAAAAGAAGCCGCATGGTTATCGCGTCGACGCCGGCATCATCCGTCGCCGCTCGCTGCTCGACCATTTTGCGATCTTCACCAGGACGCTGAAGGCACGCCTGGTCACCACGATGGCGCTGCAGCTGCTGTTCGTGCTCGCGCTTGGCATCGGTGGGGCGCTTTCGACCGGCGGTACGACCAGCCTGAGCCTGGCGCTGCTGGCCGTCGCCGGCGCTGCCGTCCTCGGCTTCGCCGGCCTCACGACCGTGCGAGCCATCCAGCTCCCGATGCAGCAACTCAACGACACCTTGGTCAACCTCGTCCAGGACAAGCTGGACAACCGCATCCTGATCCAGCGCGACGACGAGATCGGCGAAGCGCTGCGCAACCTCCAGACTGTGCAGACCATCATTCGCTTCAGCCGCGACGAGGTGCAGGCGGTACAGCGCCGTGCCGAGGGACAGCGCAAGGCCGACATGACAAAGCTTGCCGACGGCTTCGAGGCCGCGGTCGGCGAAATCGTCGAGACCGTGTCCTCGGCGGCAACCGAACTCGAGGCATCGGCCTCGACGCTGACCTCGACCGCCGGTCGGGCGCAGGAATTGGCGACGGTGGTCGCGTCCGCCTCGGAAGAAGCCTCCACCAACGTCCATTCAGTGGCGTCGGCCGCCGAAGAGATGTCCTCCTCGGTGCGTGAGATCAGCCGGCAGGTGCAGGAATCCGCCCGCATCGCCGGGGAGGCCGTCAGCCAGGCGCAATCCACCACCGAGCGGGTCAGCGAATTGTCGCGGGCGGCGTCGCGGATCGGCGACGTCGTCGAGCTCATCAACGCTATCGCCGGGCAGACCAATCTGCTGGCGCTCAATGCGACGATCGAGGCGGCTCGTGCCGGCGAGGCCGGCCGCGGCTTCGCGGTGGTTGCCTCGGAGGTGAAGGCGCTCGCCGAGCAGACGGCCAAGGCCACCGGCGAAATCGGCCAGCAGATCGGCGGCATCCAGACGGCGACGCAGGAATCGGTTGGTGCCATCGGCCAGATCAGCGGCACGATCGCCCGCCTGTCGGAAATCTCCTCGGCGATCGCGGCGGCGGTGGAGCAGCAGGGCGCGGCGACCCAGGAGATCGCCCGCAACGTGCAGCAGGCGGCCCAAGGCACCCAGCAGGTGTCGTCCAATGTCGGCGAGGTCCAGCACGGTGCTTCCGAAACCGGCTCGGCCTCCTCGCAGGTGCTGTCCGCGGCACAGATGCTCTCGCGCGACTCGAGCCGCCTCAAGCTCGAAGTCGGCAAGTTCCTGGACTCGGTCCGCGCCGCATGAGGCGGCCGCATGGCCGCGGTGCGTGTTCCGCAGTGCGGTAGCAGGGAATTGAAGGCAGGAAACCCGCCGGAGATTAGCGTTTCCGGCGGTGCTCGGGTAAAGGGAGGAAGGGATCCCCGCGGGGGCGGATTCCGTATCCTCGCTTGACCTGGAATTTCCCGGCGAATGATTGCTCTGGTCCGTATTGCCCTGAGCCGGCCCTACACGTTTGTCGTGCTCGCGCTCCTGCTCCTGATCATCGGACCGCTGGCGGCGCTGCGGACGCCGACCGACATCTTCCCGGACATCCGCATCCCCGTGATCGGCGTGGTCTGGCAGTACACCGGCCTGCCGCCCGACCAGATGTCGGGCCGCATCACCACGCCGTTCCAGCGCGCGCTGACGACGACGGTCAACGACATCGAGCACATCACCGCCAATTCCTATAACGGCTTTGGCATCATCAAGATCTTCTTCCAGCCGAACGTCGACATCCGCACCGCCAACGCGCAGGTCACCGCGATCTCGCAGACGCTGATCAAGCAGATGCCGCCGGGCGCGACGCCGCCTCTGATCCTGAACTACTCCGCCTCGACCGTGCCGATCGTCCAGGTAGCGCTCTCGGGCGATGGCCTCACCGAGCAGAACCTCGCCGATATCGGCATCAACCAGCTCCGTACTCCGCTGGTCACCGTGCCTGGCGCAGCGATCCCCTATCCGTTCGGCGGCAAGCAGCGCCAGGTCCAGATCGACCTCGACCCGACCGCGCTCCAGGCCCGGGGTCTGTCCGGCCAGGACGTCGCCAACGCGCTCGCGGCCCAGAACCTGATCACGCCGGTCGGCACTCAGAAGATCGGGCAGTTCGAATACATCATCCAGCTCAACAATTCGCCGCTGAAGATCGAGGAGCTCGGCAACCTGCCGATCAAGACCGTCAACGGCGCGATGGTCTATGTGCGCGACGTCGCGACAATCAGGGACGGCAACCCGCCGCAGACCAACATCGTCCATGTCGACGGCAACCGCTCGGTGCTGATGATGGTGCTCAAGGCAGGCGCGACCTCGACGCTCGACATCATCGCAGGCATCAAGCAGAAGGTGATCGACGTCAAGGACCAGCTGCCGGACGCGCTGAAGATCGGCTTCATCGGCGATCAGTCGGTGTTCGTCCGCGGCGCCATCGAAGGTGTCGCGTTCGAAGGCGTGATCGCGGCGCTGCTCACCAGCATCATGATCCTGCTGTTCCTTGGCAGCTGGCGCTCGACCGTCATCATCGCGGTCTCGATCCCGCTCTCGGTGCTCGGCGCCATCATCATGCTGTCGGCGATCGGCGAGACGCTGAACATCATGACGCTCGGCGGCCTCGCGCTCGCGGTCGGCATTCTCGTCGACGACGCCACCGTCACGATCGAGAACATCAACTACCATCTGGAGCAAGGCAAGCCGGTCGAGCAGTCGATCCTCGACGGCGCCAACCAGATCGTGACGCCGGCCTTCGTCTCGCTGCTCTGCATCTGCATCGTGTTCGTGCCGATGTTCTTCCTCACCGGCGTGGCGCGCTTCCTGTTCGTGCCGATGGCGGAAGCGGTGATGTTCGCGATGATCTGGTCATTCCTGCTGTCGCGCACGCTGGTGCCGACCATGGCCAACTATTTGTTGCAGGCGCATGTCCACCACGAGGAGGGTCCGCCGAAGTCGCGCAATCCCCTGGTCTGGTTCCAGCGCGGTTTCGAGGCTCGCTTCGAGCGCATTCGCGGTGGCTATCACAATTTCCTCGGGCTCGCGCTCGCGCACCGTCCGGTGTTCGTGATCGGCTTCCTTTGCGTGGTCGGCGCGTCGTTCGCGCTGGTGCCGTTCCTCGGGCGCAACTTCTTCCCCGCGGTCGATGCCGGCAACATCCTGATGCACGTCCGCACCCAGGTCGGGACCCGCGTGGAGGAGACCGCGAACCAGCTCGCCGACGTGCAGAAGGCGATCCGCAAGCTGATCCCGGGCGAGATCGAAACGCTGACCGACAACATCGGCATGCCGATCTCCGGCATCAACATGACCTACAACAACACCGGCGTGATCGGCCCGCAGGATGGCGACATCCAGATCAAGCTGAAGGAAGGCCACAAGCCGACGGAGGAGCATGTGCGCGTGCTGCGTGAGCAACTGCCGCGGCTGTTCCCCGGCGTCAGCTTCGCGTTCCTGCCGGCCGACATCGTCAGCCAGATCCTGAACTTCGGCGCGCCGGCGCCGATCGACCTGCAGATCCGCGGCGCCAATCTCCGCGCCAACTTCGCTTATGCCAACAATCTGCTGGCCAAGGTCCGCAGGATTCCCGGCGTCGCGGATGCGCGCATCCAGCAGTCGCCGAACAATCCGACCTTCAAGATCGATGTCGACCGCACCCGCGCGCAATATGTCGGGCTGACCGAGCGCGACGTCACCAACAGTCTCGTGGTCAACCTTGCCGGCTCCTCGCAGGTGGCGCCGACCTACTACCTCAATCCGGATAACGGCGTGTCCTATTCGATCGTGATGCAGACGCCGCAATACCAGATGGATTCGCTCAGCGCACTGCAGACGCTGCCGATCACGGCCGCCGGCAATTCGCAGTCGCCGATCCTCGGCGGCATCGCCGACATCAAGCGCTCGACCTCGAGCGCGGTGGTCTCGCAATACGACATCCAGTCGATGGTGCAGATCTTCGCCACGACCTCGGGCCGCGATCTCGGTGCGGTCGCGACCGACATCCGCCAGCTGATCGCCGACACCGCCAAGGAGGTGCCGAAAGGCTCTTCCGCGGTGCTGCTCGGCCAGGTGCAGACCATGAACAGCGCCTTCACCGGCTTGTTGTTTGGCCTGCTCGGCGCGGTCGTCCTGATCTATTTCCTGATCGTCGTGAACTTCCAGTCCTGGTCCGATCCCTTCGTGATCATCACGGCGCTGCCCGCAGCACTCGCCGGCATCGTCTGGATGCTGTTCGTCACCGAGACGACGCTGTCGGTGCCGGCGCTGACCGGCGCCATCATGTGCATGGGCGTTGCCACCGCCAACAGCGTGCTCGTGATCTCGTTCGCCCGCGAGCGCTACGAAGAGCTCGGCGACCCCATCGCCGCGGCGCTCGAAGCCGGCTTCGTCCGGTTCCGCCCGGTGCTGATGACCGCGCTCGCCATGATCATCGGCATGGCGCCGATGGCGCTGGGGCTCGGCGAGGGCGGCGAGCAGAATGCGCCGCTTGGCCGCGCCGTGATCGGCGGCCTGATCTTTGCAACGTTCGCCACGCTGATGTTCGTTCCGGTGGTGTTCAGCATGGTACACAAGAAGCAAGGCGCCAAAGCCGCCGCCTCCCTGGAGACCCCGCATGTTGCCCACTGAACCCCGCTCCCCGGTGTCGTACCGGAAACTGGGCATTTTCTGCGTGGTGGCGCTGATCGCGGCGGGCCTGGTCGTGGGCACCGGCATCCGTGCCCGCGAGGAGCAGGACTCCAGGCTGAAGGCATGGACCGATGACCAGGCCGTTCCCAGCGTCGCGGTGACGCTGCCCAATGCCAAGGCTCCCAATTCGACCATCGACTTGCCGGGCCGTCTCGAAGCCTATTATCGCGCACCGATCTTTGCCCGCGTTCCCGGCTATCTCAAAAGCTGGAGCGCCGACATCGGTGCGCGGGTGAAGGCCGGTCAGGTGATCGCCGAGATCGAGGCGCCCGACCTCGACCAGCAATTACTTCAGGCCCGCGCCGACCTCGCCAGCCAGCAGTCCAGCGCCAGGCTGTCGGAAGCCACCCTCAACCGCCGCAAGACGCTGGTCGCCTCCAACTTCGTCTCCGCGCAGGAGATCGACGAGCGTACCGCCGATCTCTCCAACAAGAACGCGGCGGTTCGCTCGGGCCAGGCCAATGTCGAGCGGCTCGAGGCGCTCGCCGGTTACAAGAAGATCACCGCTCCGTTCGACGGTGTGGTTACGGCGCGGGACACCGACGTCGGTGCGCTGATCAATTCAGGCGGCGGCTCGGGCCCAGCGATGTTCGTGGTCTCCGACATCACCAAGCTGCGCGTCTACATCAACGTTCCCCAGAACTACGTGCCCGCGATCAAGATCGGCGCCAAGGCCGCCATCGTACTGCCGGAGTATCCGAACCGGACCTTCCAGGCGACGGTGGAGGCTTCCTCGCAGGCGGTCGACGTCGCCTCCGGCACGACGCGCATGCAACTTGGTCTCGACAATTCCTCAGGCGAGCTGATGCCCGGCGGTTACGCCAGCGTCAAGCTCAGCCTGCAGCGCGACACCGCGCCGCTCAGCATTCCCGCCAGCGCGCTGATCTTCAACGGCAGCGGTCTGCGCGTCGCAACCGTCGGTCCGGACGACAAGGTCCTGTTCAAGCCGGTGACCATCGCCCGCGATCTCGGCAGGGAGATCGAGCTCGCCTCCGGAATTGCAGCGGACGACCGCGTGATCACGGCACCACCGGACGGCCTCTCCGACGGCGACCAGGTCCGCATGACCGGCGCCGCCGCCAAGGGCAAGCCTGCGACAGCTTCCGAGAAGCAGGCGCCGAAGGGGTAGTTTTTATCACCTCGCCCCGCTTGCGGGGAGAGGTCGGATCGCATCGAAGATGCGATCCGGGTGAGGGGGACTCTCCGCGAGTCCCACTCTCACCGTCCTTGCGGAGACTCCCCCTCACCCCGACCCTCTCCCCGCAAGCGGGGCGAGGGAGACTACTTCCGGCAGGCCATCCGCAGCCATCGTGATCTCGCCAAGCGAACCCACCGGCGTCCTGTTCATGTCGAGCAGATGCGCCAGTGTCGCCGCGTCGCTCGCGGGAATCCGCGCCAGCGTGCGCCTGTCGTCTTCCGTCCGCAGCATCACCACGCCGTGCTCGACATCGCCGGCCCGGCCGTAGAGCACCGTAAAGCTCTCGACCTTGCCCTTGCCCGAGACATCCGAGACGAACTCCGGCACCGCACGCTTGTTGCTGTCCGCCGCCGCCTGCACGCTTGTCTCCTGTGCCAATGCCTCACGCGGCGGTACCTTCGACACCACCAGCGCATGATGCTTGGTGACGAAGCCGCCCTGGCCGTAAAGCAGGCCGAGCGTTGCGCCGTCGCGCACCCGCCGCACCATCGCGCAGGCGGCATGCGTCATGTAGGTGTTGAGCGGTGCGCCGAAGAAGGTGAGGCCGCCTGTTACGGTCGGCTGCACGTCGGCGGAAAGGCCCAGCGTTCGCCGCGCCATCTTGGGCACGCACGGGAAGCAGCTATAGAGCTCGATCGCGTCGAATTTCTTTCCGTCGCCGCCGGCGAGATCCATCGCAGCCTTCAAGACGGCGTTCTGCGGATGGCTTTCGTAAAACTGGTCGCGCAACAGATAGTCGCGCGGCTCTTCCGCCGAAGCGCCGCCGAGCGGGTAGACGAGCTTGTCCTCGGCGATGCCTGCCGCACGCGCTTTGGCGAGGCTGGTGAGCAGCAGCGCGCCGCCCATGTTGACGCTGGGGTTCGCAACCATGAGCTTGTTGTAGGGCCAGGCGATCAGGCGGTTGTCCGCCGTCGGCGTCGTGATCTCCTCCGGCGCATAGCGCCGCTTCAGCCAGGCATTTGGATTTTGCGCGGCGGCTTCCGAATAGCGCGACCAGAGCGTACCCGACTCCGCCATCGCCTCGCGCGGCGTCTGGCCCCAATGCGCCGACGATGCCGCTTCATAGAACGGATAGACGGTCACTGGCCGGAACACGCCGAGCTTCACGGCCAACGGTTTCTGGAACGCTGCGCCGCGTTTCGGCTCCTCGACGTCATGGGCGAACGGGGTCCATGGCAGCTTCGTGCCGGCGCGCTCCGCCTTGGTCGCCGTCGACTGTGCCTCTGCGCCGCAAACCGCGGCAACACTGCATTCACCGCGCGCGATGCGCTTTGCGGCTTCGTGGATGTAGCGGATCGGGCTCTCGCCGCCGACCGGGCCGTAATAGCAATGCGACGGCTTGATGCCGAGCCGCTGCGCCAGCAACTGCTCCGGATCGCGATAACGCCAGCTCAGGAAGTTGACGACGTCGAGCGATTGCACCTCGCCGAGCAACTTCGCGCCGGCATCTGCTTCCGCGCTCAGCAAGGCCTGTTCGAGCAGGTCGAGCGGTTCGAGGCCCTCGGTGATCTCCTTGGGGCGGTCGACAATCTCGCCGACGCCGACGATGACGGGGATGCGGTCTTCGGGGATGGTGAAGTTGGTCATTTCTTCTTACTTCACATTCTAGATCTTCGGCACGCCATCGTCCTTCGAGGCCTTCGCTACGCTACGGCACCTCAGGATGACGGCTACGGAGACGACGTCATCCTGAGGTGCGAGGCCGGCGGCGCACTTGCGCCGGTGGCCGAGCCTCGAAGGATGAGCCGCAGGCGCTATTTCGGCCACGGGCAACTACTCCGCCACCAGCGCATTCATGTGCTCGACGGCTTCGGCGAACTCTTCCTTGAACTCCTGCACCACCGCGCCGGCCGATTTCACGCTGTCGATCAGCCCGACGCCCTGGCCGACGAAGTAACTCACGAGGTCGCGCGCCTTCGCGTTGCCGCCCGCCGCGGCGCGATCGATCGCGTTGAAGGCGTCGCGGCTGACGATGCTTTGCAGCGGCATCGGCAATGCGCCGGGGCTCTCGGGTGCGCGGTCCCAGGCGTCGGTCCAGCCCGAGCGAAGCTGCCGTGCCGGCTTGCCGGTGCGGCCCTTCGAGCGCACCGCATCGCGCGACGACGCCGCGATCATCTTCTCGCGAAAGATCTCCGTGGTCTCGGACTCGACGGTGGCAAGCCACACCGAGCCGGTCCAGGCGCCCGCGGCACCCATCGCCATGCAGGCGGCCATCTGCCGTCCCGTCATGATGCCGCCGGCGGCGAGCACCGGCACGTCGCGGACCTTCTTGATCGCCTTGATCACCTCGGGCACCAGCACCATGGTCGAGACCTCGCCGCAATGGCCGCCGGCTTCGGTGCCCTGGACCACGAGGATATCGACGCCCGCCGCGACCTGGCGCAGCGCGTGCTCCTTGGCCCCGACCAGCGCCGCAACCGGCACGCCGTGCTTCCTGCCCATCTCGATCATGGCCTTCGGCGGCACGCCCAGGGCATTGGCGATCAGGCGGATCGGATGGTTGAACGAGACCTCCAGCAGCTCCAGCGCGGTCCTGCCATCGAACGGCTGCGGCTGGTTGTCGGCGACTTCAGTGGTCGTGAGTTCGATGTCATATTTCTTCAGGAGATCGCGGGTGTAGTTGCGGTGCTCCTGTGGCACGCGCGCTTCAAGGCTCTTCCAGGTGACGTCCTTCTCGCCGGAGGTCGAGATGTTTTCGGGGATCAGCACGTCGATGCCGTAAGGCTTGCCGTCAACGTGCTCGTCGATCCATTTCAGTTCGCGCTCCAACGTATCCGGCGTGTGCACGGTCGCACCTAACACGCCAAAGCCGCCGGCCCGGCTGACGGCGGCGACGACATCGCGGCAATGGCTGAAGGCGAGCAGCGGGAAATCGATGCCCAGCATGTCGCAGATCGGCGATTTCATCGTTCTCTCCCGGCGGCCTCGCGTTGCTGTCGTTGCAATCTTGAGCGCAGGCTCATCGACGCTAGACCATCGTCTTGCGCTATGCCAATCCGGATTTGGCGGCGCATCTTGCGTGCACACGCCGTGCTGCGCGAAGCCGTACGCCTGGCTCGACGGATGCGGTTTTCCGTATGGCCGTCCTCGGCAACGTCGGATGCATGACGCGGTCGCGAGGCCCGCGCCGGACGCAGGGCCGGCGGGGCTTGCCATCGGCCGTCCGTGAGCTAATTAATGCAGGCGCATCTTTTTCGCCGGAGCCCGCCCATGACCGACACCCCCGCCTACGTGCCGCCGAAAGTCTGGACCTGGAACAAGGAGAATGGCGGGCAGTTCGCCAGCATCAACCGGCCGATTGCCGGTCCCACCCATGACAAGGAGCTGCCGGTCGGCAAGCATCCCTTCCAGCTCTATTCGCTGGCGACGCCGAACGGGGTGAAGGTCACGGTCATGCTGGAGGAGCTTCTGGCGCTCGGCCACAAAGGCGCGGAGTATGACGCCTGGCTGATCAAGATCGGCAACGGCGACCAGTTCGGCAGCGGCTTTGTCGACATCAATCCGAATTCCAAGATCCCGGCGCTGATGGACCGCTCCGGCCCGGAGCCGATCCGGGTGTTCGAGTCCGGCTCGATCCTGCTTTATCTCGCGGAAAAGTTCGGCGCCTTCCTGCCGAAGGACGTCAAGAGCCGCACTGAAGCGATGTCGTGGCTGTTCTGGCAGATGGGCAGCGCGCCCTATCTCGGCGGCGGCTTCGGCCATTTCTACGCCTACGCGCCGACCAAGATCGAATATGCCATCGACCGTTTTGCAATGGAGACCAAGCGTCAGCTCGACGTGCTCGACCGCCGGCTCGCCGACAACGAATATCTCGCCGGCAGCGACTACACCATCGCCGACATGGCGGTGTGGCCCTGGTACGGCGCGCTCGCCAAGGGGCTGGTCTATGGCGCGGGCGAATTCCTTTCCGTGCAGGACTACAAGCACGTGCAGCGCTGGACCGACCAGATCGCCAAGCGCCCCGCCGTCAAGCGCGGCCGCATGGTCAACCGTGTTTCCGGCGACCTCGCCAGCCAGCTCCACGAGCGGCATGATGCCGGCGATTTCGAGACCAAGACGCAGGACAAGATCGGCGAGGTTGCCGCGTCATAGGGCGGTGCTCTCTTCACCTCGCCCCGCTTGCGGGGAGAGGTCGGATTGCATCGAAGATGCAATCCGGGTGAGGGGGAGTCTCCGCGAGTCGAAGTGTCACCGTCCGTGCGGAGGCTCCCCCTCACCCTGACCCTCTCCCCGCAAGCGGGGAGAGGGGAAAGAGAGGCAGTTAATCACGCCATGCTCAGCTCGTGGCGTCCCACCACCATCCAGTGCACCTCGTCCGGACCATCCGCGAAGCGGAGATGACGGACGTCTTGGTACATTTCGGCCAGCGGGGTCCAGTGCGAGATGCCGGTGGCGCCGTGCATCTGGATCGACTGGTCGATGATCTTGCAGGCGCGCTCCGGCACCATGGCCTTGACCATGGAGACCCAGACGCGGGCCTCCTTGTTGCCGAGCACGTCCATGGCCTTGGCGGCCTTCAGCACCATCAGCCGCATCGCCTCGATCTCGCAGCGCGCCTGCGCGATGATCTGCATGTTTCCGCCGAGATGGGCGATCTTCTTGCCGAAGGCTTCGCGGGTGAGGCCACGCTGCACCATCAAATCTAGCGCCTTCTCGGCCTTGCCGATGGTCCGCATGCAGTGATGGATGCGGCCCGGACCAAGCCGAAGCTGCGAGATCTCGAAGCCGCGGCCCTCGCCGAGCAGGATGTTCTCCTTGGGCACGCGGACATTGTTGAAGCGCATGTGCATGTGGCCGCGCGGCGCGTGGTCCTGGCCGAACACGTACATGGGACCGAGCACCTCGACGCCGGGCGTGTCGCGCGGCACCAGGATCTGCGACTGCTGCTTGCTCGGCGCCGCATCCGGATTGGTCTTCACCATCACGATGAGGATCTTGCAACGGGGATCGCCGACGCCGGAGATGTAATACTTCTCGCCGTTGATGACCCATTCGTCGCCGACGAGCTTTGCCGTCGTCGAGATATTCTTGGCGTCCGAGGAGGCAACGTTCGGCTCGGTCATGACATAGGCCGAGCGGATTTCGCCGTTCATCAACGGCTTCAGCCACTTCTCCTTCTGCTCCTTGGTGCCGACGCGCTCCAGCACCTCCATGTTGCCGGTATCCGGCGCCGAGCAGTTCATGCTCTCCGAGGCCAGCGGGCTCTTGCCGAGCTCGGATGCGATATAGGCATAGTCGAGATTCTTGAGCCCCTGGCCGGTCTCGTCGTCGGGCAGGAAGAAGTTCCAGAGGCCTTCCTGCTTGGCCTTGTTTTTGGCCTTCTCCAGCACCTCGAGCTGCTTCGGCGTGAAGCTCCAGCGATCCTCTTTGCCTTCGCCGGCTTTGGCGAATTCGATCGACATCGGCTCGACGGTATCGCGGATGAATTTCCTGACGTGATCATAGAGCGGTCGAACCTGGTCCGACATGCGGAGGTCGTTGAGCTCGTCCCCGGGATTGAGGGTGTAGTTGGTGGTGCGGGGAATATAGGTGTGTTTTGTCATTGTTCCTCCCGGGGTCGCTGAGATCGTGTTGAGCCGGAGAATAGTCGCAGCGTCGCCAAAGTGCGAGCGCGCATTTTTCCAACGCGAGCCATGCCACGTGATGGAATATCGCGAGGGCGTTTGAAATGTTGTTTGAATGATGTCGCCAACACCCGATGTCGTCCCGGACAAGCGCAGCGCAGATCCGGGACCCATAACCACAGGGAGGAGTTTGACGAAGACCCGGAGTTACGAGTTTGCGCCACAACCACTCCCTGTGGTTATGGGTCCCGGCCTTCGCCGGGACGACACTGAATATGTCGATCTAATTCGCCATCCGATGCATCGCGCAAATCTTGTTGCCGTCGAGGTCGCGCAAATACGCAATGTAGAGGTTGACGCCGGGGCCCTGGCGGATGCCGGGAGGATCTTCGCAAGGAACGCCGCCGGCGGCGATGCCGGCCGTATGCCATGCATTGACCTGCTCAGGCGAGTTGGCGGCAAAGCCGATGGTGCCGCCATTCGCAGGCGTTGCCGCCTCACCGTTGATCGGCTTCGTCACCGAGAACACGCCGGTCTTGGTGATGTAGAAGATGCGATGGCCGTCGACGCGTGCCGGCCGGACGTCGAGCGTGGTCAGCAAATTGTCGTAGAACGCCTTGGCCTTGTCGAGGTCGTTGGTGCCGATCATCACGTGTGAAAACATTTTGCCGTTCCCTCATCTTGTAGCCCGGATGGAGCGAAGCGGAATCCGGGTCTTGTTTGCTTTTTGGCGGTCCCGGATTGCGCTGCGCTCCATCCGGGCTACGAGAATCAAAACGCCGTATAGCCGCCGTCGATCACGAACGTATCCGCGGTATGATACGACGAGGCCTTGCTCATCAGATACACCGCGATGCCGCCGAAATCGCTGGGCTCGCCGAAGCGGCGCACCGGAATGCGCGGCATCACGTTGGCCACGAACTTCTCGTTGGCCATCAGGCCTGATGTCATGTCGCTCTTGATCCAGCCGGGCAGGATCGCGTTCGCGGTGACGCCGTGGCGCGCCAGCTCGACGCCGAGCGCGCGGACCAGCGCGTTGATCGCGGCCTTGGTCGCCGCGTAGTGCTCGTTGCGGGCGGTACCGAAGATCGAGGCGAGGCTCGAAGTCGCCACCAGCCGGCCGAAGGGATCGCCGGCTTCCGCGCGCTGGGTCATGTGTTTTGCGGCAGCCTGGAACGCGTGGAACACGCCGTCGAGATTGGTCGCAAACATCGTGCGCCATTCTTCCTCGGTGCGTTCGATGAAGGACCGCCGGCCGCCGCCGCCGATGCCGGCATTGGCAAAGCAGCCGTCGACGCGGCCAAATGTGTCGAGCGTGGCCTTCATCGCGGCATTGACCGAGGCCGGGTCGGTGACGTCGCAGACCCGCGCGTCGACCTTGCCGGATAGCCCCGCCAGGCTCGCGGCAGCGCTGCTGTTCTTGTCAGGATTGCGGCCCCAGATCGAGACATTGCAGCCCTGGCCGGCGAGCGCCTGCGCGATGCCTAGCCCGATGCCGCCATTGCCGCCGGTGATCACGGCGACCCGGCCTGAAAGGTCGAAAAGGTTCATGGCGCGTTTCCTGTTTTTGCTTGGGTCGCGCATCAGCCGCTGCGCGCAAGATTGCTTGCTATGCTCCGATCACCATGGACAAGACCGCGCCAAAAATCAAATATGCGCCCCAGCAAATGCAATTCCGGTCTGCGAAACTGGCGCAGGCCGCAACTCACGAGGAAACTATGCAGTTCAAACATGTCACGCTCGATCTCGATGGTTCGGTCGCGATCCTCAAGCTCGACCATCAGGAGGTGATGAACGCGGTCTCCGTGGACATGCTGGGCGGTCTCGCGGAAGCGCTCGACGCGATCGAGGAAAAGAAGGGCGAGGTGCGCTGCGTCGTGCTGACGGGCGCGGGGCGGGCGTTCTGCACCGGGGCGAATCTCCAGGGCCGCAACAACCAGTCGAAGAAGACCAAGGCCGGCCTGACGCTCGAGACCGGCTTCCATCCGTTTCTACGCCGCATCCGCAATCTGCATTGCCCGATCGTGACCGCGGTCAACGGCCCGGCGGCCGGCGCCGGCATGAGCTTCGCGCTGCTCGGCGACATGATCCTCTGCGCGCGCTCGTCCTATTTCCTGCAAGCCTTCCGCCGTATCGGCCTCGTGCCGGATTGCGGCTCGACCTGGCTCTTGCCGCGGCTGATCGGCAAGGCACGCTCGATCGAGTTGTCGCTGATGGGCGAGCGGCTCCCGGCCGAAAAGGCGCTGGAATGGGGCCTCGTCAACCGCGTCTATGATGACGGCGTGCTGATGGAGGAGGCGATGAAGCTCGCGCGCGACCTCGCCAGCGGCCCGACGGTCGCGCTGTCGCTGATCCGCAAGCTCTATTGGGACAGCCCGGAAAATTCCTTCGAGGATCAGCTCAATCTCGAATTCCAGTGCCAGCTCCGCGCCGGCGACACGGATGATTTCCGCGAAGGTGTTGGCGCCTTCCTGGAGAAGCGTCCGGCGCAGTTCAAGGGCAAATGATCGAGGCGGAGCTTTCCCGCAGCGTTGCGCGCTGGTGCGAGGGGGCGACCGGCGTGACCGGCGCGGCCAAGCTGTCCGGCGGGGCCAGCCAGGAGACCTGGCGCTTCGACATCGCCCATCCCGATGGCGCGATTGGCGCGATCCTGCGCCGCTCTCCGAAGGGGTATGGCGCGGCGCCGACGCGCGCGGCAGGTCTCGGCGCGGAAGCGCAGCTGATGCAGCTTGCCTATGAGGCCGGCGTGCCGTCGCCGCACGTGATGCATGTGCTGACGCCGGACGACGATCTCGGCACCGGCTTCATCATGCAGCGGGTCGAGGGCGAGACCATCGCGCGCAAGATCCTGCGCGACGACGAGTTCGCGGCGGCGCGGCCGCTTCTCGCACGGCAGATCGGCGGCGTGCTCGCGAAGCTGCACGGGCTGCCGCGGGACAAATTGCCCGAGCTGCGCAGCCGGTCCGCGACGGAGGAGATCGCCGAGTTCGAACGCGACTATCGCAGCCTGGACTGGCCCAAGCCCGTGTTCGAGCTGGCGCTGCGCTGGCTACGCGACCTCGATCCGGGCCCTTCGGCCGAGACGACGCTGGTGCATGGCGATTTCCGCAACGGCAATCTCATCATCGGTGCCGACGGCATCCGCGCCGTGCTGGACTGGGAGCTCGCTCATCTCGGCGACCCCATGGAGGATCTCGGCTGGGTCTGCGTCAACTCCTGGCGCTTTGGCGAGATCGACAAGCCGGTCGGCGGGTTTGGCTCGCGTGAGGAGCTGTTCGCCGGCTATGAGGCCGCAGGCCGCAAGGTCGATCCATCACGTGTCAAATTCTGGGAAGTGATGGGCACGCTGCGCTGGGGCATCATGTGCGGCGGCATGATGCAGCGATTTCGCGAGGGCCCGGACCATTCGATGGAACGCGCCATGATCGGCCGTCGCGCTTCCGAGACCGAGATTGATCTGTTGCGGCTGCTGGCGCCGCGCGGGAGTTGACGCATGCAGGACGAGCCGACCCCGATCGAGCTGACCAAATCGGTCTCCGATTTCCTCCGCAACGACATCGCGCCGCTGATCTCCGGCCACCAGGCCTTCAAGCTGCGCGTCGCCATCAACATCCTCGATCTCGTGACACGGCAGTTGACGCGGGAAGAGGGCAGCGATGCTGCGGAGGTGGAGCGGCTGCGTGCGCTGCTCGGCATGGAGGGCTCGGTGACCCAGTTGAACCGCCTGCTGGCCGAGCGCATCGCCAAGGGCGAGGTCGATCTCGAAACCCCAGGCCTCGCCGAGCATCTCTGGGCGACCACAATGGACAAACTCGCAGTCGACCAGCCGAATTATGCATCGTACAAGCGCGAGTTGGGGCGGTAGGCAGCTTTGTAGCCCGGATGGAGCGAAGCGCAATCCGGGACGGTCGCGCGACGATGCATCTGCCCCGGATTACGCTTCGCTCCATCCGGGCTACACGTCAGTCCCTCGCAACTGTCATTGCGAGGAGCCCTTGCGAAGAAGCAATGACGAGGGGAGAGTCTACTTGCCAACCCATTTCGGCGGCCGCTTCTCCGAGAACGCCTTCGGTCCCTCGATGTAGTCCTGCGAGGCCACCATCGCCTTCACGGCCGGATACTCGCGCTGTTCCTCGATCGCCTGCTCCAGCGACACGCCGAGGCCCTTCTGGATCGCCTGCTTCGAGGCGCGGATCGACATCGGCGAATTCTTGGTGATCATCTCGGCCCAGCGCAGCGCGGCCGTGAGCGCCTCGCCCTGCGGCACCACCTCGTTGACGAAGCCGAGTTCGAGTCCCTCCTTGGCGCTGACATGGCGCGCGGTGAGGATCATGCCCATGGCGCGCTTCAGCCCGATCTGGCGTGGCAGCCGGTGCAGGCCGCCGGCGAGTGCGGCCAGCCCCACGCGCGGCTCGGGCAGGGCGAAGGTCGCGTTCTCCGAGGCGATGATGAGGTCGCAGGCCAGCGCGATCTCGAAACCGCCGCCCATGGCCACGCCATTGACCGCGGCGATGATCGGCTTGTCGCAGTCGAAGCGCGCGGTCAACCCGGCAAAGCCGCCCTTGTCCCAGCCGCGCTTGCCGCCGGCCGCCTGCCATTTCAGATCGTTGCCGGCGCAGAACGCCTTGTCGCCGGCGCCGGTGACGATCGCAACCCATTGCTCGGGATCGGCGGAGAAATCGTCGAACACCTTTTGCAGCTCGAAATGCGCATCGGTGTGCAGCGCGTTGTAGACCTCGGGCCGCGACAGCGTGACGATCGTGATCGGCCCCTTGCGTTCCACCTTGGAAAATTTCAGCTCCATCGCGCGCTCCCGCATTTTCTCGTGAAGGAATATTGCGGCTATACTAGCGCGCAGGCGCGTTTCAGCACCATCGAATTGCGCGGGCGCGCCTTGCGCGTCTCACACGCCTCGCATTGCTTGACTTGGCGGCGCTCTTCTCACCTTAATCGTGCGAAGCAAAGCTGCGCCCAGCGCCTTAACGCAAAACGAAAAAGTCATCCGGGAGAGAGCCGTGGATTTCTCATTGCCTGCCGATCTCGTCGCCTATCTCGCAGAGCTCGACCGTTTCATCGAACGCGAGATCAAGCCGCTGGAGGCGGCCGACGACAACATCCGCTTCTTCGATCACCGCCGCGAATGGGCGCGCACCGATTTCGAGAATGGCGGCCTGCCGCGTCACGAATGGGAGGCGCTGCTGCGCAAGGCCAAGGATCTCGCAGACGCGGCCGGCCATTTGCGCTTTCCGGTGCCGAAGCAATATGGCGGCAAGGATGGCTCCAACCTCTGGATGGCCGTGATCCGCGAGCACTTTGCCGCCAAGGGGCTCGGTCTGCACAACGATCTCCAGAACGAGCATTCCATCGTCGGCAACTTTCCCGTCGCCACCATGCTCGACCGCTACGGACGCGACGACCAGAAGTCGATGATCGACGGCTCGATCAAGGGCAAGTACCGCATCACCTTCGGCCTGACCGAGCCCAATCACGGCTCGGACGCCACCCATATGGAGACGCGCGCGGTGCCGGCGACCCGCGACAACGTCAGGGGCTGGATCATCAACGGCGAGAAGATGTGGACCACCGGCATGCACGTCGCCACGCATTGCGCGCTGTTCGCGCGCACCTCGGGCAATGACGGCGATGCGCGCGGCATCACCTGCTTCCTGGTGCCGGCCAAGAGCCATGGCGTGAAGATCGAAGAGTACATGTGGACCTTCAACATGCCGACCGATCATCCCCGCGTCAGCTTCACGGACGTGTTCGTGCCGGAGGACGCGCTGTTCGGCGAGGTCGGCCGCGGCCTGTCGCTGGCGCAATGTTTTGTCCATCAGAACCGCATTCGGCAGGCGGCGAGTTCGTTGGGGGCAGCGGTCTACTGCATCAACGAGAGCGTGAAATATGCGCGCGAGCGAAAGCCGTTCGGCAAGGCGCTGGCCGAGAACCAGGCGATCCAGTTCCCGCTGGTCGAGCTGGCAACGCAGGCCGAGATGCTGCGCCTGTTGATCCGCAAGACCGCCTGGGAGATGGACAAGCTCACCGAGGAGCAGATCGAGCGCACGCTCTCCGACCGCGTCTCGATGTGCAACTATTGGGCAAACCGCCTCTGTTGCGAATCCGCCGACCGCGCCATGCAGGTCCACGGCGGCATGGGCTATTCACGCCACAAGCCGTTCGAGCACATCTACCGCCACCACCGCCGCTACCGCATCACCGAGGGCAGCGAGGAGATCCAGATCCGCAAGGTGGCGGGATTTTTGTTCGGCTATATGGGGCCGGGGAAGCACTGAGGCGACTTTGCAGGGCATCTCTCCGCGTCGTCCTGGCGCAAGCCAGGACCCATTACCCCAGGGAGGGGTTTGGGGTGGACTGGTAATTGTCAGCCCTCGCCAAACTGCGTTCGGTGGTTATGGGTCCCGGCCTTCGCCGGGACGACGATGTGGATAGAGCGGGCCTAATTCACCCTTCGGTCCTTCCCCGCCCAATGCGGCTCCCTCAACTGCCGCCGCAGAATCTTGCCTGACGGGTTCCTCGGCAACGCAGGCAAAAACTCCACGCTCTTTGGCGTCTTGAACCCGGCGATGCGCTCGCGGGTGAAGTTGATGATGTCGGTGGCGGTCGCTTGCTTGCCTGGCTTCATCACCACGACGGCCTTCACCGCCTCGCCCCATTTGTCGTCGGGTATGCCGATCACGGCGGCCTCCGCGACGTCGGGATGATCGCACAGCGCACTCTCGACCTCGGCCGGGTAGATGTTCTCCCCGCCGGAGATGATCATGTCCTTGATGCGATCGTGGATGTAGAGATAGCCGTCCTCGTCCATGTAACCTGCGTCACCTGTGCGCAGCCAGCCGTCGCTACGCAGCGTCGCGGCGGTCGCCTCGGGCAAATTCCAATAGCCCGCCATGTTGGAGCCCGAGCGCGTCGCGATCTCGCCGACCTCGCGCGGCGGCAGCGGCTTGCCATCGACATCGAGGATCGCGATCTCGACGCCCGGCAGCGCCTTGCCGGCCGAGCGCATCCGCTCCAAGCCCTCGACGTGGTCCTCCGGCGGCAGCGCGACAATGGTGCCTGTGGTCTCGGTCATGCCGTACATCTGCACGAAGCCGCATTTGAAGATCTCGATGCATTCCTTCAGCAGCGCCGCCGGGATCGGCGAGGCGCCGTACAGCATGTATTTCAACCGGGAGAAATCGACCGTCCTCGCGCGTGGCTGCCGCACCACGAACTGCATCGCCGCGGGCACCATGAACAGCTTTGTGATGCCCGACTGTTCGAAGAAATCCAGCACCTTGGTCGGATCGAACTCGCGCGCGATCACGCCGCGGGCGCCGTGATAGAGCCCCATCACGCCCCAACCGGAGCCGCCGATGTGGAAGATCGGCATCGCGACCAGCGACACGTCGTCGGTCGACCACCGGTTCCACTCGGGCTTGTCCTCGGCATTGCCGGTTTGCACGAGGTTGAGGAAGTTCGCATGCGACAGCATCGCGCCCTTCGGCTTGCCTGTCGTACCCGACGTATAGAGCTGGATCGCGATGTCCCCGGTCGCGATCGGAACCTTGGGATCGTCGCCGCTCTGTGCATCGCGCCAGGCCGTAAAATCCTGCCATTCCGCTGCGCCGCCTTCGGTGGTGATGACGCTGCGCACGCCCGGCAACTGGTCCTTGATCTGGCGGACCTGGGTGATGAACTCAGGTCCCACGAACAGCACCGGCGCTTTGCAGTCGCTCACGATGAAGGCGACCTCGGGGCCCGCGAGCCGCCAGTTCACCGGCGCCATCACCACGCCGGCCTTCATGGCGCCCATCAGCAGCTCGAAATAGATGTCGCTGTTCTTGCCGAGATAGGCGATGCGCTGGCCCTTGTTCACGCCCATCGCGATCAGCGCGTTGGCCACTTTATTCGTCTTGACGTCGAATTCGGCGAAGCTGGTGGCGCGCCCCTCGAACTCGAAGGCGATGGCGTCGCCGCGGCTCGTCGCGCGCTCGCGCACCATGTCGGCGAGATTGGCCAATGGCTGTGTGGTCATGTTTCTCCCGTGACGTCTTGTTTTTTATGGTGGGGAGTGTGGCGTCATCCGCGGGGGAAGACAAGATGGGGGAAGGTACGCCATGGCTTCAACGTCGTCGTCCTGGCGAAAGCCAGGACCCATAGCCACAAAACGCAATTTGGCGAAGACTGGCCATGACCAATCTTCGCCAAAGAACATTCGGTGGTCATGGGTCCTGGCTTTCGCCAGGACGACGACGTCACCCCCGCTTCGCCCGGTCCTTCTCGTTCTGCGCCATGATGCTCTCGCGCGCGGTTTTCCAGTCGTCGTCGCTCCAGTCGCGGAGCTGGTAGAAATTGCCGCCCATCGCGAGCGCCTGCGCGCCGTCCATGGCGATGGTCTCGCCGCTGATCCAGTCGCAACCGCCCGAGATCAGGAACACGGCGACGTTCTGCAATTCCTCCATGGTGCCGACGCGGCCCATCGGGTTCATCGCCTTGGTGCGCGCGCCAGCTTCGTCGCCCGGCTTGATGCGCTTGCTCATGCCCTCGGTCGGGATCTCACCCGGCGCGATGGTGTTGAGGCGGATGCCGTAGCGGCCCCATTCGGTGGCTAGCGACATCGTCATGGCGTGGATCGCTGACTTGCTCATCGCCGACGGCACCACGTAAGGCGAGCCGTTGCGCACCCAGGTCGTGGTGATCGAGACGACGTTGCCGGGCTGCTTCAACGCGATCCAGCGCTTGCCGACCGCATGCGTCACGTAGAACGTGCCGTGCATGACGATGTTGGCGACGGCGTCGAAGCCGCGCGGCGACAGCTCTTCGGTGCGCGAGATGAAATTGCCGGCGGCGTTGTTGATGAGGTCGGTGAGGGGGCCGTCGCGAAAGATGGTCTCGATCATCTCCTCGACCGCGAGCGCGTTGCGGATGTCGACGCCGTGGCTGCTCACGCGGCCGCCATACTCGGCCATCAGCTCGGTCGCGGTCTCGTCGCAGACGATCTTGCGCCGGCCGCAGATGTGCACCTCCGCGCCGAGCTGGAGGAAGCGCGCCGCCATCGACTTGCCGAGCCCGGTGCCGCCACCGGTCACGAGGATGCGCCGTCCGACCAGAAGATTTTCCTTGAACATGGCTGTTCCCCCTGTCGCGATTGTCGGTTAATTGATCGATTGACTAAATCCGGCCGCCGTCGTCCTGTAAAGCGGCACCGAACAAGAACAGCCGGGAACCAAGGGAGAATTGATCCATGGAAGAGCGCGTCTCGATCTCGATCTCGGAAGGCGTCGCCGATGTCCGGCTGGTGCGCGCGGACAAGATGAATGCGCTGGATCAAGCCATGTTCGAGGCCCTGGTGGCCGCAACGGATCGGCTTTCAAAGGACAAGAGCGTGCGCGTCGTCGTGCTGTCGGGCGAAGGCCGCGCCTTCTGTGCCGGTCTCGACATGGGGCGTTTTGCCGCCATGAAGGAGAAGGGCGGCAACGGAATTCCGGGTGGCGAAAATCGCGATCTCACCAAGCGCACGCATGGCCAGGCGAATTTTGCGCAACAGGCGGTGTGGGGCTGGCGCCAGCTTCCGGTCCCGGTGATCGCCGCAATCCAGGGCGTCGCCTTCGGCGGCGGCTTCCAGCTCGCGCTCGGCGCCGACATGCGCTTCCTCACCCCCGATGCGCGGATGTCGGTGATGGAAATCAAATGGGGCCTGGTGCCCGACATGGCGGGCACGCCGATCCTGGCTTCGCTCGTGCGCGACGACATCTTGCGCGATCTCACCTACACCGGCCGCATCTTCTCCGCTCAGGAGGCGATGGCTTACGGTCTCGCCACGCGCATCTGCGACGACCCGCGCGCGAGCGCCCTCGAAGTCGCGCGGGATATCGCGGGAAAAAGCCCCGATGCGATCCGCGCCGCGAAACGCATGCTCAATAATCTCTCGGTCGATCCGGGCCCTGCACTGCTCGCCGAGTCCGTCGAGCAGCAGAAGCTGATC
This sequence comes from Bradyrhizobium sp. Ken64, assembly GCF_055807555.1. NCBI lineage: Bacteria > Pseudomonadati > Pseudomonadota > Alphaproteobacteria > Hyphomicrobiales > Nitrobacteraceae > Bradyrhizobium > Bradyrhizobium sp. Ken64. The sequence goes on along the minus strand of NZ_JBVVPA010000002.1, from coordinate 133,232 downwards.
GGCAGTGCGAACCAGACCGAGGCGGTGCGCGCCAATCTGGAGAAGCGCGCGCCCAAGTTTGCGGATTAGCGCAGACCTCATCCCGAGGAGCCGCGAAGCGGCGTCTCGAGGGATGGGCCGCGATCACGGGCCTTCATGGTTCGAGACGGCGCTTTGCGCCTCCTCACCATGAGGGGCAACTTCAACAACAAAGAAAAACAACAAATGAGCGAAACCTCAAATTTCCTCGGCATCGTCTCCGGCGAGCGCAGCCGCTCCCATGCCGAGATCGCTGATCGTGCCGACCGCATCGCGAGCGGTCTCAGCCAGATCGGCGTCAGGCAGGGCGCTTGCGTCTGCATGCTGATGCGCAACGACATCGCCTTCATTGAGGCCGCCTACGCCGCGATGCGGCTGGGCGCCTATGGCGTGCCGATCAACTGGCACTTCAAGCCGGAAGAGATCAACTACATCCTGACCGACACCGGCACCTCCGTGCTGATCGGCCATGCCGACATGCTGCATGCCTTGCGCGATGCGATCCCGAAAGGCGTCACCGTGCTCAGCGTGCCGACGCCGCCGGAGATCCTGTCCAGCTACAAGATCGATCCTGATCATCTGAAGACGCCGGATTTCGCGATCGATTTCGAAGCCTGGCTCGCGCAGCACCAGCCCTATGACGGGCCGATCGTGCCGCAGCCCATGAACATGATCTACACCTCGGGCACGACCGGCCATCCCAAGGGCGTGCGGCGCAATGCGCCGACGCCGGAACAGGCGGCCGCCGGCGAGCGCATGCGCGCGATGATCTACGGGCTGAAGCCCGGCGCCCGCACGATCCTGCCGGGTCCGCTCTATCACTCCGCGCCGAACTCGTTCGGCATCCGCGCCGGCAAGCTTGGCGGCGCGCTGGTGCTGATGCCGCGCTTCGAGGCCGAAGAATTTCTCGAGCTGATCGAGCGCTACAAGATCGACACCATCTTCATGGTGCCGACCATGTTCATCCGCCTGATGAAGCTGCCGGAGGAGGTGCGCAAGAAGTACGACGTCTCCTCGCTCCGCCACATCATTCACGCCGCAGCACCCTGTCCGGCGGACGTCAAGCGCGCCATGATCGAATGGTGGGGGCCGGTGATCTACGAATTCTACGGCTCGACCGAATCCAGCGCCGTCACTTTCGCGACCTCCGAGGACGCGCTGAGGAAGCCCGGCACCGTCGGCAAGATATCGCCCGGCGCCGAGCTGCGCTTCATCGGTGAGGACGGAAGCGTTCTGGGCGTGGGCGAGATCGGTGAGATCTATTCGCGCATGGCCGGAATAGCCGATTTCACCTATCACAACAAGCCGGAGAAGCGCGCCGAGATCGATCGCGACGGCTTCATCACTTCCGGCGACGTCGGCTATATCGACGCAGAGGGCTACGTCTTCATCTGCGACCGCAAGCGCGACATGGTGATCTCGGGCGGCGTCAACATCTATCCGGCCGAGATCGAATCGGTGCTGCATGCCTTGCCCGGCGTGCATGATTGCGCGGTGTTCGGCATCCCCGATTCCGAATTCGGCGAGGCGTTGATGGCGGTGGTCGAGCCGCAAGCCGGCGTTACGCTCGATTCCGGCGATATTCGAACGCGGCTGAAGGCGTCACTCGCCGACTACAAGGTGCCAAAACACATCGAGATCCGCACCGGGCTGCCGCGCGAAGATTCCGGCAAGATCTTCAAGCGCCGCCTGCGCGATCCCTATTGGGAGCGGGCGGGGCGGAAGATCTGACCGAATGATCGCACAGAACGCCCCCGGCGCCGAGCGCCATCGCGCTTACCTTGACGATCGCCGCGCCACGTCTTCGACATAGGCCAACAACCGTTCGGTCGCCCTGGCCGCCGCGTCCGCATCGCCCTTTGCGATAGCTTGCGCGACTTCGATATGGCCCTCGACACCTTCACGGGGAAGCGTCCGTCCGTGGTGCATGAACCAGAAGCGGCGGTTCTGCGTGCTGATCGAGCGCATCATTGATGCCGCCGTGGCGTTTTGACAGGCTGCCAGGCAGAGCTGGTTGAACGCGACATCCAGCTGCGCGAATGCGTCGAAATCGTCCTGCTCGAGCGCTGCAGTCATGCGGTCGGCGATCTCTGCAAACTGCCGGCGCTGGTCTGCCGAGGCGCGCGCGGCTGCTCCGCGAGCGACGACCAGTTCGAGCGGCTTGCGCACTTCGATAACGTCGAGCTCATCGCCGAAGCGGCAGTCGGACACGATGCAGCCCCTGCGGGGCATGATCTGGAGCAAATGCGCGCGCGCCAAACGCTGCATCGCCTCGCGCACGGGCGTGCGGCCGATCCCCAGCCGTTCGCACAGCTCGGCCTCGGACACGAAGGCGCCGGGCCGAAGCTCGAGTGTCGCGATCAACTGCTCAAGCTGCGCATAGGCCTGCTCGGTCAGGCTCAAAGGCTCGGTGTTGCCCGGCCTCTTGCGGGCGGTGGGGCGAGATTTGGATTGACGAGGACTCATATATCATCTCATATATCATGGCACCGACCTTGGAAACGGCCGAGTGCAGGGAGGCAGGGAAGGCATGACGCGAGCTCCTGTGACTGACTGGGCATCGGATTGGGATCATCTCGACCCGGCATGGGTCAGCAATCCCTATCCGATTTGGCAGACCTTGCGTGACCAATGCCCGGTTGCCCACACCGGCCGCTATCGCGGTGTCTATTTCCCCACGCGATATGCCGATATCCGCGACGTCGCCTACAGTCCCGACCGGTTCTCCTCCCGGCGTGTTGTGGTTCGGGAAGGCGACTATCGGGTCAACTCGCCACCGATCACCTCGGATCCGCCCGAACATCGGCCGTTGCGGATGGTGCTGATCCCGCCGTTCACGCCGCAGGCGGTGGCAAAGCTTGAGCCGCAAACGAGGCTCGTCTGCAATGAGTTGATTGATCGTATTGGGTCGCGGACCAGCTGCGACGGCGCGGTCGATTATGCCCAGCATATTCCGGTGCGGATTATCGCTCACATGCTGGGCATACCGGCCGAACACCGCGATCAATTCCGCCGCTGGATCACGATGGCCCTCCAGGAGGGAATCACCAATCAGGCTGCCCTGAAACAGGCCGAACAGGAAATATCCGATTACTTCGCCGGGCAGATCACGGCGCGCCGCGAGCAGGGCGGCGATGACCTCGTCAGCTTCCTGATCAATGCGCGGCATCCGAGCGGCGAGCCGTTTTCGGACCATCAGGTTCTCGGCGCATTGCGCCTGTTGCTGGTCGCCGGCATCGATACGACCTGGAGCGCGATCGGATCGTCGCTCTGGCATCTCGCGACCCATCCTGATGACCGTGAGCGCCTGGTGCGGGAGCCTGCGCTGATCGGCAGCGCGATCGAGGAGTTCCTGCGCGCCTACGCGCCGGTCACGATGGCGCGTGAGATCGTCGAAGATACCGAGCTCCGGGGCTGTCCGATGCGGAAGGACGAAATGGTCATGCTTTCCTTCCCGGCCGCCAACCGCGATCCAGACAAGTTCGCGGATGCGGACACTGTCAGGATCGACCGGCCAGAGAATCCGCACGTGGCCTTTGGCCTCGGCATCCATCGTTGCATCGGATCGAACCTTGCGCGGATGGAGATGCGGATCGCGCTTGAGGAATGGCTGAAACGGATACCCGATTTCGCGCTTGACGGGGCGCGCGCCATGACTTGGTCCGAAGGCGCGGTGCGCGGCCCTCGCTTGCTTCCGCTGACTCTGGCAGCGCGCTGAGACAGCTACCTTCACCTGGAGGCCCGATGCTCTTCGTTCGAAAACACGACATTCTCATCGACGCCCCGCCGGAGGCGGTGTTCGACTACGTGTGCAATCCACATTCCTGGCCCGAATGGCTGGCCGCCTCGCACAAGATCGAAGGGCCTGACCGGCCGTTGGAGGTAGGGCAGACGTTCCGGGAGGAGTGGCAGATCCGGCGCGGCGTGATCGAATTGCACTGGACCGTCACGGAGAGCAATCGGCCAACTGCATGGACCTGCAAGGCAGACACCGATTTCATGGGCCCGATCGTCATCCGCTACACTTTTGCCGATGAGGCAGGGCGGACCCGCTATACCAGAGAGCTGACCAATCCTGATCGCCCCTCGGAACCGACCCAGGATCAGCTCACGCGTATGGACGAGGAGGCACGGATCGGGCTCGAAAACATCAAGAAACAGGTCGAGCGGCGCTTCGCGGCCGCTTATGTCAGCCCCTATCCGTGCTGAAGGGCAGGAGTTCGCGTCATGACAACCGAGATCACGGTCCGGGTGGATCCGGACAAATGTCAGGGCCACGCCCGTTGCAACGCGCTGGCGCCTGAGCTGTTTCAGCTCGACGAGTTCGGACATGCACGGGAATCCTTGCGCGTCTGCGCGGACCCCGACCTGATCGCGAAAGCTTACATCGCCCGCGCGAATTGTCCGGAGGAGGCGATCATTATCGTGGAGCGCTAGCTCGAGGCGAGAGTCCGCGCGCCATGAGCCCCGGTGTGCTATACCAACGGGATCATCGAACTCCGGATCACCCCATGGCTCCCGTTTCCATCCTGCTCAACCTGCTCTGGATTCTCATCGGCGGCGCCTGGATGGCGCTCGGCTGGCTGGTCGCCGCGGTCATCATGGCGATCACGATCATCGGCCTGCCTTGGGCCCGGGCGGCGTTCAACATCGCGGTCTACACGCTGATGCCGTTCGGCTCGCGGGCGGTCAGCCGCTATGAGGTCACCGGGGTCGAGGATGTTGGCACCGGCCCGCTCGGGGTGATCGGCAACATCATCTGGTTCGTGCTCGCCGGCTGGTGGCTGGCACTCGGCCACCTCCTCACCGCCCTGGCCCTCGCGATCACCATCATCGGCATCCCCTTCGCCTGGGCCCACCTCAAGCTCGCGGGCATCGCGCTCTGGCCGATCGGCAAGGTGATCGTGCCGGCTTAGGGCGAACTCGTAGGATGGGTAGAGCGTGAGCGAAACCCATCAATCCGTCCGCTGATGAGGACGCATGATGGGTTTCGCGAGTGCTCAACCCATCCTACGCACTCTCTTGTGAAGTCGCGAGGCTACCCGATCCAACCTCATTTCGGACCAGGCTTGAGGCAGATCAATCCTGTCGCAGTGCAGCCTGCCATTTTGGCGACATGCAGCCAAATCGAGCGGATGAGTTCGGGCCTTGTTTTGTCGCAATCGGCGCTTCCGGTGCTGAGGGCTTGCGCGATCTGGGAGACTTGCTCGGAGCGCTTCCTGCCAATCTGCCCGCCGTCGTGCTTGTGGTCCTGCATCGCCCCAGCGACCGCATCAGTTATCTGCGTGAGGTGCTGGCGCGCCGGTCGATGCTGCCCGTGATGATACCGGATGAGGACGAGGAGTTCCAGGTTGGCGTCTGCTACGTCGGTGAACCTGCAGCGCACCTTTCTCTGGCGGCGCGAAGCCGCGTCCACCTGATCGAGGGACCGCAAGACCTGTATCGCAACCGGACGGTTGACCTGTTGTTCACGTCTGTCGCAGCTCACGCCAGAAGGCACGCGATCGGAGTTGTATTGCGCGGTGAGCTAAGCGACGGATCGCGTGGTTTGGAGGCGATACATTTCGCCGGCGGCGTCACGATGGTGCTGGGAACGCACGGCGCCGCAGCCCGCGGCATGCCTTTGAATGCGACGGAATATGACGGGCCTGTCGACTTCATCGGCTCGATCAGCGACATCGCTGCGGAAATCGTCCGCCGGATCGCGATGATGGCCGTCAAGGCAGCCTAGAACTCGTAAGATGGGTAGAGCGTCGCCCGCTTTCCCTTGAGCGGCGAAGGAAAAAAGCGCCTGCGAACGCAACCAGCACTCGTAGGATGGGTAGAGCGCCAGCGAAACCCATCAATCCGTCGGTCGGAGATGAAGCAGGGTGGGTTCGCAAGGGCTCAACCCACCCTGCGCGCCCCGTCGACGCTGAGCACACCATTCCTCGCGTAGCCCGACGGGCAAAACACGCCATACACAGGTCAAGGCATTGGTCCGCGGATATTCTGATTGACCGAATTCATCGCTTCGGGTAAACCGCAAGGCATCCCGGCCCGCTAAAAAGGGCGTTTCGCGATCGTCACGATACGTGAGCCGGGATGCGATGGACGCGGCAGCGCCGGCGCGTGACGGGATGGCAGGGCGGGCAATCCTCGTGAGTCATCGCGATCCGCGCATACGACACGGCGCGGTCACAGCGTTTCTTTTCGGCATTGGGGGCGAGCACGCGCGAGCCTCCGATGGCTCGGGGAGGGACGTCCGCGGACGGCAAAAGCGTGTGGTCCTGACGCCCGGGGTCTGTGCGTCAAGGCTTGCGGTGATGTGCGGCCCGACCGGGTGCGTGCATCGATCATCCGCGAGGCGACGGGGGCAATAGTGCATCGCTCCCCGGGGAGAGCGCGCCATAAGCCGTAAAACCATTGCGCAGGGAAGGCCGGGATGTTCCGGCATCACCTGTGGTCACCCCCGCGTGCGTTTTTCGCGTGCGGACCCTGGGTGCCAGCCGGCGCCCGGCCTTCCCTGCGCCCTTTCTTCTCGACGAGGGCGAAACGGACAGCAAAAGCTCGGGCGCCCGCGCCGCGAGACCGCGAAGGTATGTTTATCGCGAGGACCTCCTCGTGTCCCGGACGCGCTGCAACGCGCCAGCGTTGCTGCGCAGAGCCGGGACCCAAAAGCGGATCAACGCCGGGCTCTCAGCTGGGCCCCGGCTCTGCAGCGCATCACGCCGCGAAGACGCGGCGCGCCTGCGCTGCGTCCCGGGCACGAAACCATTGCCCCTAATGTGCGCCGCCACCAAGTTCACCTTGCACTGCGGTAGAAAAATATCGCACACTCGGCTGAACCGGGCAGTCAAGCGAGCTCGAACCAGGGGAGCGAGCCATGTCCCTCCAGACCATATCGTCCGACGCCGCCGATCAGCGCCCCAACCGACCCGAGGATGTCCAGGCGCTGGAGGCAGATGCGCGGCTGCGGGACGACATCCGCCTGCTCGGGCGCATCCTTGGCGACACGGTGCGCGACCAGGAGGGCGCCGATGTGTTCGACCTCGTCGAACGCATCCGGCAGACCTCGATCCGGTTCCACCGCGATGAGGACCGGCTCGCCCGCCGCGAGCTCGAGCAGATCCTCGACAGCGTGTCGACCTCGGAGACGGTGCGGATCGTCCGCGCCTTCAGCTATTTCTCCCACCTCGCCAACATCGCCGAAGACCAGAACAACATCCGCCAGATGCGCGCCAACAAGGGCGGCGGCTCCGGCGTGCTGGCCGAGACGCTCGCCCATGCGAGGACTGCGGGCATCGGTGCCGATGCCCTGCGCAACTTCTTCAAGAGCGCGCTGGTCAGCCCTGTCCTGACCGCGCATCCGACCGAGGTCCGGCGCAAGAGCACCATGGACCGCGAGATGGAGGTCGCTAGCCTGCTCGATCGTCGCGAGCGCGTCGCGCTGACGGCGGAGGAGGCCGCCGCCAGCGACGAGCAGCTCCGCCGCGAGGTGCTGACGCTGTGGCAGACCAATCTGCTCCGCCGCACCAAGCTCACCGTGCTCGACGAGGTCGCCAACGGCCTGTCGTTCTACGATTACACGTTTCTCCGCGAGGTGCCGCGGCTGGTCAACGCGCTTGAGGACCGGCTGGAGGAGGGCGGGGAGCAGGCGGCCGGCGAGCTCGCCTCGTTCCTGCGCATGGGCAGCTGGATCGGCGGCGACCGCGACGGCAATCCCTTCGTCACCGCCGACGTGATGCGCGGCACGCTGCGGCTGCAGTCGAGCCGGGTGATGCAGTTCTATCTGAATGAGCTGCACGTGCTCGGCTCCGAGCTCTCGATCGCGGCCCATCTCGCCGACGTGTCCGAGGAGTTGCGCACGCTGGCGGAGCGCTCGCCCGATACCTCGCCGCACCGGAGCGGCGAGCCCTATCGTCTCGCGGTCTCCGGCATCTATGCGCGCCTCACCGCCACGGCCGAAATGCTTCAGGTCGAGATCACCCGCCGGCCTGTCGGCAAGGGCGCGCCGTATGACAGCGTCGGTGAGCTCAAGGCCGATCTCGACGTGCTGCACCGCTCGCTGATCTCCAACAACGCCGGCGTCATCGCCCGCGGCCGGCTGCGGCTGCTGCGGCGTGCGGTGGACTGCTTTGGATTACACCTGGCCCGGCTCGATATCCGCCAGAACTCGGCGGTGCACGAGCGCACCATTGCCGAGCTGATGGATGCCGCCAATCCTGGCATGTCCTATCTCGCGCTCGGCGAGGACGCGCGCATCTCCCTGCTCACCAACGAATTGCGCTCGACGCGCTCGCTGGTGTCGCCATTCGTCAAGTACAGCGACGAGACCATGGGCGAGCTCAACGTCTTCCATGCCGCCGCCGAGGCGCATGCGAAGTTCGGCTCGGACGCCATTCCCCAATGCATCATCTCGATGTGCAAGGGCATGTCTGACATGCTCGAGGTCGCGGTGCTCCTGAAGGAGGTCGGTCTCGTCCATCCCTCCGGGCGCAGCGCCATCAACATCGTGCCGCTGTTCGAGACCATCGAGGATTTGCAGGCTTCCAGCGCCATCATGGACCGCATGCTCTCGCTGCATGATTATCGCCGCCTGGTCGACAGCCGCGGCAGCGTGCAGGAGGTCATGCTGGGCTATTCCGACTCGAACAAGGATGGCGGCTTCGTCACCTCGGGCTGGGAGCTCTACAAGGCCGAGATCGGCCTCGTCGACGTGTTCGAGCGCCATGGCGTGCGGTTGCGCCTGTTCCATGGCCGCGGCGGTTCGGTCGGCCGCGGCGGCGGTCCGAGCTATGATGCCATCATCGCCCAGCCGGGTGGCGCGGTGAACGGCCAGATCCGCATCACCGAGCAGGGCGAGATCATCTCGTCGAAATATTCCAACGCCGAAGTCGGCCGCAACAATCTGGAGATCCTCGCCGCCGCAACCCTGGAGGCGAGCCTGTTGCATCCGCGCCAGAGCGCGCCGCGCCGCGAATATCTGACCGCGATGGACGAGCTTTCAAACCTCGCCTTCAAGGCCTATCGCGGCCTCGTTTACGAGACCGAGGGCTTCGTCGATTATTTCTGGGCCTCGACCGTCATCAACGAGATCGCAACGCTCAACATCGGCAGCCGTCCGGCGTCGCGCAAGAAGACCCGGGCGATCGAGGACCTTCGCGCCATTCCCTGGGTGTTCTCCTGGGCGCAATGCCGCCTGATGCTGCCCGGCTGGTATGGCTTTGGCAGCGCGGTCGAGCAGTGGATCGCGGAGCATCCCGACAAGGGCATGCCGTTCCTCAAGGAGCTCTACAAGGAATGGCCGTTCTTCCGCATGCTGTTGTCGAACATGGACATGGTGCTGGCCAAGAGCTCGATCGCGATCGCCTCGCGCTATGCCGAGCTCGTGCCCGACGAGGCGCTCCGCGAAAAAATCTTCGGCCGAATCCGCCGCGAATGGCATTCCTGCATCGAGACGCTTCTGGACATCATGGGCCAGGATCGGCTGCTGCAAGGCAACCCGCTGCTGGAACGCTCGGTGCGCCACCGTTTTCCCTATCTCGACCCGCTCAACCATGTGCAGGTCGAGCTGCTGAAAGAGCACCGCGCGCAGAACCCGGACGAGCAGGTGCTGCGCGGGATTCAGCTCACGATCAACGGAATCTCGGCGGGGCTGAGGAACACGGGTTGAGAAGCGAGTAGCGGTCTTAACGGTTCGCTACTCGCCACTCTATTAATCGCTCAGGGCTTCATCGCGCCCTGTACGCTCGTGTAGACGGCGTAGAGCGATGTCGAGCCGCAAATATAGAGCCTGTTTCGCTGCTGACCTCCGAAGCACAAATTAGCGACGGTTTCCGGAATATGAATCTTGCCCAGCAAGTCGCCCGAGGGCGTATAGCAGCGTACGCCGTCTTCGTTTGCATCCCCCCAGCCCACCGAGCACCAGACGCGGCCTTCGGTGTCACAGCGGACGCCATCGGTGATGCTCGGTTTTGGCATCTCTGCGAACACCTTGCTGTTCGACACCTTGCCCCCGGCGACGTCGAGGTCGAACACGCGGATATGCGACGGGTTGTCGGGTCCATCCGTGAAGCCGGTCTCGCAGATGTAGAGCTTCTTCTCGTCCGGCGAGAGGGTGATCCCGTTGGGCTCGACAAAGTCGTCGACGACGACCTTGACCTCTCCGGACTTCGGATCGACCCGGTAGACGTTCTTCTTCTCCTGCTCGGGATCGGCCTTGATCCCTTCGTAGAAACCGCCGATGCCGTAGGCGGGATCGGTGAACCAGATCGCGCCATCGGCCGTGACAACCGCATCGTTCGGGGAGTTCAGTCGCTTGCCATTGAACTTGTCGGCGATGATGGTGATCGAGCCGTCGAGTTCGGTGCGCGTCACGCGCCGACCGCTGTGCTCGCACGTGATCAGGCGCCCTTCGCGATCGATCGTGTTGCCGTTCGAGTTCATCGAGGGCTGGCGATAGACACTGACGTGGCCGTCGTCCTCCGAGAAGCGCATGATGCGATTGTTCGGAATGTCGCTGAACAGCAGGTATCGCCCGGCCGCGAAATATACCGGTCCCTCAGCCCAGCGGAAGCCCGTTGCGACGCGCTCGACGGCCATGGTGCCGGCAAAGGCAGGAAAATCGGGCGGCCCGAATGATGGCGGCCCCTTCTTGGCGGATTCCAGGTGGGCGTCCGGATAACGGCTGCCCGGCAGCGGTCCCAACGGTAATGGCGCGGTCGATCTTGTCGGTGCACCCGTCTGGCCCAAGGGCGTTACGGACGCCCCCAGGGCTGCGGTCATGGTGACGCCCGTCGCCGCGACTGCTGCCGCGCCCTTCAGCAGGGTGCGGCGCGCGAGAACAGGCTCATTGACGTCGGTGCAGATGGTCAGTGGGTTTGTCATAGTCGCCTCCCATTTTTTGTTTGGGAGAAAACTGTCCGCCTGCAATCGGGCGTAAAGCGGGCGATCCCCGGCCGGACAACCGGAGATCGCAATGCAGCAAAAGTGGATTTCGCTTACACCGGGTCCCACGGGAAGATGTCGGCGGAGCGGTCGAGCTTGTAGAACGAACCCTTCAGCGCCGGCATGCCGTGTTCCGCGATTGATTGCGGCGTCCAGCCTTCGCTCCGATGCACCGAGCGCAGCGGACGATTCTGGCTGAACAGGAACAGCTCGTTCATGCGGGCGCCGAAGATCTGCCCGGAGACGTCCTTGGCGGCATCGGAGAGCAGATAGGCGCAGACCGGCGCGATCTTCTCCGGGCCCATCTGCTTGATCTTCTCGACCCGCGCCTTCTCGGCTTCGGTCTCGGTCGGGATGGTGCCGATCATGCGGGTCCAGGCGAACGGCGAGACGCAGTTGGAACGGACATTGAAGCGGCCCATGTCGAGCGCGATCGACTTCGACAGGCCGACGATGCCGAGCTTGGCGGCGGCGTAGTTGGCTTGTCCAAAGTTGCCGATCAGGCCGGAGGTCGAGGTGAAGTGCACGAACGATCCGGACTCCTGCTCGCGGAAGATCCGCGCCGCGGCGTGGCTGACGTAGAACGAGCCCATCAGGTGAACCTTGATGACGGCCTCGAACGCTTCCACGCTCATCTTGTGGAAGATCATGTCGCGCAAAATGCCGGCATTGTTGACCACGCCGTCGAGCCGGCCGAAATGATCGGTCGCGGTCTTCACGATCTTGCTGGCGGGGATGGCTTCGGCCACCGACTCGAAATTGGCAACCGCGGTGCCGCCTCGCTTCTTGATCTCCTCGACCACTTCCTCGGCGGGCGCGGCGCTGGTGCCGGCGCCGTCAGCGGCGACGCCGGGATCGTTGACGACGACCTTGGCGCCTTCGCCAGCGCAGAGCAGCGCGATCTCGCGCCCGATGCCGCGGCCCGCGCCGGTGACGATGATGACCTTGTCTTGCAGTGATTTCGTCATGTGGATGTCTCCTGTTGTCTCTGTCATTCCGGGGTGTGCGAAGCACGAACCCGGAATCTCGAGGTTCCGGGTCTGGTCCTTCGGACCATCCCGGAACGACGAGAAAATTACCTCTCGTTCGTAAACACGATCGTGCCCGACGCGGCGAACATGCCGCCGACGCCGTGACACACCGAAATCTTCGCGTTGGCGACCTGCGCCGGCGCGATGCCGCGCATCTGCCGCACGCTCTCCTGAAGCGCGTACATGCCGTACATGCCCGAATGCATGTAGCTCAAGCCGCCGCCATTGGTGTTGAGCGGCAGCTTGGCGCCCGGGCGCGTGTTGCCGTCGGCGATGAACTTGCCGGTCTCCTCATGCGGCATGAAGCCGAGATCGCCGAGGCCGAACAGCGGCAGATGCGCAAACGCGTCGTAGATCATGAGATGATCGACGTCCTTATGTGCGATGCCGGCCTCCTTGAAGGCGAGAGGACCGGCGGTCTTGAACGCGCGCGAGGAGTTGAACGTCTCCATCTGGCTGACCATCGGCGTCTCCACGCTCTCGCCGGTGCCCATGATGTAGACCGGCTTGCGCGGAAAGTCCCTGGCGCGGTCGGCCGAGGTCAGGATCAGCGCGCCGCCGCCGTCGGTGACGAGGCAGCATTGCAGCAGGCGGAACGGATAGGCGATCATGCGCGAGTTGAGGACGTCTGCGACCGTGATGGGATCCTTCATCATCGCACGCGGATTCTTCGCCGCCCATTCCCGCTGCACCACCGCCACCGAGGCGAGTTGCTCGTGCGTGATGCCGTAGGTCTTCATGAAGCGCAGCACGGGGATCGGGAACATGCTGGGCGGGCCGTAGACGCCGAACGGCGCCTCGAACTGGCCTTGCAGACTGTCGGGGGGAATCGAGCGCGGCGCCTTGCCGATCATCGACTTGCCGCTCTCGGCATGGGTGATCAGCACGGTCTTGCACAGGCCAGCCTCGATCGCCGCGGCGGCATGGCGGACGTGCAGCATGAAGGAGCAGCCGCCGACCGAGGTGCCGTCCACCCAGGTCGGCTTGATGCCGAGATAGTGGCAGACCTGCTGCGGCGTTTCGACCGCGGTGGCGAAGCCGTCGATGTCCGACAGCTTCAGCCCGGCATCGGCAATGGCATTGAGCGCCGCATCCGCATGAAGCTGGAGCTGCGAGACGTTGGGGATGACACCGAGTTCGGTGGTCTCGGCCGCGCCGACGACGGCAACCTGATTGCTGCGCATGGGCTTACCCCTTCGCCGGACGGAATACGGGAAGGGTGATCTTGTCGTCGAGCGCCTCGAAGGCGACCTCGAGCTTCATGTCGAGTTCGAGCGCCTCCGGCGTCTGCGGGCAGTCGATGATGTTGCTCATCATCCGCGGCCCCTCCTCGAGTTCGACCACCGCGATCGCGTAAGGCGGCGTGAAGCCGGGCGCCGCAGGACGGTGGTTGATCACGTAGCTGTAGAGAAAGCCCTTGCCGCTTGCCTTGAAGATGCTGACCTTGCGCGAGGCGCAGGACGGGCAGAACGGGCGTGGCGGGAAATAGACATGCTCGCAGGCGTCGCAGCGCTGCAGGCGCAACTCGCCCGCCTTGGTGCCGTCCCAGAAATGCTGGGTCTCCGGCGTCGGTTTCGGTCGCGCGCGCTGCGGTTCGGCCATGTCGGCGGGTCCTCCCAAGGCCAAGCTTAGCCCGGCTGTTGCGATCTTGATGCGACAATCGACCATGGCGCGTCAACGGTCCAGCAATGCGCATGCATGCCATCATGCGCACAATGCTTGTGTCGAAGTGAGGCAGCGCTATACATTGCGCGCAAATATTCCGTGAGACAGACATGCCCGATTTTTCGACACTGACGAAGCTCGCCGAAGACCTCGAAAGCGGCCGCACCAGCTCCCGCAAGCTGGTCGAGGCGTGCCTCGCCAAGATCGCCGATCCGGCCGGCGAGGGGCAGCGTGCCTTCATCCATGTCGACAAGGATGCCGCGCTTGTCGCGGCGGACGCGATGGACGGTTTGCGCAAGGTGAAGGCGGCGCCCTCGCGCTACGCCGGTATCCCGGTCTCGATCAAGGATCTCTTCGACATCAAGGGCCAGGTGACGCGCGCCGGCTCCCGCGCGCTCGACGATTCCTCGCCGGCCGAGCAGGATGCCCCCACGGTAGCGCGGCTGCGCAAGGCCGGCTTCGTCGTGATCGGACGCACCAACATGACCGAGTTTGCCTATTCCGGCATCGGCATCAATCCGCATTACGGCACGCCAAAGGGCGTCTGGAACCGGGCCGAGGGCCACGTGCCCGGCGGTTCGTCCTCGGGCGCCGCGGTCTCCGTGCTCGACGGCATGGCGCATGGCGCACTCGGCACCGACACCGGCGGCTCCTGCCGGATTCCGGCGGCCTATAACGGCATCGTCGGCTACAAGCCGACGCAGCGGCGCGTGCCGCTCGATGGGGCCGTGCCGCTGTCGTTCTCGCTCGACAGCATCGGGCCGCTGGCACGATCGGTCAGTTGCTGTGCCATTCTCGATGCGGTGCTCGCGAACGAGCCGATCGCCCCGCTGAAGCCTCGCCCGGTCAAGGGCATGCGGCTGGCGGTGCCGACCACGATCGCACTCGACGACCTCGACGCGGCTGTGGCCGCGACATTCGAGCGGGCGCTCAAGAGCCTTGCCGATCACGGTGCGATCATCGAGCGCATTGAGATGGCCGAATTCCACGACATCGGGCCGATGAACGCCAAGGGCGGCTTTGCGGCTTCCGAAAGCTATGCCTGGCACCGCTACCTTCTCACGTCCAAGGGCGACGTCTACGATCCCAGAGTCTCCGTGCGTATCATGCGCGGCGAAGCGCAGAGCGCGGCGGACTACATCGATCTTCTCAACGAGCGCCGCTCCCTGATCACCCGCGTCAATGCGCGCATCGCGCCCTATGATGCGCTGGTGCTGCCGACCACCGCCAACACGCCGCCGAAAATTTCGGATCTTGCCGATGACAAGGAGTTCACCAGGGAAAACCTGCGGGCGCTCCGCAACTGCACCCTGATCAACATGATCGACGGCTGTGCCATCTCGCTGCCTGCGCATCGCGAGGGCGAGATCCCCGTCGGCCTCATGGTGGCGGGCGCGGGCGGATCGGACCGCCGTATCTTCGAGCTTGCTGCCGGCATGGAGGCCGTAATTCGTGTTTGACCTGACTTTCACCGTCGACGCCCAGGACACCACCGCGCCGCTGACGCTGGCGATCGATCAGATGGTCATCGCCGGCTGGACCGGCCGCGATCCGGTCGCGCGCGACAAGCACATCGCCGAGCTGCAGGAGATGGGCATCGCCCCGCCGGCCTCGACGCCGATCTACTATCGCGCCTCGGCACGGCGCCTGACGATGGAAGACAGCATCGAGTGCACTGGCGGCGATTCCAGCGGCGAGGTCGAGTTCGTGCTGATCGGCTGGCAGGGCCGTATTTTCGTCGGCTGCGGCTCCGACCACACCGACCGCAAGGTCGAGGCCTACAACGTCACGGTGTCCAAGCAGATGTGCGACAAGCCGGTCGCCTCAACGCTGTGGGAGCTGGAGGACGTCATCGGCCATTGGGACAAGATGATTTTGCGCTCCTGGGCCACCATCAAGGGCGAGCGTGTGCTCTACCAGGAGGGCAGGCTCGACGCGATGCTGCCGGTCGCCGACCTGATCGCGCGTGGCTTCGAGGGTGGGAAATTCCCCGACGGCTGCGCCATGTTCGGCGGTACGTTTGCGGCGAAAGGCGGTATCCGTTCCGCCGACCGTTTCGATTTTGAGCTGGAAGACCCCGTGCTGAAGCGCACGATCAAGCATGGATACGACGTAGTGACGCTGCCGGTGAGAGGCTGACGCCTCTCCTCCGTCATTGCGAGGAGCCCTTGCGACGAAGCAATCCAGACTGGTTCCCCGGAGGGATTCTGGATCGCTTCGCTGCGCTCGCAATGACGGGGAGAGAGACGGAAATCGGGTGGTAGAGGACGGGGCGGTCCTGCGAAAGTCAGAGCCATGACAGCAACAGCACGCAAATCGGCTCAATCTCCGACAGCCGACCTCGCCGCCCATGTCGATGCCCTCGACTGGCCGCAGATCACAGGCGAGCTCGATACCCAGGGCTGCGCTGTCCTGAAGGGCCTGCTCACGCCGGAGCAATGCCGCGCCGTCGCCGCGCTGTATCCCGACGACGCCAACTTCCGTAGTCGCATCGTCATGGGCCGCCACGGCTTTGGCCGCGGCGAGTACAAATATTTCTCCTATCCGCTGCCCGACCTGATCGCGCAGCTCCGCCCGGCGCTCTACGCGCATCTCCAGGGCGTCGCCAATCGCTGGAACGAGGCGATGGGGATCGACATCCGCTATCCGGCCGCGCTTGCGGCGTTCCTGAAGCGCTGCCACGAGGCCGGGCAGACGCGGCCGACGCCGCTGCTGCTGCAATACGAGACGGGCGATTTCAACTGCCTGCATCAGGATCTCTATGGCGAGCACGTGTTCCCGCTTCAGGTCGCGATCCTCTTGTCCGAGCTCGGCCGCGATTTCACCGGCGGCGAGTTCGTGCTGACCGAGCAGCGCCCGCGCATGCAGTCCCGCGCCGAGGTGGTTCCGCTCGCGCAAGGCGACGCCGTGGCCTTCGCTGTGCATCACCGCCCGGTGCAGGGGACACGCGGCACCTACCGCGTTAATCTCCGCCATGGCGTCAGCCGGATTCGCTCTGGCCAGCGCCACACGCTGGGTGTGATCTTTCACGATGCCAAATAAACGCTGCCGCTGATGGCGGATTTGTTCGACCATGTCGCCGAAGCCCAGCCGTCGCGCGAGGAGATCGCCGACGGCGCCGTTCTGCTGCGCGGCTTCGTCAAGCCGATCGAGAGCGAGCTGATCGAAGCCGTGCGCGCCATCGTCGCGCAGTCGCCGTTCCGTCGCATGACCACGCCCGGCGGGCACCTGATGTCGGTGGCCATGACCAATTGCGGCGAGCGCGGCTGGATCACCGATCATACCGGCTATCGCTATGATCCCATTGACCCGCGAACGAGCGCGCCATGGCCGGCGATGCCGCCGGTGCTCCGCGATCTGGCTTTGCGCGCCGCGGGGCAGGGCGGCTTTGCCGGCTTCGCGCCCGATGCCTGCCTCGTCAATCGCTACGAGCCTGGCACGCGGCTGTCATTGCATCAGGACAAGGACGAGCTGGATTATTCGGCGCCGATCGTCTCGGTCTCGCTCGGCCTGCCCGCGACCTTCCTGTTCGGCGGCATGGCACGCAGCGACAAGCCGCGGCGCTTCCGCCTCGTCCATGGTGACGTCGTGGTCTGGGGCGGCCCCAGCAGGCTGGCCTATCACGGCGTCGCGCCGCTGGCCGATGGCGAGCATGCGCTGCTCGGCCGCAAGCGGGTCAATTTGACGTTCCGAAAGGTCCGCTGACGCGTTTCCTCGCAGCCCCCGCTCGTCTAAGCTTCCGGCGGGGGAGACGCGATATGGCGACCACACAGCTCTCGGCCGGCGCTGGCGCGGCCAACCGCACCGGCCTGTATCTGGCCTTGCTGCAACTGGCGTTCACGCTTGGCTGGACCACCTACGTCATCTATCTGCCAAAGCTCGCGGCTGAGGTCGGCATCGCGCCATCGGCCGTCATCCTCATCCTGATGCTGGACCAGGCGATCTTCACCATCGCCGACACCGCGATGGGGATAGCCGCCGACAGGATCGCTCCCCATCTCGGCAGGCTTGGCCTGTTCGTCGGGCTCCTGGCCGCGATCTCCTGCGGCGCGTTCGTCGCGTTGCCTTTCGTCGCAGGGCGCGGCGTGGCCGCGCAGGGGTGGTTCATTGCCCTGATCGTGGTCTGGTCGATCACCTCGTCCGCGATGCGCGCGCCGCCGCTGACATTGCTCGGCAAATACCGCGCTCGGCCGCAGGTGCCGTTCCTCGCCGCGCTCGCGATGCTCGGCTATGGCGTCGCCGGCGCAGTCTCGCCCTATCTCGGCGTGGTGCTGCGCGAGCACGATGCGCGGCTGCCCTTCGTGATATCGAGCGCAGTGTTGCTGTTGACCGCGCTCGGACTGTCACGGATCGAGCACGAGGTGGCCCGCGACACCGCGCCGCCGACACCGGCCGAAGCGGCAAAGCCGCTTGGCGTCGTGCCGATCGCCTTCATCGTCGCGATGATGGCGCTCGCGCTCGGCTATCAGTTGCACTTCGCTCTGAACAGCGCGCCGTTCTACCTGCGCTTTGCCAAGCCGGATGAGCTGCAATGGCTGATGCCGGTGTTCTGGATCGGTTTCAACATTGCGATGTTTCCGGCAAGCCTCGTCGTCAAGCACCGTGGCGGCGTGATCGTGATGGGCGCGGCCGGACTGCTTGGAGCGGTCGCGATTGCTGCGGCCGAATTCGCCGGCAGCCTCAACACGCTGATCGTCGCGCAGTTTCTCGCCGGAGCGGCGTGGGGCTGCATGCTGATGAGCGCGATCTCGGCTGCGTTGGCCATCGGCTCGACCGGCGCGGAAGGAAAGGTGACTGGCCTCGTCTTCTCGGCGCTGGCACTCGGGACCTTCGCGCGGATGGCGGCGGTCGCCGGCGGCTTGCAGAAAATGCCTGACTACGCGCCGCTGCTGCACTGGGCCCCGGTCGCCTGCTGGGCGGTCGCAGGCGCGGGCCTGCTGGTGATCGCGGCGGCGCGGCTACAGGGCGGCGTTCACCTCAAGGCTTCGGCGGGTGGATGAACGCCCACGGGCTGACTTCCGAGTCCCGCGTCACCTCGACCGAGATCAGATAGGGCCCGCCATGCGCCAGGGCCTTCTCCATCGCCGCCTTGAACTGGTCCGGCGCGGTGACGCGCGCGGCGGCCACGCCAAATGACTCCGCGAGCTTGACGAAATCCGGGTTTACCAGATCGGACGCCACCACGCGGCCGTCGAAACGTTCGCGCTGGTCGCGGCGGACATTGCCATAGGCGTTGTTATTGAACACCAGCGTCACCACGCCGATGTTGAACTGCACGGCGGTGGCGAGCTCCTGCACGCCGAACATGAAGCCGCCGTCGCCGGTGATCGCCACCACCGGCTTGTCGGGATTGGCGACCTTGGCCCCGAGCGCGGTCGGGAAGCCCGAGCCCAACGTGCCCTGATAGCCTGACGTAATGAAGGTGCGCGGCTCGTAGATCGGAAAACCGTACCAGGATGCGAAACCGAACTGCGACAATTCATCCGTCACGATCGCGTTCGCCGGCAGCACCTCGCGCAGGATGTTGAGATAGGTCATCTGCGGCTGGATGCGCTGGATCTCGGCTTGCGCCGTCGCGGTCACCTCGCGGATCTCTCCCCGCCGGCCGCTGGTCCTGGCATAGCCGGCCCTCTTCACGGCGGTGACCAGATCGGCCGCGCCGGCTTTGGCGTCGGCGACGATGGCGACATCGGAGGCGAGCCGGCGCATCTCGGCCGGATCGATATCGACACGAATGGATTTCAGCCCCTTCGGCTGATATGGCCAGCGGAAGCCCGACGCCGGCAGCTCGGCGCGCGTGCCGATCGCGATCATCAAATCGGTTGTCGGCCACAGCTTGTAGGCCGCCGCCATCGTGAGTCCAAGGTCATGCGCGTTGGAGACGATGCCGCGGCCGCTCCGGAAGGCGACGACAGGCGCGTCGATCATCTCGGCGAGTTCGAGAATCTCCTCGCGCGCTTCGATCGCGCCGCTGCCGACGAAGATCATCGGCGCCTTGCTGTTCTTGATCAGCGCGGCCGCCTGCTTGATCATATCAGGGTCGGGCTGGGGCGCGGGCAAGGGCGCCAGCACCTGTGCTGCGGTGGTATCCGCGCGTTGGGTGAAGACGTCCCAGGGCATCTCGACGGAGGCGGGGCCACGCCGTCCAGACGTCATCTCCTGGAAGGCGCGCGCGACCGTGGTCGGCGCGTTGCCGGGATATTCGATCCGATCCGCCCATTTCACATAGGTGCGCAAGGTCGCGAGCTGGTCCGGCATCTCGTGCAGATGGCCGCGACCCTTGCCCAGAAACTGCGTCGGCACCTGGCCGGTGACGCATAGCACCGGCTCGTTGCAGCCGAAGGCGGTGAGCAGTGCCGCGCTGGCGTTGAGCACGCCGGGACCCGGCACCACGCTGAACACGCCGGGCCTGCCGCTGGACCGCGCATAGCCGAACGCCATGTAGCCGCAGGCCTGCTCGTGCCGCGCGCCGATCACCTTGAGCTGGGCCTGGTGGAAGGCGTCGAACAGGCCGTAGACCTGCGCGCCGGGCAGGCCGAACACGGTGTCGACGCCGTGGGCGACAAGGCCGCTTACGATCGCTTCGCCGCCGGTGAGGGTGGTCATGGCATTATTCCATTTCAATCGGTGTTCAGGCTTCGTCGACGACGCCGTTGCGTAAGGTTCCGATGCCCTCGGCCGCGACTTCGATAATATCGCCCGGCTTGAGATAACGCGGCGGATCGAACCGCGCACCGGCGCCCGTTGGCGTGCCCGTGACGATGACGTCGCCGGGAACGAGCGTTGCGAAGGTCGAGATATAGCTGATGAGATAGCGGAACGGAAACATCAGCCGGCTGGTGCGGTCGTCCTGCCGCAGCTCGCCGTTGACATGCGTGGTGAGGCGGATGTCGGCGATCTGCGATTCCTGCGTGTAGGGCACCAGCCACGGGCCGAGACTGCCGCTGGAATCGAAGTTCTTGCCTTGCGTGACATTGAACTTGGCATGGCGCAGCCAGTCGCGCACCGAGCCTTCGTTGCAGAGCGTCAGCGCGGCGATGTGGTCGAGCGCAGAACTTTCGGGGATGTGCCGGCCTTGCTTGCCGATCACCAGCACGATCTCGCCCTCATAGTCGAGCTGCGCGGAGGCGCGCGGGCGCACCAGCGGCGTGTCGTGGCCGACGAAGGAGCGCGGCGAGCGCATGAACATGCTCGGATATTTCGGCGCGTCCTGGCCGTCCTTGTACTCGGCATTGCGGTCGGGATAATTGACGCCGATGCAGATGATCTTTTCCGGCGCGGGCACCGGCGGCAGCCAGATGATGTCATCCAGCGCGTGATCGGGCGCGCGGCCGGCGGCGTCCTCGGCAAGGCTCGCGAGCTGTCCTGCCGCGATCACCTCGCGCAGCGTCGGATAGTCTTTTCCGTGGCGCGCGGAGAGATCGACAATGCCGCCGTCGACGACGGCGCCATACTTCGTTGCACCCTTGACGGAATAGGTGGCGAGGCGAGGGGGGTTCATTGGCTGCTCATCATTCTTTGTCGTCCCGGCCTAGTGCGCAATTGCGCACGGGGGCCGGGACGACGGACTGAAAGTTCTGCGCTAGCATCAATCCGCCACCAGCACGTCGGCCACGAACTTCGGCTCGCGCACGGCTTGGCCGGAGAACGGCGAGCCCTGCTCGAACCAGGAGCGCGGGGCGGGTGCGCCCCACAATGTCTGGCGACGGGGATCGCGCAGCGACCAGCGCAGCGGCTCGTGGTCGTGATCGCCGGTGAAATAGTCACTGGTGTAGAGCTCCAGCCGGTGTCCATCGGGATCGCGGACGTAGAGGAAGAACGCATTCGAGATGCCGTGGCGTCCCGGACCACGCTCGATGTTCTTCACGAAGCCCTGCGAGGCCATGACATCGCAGAGATGGATGATGTTCATGGCCGTCGGCGTCCAGTACGCGAAGTGGTGCAGCCGCGGGCCCTTGCCGTTGGTGATGGCAAAATCGTGGACATTGCCCTTGCGATGCATCCAGGCCGCGGCGATGCGCCCGTTCGGTCCGTCCTCCTCGGCGTATTCGGTGAGGCGAAAGCCGAGCCGGGCATAGAATTCGACGGTGTCCTGCACTTCAGCGGCGAACACGTTGAAATGGTCGAGCCGCTGCGGATGGCAGCCCCTGTAGAGATCGTAGCGGCGCAGCAGATGCGGCCGCCGGTCCATCGACGCATACAGCTCGATCTGGAAGCCGAAGGGATCGGTGAATTGCAGCGTGCGGCCCTGGAACGGCTGATCGATGAACGCGTAGCCCAGAGCGTTCTCGGACAGGAACTTCGCGGCCTTGTCCAGATCCCCGTCATTGCCGACCTTGAAGCCGAGGCGGTTGCAGGCGGGCGCCGCCGCCTTGCGCAACACCAGCGAGTGATGCTGGTGCTCCTCGGCGGCGCGCAAGTAAACGACTTTGTCGTCGGCGTCCTCGACATGCAGGCCGACAACGCTTTCATAGAACTCGCGGCTGAGCTTCAGATCGGTGACGTCCAGCACGGCGTGGCTGGAGCGGATGATGTTGAACGGCGGCTCGAAGATATGTTGCGGTACGGGCATTGCGTTTCCCCTCTTGAGGTCCCCCGTCATTCCGGGGCGGCTCGCAGAGCCGATCTATGGTGCGCAATTGCGCACCTGAGAATCTCGAGGTTCCGGGTTCGACGCTCCGCGCCGCCCCGGAACGACGGCGGTTCTAGATTCCCAGCTTCTGAATCTTGTGCGTGCCCCGCGCCAGCGAGACGTGCTTGGTTTCCATGTAGAAATCGAACGAGTAATCGCCGCCGTCGCGGCCGATGCCGGAGGCCTTCATGCCGCCGAACGGCGTCGGCAGATGGCGGACGTTTTCCGAGTTCAGCCAGATCATGCCGGCTTCCAGCGCATCCGCGACACGCAACGCGCGGCCGACATCGTTGGTCCAGACATAGCCGGTCAGGCCATAGCGGATGTCGTTGGCGATCTCGATCGCGTCTGCTTCGTCCTTGAAGGGGAGCACGGTGAGGAAGGGGCCGAACACCTCTTCCTGCGCCACGCGCATCTTGCCATGCGCGCCGGTCACCAGCGTCGGCTCGACATAATGTCCGCCGCCCGGCCCGTCATAAGCCTTGCCGCCGACCGCAATCGTCGCGCCGTCCTGGCGGGCGACGTCGAAATAAGAGCACACCTTTGCCAGATGCCGCTCGTGGATCAGCGGGCCGATCTCGGTTGCGGGATCGAGGGGGTGGCCGACCTTCAGGGCTCTTACCCGCGCGGCCAGCTTCTCCACGAATTTCTCCGCGATGCTGGCCTGGATCAGCAGGCGGCTCGACGACGTGCAGCGCTCGCCGTTGAGCGAGTAGATCATGAACACGACCGCATCGAGCGCGCGGTCGAGATCGGCGTCGTCGAACACGATGACGGGGTTCTTGCCGCCGAGCTCGAAATGCACGCGCTTCAGCGTGGGCGCGCCCTGAACCATGATCGCCGAGCCGGTCGAACTTTCGCCGACAAAGCCGATCGCCTTGATGGCGGGATGCTCGGTCAGCGCCTTGCCGGCCTCTTCGCCAAAGCCGTGCACGGTGTTGAGCACGCCGTCGGGCACGCCGGCTTCCTTGACGAGCTTTGCAAGAATGGCCGCCGTGACCGGCGACCACTCGGCCGGCTTGTGCACGACGGTGCACCCGGCCGCGAGGGCAGGGGCGATCTTCCAGGTCGAAAGCATGAACGGCGTATTCCACGGCGTGATGACGCCGACCGGGCCGATCGGCACGCGGGTCGAGACGTTCCAATGCTCGTCGCTCGGCGTGTTCTGGCCGTCGCGCGCCTCGCCGCATCGATCGGCAAAGAAGCGGAAATTCTCGGCGGCGCGAATCGCGGCCTTGGCCATGAAGCGATAGGCCTGGCCGGTGTCGATGCATTCGAGCACCGCGATGTCCTCGGCATTGTCCTCGATGGCGTCGGCGACGCGATGCAGCAGCTTCTTCCGCATCGCCGGCGCCATGTCGCGCCAGGATTTGAAGGCCAGCGAAGCAGCGGTGGCGGCGCGATCGATATCCTCGGCATTGCCGCGCGCGACGCTGGCCAGAGTCGCGCCGTCGACCGGCGATTTCGTTTCGAACGTCTCGCCTGAGATCGACGGCACGATCTTGCCGTCGATCATGTGGCCGACGCCGTCGGCGCGGAGCGTCTTGAGCAGCGGTGCGATGCGGTCGCGATTGGCCTGGAACACATCGATTTTCGGCGTGGGCTTATCCATGGGCGGCCTCCGCCTTCAGGGCGTCGTGGATGTTGTTGCGCTTCCAACTCGTGTCCTTGTCGTTGATCTGCATGTCGAACGACAGGGCGAATTTGGAGCTTGCGAAGACGGGATCGAGATGGCGGGAGAGCGCCTGGAAGACATGTTCGCCGGCTGTCTTGCGGGTTGGCAGATCACGGCCTTCGCCAATGCGCAGCACCATGTCGAGAAAGCCGTAGTCTTGCCGCGCATCGGCGATCGCATAATGCTCGCATCTGACGGCGCGGACGCGGATGCCGCCGAGCGGGAAGATGCCGGTCTCGACCGCCGCCCTGCGTACCACCTCGCACGCCGCGCCGATGTCGAGGCGGTCGTCGAGATTGGCCGAATACTCGATCGTGAAATGCGGCATCGCGGTTTCACTCCCTGTCTTTTTGTTCGTCTAGGCGAAGTAGCAGCTCACCGAGCCGTAGGCGCCATAATCGGCTTGAATTGTGTCGCCCTTGCGGGTCTCGATCGGACGGATGAAGGAGCCCGCCAGCACGACCTGTCCGGGCTCGAGCGCTAGCCCAAGCGGCGCGATCTTGTTGGCGAGCCAGGCAACGGCCGTGGCGGGATGATTGAGCACGCCGGCGGCAAGGCCGGTCTCTTCGAGCTGGCCGTTCTTGAAACACAACGCGCCGATCCAGCGCAGGTCCGCGTCCAGCGGACGGATCGGCCGTCCACCGAGCACGATGCCGGCGTTCGCCGCGTTATCGGCGATGGTGTCGAAGATCTTTCGCGTCGCCTTGCTCCGGGGATCGACGCGTTCGATCCGCGTGTCCAGAATCTCCAGCGCCGGCACCACGAAATCGGTGGCGTTGAGCACGTCGAACAGCGTGCAGTCGGGGCCCGCGAGGCGCTTGCTCATGACGAAGGCGAGCTCGGCTTCCGCGCGCGTCGCAATGAAGCGCTCCGTCGGGACGAGGCCGCCATCGGCGAAGAACATGTCGTCGAGCAACACGCCGGAATCCGGCTCGTTGATTCCGAGCGCGCTTTGCATCGCCTTCGAGGTCAGGCCGATCTTGTGTCCCCGGACGATGCGCCCTTCGGCGATCTTGACGTCGACCCAGGCCTTCTGAATCGCATAGGCGTCAGCGATGCTGATGTCGGGAAAGTCCTGCGAGAGCTGCCGGATCTGCGTACGGGTCTTCTCCGCCTGATGCAGACGGTTCGCGCAAGCTCGGATATCGTCGTTTGAAAGCGCCATGTGTAATCTTACAAATCGTGGTGCCGGAAGATACTTAACATGTTAAGTGAATGCGTCAATCGCAAATTGGCTTGCTGCACTGCAAACGTTTCGCGGCTTGAAAGGGCGTCATGACGAAGAGACCGGCTGATCCTGCGGACGGAAGCGAGCCCGCCGTGCGGCAGGTGCCGATGCGTGACTTCTCGCGTTCGCTGCCGATGTCGTTGCTGCGGGCACGCGAAGCTGTGATGCGGCAATTCCGTCCCTCGTTGCGTGAGCACGGCCTGACCGAGCAGCAATGGCGCATTCTGCGCGCCCTCGCGGCGATCGATACGGTCGAGGTCACGGAACTCGCGCGCACCGCGTTCCTGCTCGGACCGAGCCTGTCGCGGATCCTGCGTGATCTGGAGGCGCGCAACCTGATCGAGCGCAAGACCGCGAAGGCGGACCAGCGCCGCAGCATGGTCTCGATCTCGGAAAAGGGCGTGAAGCTGATGGCCTCCGTGGCGCCATCCTCCGAAGCGATCTATGCGGAGATCACGCGCCGCTTTGGCGCACGCAAGCTCGTCGAGTTGCAGGAGATGCTTGGCGAGCTCGAACAAAGTCTCGCAGGGCTCGGCGCGGGCGAGGAGGCAAGTGCCGAGGGGTGAAAGCTGATATGCGCAAGCGCGCGGCAACAATCATGGACATCGCCGCATTTTTTCGCTCAAGTGCCGCTCAAGCCGATGACTGCAAAATCGGCGCCGAGGTAGAGGCAAACAGACCCTCATGGTCACCATCCAGGTTCAGAAGCTGATCGACTTCGTCACCGAGGTCTTCGCGCATGCGCAGTCGTCGCCTGACGAAGCCAGGCGCATCGCCACTTATCTAACCACGGCGAATCTGACCGGCCATGACAGCCACGGCGTGATCCGCGTCCCCGTCTATATCCGCTGGCAGAAGAGCGGCGCGGTCGTGCCCAACCAGAACGCCGAAATCGTGCTCGACACGCCCTCGCTCGCGGTGATCGACGGCAAGTTCGGCTATGGCCAGACCGTGACGCCGCAGGCGGTCCGGATCGGCATCGAGAAGTGCAGGAAGGCGGGACTTGCCGCTGTCGCGCTACGCAATGCCGGCCATATCGGCCGCGTCGGCGATTGGGCCGAGATGGCCGCCGCCGAAGGACTGATCTCGGTTCATTTCGTCAATGCCGCCGGCTCGCTGCTGGTGGCGCCGTTCGGCGGCGTGGAGAAACGGCTCTCCACCGCACCCTATTGCGTCGGCATTCCGCGCGAGGGCCAGGATCCGATCGTGCTTGATTTTGCGACTTCGGTCGTGGCCGAGGGCAAGGTGCTGGTCGCAAGCCGCGGCGGCAAGAAGTTGCCGAAGGGCGCGCTGGTCGATGCCGACGGCAGCCTGAGCGAGGAGCCGGCCGTGCTCTACGGCCCCTACACGCCGGATGGGCCGCGCGATCACACCAAGGGAACGGGCGCGATCCGTGCGTTCGGCGAGCACAAGGGCTCGGGCCTTGCCTTCATGTGCGAGCTGCTCGGCGGCGCGTTGACCGGAACCGGGGCCACGTCCGGCGGTCGGCGCTTCGCCAACGGCATGCTGGCCTTCTACGTCGATCCGAAAGTGGTCGATACCTCCCATGTCTTCGACGCAGAGGTGTCGCGCTATGCCGACTTCATCCGTGCCACCAAGCCGGTGTCCGGGGTCGACCAGGTGCTGATTCCCGGCGACCCCGAGCGGAAAACCCGGGCTGAGCGGACCCAAAACGGCATCCCCTTGCCGGATGACACCTGGGCGGCAATAGTGAATACCGCCCGCGAGGTCGGCGTCAGCGAAGTCAGCATCCAGAGGGCGACCGCATAGGTCTTGCGTCATTGCGAGCGTAGCGCGGCGCGCCAGTTCGCGGTAACAGCGGGGCTGTGCTGTCGCGACGCTCGTCATGGTGACGAAGGTCCAAATAACGACGACTTAAACAATGACGGCCCAAACAACAAAGAAGGAAGGCAACGTGGCGAACAAGGTCAAGGAAATCTGGAAGTCGGGCAAGGCCGTGGTCAACGCGTGGCTCGCGATTCCCTCCGGCTTCTCGGCCGAGATGATCGCGCAATGCGGCTTCGACAGCGTCACCGTCGACATGCAGCACGGCGTGCAGGATTATCTGTCGATGGTGCAGTGCTTCCAGGCGATGGACAAGCACCCCATCACGCCGATGGTCCGCGTGCCCTGGAACGAGCCCGGCATCATCGGCAAGGTGCTCGATGGCGGCGCCTATGGCGTGATCTGCCCGATGGTCAACACGCCGCAGGAAGCCAGGAATCTCGTCTCCTATTCCAAGTACCCGCCGAAGGGCGTGCGCTCCAACGGCCCGATCCGCGCCGGCATGTACGGCACCGCTGGCTCCTACCAGAAGACGGCCAACGACGACATCGTGCTGCTGCCGATGATGGAGACCAGGACCGCGGTCGAGAACATGGAAGCGATCTTCGACGTCGAAGGCATCGACGGCGTCTATATCGGTCCGTCCGACCTCGGCTTCTCCTACGGCCTCGAACCGAAGCTCGATCGCACCGAGCCCGAAATCCTCGCGATCTACGAGAAGATCATCAAGGAGTGCGGCAAGCGCGGCCTCAACCCGGGCATCCATTGCAGCGGCGCCGAGGGTGCCGCGCGCGCCATCAACATGGGCTTCAAGCTGGTGACGCTCTCGAACGAGGTCGGCCTGATGACGACCTACGCCAAGATGCAGGTGAATGCCACGCGGAAGGATTCGGGCGGCAAGGCCTGAGCTCTCTCTGTGTCCCGGACGCGATGCAGCGCGAAGCGGTGCATCGCAGAGCCGGGACCCAGTCGCTAACCAAGCAGATGACGTGACAACTAGGCCCCGGCTCAGCAGCGCACCGCTTTCGCGCTGCGCTGCGTCCGGGGCACGATACGTGAAGACCAAGGAGACCTCCCATGACCATCAGCCCCGTCATTCGCCTCCATCCTGATGATGGCGTGCTGATCGCGCGCGCGAGCTTGCAGCCGGGAACGCTGGTGGCCGACGGCGTAACCACGGTCGAGCGCATTCCTTCCGGCCACAAGGTCGCGATCAAGCCGATCGCATTGGGCGAGCCGGTGATACGCTACGGCCAGATCATCGGCTTTGCGACGGTGCCGATCGCGCCGGGCCAGCACGTGCACGTGCAGAATTGCGGCATGGGCGATTTCGCCAAGGACTATGCCTATTGCGCCGACGTCAAGCCGACGCCGAATTTCGATCTGCCGGCGAGCTTCGAAGGCATCCGCCGCCCGGACGGCCGCGTCGCCACGCGCAACTATATCGGCATCCTCACCTCGGTGAATTGCAGCGCGCATGTCGCAAGCCTCGTCGCCGACGTGTTCAAGAAGAATCCGTTCACCGGTGACAATCCGCTGGCCGACTTCCCCAATGTCGATGGCGTAGTTGCGCTGACCCACAAGACCGGCTGCGGCATGACGCAGAACGAGCCCCTGGCGCTGCTCCGCCGCACGCTCGGCGGCTATGCGCGGCACGTGAATTTCTCCCACGTGATCGTGCTCGGCCTCGGCTGCGAGGTGAACCAGATCGGTGGCCTGATGGAGGAGCAGAAGCTCGCCGGCCGCCTGCGCGCGATGGACATCCAGGAGGTCGGCGGCACCCGCAAGACGGTGGAAGCCGGCATTGCCTTCGTGCGCGAGGCACTCGCGGAGTCCAACAAGGTCAAGCGCGAGTCCGTTCCGGTGAGCGAATTGACCGTGGCGCTGCAATGCGGCGGTTCGGATGGCTATTCCGGTGTCTCCGCCAATCCGGCGCTGGGTGCGGCCAGCGATCTCATCGTGCGTCACGGCGGCACCGTGATCCTGTCGGAGACGCCGGAGACCTATGGCGCCGAGCATCTGCTGACGCGCCGCGCCGTCAGCCGCGAGGTCGGCGAGAAGCTGGTCGATCTCATGCGCTGGTGGGACGAATACACGACGCGCGAAGGCGCCGAGATGAACGCCAATCCGAGCCCGGGCAACAAGGCCGGCGGTCTCACCACCATTTTGGAGAAGTCGCTCGGCGCGATGGCGAAGGCCGGCACCACCAATCTCGTCGAGGTGCTGCGCTATGCCGAACCCATCACCAAGAAGGGTTTCGTGTTCATGGACACGCCCGGCTACGATCCGGTTGCCGCGACCGGGCAGGTCGCCGGCGGCGCCAATCTGGTCTGCTTCACCACGGGTCGCGGCAGCGTGTTCGGCTGCAAGCCGGCGCCCTCGATCAAGCTCGCCACCAACACGCCCATGTACAAGCGCATGGAAGAGGACATGGACGTCAATTGCGGCACCATCCTCGAGGGCGAGGAGAGCGTCCAGCAGTGCGGCCAGCGCATTTTCGAACTGATTCTCAAGACGGCTTCGGGACAGCCGACCAAGAGCGAGAGTTTTGATTTCGGCGGCGCCGAGTTCGCGCCCTGGGTGCTGGGCGCGACGATGTAATCCCATCGTTGCGTGTCGGCGGTAGCCGCGCACTGCAAGCGACGCTCCTAAGTAATGATACGGAGCCGTGAAGTGATCACGGGGGTTTCCGCGGTCACACCTGATTAACATTTTCTGCCGTAATCCCTGGGAGGATGCGAGCTCCACTCATTTGGGGCATTCGCCCTTCGTGAGGATTCGTCAACGATGACGCGTGCGATACGGCCGACCGGCGTGGAAAATCTCCTTGGAGAGGAGGAGCTGATCGTCTCGAAGACCGATCTCAAGGGCCGCATCACCTACGCCAACGATGTCTTCATCCGCATGGCGAAGTACTCCTGGAACGAACTGATGGGCGCCCCCCACAGCCTGATCCGCCACCCCGAGATGCCGCGCTCCGTCTTCAAGCTGTTGTGGGACACGCTCCAGTCCAGGCAGGAGATCTTCGCCTACGTCGTCAACCTCGCGAAGGACGGCAGCCATTACTGGGTGTTCGCCCACGTCACGCCGACATTCGACGAGCGTGGCAATATCGTCGGCTATCACTCCAACCGTCGCAAGCCCGATCCTGCGCAGATCGAGCGCATTAAGCCGATCTACAAGGCGCTGTGCGCGGAAGAGGCGCGGCATGCCAATGCCAAGGACGGCATGCATGCGAGCTTCGAGGCGATGATCGGGCTGCTCAAGCAACAGGGTGTCGGTTACGATGAATTCGTGCTCTCTCTCTAAGGCGCAGGGAGCGACCGCGCTCGCATCCGTTCTTGCCGTTATTGCGTTCGTGCTCTCGCTGGCCGGTGCGACCGGAATTTCCGGCGCGGCATTGCTGGCCGCTACGGTCGCGCTGCTCGGCTATGCCGTCTGGTGCCAGCACCGCACGGCGGTGGCCGTCGACGAGGTGGCAGACGTGTGCCGCAAGGCGGCACGCGGCGACCTTGAGGCGCGCATCCTCAGCATCCGCCAGGCCGGACGGATCGGCGCCATTCAGAAGTCGGTCAACGACATGCTCGACGTCACCGATGCCTATTTGCGGGAAGCTTCGGCCTCGATGGACTATGCCAGCCGCGGCAAATATTTCCGCAAGATCCTCGCGCGCGGATTGCCCGGCTCGTTCCGCCGTTCGGCCACCGTCATCAATTCCGGCACCGACAGCCTCGGCCGTCGCGTGGTCGAGATCGCGGACCTCGCAACGCAGTTCGGCACGCATCTCGACCAGGTCGCCGGCACTCTGATGGGCGCGGCGACCGATCTCGAATCCGACGCCGGCCAGATGGCGGCGGCGGCCGAGAAGACCAGCCAGCAGACCTCCGGCGTGCTCAGTGCGTCCGACCGGGCCTCGCGCAACGTCGCCACCGTCGCGAGCGCCGCGGAGCAGCTCGCATCATCGATCACCGAGATCAGCCGCCAGGTGGCGGGCTCCAGCACGAGCACGGAGCGGGCGGTGAACGAAGCCAATCGTGCCGGCACCGAGATCCGCACGCTTGCGGATGCGGCGATGCGGATCGGCGACGTAGTCAAGCTGATCAGCGCGATTGCCGAGCAGACCAATCTCTTGGCGCTCAACGCCACCATCGAGGCCGCGCGGGCAGGCGAGGCCGGTCGCGGCTTCGCCGTGGTCGCATCCGAGGTCAAGAGCCTCGCCAACCAGACCGCGAAGGCGACCGAGGAAATCAGCGCCAAGGTCGGCGAGATGCAGCAATCGACCACCAACTCGGTCGCCGCCGTCGAGGCGATCGCGCAGACCATCACCGAGATCAACGGCATCACCGCCTCGATCGCGACCTCGATCGAGCAGCAGGGTCTCGCCACCCGTGAGATCGCCCGCAACGTCCAGGAAGCCTCATCCGGTACCTCGCAAATGTCCTCCAACGTGACCGGCATCAGCGAAGCCGCCGCCGACACCGGCCGTGTGGCGAGCCGCGTCAACAGCGCCTCCGAACGCGTCCATGGCGAGGTCGAAACGCTCCGGCGCGAGGTGACGCAGTTCCTGCAACGGTTGACCTCAGCGGCGTAACGTTACCCCACATGAGGTCGTCGTGCCCGGGCTTGTCCCGGGCATCCACGTTCTTGGGGACCGTGAAAGAAGGTCGTGGATGGCCGGGACAAGCCCGGCCATGACGCTGCGATTGCCCCGTGGACAACGGGGGATACTTCCTAGGCACCCTTTGCCCGTTGTTAGTGCTTGATCGAGGTCACCAGCGGTGTTCTGCTCAAAAAAGCTGCTGGAGTACCGCACCCCGTGTCGATCTACGTCGCATTACACCACGTCACGCACTACAAATACGACCGCCCGATCGATCTTGGCCCGCAGACCATCCGTCTGCGGCCGGCGCCGCATACGCGCACGCCGATCCTGAGTTATTCGCTCAAGGTCACTCCGGCCAACCATTTCGTGAACTGGCAGCAGGATCCGCTAGGCAATTGGATCGCGCGTTACGTCTTCCCGGAGAAGACGACCGAGCTCAAGATCGAGGTCGATTTCACGGCGCAGATGACCACGGTCAATCCGTTCGACTTCTTCGTCGAGCCCTATGCCGACAGCTTTCCGTTCGAATATACGCAAGATCTCAAGACCGAACTCGCGCCTTATCTGGAGACCGTCAAGCCCGATCGGCTGTTCGCGAAATATCTCGATACGATTCCGCACGAAGCCCCGAACACCGTCAACTTCCTGGTCGATCTCAACAGGGAGTTGCAGAAAAGGATCGGCTACGTCATCCGCATGGAAGCGGGCGTGCAGACGCCGGAGGAGACGCTCTCCTCCGCGGCCGGCTCATGCCGTGACTCCGCCTGGCTTCTGATCCAGACCTTCCGGCACCTCGGTCTCGCCGCCCGTTTCGTCTCCGGCTATCTGATCCAGGTCCGTCCCGACATCGATCCGATCGAGGGGCCGCCGGAGGTCGAGAGCGATTTCACCGATTTGCACGCCTGGGCCGAGGTCTATCTGCCGGGCGCGGGCTGGATCGGTTTCGACGCGACCTCGGGCATGCTGGCGGGCGAGGGTCACATCCCGGTCGCGGCGACGCCGCACTACCGTTCGGCCGCGCCGATCTCCGGCGGTGCCGGCTTTGCCGAGGTCGAATTCGCCTTCGACATGAGCGTCAAGCGCATTCGCGAGGCGCCGCGCATCACAAAGCCGTTCTCCGACGAATCCTGGATACGGCTCAACGATCTCGGCGAGCAGGTCGATGGCGATCTTGCAGCGCAGGATGTGCGTCTGACCATGGGCGGCGAGCCGACCTTCGTCTCCGTCGATGATCTCGAAGGCGCCGAGTGGAACACGGACGCGGTCGGTCCGACCAAGCGCGGGCTCGCCGACGATCTGATCCGCCGCCTGCGCGCGCGTTTCGGACCCGGGGGCCTGCTGCACTTCGGTCAGGGCAAATGGTATCCCGGCGAGAGCCTGCCGCGCTGGGCGTTTGGCCTGTACTGGCGCAAGGACGGCGTACCGATCTGGAAGAATGCCGACCTCATCGCCAGCATCGAAAATCCGCGGCCGGCGCAGGCCAAGGACGTCCAGGCGTTCGTGGAAGGCGCGGCGCTGCGGCTTGGCCTCGATCCCGGTTACATCATGCCGGCCTATGAAGACACCGCGTACTGGCTGCAGAAGGAATCCGAGCTTCCCGTCAATGTCGATCCGTCCGATTCCAAACTATCCGATCCGGAGGCCCGCGCGCGGATGGCGCGGGTGTTCGAGCAGGGGCTCAACAATCCTCGCGGCTTCGTGCTGCCCGTGCAGCGCTGGAATGCGGCGCCACGCTGGCGCAGCGAGCGCTGGCAGCTCCGGCGCAATCATCTGTTCCTGATGCCGGGGGATTCGCCGCTCGGCCTGCGCCTGCCGCTGGACTCGCTCGGCTATGTCCCGCCCGATCAATATCCCTACATCGTCGAGCGGGATCCG
Organism: Bradyrhizobium sp. Ken64; assembly: GCF_055807555.1. Lineage (NCBI taxonomy): Bacteria > Pseudomonadati > Pseudomonadota > Alphaproteobacteria > Hyphomicrobiales > Nitrobacteraceae > Bradyrhizobium > Bradyrhizobium sp. Ken64. The sequence continues at coordinate 99,791 of NZ_JBVVPA010000002.1, read as the reverse complement.
ATGGAGGCCCGCGGCAAGCTGCCGGTGTTCAGCCTTCCGGCGCGTCCGGACTCGCCGGAGCGGCTTGAGCCCGAACAGCTCAACACCTCCGTCCCGGTCCGCACCGCGATGTCGGTCGAGGTCCGCGACGGCGTGCTCTGTGCTTTCATGCCGCCGGTCGAGCAGATCGAGGATTATCTCGAGATGGTCGCGGCGCTCGAAGCGACGGCCGAGGAGATGCAGCTCCAGGTCCATGTCGAGGGCTATCCGCCGCCATTCGATCCGCGCGTCGACGTCATCAAGGTGACGCCCGATCCCGGCGTGATCGAGGTCAACGTCCAGCCGGCCAAGAACTGGCGCGAGGCGGTCGAGATCACCGCCGGGCTCTATGAAGATGCCGGCAAGACACGCCTCGGCGCCAATCGCTTCCTGGTCGATGGCCGCCACACCGGCACCGGCGGCGGCAATCACGTCGTGGTCGGCGGCTCCTCACCGCAGGACTCGCCGTTCCTGCGCCGGCCCGATTTGCTGAAGAGCCTGGTGCTGCACTGGCAGCGTCATCCGGCGCTGTCCTATTTCTTCTCCGGCCTGTTCATCGGTCCGACTAGCCAGGCACCACGCATCGACGAAGCCCGCCACGACAGCATTTACGAGCTCGAGGTCGCGCTCACCCACGTGCCGCCGCCGGGCGTTCAGGCGCCGCTGTGGCTGGTGGATCGCTTGTTCCGGCATCTCCTCGTCGACATCACCGGCAACACCCATCGCGCCGAGATCTGCATCGACAAGCTCTATTCACCGGACGGCACGACCGGCCGCCTCGGCCTGGTCGAATTCCGCGCGCTCGAAATGCCGCCGGATCCGCGCATGTCGCTGGCGCAGCAGTTGCTGATCCGCGCGCTGATCGCAAAATTCTGGCGCGAGCCGCAACAAGGCAAGTTCGTGCGCTGGGGCACCGCGCTGCATGATCGCTTCATGCTGCCGCACTTCATCTGGGAAGATTTCCTCGAAGTGCTGACCGAGCTGAAGCAGTCCGGCTATCCGTTCGAGCCTGAATGGTATCTGGCGCAGCTCGAATTCCGCTTCCCCGCTTTCGGCCGCATCCATCATGGCGGCGTGACGCTGGAACTGCGGCAGGCACTTGAGCCCTGGCACGTGCTCGGCGAGGAGGGCTCGGCCGGCGGCACCGTGCGCTATGTCGACTCATCGGTCGAGCGGCTCCAGGTCAAGGCGGAGGGGTTCGTCGAGGGCCGCCATATCGTCACCTGCAACGGCCGCCGCCTGCCGATGACCGCCACCGGCCGCTCCGGCGAGGCGGTGGCCGGCGTCCGCTTCAAGGCCTGGCAGCCGGCCTCCGGCCTGCACCCGACCATTCCCGTTCACGCGCCCCTGACCTTCGATCTCATCGACACCTGGAACGGCCGCTCGCTCGGCGGCTGCGTCTATCACGTCGCCCATCCCGGCGGCCGCAGCTACGACACCAAGCCGGTCAACACCTACGAGGCCGAGGCGCGGCGGCTGGCGCGCTTCCAGGACCACGGCCATACGCCGGGCCCGATGCAGCCGCCGCCCGAGGAACGCACAAATGAGTTTCCGCTGACTCTCGACTTGCGGTCCCCGCTCCTGCAATGAGTATGATGCCGGGGCAGGGAGAGGCGCATGGCCGAGGGCGCAGCCGAAGAGGACGACAAGGCGGGTCAGGCGCAAGGTCAACGTGATGGCCAGCGCCGCTTGGCGCAATGGGTCCGCGACTATAGGCGCCTGCCCGGTATCCCCGACGAGTTTCTCGGCCCGGACGGCAAGCCCCGCGCGGTCTGGAGCCGCTTCTTCGATGCCTTCGGCGCGCTCGCGCCCGATGAGGTCGAGCGGCGGTTTGGCATGGCCGACCGTCATCTCCGCGAGGCCGGCGTCACCTATCGCGCGCCGGGCGAGAGCGCCGACCGGCCTTGGTCGATCAGCCATCTGCCGCTGCTGATCGACGAGGCCGACTGGAAGCAGCTGTCCGACGGCATCACCCAGCGCGCCGAGCTGCTCGAGCTTGTGCTGCGCGACATCTATGGCGAGGGCCGCCTCGTCGCCGAAGGCGCGTTGCCTGCGGCCGCGATTGCCGGCAGCCCCGAATATCTCCGTCCGGTCTGCGGCGTGCCGCCGCCGGGCGGGCGCTATCTCTCGCTCTATGCCGCCGATGTCGGCCGCGGGCCCGACGGCCGCTGGTGGGTGCTCGGAGACCGCACGCAGGCGCCGTCGGGCGCGGGCTATGCGCTGGAGAACCGCCTGGTGCTCTCGCGCGCCTTCTCCGATCTCTACAAGTCGATGAACGTGCCGCGCGTCGCGCCGTTCTTCGAAGCGTTTCGCGACAGTCTGCGTGCGCGCGCCGACCGCGACGAGCCGCGCATTGGCGTGCTCACGCCGGGCAGCTTCAGCGAGACCTATTTCGAGCACGCGACGCTGGCGCGCTATCTCGGCTTCCTGCTGGTCGAGGGCGACGATCTCGCCGTCAGCGACAACCATATTCACATCCGCACGGTTGCGGGCCTCAAGCGCCTCGACGTGCTGCTGCGCCGTGTCGATTCCAATTCGCTCGACCCGCTCGAGCTCGACGCCTCCTCGCGGCTCGGCGTCCCCGGCCTGATCGACGTGTTGCGCAAGGACGGCGTCGTGGTCGCCAACATGCCCGGCTCGGGCGTTCTGGAGGCGCGCGCGATGCTCGGCTTCCTGCCGGCGCTCAGCCGCCGCCTGCTCGGGGAAGAGCTGAAGATGCCGCACATCGCGACCTGGTGGTGCGGCCAGCGCTCGGCGCGCGACGAGGTGCTGTCGCGGCTCGACGAGGTCGCGATCGAAGGCGCCTATCAGCGCGGCGTTCCCGGTTTCGACAGCAACGGTCCGGTGCTCGCGAGCGAGCTCGATGCCGCCGGGCGCCGGCGCCTGAGCGACGCCATCGCCGCGCGCGGCATGGACTATGTCGGCCAGGAGGTGGTGCGGCTCTCGACCATGCCGGTGTGGGAGCAGGGGCAGATCACGCCCCGTCCCTTCGTGCTGCGCGTGTTCGCAGCCGCGACGCCCGACGGCTGGGCCATCATGCCCGGCGGCTTCTGCCGGATCGCCGAGCAGCCGGATGCGCGCGCGGTGTCGATGGGCGACGGCGCGCGCTCCGCCGATGTCTGGGTGGTCTCGGACAAGCAGGTCTCGACCGCGACGCTGCTGCCTGCGGTCGACAAGGTGCGCATCCGCCGTATCGCCGGCGTGCTGCCGAGTCGCGCGGCCGACAATCTGTTCTGGCTCGGCCGCTATCTCGAACGCGCCGAGGCGACGCTGCGGCTGGTGCGGGCGCTGGGCTCGCCGAGCGGGCCCAACAAGGGCACCGCGGCCTCGCTGCAATCGGCCGAGCGTATCCAGCGCCTGCTGGTGACCTGGGGCGCGATCTCGCAGACCTCGCGCGCGGCGCCCGGCCGCATCGTTGCCGAAGCGCTGCAGAGCCCGGAGCGTTTCGGCTCGGCACTGTCGCTGGTCCGCGCGGCCCAGCGCACGGCGACCTCCTTGCGCGAGCGGCTGTCGCCCGATGCCTGGCAAGTCATCACCGAGATGGCCGAGCGGCTGGCCGTCGAGGTCGAGGACGACGACAGCGTGCTGAGCGCGGCCGAGCTGACCTTGCAGGAGCTCGCGAGCTTTGCCGGCCTTGCGCATGAGAACATGAACCGCGCCGCGGGCTGGCGCTTCCTCGATATCGGCCGCCGCACCGAGCGCGCCATCAACACCACGCGTTTTGCCCGGCAGTTTGCCTATGACGAAGCCGGCGATGAGGATCTCGATATCCTGCTGACGCTGGTGGATTGCCAGATCACCTACCGCTCGCGTTATCTGCTGGCGCCGATCCTGGCGCCGGTGCGCGACCTCGCCGTGCTCGACAGCTACAATCCGCGTTCGGTGGCGTTCCAGGTGACGGCGCTGAACGAGCACATCGCCGCACTTCCGAGCCTGAAGGAGCACGGCCTGATCGAGAAGCCGCAGCGGCTCGCGGTCGCGATGCAGGCGATGCTCGCGACCGCGGAGGCCGAGAAGCTCGAGGTCAAGACGCTGTTCGCGCTCGAGCAGGATCTGCTCAGCCTCGCCGAGGCAGTCGGGCAGCACTACTTCCCGCACGGCCCCAATGCGAGCCGGCCGGAAAAACTGACGGGGCTGGCGTGATCTACGACATCCGTCACGTCACCACCTACGAATACGAGAGTCCGGTCAGCTTCGCCCGCTGCACGCTGCGGCTGGAGCCGAGGAGCGGCCATGGCCAGGAGCTGATCTCGCACAAGGTCGAGATCCGTCCGCGCCCCGCGGAGCGTAGCGTCCGCCGCGATTTCTTCGGCACGCTGACCGAGAGTGTGGTGATCGAGGCCGCGCATCGCACTCTGCGCATCGATTCCCGCTCTCGCGTGAAGGTGTCGCGCCAGCCCCGGGCGCGTGACGCTGACAGCCCGGGCTGGGAGAGCATTCGCGACATCGCCTTCGAGGCGACGAGCCTCGGGCCGTCCTCGCCGGTCGGCTATGTCTTTGCGAGCCCGCTGGTGCCGGTGCTGGGACCGGTCAGCGCCTATGCGGCGCAAAGCTTCGCGCCAGGTGTGGGTATCCTCGCCGGGGCGGTCGATCTGATGCATCGCATCCGCGCCGAATTTCGCTACGACCCGAAGGCGACGGTAATCTCGACGCCGCTCGACGAGGTCTTCGTCAAGCGCCATGGCGTCTGTCAGGATTTTGCCCATATCATGATCGCGGGCTTGCGCGGGCTGGGCCTGCCCGCTGCCTATGTCAGCGGATACCTCCGCACCATTCCGCCGGCGGGCCAGCCGCGCCTGCAGGGCGCCGATGCCACCCATGCCTGGGTGTCGCTGTGGTGCGGGGAGGAGCTTGGCTGGGTCGATTTCGATCCGACCAACGATCTTATGGTTGCTGGCGACCATATCGTGCTCGCGGTCGGTCGCGACTTTTCCGACGTTTCGCCGGTCGACGGCATCATCGTCGGCTCGCCGAAGCAGAAGCTCGACGTCGCCGTCGACGTGCTGCTGGTGGAATGATTGCGTATCCTGCCGTGCCGGCGACGCCCTGCCTAGGTGTGTCAGGCCCGCACCGCAACCGCGATATCGCGGGGCACAAACCGCAACATATTTCCGTGTTTTCACTCCGGGGTTTGGCCAGTCGGCCCAAGATGGGTTATGCTGATGCCTGCGTCGAGGACAACAATGAGACGTCGGGAGTTGGCATGGGACACCACCGACAGACGGGGCTGCATCCATGATGACGTTACCGAGACTGGCGGCTGAATCCCTGGAGAAGACGCTGGGTTCGTTCATGCGCCGCAGATACGGCGATGCTCCGGCAAACATCGTCGAGAGCGCAACCCGCACTGCAATGGAATGCATCGGCAACAGCGATGCGCTTTATCACAATGTCGAGCATACGATGCTGGTCACGCTCGCGGGCCATTCCATCCTGAGCGGCCGGTATCTTCATATTCATCTCTCGGCCGAGGATTACGTCCACGTCCTGATCGCGTGTCTTGCCCATGACATCGGTTATGTCCGCGGCTTGTTCGAGGAAGATGACGAGGACGGTTTTGTGGTCGATGCGGCAGGCACCAAGGTCTCGCTGCCCCGCGGCTCATCAGATGCCAGCCTGATGATGTATCATGTCGACCGGTCCAAGCTGTACGTCATGCGCCGGCTGCAGCATATTCCAGGGCTCGATCCGGAACGCATCGCCCGCGCCATCGAGGGCACGCGGTTTCCGGCCCGGGAAGGCCAGGATTATGACGACGACGCCTCGATCCTGCGCGCCGCCGACTTCATCGGCCAGCTCGGAGATCCCAACTATCTGCGCAAGGCCAACGCGCTCTACTACGAGTTCGAGGAGGTCGGCATGAACCGCCAGCTCGGCTACGATTCGCCGGCCGACATCGTGAACCGTTATCCGCAGTTCTATTGGAACAGCGTCGCGCCGCACATTCAGACCGAGATTGGTTATCTCAACAAGACCGAGATTGGTCGCCAGTGGATCGCCAACCTCTACAGCAACGTCTTCCGCGCCGAGCGTGACATCACGTTGTCCGGGCCGCAGAAATAAGGCGGATGTATCGCCTGGATTTCGCTGCGCCATGCCGGATCGCGGCGCATTGCAGGCGCGCTCCCGGATCACTGGCAAACGAACGGCCCGTCACACCTCTCGGCGGTGCAATTTCCAGAGTTCGTAAACACTGTCCCAGTCGGGGATCTCGTCGCAGGCATAGCCGAAAACCCACCCGGTACCGAGTTTGCTGGAGTTCTTCGTGGCCTGGAGATGCGCGCCGGCCAACACAAAGCGGCGCATGCTTGCCGGATCCGCCCATGCCGTCAGAGTGTAATAGACACCTCCGATCACTCTGACAGCGGTGAGCAGATTGCCGGGCGCGCGCCGAGCCTGCACGAAGGACGACCTCGTTCGCCACCAGAACATAGGCAGCTGCATGACGCCTTTCGGGCGAAAGCCGGTCATTGAGACATAGACCATCTCGATTCTCGCGATTCATTCGATTGCAGGCGAAACGAAAATCGTGAGGGGATGGATCACAGCCGTCGTTGCCTTTATGCTGCCGCGCTCAATTAGGTGCGCTGCATGCAAGAAGAATCAGTCACCACCGACATCCTCGACATCGCCTATCGCGAATACGGCGCGCCGGACGGCTGGCCCTGCATCATGGGCCATGGCTTTCCCTACGACGTGAACGCCTATGCCGAGACCGCGCCGATCATAGCGCAAGCGGGCGCGCGGGTGCTGGTGCCCTGGCTGCGCGGCTACGGGCCGACGCGGTTCCGCTCCGCTGCGACGTTGCGCTCCGGCGAGCAGGCGGCGCTCGGCGCCGATCTCCTGGCCTTCATGGATGCGCTTGGAATCTCGCGCGCGGTGGTCGGCGGTTACGACTGGGGCGGGCGCGCAGCCTGCGTGGTCTCGGTGCTGCACCCGGAGCGCGTGATCGCGCTGGTCTCGGGCAATTCCTACAACATCCAGAACATCGCGCGTTCGATGGAGCCGGCTTCGCCACCGGAGGAGGCGGCGCTCTGGTATCAATATCTCTTCCACAACGAGCGCGGCCGCCGCGCGCTGGAGCGCAACCGGCGCGGTTTTGCGCGCCAGCTCTGGTCGATGTGGTCGCCGACATGGGCCTTCGACGATGCGACGTTCGAGACCAGCGCAATCTCGTTCGACAATCCTGATTTCGTCGATGTTGTGATCCACTCCTATCGACATCGTTACGCGCTGGTCGCGGGCGATCCCGCCTATGCCGCGATCGAGGCGAAGCTCGCCGCCCAGCCGCCGATCCGGGTGCCGACCATCGCGATCGACGGCGACAGTGACGGCGTCAATTCCGGCACCGCGCACCATGCACGCAAATTCGAGGGCGTTTTCGAGCGGCGCGTCTTTACAGGGGCCGGCCACAATTTGCCGCAGGAGCGGCCGGCCGAATGGGCGCAGGCCGTGCTCGATGTGCGGAAAGCGGCCTCGTAGAGCCGGGTTTCTCGTCCCACTGTCTTGCCGCTCTCGCAGCTTCCAATTTTTCCTGATCCCGGGAACCTTTTCCAATCGCAGCCGTCCAAGCTGTGGGCCGCATTCTGTATGCGGTTTGTTGCAGGGGAGGTTTTCGATGAAGACGCAAACGCGCAGGCTGGAACGTGTCGCGGTCGCGCAGGCGCCGACCGAGCGGCCCGAGAGGGCGGAGGTCGAGCAGGCGATCCGGACCATGATCCGCTGGGCCGGCGACGATCCCGCGCGCGACGGTCTACGCGATACGCCGGACCGGGTCGCGCGCGCCTTCGAGGAGTATTTCTCCGGCTATGCGCAGGATCCGACCGAAATCCTGCAAAAGACCTTTGAGGAGATCGAAGGCTATGACGAGATGATCGTCCTGCGCGGCGTTCGCTTCGAAAGCCATTGCGAGCACCACATGGCACCCATCGTCGGCCGCGCCTGGGTCGCTTATATCCCGCAAGGGCGCGTCGTCGGCATCTCCAAGCTCGCGCGTCTCGTCGACATCTACGCCAAGCGGCTTCAGATCCAGGAGAAGATGACCGCGCAGATCGCCAACACGATCAACGATGTGCTGCGGCCTGAAGGTGTCGGAGTCATCATCAAGGCGACGCATCACTGCATGACTACGCGCGGCGCGCACAAGCCTGGGACCGATCTCGTCACCAGCCGCATGCTCGGCGTGTTCTGCGACAATGCGCTGACGCGCCAGGAGCTGCTGGGGCTGGCCAATTCGGACGATTGATCCGCGACGGCTCAAGGAGGCAATGCCATGACCGAGGACAAGAAGCCAAGCGGGCCCGACCTGAGCAGGGGCGTGACGCTTGCCGCGTTCAAGGACGGCAAATTGCTCGGCCATGTCGGCGAGGAAGACGTCCTGCTGGTGCAGGCCGGCAGCGAGATCTTCGCGATCGAGCCGGCCTGCAGCCATTATCACGGACCGCTCGCCGAAGGGCTGGTGGTTGGCGACACCATCCGCTGCCCCTGGCATCACGCCTGTTTCTCCTTGCGGTCAGGCGAGGCGACCCGTCCGCCGGCGCTGAATGCGCTGGCGGTGTGGGAGGTCTCGCGCGATCAGGACAAGATCGTCGTTCAGCGCAAGCACGAGATGCCAAAGCCTCCGGCGCCTCACCGAACGGCGCCAATGCCGGATAAATTCGTCATCATCGGCGGCGGCGCGGCGGGTTTCGCGGCGGCGCAGACGCTCCGTCGCGAGGGCTTTGCCGGCGCCATCACCATGCTCAGCAATGACAGCGCGATGCCGGTCGACCGTCCCAATCTCTCCAAGGATTACCTCGCGGGCAACGCGCCGGAGGAATGGCTGCCGCTGCGGGGCGAGGAGGACTATCGGGACGCCGGGATCGATCTCAGGCTCAACACGAATGTCGCCGCGATCGAGGCGAAGACGCGCAGCGTGACGCTGGGCAACGGCGACAGGCTGCCGTTCGACCGGCTGCTGCTCGCGACCGGCGCCGAGCCGGTCAGATTGCAGATTCCGGGTGCGGACCAGCCTCATGTCTACACCCTGCGCTCGGTCGCCGACAGCCGCGCCATCATCAAGGCGGCCGGCAGCGCCAAGCGTGCGCTGGTGATCGGTGCCAGCTTCATCGGCCTCGAAGTTGCGGCCTCCTTGCGGGCACGCAAGATCGAGGTGCACGTGGTCGCGCCGGACGAACGGCCGATGCAGAAGGTGCTCGGTCCCGAGATGGGCGATTTCGTGCGTGCGCTGCATGAGGAGAATGGCGTCAACTTCCATCTCGAGGACACCGTGGAAAAGCTGGACGGCACCCGCGCCACGTTGAAGAGCGGCGGCGTGATCGAGGCCGAACTGGTCGTGGTCGGCATTGGCGTCAAGCCGCGCCTCGCGCTTGCCGAGCAGGCAGGGCTTGCGGCCGACCGGGGCGTCAGCGTCAGCGAATATCTGGAGACCAGCATAGCCGGCATCTTCGCGGCCGGCGACATCGCGCGCTGGCCCGATCCGCATTCGCGGCAAACCATCCGCGTCGAGCACTGGGTCGTGGCGGAGCGGCAGGGCCAGACCGCGGCGCGCAATATGCTCGGCAAGCGCGAGCGCTTCGAGGCCGTGCCGTTCTTCTGGTCGCAGCACTATGACGTGCCGATCAACTATGTCGGCCACGCCGAGAGTTTTGACGAGATCGCGATCGACGGCAGCATTTCCGGCAAGGACTGCCTGCTGAAGTATCGCAAGGGCGGCCGCGTCCTTGCGGTTGCTTCAATTTATAGGGATCTCGACAATCTCAAGGCCGAGCTGGAGATGGAGCGGACGCGCGGCTAAGGCGCCGCATCCGGTCTTGATTTGCGTCAAGGTTGCTGACCGCGAGGGCTGCTGTGCTGGCTGTCGTCCCGGTGCGGCGCGCGCTATACTGGCCTGTGCTCGCGGGCTTCCATGCAGGAGTGGCCGTCATGACAAGTGCCTCGGATATCTCCCATCCTTCCGGCCTGGGCTCCGGGATCGCGGCCCTGCATGCCAAATGGGGCTGGATCGTAGCCTTGGGAGTCGTCTACCTCGTCGCCGGCTTCGTCGCACTTGGCAGCGTGGTCATGGCGACGGTGGCGAGCGTGATCGTGGTTGGTGCCATGATGATCGTCGCAGGCGCGGCCGAAATCATCGGCGCGTTCCAGATGAAAAGCTGGGGCAAGTTCGTAATCTGGGCCTTGCTCGGCGTACTCTATGTTATCGCGGGCTTTCTCACCTTCGAGAACCCGCTGTTTGCTGCAGTGTTGCTGACCCTGTTCCTGGGTGCCTCGCTGCTTGCCTCCGGCGCCGTCCGGCTGTTTCTCGCTTTCAGCATGAAGCGTGAAAGTCCGTGGGTCTGGGTGGCGCTCTCGGGCGCCATCACGCTGCTGCTGGGGCTGTTGATCCTGGCACGTTGGCCGGTGAACAGCGTCTACATCCTCGGCCTGTTTCTCGGCATCGACCTGATCATGGCGGGCGCGGGGTGGGTGAGCCTGGGCTTCAGCCTGAAGCGGCGCCACTGATCAGCAACTCGACGCAAGACCCTCTCACGGAACTCCGCTGATCTGGCGTGCTGGCAAAAAGCAGCACGCTGCGCCTTCCGACTCGCGGCGATCATCATCGGGGAGAAACCATGAAAGCCGCCTTGGTCCTGGCTGCAGCCTTGGCTGCCTGCCTGTCCACGCCTGTCTCCGCGCAAAAATCCTACGGTCCCGGCATCAGCGACACCGAGATCAAGATCGGCAACACCATGCCCTATAGCGGTCCCGCATCGCCGCTCGGCATCACCGGCAGGGTGATCTCGGCCTATTTCGACGAGGTGAACGAGAAGGGCGGGATCAACGGCCGCAAGCTCAATCTGCTGTCGCTCGACGACGCCTTCTCGCCGCCGAAGACCATGGAAGCGGCGCGGCGGCTGGTCGAGGGTGACGGCGTCGCCTTCATCTTCGCGACCATGGGCACCGCGCCGAGCTCGGCGATCGCGAAATATCTCAACAGCAACAAGGTGCCGCAGCTGTTTCTGATCAGCTCGGCCTCGAAGTGGAACGATCCCGCCAACATGCCCTGGTCGATGGCGCTGCCATGGGCACCGAACTACACCAGCGAGGCCGCCATCGACGTCGCCTATGCCCGTGCCAAGAACCCGAACGCGCGCTTCGCGGTGCTCTATCAGAACGACGACGCCGGCAAGGAATATCTGCGCGGCGTCAAGGAAGCGCTTGGTGCCGACGCCGACAAGGTGATTGCGATGGCGTCGAGCTTCGAGGTCGCCGACCCCACCGTCGATTCCCAGGTGCTGACGCTCGCCAACACCAAGGCCGACGTGTTCATGATCTATTCGGTGACGCCGCGCGCCTGCGCCCAGGCGATCCGGAAAGCGCATGAGGTCGGCTGGCAGGCGACGCGCTTCCTCGCCTCGGGCTGCGCCAACAAGGCCACCGTGATGGTCCCGGCCGGCCTCGATGCCGGCAAGGGCGTGCTCTCGCTCGGCTCGCTCAAGCCGTTCGTCGAGGTGCCGAAGGGCGATCCGGCGATGACGGCCTATATCGATTTCATGAAGAAGCGCCTGCCCAATGCCGACGTCAACAACGTCGCGGGTCTCTACGGCTACACCGTCGCCGAGGCATTGGTGGTCTTGCTGAAGCAGTGCAAGGACAATCTGACGCGCGAGAACATCATGGCGCAGGCGGCCAATTTGAAGAACGTGCCGCTGTCGTTGCTGATGCCCGGCATCACGCTCAACACCACGCCGCAGGATTTCCGCCCGATCAAGGACGGCTATATGCTCGAGTTCAACGGCACCGACTGGATCGTGGCAAGCGAGCTGTTGCGCGGGACGTGAGGCGCAAGCGACCGCAGAGACGGTGCACCCTCTCCCCTTGCGGGAGAGGGTGGATGCGCGAAGCGCAGCCGGGTGAGGGGTTTCTCTCCGCGTGCGAAGCTGTTTATTGCGTTCGCGGAGAGAGACCCCTCATCCGGCGCTTCGCGCCACCTTCTCCCGCAAGGGGAGAAGTAAAAGGAGGAGCCAATGGACTTTCACCACTCCGAACGTTCGCTCGAGTTGCAGGAGCGCGTCCGCCGGTTCATGCGCACGCATGTCGAGCCGGTCGAGGAGCTCTATTACGAGCAGGTGAAGCCGGAAGCGACGCGCTACCGGACGCCGCCGGTCCTTCAGGACTTGAAGCGGCTGGCGCGCGAGCAGGGGCTTTGGAACCTGTTCCTCTCCGGCGAGCACGGTCAAGACCTTAACAACACTGGCCTCAGCAATCTCGAATACGCGCCGGTGAAGGAGATCATGGGCCGCATCCTCTGGGCGCCGGAGGTGTTCAATTGCTCGGCGCCGGACGTCGGCAACATGGAGGTGTTGGCAAATTACGGCACGCCGGCACAGCAGGAGCGCTGGCTGAAGCCGCTTCTGGAAGGACGCATCCGCTCCGGCTTCTCGATGACGGAGCCGCAGGTCGCCTCCAGCGATGCCACCAACATCCAGTGCGAGATCAAGCGCGACGGCGGCGACTACGTCATCAACGGCCGCAAATGGTTCACCTCCGGCGCGATGAACGAGGATTGCGAGATCCTGATCGTGATGGGCAAGACCGCGCCCGAAGATCCCGATCGCCACCGCCAGCAATCCATGATCCTGGTGCCGAGAGCGACGCCCGGCGTACGCATCGTCCGCGACATGCTGACCTACGGCTATGATGACGCGCCGGTCGGCCATCCCGAGATCGTCTACGAGAACGTTCGCGTGCCCGCGGAGAACATCCTGCTCGGCGAGGGCCGCGGCTTCGAGATCGCGCAAGGCAGGCTCGGCCCCGGCCGTATCCATCATTGCATGCGGCTGATCGGCTGCGCGCAGCGTGCGCTGGAATTGATGTGCCAGCGCGCGGTCTCCCGCACAGCGTTCGGCAAGCCGCTCGCAGAGCAGGGCTCGGTGCGCGAGGACATCGCGCACTCATTCTGCGAGATCGCGCAGGCGCGCTTGCTGACGCTGCAGGCCGCCGACAGGATGGACCGCGAGGGCAACAAGATGGCGCGCGACCTGATTGCCGCCGCCAAGATCGTGGTGCCCAGCATGGCCGCCCGCGTCATCGACCGCGCCATCCAGATCCACGGCGCCGCCGGCGTCTCGCAGGACACGTTCCTGGCGCGTGCTTACGTTTACGCCCGCTTCATCCGCATCGGCGACGGACCGGATCAGGTGCATCTGGCAGCGGTGGGGAAGGAGCTGATCAAGCGAGGCGGGGTGATGGCTTAGGGACGATCTCTCCTTCTTTGTAGAAGAAGGTGCCTGCCTCCGCCCCAGCGCGTCGCGGCGATGATCGCGCTCCTGGGAAAAACAACGTCAATAAGAATGAACACGGTCAGGCAGGCGGGCGCATCGATTAGCCTGATTTGTAACGCCGCGAGACTCATGTCGTCGCGCTATTTCACTGTCGCTCTCGTCGTCATGCTGTTGACGCAATGTCTGTCTTAGACGGCGACAACTAAGACGCCGTGCTGGAACTATTGCGGTTCCTGCAAACTGTTCCGGAGCCAGGGGTGGCTCGACCCGCAAAACGATTTGCGGCATCGGAACCGAACAATCGAAAATCACAGGAGATATAATGGTGTTCCGATCGAGCGCCGCAATTTGCGGCGCCGTAATTGCGCTTGCCGTTTCCGTTTCTATTGCGCGATGTGAAGCTGGTGGGGTTCACTCAAGCACTGCCGACAATGCCGCTTCCGGGGAAGCGATCGTTGGCGCGGCATCCATGTACAATCCGTTCAAGCCGGGCAAAGAGGAGGGCGGCCCGAAGACGGCTTCCGGCGAGCGCTATGATCCCTCGGTATGGTCGGCTGCCATCAAGACGAGCTTGCGTAAGAAATTCGGTGGGGTCCGATTTGGCGCGAAGCCGAAATACGCCCTCGTCGAGGCCGTCGGCAAGAAAGTCATCGTCAGGATAAATGACGTGGGACCACTAAGGCCTGGCCGCATCATCGACTTCAATGAGCGGACCATGCGCCATTTCGATCCGAGCCTGGAGCGTGGGGTCATTCCTGACGTAAAAGTCCGGCCGCTTGCCGGCGGCGATTGGACACCCGGACCGGTTGGTTGAATCGCGCACCAGAAGGTCGCGCAGCACGGCCGAAGATCCCGGGCGCCGCGCCATCGCCGCGATGACATCATGGTTTGCTGCGCGCCCGTAGCAGCCATGTCCACGCGTCCAAACTACGAAGCGGCCGTGATCTTCGAAATCTGGCCTTCGGCTCCTGTGCCAAGGGAGTCCACACCTGTCGCCTCTATGCAGAGTTTGAGCGCTCCGCCCAGAGTTGCAGCAGCCAGATCCGCCTTGGCACCTTCCCGCAGGCTTTCCAGCGCCGCTGGGTCGATGTCCTTCATCCAGCAACCCAGAATGATTGTAGCCTTCGGCAATTTACGGCGAAGCCGTCGCACCGAGTAGCGCATATGGGCAGGACTACTTGCGTCCATATAGACAAGACAGGCAATGGCGACCCCGGCGGTCTCCAGCCGGAAGATATTCGCCGTCGATAACGCTCCCGCTGCTTCAACTCGGGACGACAAACCATGCGCATCCGTCAGTTGAGCCAGCATGATCGCGGCGGCTTCGTCGATCGGATTTCGTCCAGCCAAGCAGAGCACGGGATGATCGCCTTGCCATTCAGAAGGCAAGTCCTCCTTGCGCAGCACCCGCAGGCTCTCATAAGGCGCGTCCTCAGCCACGCCCTCTATGGCAGATGTAGCTTCGACATCAGTGGTCGGGTTGACCTTCGGCGACGGACGCTCATCCTGCTCCGAAATGTTATTGGCAAATTCCTGGACCGCATCCCTGATTTTGGTCAGCCGGTCGGGAGCCAGAGCGCCGCGCTCGGCATCCGCTTGAGCCAGTTGCAGTCCTCGCAGGGCGACTTCGTCGTAATAGGAGCCAAGAGATCGCTCCTTCAAGAACTCCTCGGCTTTTGCCGATGCTTCTGTCGGATCGCCGGCGAGCATCCGCTGATAGAATATCTCAGGCGGAGAGAGCGCTGGTCGGTCTCCAAACATGACGTCCAGGAACTCCAGGCGCTCGACATGGCGGCCCAGTACGACCAGACACACGGTAAGGGGGGTCGCGAGAACGAGGCCGATTGGACCCCAGAGCGCCGTCCAGAACGTCGCGGAAGCCACAACGGCCACCGGCGAGAGTCCCGTGCTGTGTCCATAGACCATCGGCTCCAGCACATGGCCGACGACCGGCTCCACCACCACGAACAACGCGATCGTCCACAGCAGCATCGTCCAGGTTGGATCGACGGCGACCGCGAGAGCGAGAGGAAAGGCGGCGGCGATGACCGCCCCAATGTAAGGCACGAAGCGCAGCACTGCTGCCAGAATGCCCCACAGGATCGCGCTTGGAACGCCGATCAGCCAGAGACCCATTCCGATGATGATGCCGAAGCTCCCGTTCAGCAGAAGCTGGATCAGGAAAAGCCGGCTGAGGCGGCTCGCCGCGTCATCAAGGGCAGCCGTGGTGCGCTGCAGGTCGTCCGAACCGGCCAGCCTGATCAGACGATTGCGAAGATCCTCGCGCTGAAGCAAAATGAAGATCACGAATATGACGATGATCCCGGTCGTTGCGAGCGGATGAAGCAACGGTGAAATCAGCGTTTGCAAGCTCTCCAGCGCGCCGGGATCGGGCTGAAGCACTTCCACAGGAACGGGCTTCGGCGAGGCCGCTTTCGGAGCTGCTATGGTCCCCAACGAATTCGCGGCGTCCTTGGGCTTATCGAGCTCTTTGCTGAGGTCCTTCAACATGCTCGAAGCCCGCTCGAGCGTGCCTCGACCGGCGGTGGTCTCACGGAAGGATTGGATCTTCTCGCTGATTGTGGACTGATATCGCGGCAAATCGCCGGCCAGCTGCGCGAGTTGGGTAGCGAGCAGACTGCCCATCGCAAATATGAACGCGAAGGCGATCACGACCACGCTCACCACAGCCAAACTTCGTGGAATGCGCAGTCGCTGAACCAGTCGAACCAGGGGCGCCAGCACGAAGCTCAGCAAGACGGCCAGCGCTATGGGTATGATGATCTCGCGACCGTAATAGAGCACCATAACAATGATCGCGGCGAGAATAGCCATCGCCACGGCGCTCAACAGGGAAATCAGTTCTTCCGGTGTTCGTGCTTTGAATGGCTGCCTGATCACAGCTCCTCGCTAGGCCGGGAAAGACGGCGAGTTTGTTGAGGGTCCAGTGAGTTCGGACGGCACATCTTTGGGAAGGTCATCCAGTCCTTACATGACGCAAGCTGTCGAAGTCGGTGCATGAGCTTCAGGCCGGTTTGCGAGGCCGGTCACAACTGACCAAGCCCGATCGGCTAGGGCTACGATCCCGACGGGTACGCATTGTTGCCATGAGCATCTGGAGCGAACGATGTTGCGCTGACGGCGGCATTGAATCGGGAGCGCCAAGCCACGTTGGGATGAACATGCCACGCCGGGTTTAGTTCCGCGCGTGCTCCAAGAGCGCGGTATGGCGCCCCGCTTTAGCTCGCGATAGCGACTCGGCGTGTGATCTTTCCGGCCTGCTTCCGCCGAAAAGCCTGAGCATTCGGGCCGCTTCCAAGGATCACTGCCTCCTGCATCGCTTCCGCTAAAGCCAGATGGTGGCGATAACAAAAAGCCGCGGACTGCTCCGCGGCTTTGGTTCACAGGGAGGCGGCCTCAGCCAGCCTTCGGCTTCTCACGATCTGCCGGCCCGGCGCGGAAAGCTCCAATATTGACATCATGCCCCTGTTTTGCCCGACGAGTCAAACATCATTTCGTAAAATACGAATAGTTTTGGACTAGAGCCAAGCCATTGATATCGCTGTCCCCGGCTACTGTGCATGGGGTTGTTTTCGCGCTTTTTGATGGAGCGACCCCACCGCCGGCTCTGCTGCCGATGGACGTGCTGCTACCCCACCTTGGCGACGCGGCCGTCCGCCGCGCCTGAGCGCAGGTTCTGGAAGAACTTCTCCACCTCGCGCGACAGCGTCTCCGCCGTCTCGGTCACGCTGCTCGCAGCCGTCAGCACCGAGGAGGCCGCAGTGTCGGTCTTGCCGATGGCGTCGCGGAGCGAGCTGATGTTGGCGACGAGGGTCTCGTTGCCTTGGGCAGCCGATTGCGCGTTGGACGAGATCTCGCGCGTGGCGGCGTCCTGCTGGCCGATGGCGCCGGCGATCGCCGAGGTGACATCGTTGATCTCGCGCACCGCGCCGCCGATCTCGCGGACGGCGTCGACCGCGTTGCGGGTGGAGGACTGGATCATCGAGACGTTTTCGCTGATGTCGGCCGTCGCCTTCGCGGTCTGCCCCGCGAGTGCCTTGACTTCGTGTGCGACGACGGCAAAGCCGCGGCCGGCATCGCCCGCGCGCGCGGCCTCGATGGTGGCATTGAGCGCGAGCAGATTGGTCTGCTCGGCGATGGCCTGGATCAGGCTAAGCACGCCGTCGATGCGTTGCGTGGCGGCCGCCAGGCTCTCGATCTCGGCGATCGATTTCTCGGTGCGCTGGCCGGTCTGCTCGACCGCGCTGGCGGATTGCCGCACCTGCCGGCCGATCTCCACCACCGACGCAGACAGCTCCTCGGCCGCACCTGCCACCGCCGTGACGTTGTGCGAGGCCTGCTCGGTGGCGTTCGCCGCCGTGCCGGCGCGGCTGCTCGCGTCCGCGGTGACGCGGGTGATGGTCTGCGCCGTCTCGCGCATGACGGAGGCGTTGTCGCTGAGGCCGCGCATGATCGCGCCGATCGCCCCGCGAAACGCGTCGACGGATTGCTCGATGTGGCGGGCGCGCTCCTCGCGCGCTGCGGAGTCCTGCGAGACCTGCGAGGCGAGGTTGCGGTTGCGCCCCATCGCGTCCTGGAAGATCTGGATCGCGCGTGCCAGTGCGCCGATCTCGTCGGCGCGGTCAGAGTGCGGCACCACGACGTTCTCGGCGCCGTCAGCGACCTGCTTGATGGTCGCGGTTATGGCGGAGAGGGGGCGTGCGATCGAGCGGGCGATGATGACGACGCCGATCACGACGAGCGCGAGCGCCACACCGGCGAGGCAGGTCAGGACGAAGGACAGGGTGCGATTGGTCTCGGTCTCGTGCGCGATTTGCCTCGCGCGCTCGGCATAGACCTTGGACAGCGCCTCGAGATCCTTGTTCAGCGCCGAGCGCACGGCGCGGTTGGCGTCGTTGTCGCCCCATTCGCGGCCCGCGGCCGCATTGATCTCGACGCCGCGGCGCACCAGCTCCTTGCGAAACTCGACGAACTGCTCGATGCGCTTCTTGAAGGTGGCGAACTGCTCGGCATCGTCAGCCTTGACGATGGTCTCCCAGCGCTTCACGACGCCGAGGATCTGGGCGTTGAACTTGAGCAGGCCCTCGCCGTATTTCTTCACCACGGCCGGTTCAGTCGACATGTAGACGCCGCGCGATTCCATCACGACCGCATAGACCAGCGAGTTGACCCGCTCGACGTTCAGCGCGGCGGCGTTCGCGGTCTCGATCGCGGTGGTCAGCTCGGCACCGCGGCGGCTGTTGTAGTCGGACAGCATCGCGATCGCCGCCGTGAGCAGCGCGAACAGCGCAAAGATCGCGTAGAGCTTGTTGGCAAGCGTGAAGCGGCCGGCGAGGCCGGTGGCATTCCCAGATTGGTCGGTTGTCATGGTTTTCAGGGGCCCGAATGGCCGGGAGCGGCCGGAGAGCGCGGTCGTACAAATTAATGCAAAACTATGCAGAATGAAGATGGACGCGGCGTTAACGCCGGGTTTGGCCCCACTCGGCAGCGGTCGAAAGAAAGGGAGATATTTCAGCGTCTTGATCTGAAGGTATAGTCTTGGGATCGCGCTGGAGTCGGCCTCTGGCCGACGAACCCCGGAGAAACCCTTGGTCTACCGCCACACCATCGACGCCACGACCTACGCATTTCCGGATCTGCGCGACCTGCTCGCCAAGGCGACGCCGCCGCGCTCCGGCGACCGGTTGGCCGGGATCGCCGCCGCCAGTGCCGAACAGATGATCGCGGCGCGGATGGCGCTGGCCGACGTCCCGCTCGGGCAGTTCTTGCAGGAAGCCGTCATCCCCTATGAGACCGACGAGGTCACCCGCCTCGTCATCGACAGCCACGACGCCAAGGCCTTCGCGCCGGTGGCTTCGCTGACGGTCGGTGCATTTCGCGACTGGCTGCTGTCGGATGCCGCGACGCCCGAAATCTTGCGCAAGCTGGCCCGCGGCATCACCCCGGAGATGGCCGCCGCGGTCTCGAAGCTGATGCGCAACCAGGATCTGATCCTGGCGGCGCGGAAATGCGAGGTCACCACCGCTTTCCGCAACACCATCGGCCTGAAGGGCCGGATGAGCACCCGGCTCCAGCCCAACCATCCCTTCGACGACGCCAGGGGCATCACCGCCTCCATCCTCGACGGCATCCTGCTCGGCGCCGGCGATGCCTGCATCGGAATCAACCCGGCGAGCGACGACCCGGCCGTGATCGGCCAATTGCTGCGGCTGCTCGACGAGGTCATCGCGCGGCTGAAGATCCCGACCCAGGCCTGCGTGCTGACCCATGTCACCACGACGCTGTCGCTGATCGGGCAGGGCGTGCCGGTCGACCTCGTCTTCCAGTCGGTCGCCGGCACTGAGGCTGCCAACCGCGGTTTTGGCATCGACCTCGCGCTTCTCAAGGAGGCGCACGAGGCCGGGTTGTCGCAGAGGCGCGGTACGGTTGGGCAGAACGTGATGTATTTCGAGACCGGGCAGGGCTCGGCGCTTTCGGCCAATGCCCATCACGGCGTCGACCAGCAGACCTGCGAGGCCCGCGCCTACGCCGTCGCCCGCGCCTTTGCGCCCCTCCTGGTCAACAGCGTGGTCGGCTTCATCGGCCCGGAATATCTCTACGACGGCAAGGAAATCATCCGGGCCGGGCTGGAGGATCACTTTTGCGGCAAGCTGCTCGGCCTGCCGCTCGGGATCGACATCTGCTACACCAACCACGCCGAGGCGGACCAGGACGACATGGACAATCTGCTGACGCTGCTCGCTGCCGCCGGCGTCACCTTCATCATGGGTGTCCCCGGCGCCGATGACGTCATGCTGAACTATCAGTCCACGTCTTTTCACGACGCACTCTATGTCCGCGACGTCTTCGGACTGCGTCGTGCGCCGGAGTTCGACGACTGGCTGGTGCGGTCCGGCATTGCGGGCGCCGATTTCCGGCTTGCCGGCGATGCAGGCCAGCTGCCCGATTTTGCGTCACGGCTGATCGCGTGACGCGGCGGAAGCACCCGGCGGCCCGAGGAAACCATTGGTCCCTCCGGGAATTAGGCTCATGCCACAATATTGAGAAATTCCGGCGGCAGCATTACGCTATGTGTCTGTCTGGCAATTTCCGCGGCTAAGTCGAGCGTGGCGGGGGAGCTTTGATGCGAGCTGAAAGTAACGGGACGTCCCGGCGGATTCTCTGCGTGTTTCCGCGATACACATCGTCGTTCGGGACGTTCGAGCATTCTTACCCCCTGACCGATGGCGTCCGCGCCTTCATGCCGCCGCAGGGACTTTTGCTGCTCGCGGCCTATCTGCCCGAGGAGTGGCAGGTCAAATTCGTCGACGAGAACCTTCGCCGCACGACGAAGGAGGAGTTCGAATGGGCGGAGGCGGTCTTCGTCAGCGGCATGCACATCCAGCGCCAGCAGATGAACGACATCTGCCGCCGCGCCCATGAGTTCGACCTGCCGGTCGCGCTCGGCGGTCCCTCCGTCAGCGCCTGCCCGGACTACTATCCGTCCTTCGACTATCTCCATGTCGGCGAGCTCGGCGACGCGACCAATCAGCTGCTCGAAATACTGTCGCGCGACATCTCGCGCCCCGAGACCCAGGTGGTTCTGACCACCAAGGATCGCGTGCCGATGACGGAGTTTCCGATCCCGGCCTACGAGCTCGCCGACGTCAAGAAGTACTTCCTCGGCAGCATCCAGTATTCCAGCGGCTGTCCGTATCAGTGCGAGTTTTGCGACATCCCCGGCCTCTACGGCCGCAATCCGCGCATCAAGTCGCCGGAGCAGATCATCGCCGAACTCGACCGACTGCGCGAATGCGGCATGACCGACACGGTCTATTTCGTCGACGACAATTTCATCGGTAACCGCAAGGCGGCGCTGGACCTCCTGCCGCATCTGATCGAATGGCAGAAGAGGACCGGTTACGTGGTGCGGCTCGCCTGCGAGGCGACGCTCAACATCGCCAAGCGGCCGGAAATCCTCGAGAAGATGCGCGAGGCCTATTTCATCACGATCTTCTGCGGCATCGAGACGCCCGACCCTGATGCGCTGAAGGCGATGCACAAGGACCATAACATGATGGTCCCGATCCTCGAGGGCGTGCAAACCATCAACTCCTACGGCATGGAGGTCGTGTCCGGCATCATCATGGGGCTCGACACCGACAAGCCGAATACTTCGGAGGCGCTGCTCGCCTTTGTCGAGGACTCCCGGATTCCGCTGCTCACGATCAACCTGCTTCAGGCGCTGCCGAAGACGCCGCTGTGGGACCGTCTGGAGCGCGAGGGACGCCTGGTCGAGGACGACGGGCGCGATTCCAATGTCAACTTCCTGCTGCCCTACGACGACGTCGTCGCGTCCTGGAAGCACGCCATGGCCGTCGCCTACGAGCCCGAGAAGGTCTACGCGCGCTTCCAGTATCAATGCGACCACGTTTACGTGCACCGGCTGAAGATGCCGACGCCGGACGAGATGAAGACCTGGCCCAACATCAGGCGTGGCCTCGTCATGCTGCGAAACATCTTCTGGAAGGTCGGCGTGCTCGGCGACTACAAGCGCGTGTTCTGGAAATTCGCGCTGGGCCGCATCAAGCGCGGCGATCTCGAAGGCCTGATCGGCTGCACGCTGATCGCGCACCATCTCATCACTTTTGCGCGGGCGGCCTCGACCGGCCAGCAGAACGCCTCGAACTATTCGATCCGGCTACGCGAGGCCTCCGTCCCCGCCGAATGACACAACATGTCTGATCCGGCCATCCCGCGTCGTCCGACCCTCGATCTGCGGTCGCTTACGCCCGCGCGCGTCGCGCTCGGGCGCAGCGGCGCGAGCCTGCCGACGCGGGCACTGCTCGATTTCACGCTGGACCATGCCCGCGCCCGCGATGCTGTGCATGCCGTCTTCGATGCGCCGCGGCTGGTCGCAGATCTCCGCGCGCTTGGCCTCGTCGTCACCGAGGCGAACAGCCGGGCGGTCGACCGCGGGGACTATCTGCGGCGGCCCGATCTGGGCAGACGGCTCGATGCAGGATCAGCCGAGGCCTTGACGCGGTGCGCCTCGGAGCCGTGCCAACTCGCGGTCGTGATTGGCGATGGGCTGTCGGCGGCGGCGGTCCACGCCCATGCGGCCGCGCTGGTGATGCGCCTGCTGCCGTTGCTTGCAGCCGACGATGGTGTCGCGATCGGCCATGTCGTCGTCGCCTCAGGCGCGCGCGTCGCGCTCGGCGACGAGATCGGCACCATTCTCGGCGCGCGCATGGTCGTGATGCTGATCGGCGAGCGGCCGGGCCTGTCGGCGCCCGACAGTCTCGGCGCCTATCTGACTTTCGCCCCGAAGCCTGATCGCACCGATGCCGAGCGCAATTGCGTGTCGAACATCCACAAGGCCGGGTTGAGCTATGACGAGGCTGCCTTCAAGATCGCCTGGCTGGTCCGCGAGGGGCTCGCGCGGGAAGTGACCGGTGTGGCGCTGAAGGACGAGAGCGCGGACCGCGCGCCGCGTCGAATTGGCACGGCTTTGCCCGAATGAAGGGCATTGAGGCAAAATCGCCACATCTTGATCGATTCGGCCACACTCCGCCTGCTTGCGAGAAGGGTGATTGACCTGCTAAACCCCTCGCGGCGATTTTCTGCGCATTTTCAAAGGGCAAGCCTCCTATTGGTATGGCATTTTCAAGCCGTTCGCGGGGCGCGACAAGCTCACAGACCCGAGCCGATTTAGGAACTGGACAAGGCATGCTCGAAAAGCACAGCGAGAGTGAGGTTCATGTCGACAAGGTCGAGCAGGGACCTGCGTCCTCGATCGCCTTCGGGCTGGAGCGCATCGGGCTGATCGCAGTCCGGGCGCCCATCGTCTCCTGCATCGTCCTGCTCGTGCTGATCGTCGGCGCCGTGTTCGGCATCCACCGGATCAAGATCGACGATTCGCTGTCGCAGCTGTTCCGGTCCAACACGCCGGAATTCCGCCAGTACGAAGCGGTGACCAAGAAGTTCCCGGCCGAGGAATTCGACGTCCTCGTCGTGGTCGAGGGCAAGACCCTGCTGGCGCGGAACAACCTCGAGAAGCTGCGCGACTTCGTCACCGACATGCAGCTGATCGACGGCACGCGCGGACTGGTCTCGCTGTTCTCCGCGCGTCAGGCGCCGGCGCCGGGCAAGCTTCCCGCCGCGCTGTTCCCGCCCGAGCTGCCCGAGGGCGCGGCTTATGACAAGTTCATCGAGGGTGTCAAAACCAACGAGATCATCCGCGGCAAGCTGTTGTCCGAGGACGGCACGCTGGCGCTGATCGTGCTGTCGCTCGATCCGGAGGTGGTCGCCTCCAACAAGCTGACCAAGACCGTCGCCGACATCCGCGCGCTGATGAAGGAAGACCTCGGCGAGACCGGCCTCAACGTGCAGCTTTCCGGCGTGCCGGTGATGCAGCTCGAAATCCGCAACGCGGTCGAGCGCGACGGGCTCACCTACAACATCCTCGGCATTCTCGCCGGCTGTGTCATCGCCATCATCTTCTTCCGCAAGATCTCGTTCATGGTGGCGGCGGCGTTCCCGCCGATGATCGCGATCCTGCTGGCGCTCGGCGCGCTCGGCTGGGCCAATTTCAATCTCAACATGTTCCTGAACGTGATGACGCCGCTCATCATGGTGATCAGTTTCTCGGACTCGATGCAGCTCACCTTCGCCGCGCGCGACCGGCTGATCGCGGGCCAGGACAAGTTCACCGCATTCAAGAACGCGGTGCTGGTGGTCGGACCGGCCTGCGTGCTGACGCACGGCACCGCCGGTATTTCCTTCATCGCGCTGCAGTTCTCCGACTCCGATCTGATCCGCAAGTTTGGCGAGGCGGGTCTCGCCGCCACCATCATCGCGCTGGTCGCGGTGTTGTCGCTGGTGCCGGTGTTCGGCGTGCTGCTCGTGCGCAACGAGAAGGTCTTTGCGACCAAGTTCCAGACCGCGGACGCCGGCGTGCAGGCGCTGCGTAATTTCTGCTACTGGATCGCGGTGCGCATGGTGGGCCGCCCCGGCCTGTTCAGCCTGATCGCCGTGGTGTTCGTGGCCGGCCTCGGTGTCATCTACGCCAATCTGGAGCCGCGCTACCGGCTCGCCGACCAGGTGCCGGACAAGCGCCAGGCGGTCGCCGCCAGCGACCGGCTCGACGCCAAGCTCACCGGCGCCAATCCGGTCAACGTTCTGATCCAGTTCCCCAAGGGCGAATCGCTCTATTCGCCGGAGACGCTGCAGACCATCGCCGACGTGCACGCGACGGTGGAGAAGGCAGCCGGTGTGGGCAATGTCTGGTCGGTCGAGACCCTGCGCCGCTGGCTCGCGGACAAGGCCGGGAGCGCCGACGTCGCGACGCTGAAGGAATATGTCAGCGTCATTCCGGAGCATCTGGTGCGCCGGTTCATCGATGCCGAGCAGGACGCCGTCGTGGTCGCAGGTCGCGTGCCGGACAAGGATTCCAGCCAGCTCCTGCCGATCGTCGACAAGCTCGATACCGAGCTCGACGCCGTCCGCAAGAAGCATCCCGGCTATGAAGTGGCGGTCACGGGACTTGCCGCGATTGCCGCGCGCAACTCGGCCGGCATGATCGAGAAGCTCAACCGCGGGCTTACCGTCGAATTCGCGCTGGTCGCGATCTTCATCGGCCTGGCCTTCCGTTCCTGGGTCGTGATGTTCGCCTGCATCCTGCCGGGCATCTTCCCCGTCGTGATGTCGGGAACGGTGCTGTGGGCGATGGGTGAGGGACTGCAATTCGCCAGTGTCGTGGCTCTGACCGTTTCGTTTGGTCTCGGCTTAAGCGCCACCATCCACTTCCTCAACCGCCTCAGGCTCGAGAGCAAGCCGGGCGTCGGCTCGGCGCTCGCGGTGGAGCGCGCGACCGTGCTGGTCGGCCCGGCATTGATCCTGACCACGCTGGTGCTGGCCTGCGGTCTCGTCGTCACGGTGTTCTCCGACCTGCCGTCGCTACGGCTGTTCGGCTGGCTCAGCGCCTTCTCGATGGTGATGGCGCTCGTCGCCGATCTCTTCATCCTGCGGCCGACGGCGATGTGGCTGATCAATCTGCACGGCAAGCTTCAGGGCACCGACAAGCCGGCGATCTGAGCGGCTTCATTCATCGGACACTCGAATCGGCGCGGTCCGGGCGACTGCGCCGCGTCTCCGAAAAACAACAAAGCCCCGGTTCGCGAGAACCGGGGCTTGCTGCTTTCGAAGCGGTAAGAGCTGTCAGCCCTTCGTCATCGTGATGTTGACGCCGCGAATCTCGCCCTTCGATGAGATCTGCACCGTCTGCTTGGTGCCGTTGGTGCGCAGCGACAAATTGGCGGCAAAGCCGTTGGCCTCGACGAACACCTCGATCTGGCCGCCACCGGCGGTGCCTTGCAAATTGCCGAAGATGTTGCGGTTGGTCTCGCTCCAATTGCCGGAGATGCGCTCGCCCTGACTGGTCACGTCGCTGGTGAGGTCGAACTTGTAGCTGTCGGACGCGCAGTGCAACGCCTGCTTGAGGCTGAGACCGGTGCCGGCAACCTTGTAGTCCGCCTTGCAGCGGATGCGCTCGGTGGAGCCGTCGGACAGCGACACCGTACCCGTCCCGGTCCACGCGCCCTCGAAACCTGCAAACGGTCCGGACGCCTGAGCCTGACTTGTCGACACCGAGAAGAGCAGCACAGCGCCGATGCCGGCTGCCTTGATTGCCAGTTCAGATCGCCCAAAGAATTTCATCTTCAAAATATCCCGTTTTGGAACGACGTCCGGTTGTCACCAAGGACGTCTCGCCACATCGAAGGTTTAGTGTTCCGAGCCTGTGTCAGGTTCAATGGCCGGCCGCCCACACGTCGGCATCGCGAAGCGCGCTTGCCATGGTTGGTCTCCGGATTCTCTGCGTTTCGGCATGTTTCTGACGCCCGAGGTGGGACGGAGAGATGCAGCTCTGCAACAGGTGCGCAGCAAAACGCGGCGTGCCTGAATTATGACGTAGTATCAATCTCTTACATTTGCCAGAGAAGGCGCAGGGAAGCCCTGATTTGGTGGACGTGGCGCCAATTTGGCCGCATTTGCCAGTGCTTGTGCCTTCTCCGAGGCCGCTACTCCCGCGGCGACTTGCCCATCAGAACAATCCGCTCCGGTCGTCGCCCTGTGCTGTCCGGGATTGGTGCGATTCTGCCGTCAGAATGAAGGAATACAATGCGTAAGCTTCTCGTCGCTCTCACCTTGCTGTCGGCCTCCCTCTCGACCGCAGCGTTCGCCCAGCAAGGGCGCGGCACGGACGCCGAGCAGAAGGCCTGCTCGCGCGATGTGCAGAAGCTCTGCCGTCCGGTCATCGATCAGGGCGATTTCACCATCCTGGCCTGCCTCAAGGAAAACCGGGCGAAGATTTCGCAGGCCTGTGACCAGGTCCTGAAGAACCACAACCAGTAAGCTCGGCCACTGGCCCACCAAAGGCGGCCCCCGGGGCCGTCTTTTCGGACCTGATCCGCAAAGGGCAGCCATCGAGAGACAGGATTGGTTTTGCGGCCGTATTCCCCTATATGGGGGCCGCGGCGGCATCGCCGGCACGGGCTAGCGCGAGCGAAAAAGCCCTTCCTGTCCAAACGATTGTAGACCAGCCCTCGATGACCTCTGCGAGCGAATTGCGATCCGGAAAGGGTGAGCGCGACGAGAATTTTCCCGTCGCGTCCTGGATCATTCATCCGCGTCATCGCGCGCTGATCCTGGCGTATTACAATTTCGTCCGCACCGCCGACGACATCGCCGACCACGCCACGCTGCCGCCGGACGAGAAGCTCGCTTATCTCAACCTGCTCGAGGCGGAATTGCTCGGCAAGGGCGACACCCAGGCCGAGGCCGTCAGCTTGCGGCACGCACTGGCCGAACGCGGCATGGCGCCGCGCCACGCGCTCGACGTGCTCATCGCGTTCCGGATGGACGTGACCAAGTTGCGCTACGAGAATTGGGACGAGGTCATCCACTATTGCCGCTATTCGGCGATGCCGGTCGGCCGCTTCATGCTCGACGTCCATGGTGAGAGCACCTCGACCTGGGCCGCGTCGGATGCGCTCTGCGCAGCGCTGCAGATCAACAACCACCTTCAGGATTGCGGCAAGGATTTCCGCGAGCTCAACCGCGTCTACCTGCCGCGCGATGCGCTGGCCGCGAGCGGCGCCTCGGTCGAGCAACTCGGACTGGCGCAGTCGCCGCCGGCGATGCTGGCCTGCCTTCAGGCTCTCGCCGTGCGCAACGAAGCTCTGCTCGACGAGGGCAGGTCGCTAGCTGCGGAGATCCGGGATTTCCGCCTCGGCGTCGAGGTCTCGGTGATCCAGGCCTATGCAGATCGCATCGTGCGCCTGTTGAAGGTGCGCGATCCCCTGCGCGAGCGCGTGCACCTGAACAAGCTCGAGCTCCTCACCTTCAGCCTCGCCGGCATGATTGGCGAAGTCGGCCGCCGCGCGGTCGGACGCAAGGCCATTTCCAGACCGGGGACTGCACATGACGCTTGAGGCGAGCTCGCCCGGCGCCAATTATGGCTCGACCGCATCCGGCAGTTCGTTCTACGCCGCGATGCGCATCCTGCCGCACGACCAGCGCGAAGCGATGTTCCAGATCTACAGCTTCTGCCGCCAGGTCGACGACATCGCCGACTCCGATGGCCCGCGCGACGAGCGGCTCGCCGCCCTTCAGGCGTGGCGCAACGACATCGATGCGCTCTATCAGGGCAATCCGCCACCGCGGCTGAAGGACTACGTCGCCTCGGTGAAGACCTTCGGCCTCAAGCGCGAGGATTTCCTCGCGATCGTCGACGGCATGGAGATGGACGTGCCGCAGGACATCCGCGCGCCCGACATGGCGACGCTGGATCTCTATTGCGATCGCGTCGCGAGTGCCGTGGGGCGGCTGTCGGTCCGGGTCTTCGGCCTGCCGGAAGAAGACGGCATCGAGCTTGCTCATCATCTCGGCCGCGCGCTCCAGCTCACCAACATCCTGCGCGACATCGACGAGGACGCGGGCCTCGGCCGGCTCTATCTGCCGCGCGAAGCGCTGCTGCATGCCGGCATCACCTCCAACGATCCGGACCGCGTGATCGTCGAGCGCGCGCTGCCGAAGGTCTGCCTGCCGCTGGCGCAGCGCGCAAAGGTGTATTTCGAGAAGTCGGACGAGATCATGAATCGCAACCGGCGCCGCGTGGTGCGCGCGCCGCGGATGATGTCGAAATACTATCATGCCATTCTGGATCTCCTGATCGCGCGCGGGTTCAACGCGCCGCGCGAGCCGGTGCGTGTGTCGAAGGTCACACGTATCGCAATCCTGCTCCGTTACGCTCTCATCTGATGCAAAAAACAGCTCACATCATCGGTGCTGGAATCTCCGGCCTCTCCGCCGCCGTGCGGCTCGCCAATGCCGGCTTCAAGGTCGCCGTGCATGAGGCGACGCAGCAGGCCGGCGGTCGCTGCCGTTCCTATTTCGACGGCGCCACCAACCTCACCATCGACAATGGCAACCATTTGCTGCTGTCCGGCAACAGCCATGCGCGCGCCTATGCGCGCTCGATCGGCACCGAAGCGGGCCTCGTCGGTCCGGAGCGCGCGCAGTTTCCCTTCGTCGATATCACGACCGGGCAGCGCTGGCAGATTGATCTCGGCGATGGCCGGCTGCCGACGTGGGTGCTCGACGAGAGCCGGCGTGTCCCCGACACCGGGTTGACCGATTATCTGAAGCTGGCGCCGCTGATCTGGGCGTCGGAAGAGACGCTGGTCGGCAAGTCCATTCCCTGCGAGGGCGTCCTCTATCAGCGCCTGGTGCAGCCGCTGCTGCTCGCGGCGCTCAACGTCGATCCCCCCGAAGGCTCGGCGGGGCTTGCCGGCGCGATCGTGCGCGAGACGCTGCTCGCCGGCGGGCAGGCCTGCCGCCCCCTGATCGCGCGCGACGGGCTCAGCGCGGTGCTGATCGAGCCTGCCGTGACGTTCCTGCAGGAGCGCGGGCACAGCGTTCAGCTCGGCCATGAGCTGCGCTCGTTTGCAACCCATGACGGCAAGGTCGGCGCGCTGAATTTCGGCGGCGAGGATGTGATCCAGATCGGTGCGGGCGACGTCGTCGTGATGGCGGTGCCGCCGCGCGCTGCCTCCAACCTGCTGCCGGGCCTGAAGACGCCGACCGAATTCCGCGCCATCGTGAATGCGCATTTCCGCGTCGAGCCGCCAGCGGGATCGGCTCCGATCCTCGGCGTGATCGGCGGCGTCGTGGAATGGCTGTTTGCGTTCCCGAACCGGCTGTCCGTCACCATCAGCAACGGCGACCGTCTGGTCGACATGCCGCGCGAGCAACTCGCGCAGGCGATCTGGAACGACGTCTGCAAGGCGGGCGGTGTTTCCGGCGAGCTGCCGCCCTGGCAGATCGTGCGCGAGCGTCGTGCCACATTTGCGGCGACGCCGGCGCAGAATGCCCTGCGTCCAGGGCCGGTCACTGCGCTGAAAAACCTGTTTCTTGCAGGCGATTGGACTGCTACGGGATTGCCTGCAACCATCGAGGGATCGGTCCGATCCGGTGATCGCGCCGCCGATCTGGTTCTGGCCGCCAAGGGATAGTGACAGGCGGCCCTGACGGGCATTTGTCCCGGTCAATTTCGGCCCATTCAATCGACTATCGGAGCAATCGAGCGAGATGGATTCCGTGAACGCGACCAGCCGCGAAGCCCAAGAATTGGGGAACTTGGAATCGAGCATTGCGTCGGCCACCGAAGGCGTCCTCGGCTTCCAGCAATCCGACGGCCATTGGGTGTTCGAGCTCGAGGCCGATTGCACGATTCCGGCCGAATACGTGCTGCTGCGCCACTATCTCGCCGAGCCGGTCGATGCCGTGCTCGAAGCCAAGATCGCCAATTATCTTCGCCGCGTTCAGGGCGCCCATGGCGGCTGGCCGCTGGTGCACGACGGCGAGTTCGACATGAGCGCTAGCGTGAAGGCATATTTCGCGCTGAAGATGATCGGGGATCCCATCGACGCGCCGCACATGGTGCGTGCGCGCGAGGCGATCCATTCCCGCGGCGGCGCCGTTCACAGCAATGTCTTCACGCGCTTCATGCTTGCGATGTTTGGCGTCGTGACCTGGCGCGCGGTACCGGTGCTGCCGATCGAGATCGTGCTGCTGCCGTTCTGGTCGCCGTTCCACATCAACAAGATCTCCTACTGGGCGCGCACCACCATGGTGCCGCTGATGGTCATCGCCGCGCTGAAGCCGCGAGCGAAGAATCCCAAGGGCGTCGGCATCGACGAGCTGTTCCTGCAGGACCCGCGCTCGATCGGCATGACCGCCAAGGCGCCGCACCAGAGCATGGCCTGGTTCGTGCTGTTCCGTGCGCTCGACGGCATTTTGCGCGTGATCGAGCCGATGTTTCCCAAGAGCCTGCGCAAGCGCGCCATCGATGCCGCGCTCGCCTTCACCGAGGAGCGGTTGAACGGCGAGGACGGCATGGGGGCGATCTATCCGCCGATGGCCAACATCGTCATGATGTACGAGGCGCTCGGCAAGGATGAGAGTTATCCGCCGCGCGCGATCACGCGCCGGGGTATAGACAAGCTGCTCGTGATCAAGGACGACGAAGCCTATTGCCAGCCCTGCGTCTCGCCGGTGTGGGACACGACTCTGACCGCCCACGCGCTGCTCGAAGCCGGCGGTGACAGGGCGGTGCCTGCGGCCAAGCAGGGTCTCGACTGGCTGATCCCGAAGCAGGAGCTCGAGGTGAAGGGCGACTGGGCGGTGAAGCGGCCCGACGTGCGCCCGGGCGGCTGGGCCTTCCAGTACAACAATGCCCATTATCCCGATCTCGACGACACTGCGGTGGTCGTGATGTCGATGGACCGCATGCGCCGGGAGCACGGCGCGACCGGCTATGACGCCGCGATCGACCGCGCCCGGGAGTGGATCGAGGGCATGCAGAGCGACGACGGCGGCTGGGCTGCCTTCGACGTCAACAACCTCGAATATTATCTGAACAACATCCCGTTCTCGGACCATGGCGCGCTGCTCGACCCGCCGACCGAGGACGTCACCGCGCGCTGCATCTCGATGCTGTCCCAGCTCGGCGAGACCGCGAAGACCAGCAAGCATGTCGCCGATGGCATCGCCTACCTGCGGAAGACCCAGCATCCCGAAGGCTCCTGGTACGGCCGCTGGGGCATGAACTTCATCTATGGAACCTGGTCGGTGCTGTGCGCCCTCAACATGGCCGGCGTCCGCCATGACGACCCCATGATCCGGAAAGCCGCCGGCTGGCTGGCCTCGATCCAGAACAAGGACGGCGGCTGGGGCGAGGATGCCGTCAGCTACCGGCTGGACTATCGCGGCTGGGAGGCTGCCCCCTCGACCGCCTCGCAAACGGCATGGGCCTTGCTTGCCCTGATGGCGGCAGGCGAGGTTGATCACCCGGCCGTCGCCCGCGGGGTGGAGTACCTGATTGCAACACAGAACGAAAAAGGACTGTGGGACGAACAGCGGTACACCGCCACAGGCTTTCCCCGTGTATTCTATCTACGGTACCATGGTTATCCGAAGTTCTTCCCGCTGTGGGCGTTGGCGCGGTATCGGAACTTGCGGAACACCAACAGCAGGGTGGTAGGGGTCGGAATGTGACTTTGGGGACGGGGGACTATGTTACCGCGGGTCAAACCGTTGATCCGCGGCCGATATTGATCGTGACTGGACTGGTTCAGGAGGCCCGCATCGCGGCCGGGCCCGGAATGGCGGTTATTTGCTCGTCGAGCAGCCCGACCCAGTTGCGGGCGCTGTTGACGGTGCTGGATCCCGAGACGATTCGCGGTGTGATCTCGTTCGGCGTGGCCGGCGGGCTTGACCCGACGCTGCGCTCCGGCGACGTCGTGCTGGCGACCGAGGTGCTCGCGGGCGACACCCGCTGGGCTGCCGGCCTGTCGCTCGGCGACGACCTGATCGACCGCCTGACGTCGGGGCGCCGCCGCGTGGTGCGCGGCAGCCTCGCCGGTGCCGAGGAAGTGGTCACCGGGCGCTCCTGCAAGGCGGCGCTGCATTCCGAGACCGGAGCGGCCGCCGTCGACATGGAAAGCCACATCGCGGCCGCCTACGCCGCCGAGGCCGGCTTGCCGTTCGCCGCGGTCCGCGTCATCAGCGATCCCGCCCATCGCGCGCTGCCGGCGCTCGCCCGCGCCGCCATCAAGCCGAACGGTCAGATCGACGTGCTGGCCGTGCTGCGCGGCATCGCGCGCAATCCGACCGCGCTGCATGGACTGGTCTCGACCGGCCTCGACTTCAACCGCGCGCTGCGCAGCCTGCGCGGCTGCCGCGACTATTTGATCGGCACCGAGCTCGTGGAGAGCGAGGCCCTGGTCTCCGAGGCGGCCTGAGCGGGTTCTGCGATCACTAAAAACAAAAGGTCCGGTCGCCATTGGCGCCGGGCCTTTTTTTGATCGTGGCCTGGTCGCCATCAGCGGCCGGGCCTCGCAAAGCGTCACTCCGTAGGATGGGTTGAGCCCTTGCGAAACCCATCTCTTCCCGATCAGCGCTCTCCATAATCGCGGCCATCATCCGACTGATCGCCCGCCCAATCGACTGGATAGTTGCCAAGCTCCTCGTGACGATGAAACGAGGACGGCGCCCAGTCGCGTACCCGGTCGACGAGCCTGTGCTTGACCGGATTGATATGAACATAGTCGATATGCGGGGCGAAATCGATTTCGTCGCGAATGGTGTGCTCCCAATATCTGCGTTGCCAGATGCCCCGCTCACCTTTGGCCGAACGGCTTCGGGAGATCCTTTCGTTTCGCGCCAGACCGCGCGAAAACGTGGACTTGATCAATTGTCAGCGCATTGCAAAATCGGCGTCAGCTTCAGGAAACGTCCATACGGTGTGAAGATGGTCAGGCAACACCACGATGGCATCGATCGTGAACGGATGGCGCTGGTGCGTCTCGCGAAACGCCGCGCGCAATAGCTCGACATGATCCGTGAGCAACGATAGCTTCCGTTCCGCCAGATTGACGGTAAAGAAGAAGCACCCACCCGGAACGAAGTTGCGACGGTATGCGGTCATGGCGCAACGTTATCACCAAACAAGTGAGATGGGTTTCGCAAGGGCTCAACCCATCCTACGGGCTGAATATGTCAGTAGATCAGGCCGATACAATTGACCTCGCGACCATCAACAAGGCTTCCGGTGAGCTATGGCTCACGATCAGCGATCATCTGCCGTGGGATGACAACGAAGGCGACCATCTCGTCCTTCTTCAGAACAAGCTCAACGCGTATCTTCGCTTTATCGAAAGTGGCGAGGTATTCAAAAAGTTGCCCGATGCCAAGGGGCGCGGTATTGTAATAAACTTGGTCGGGAATTTCCCGCTGAGCCATAAGGCCGACTTCTTCTACGGGAAGGCGCGAGCCGCCATAGAAAGCGCGGGCGTTCGGTTACAGTTTAGCCTTATGAGCCCCAATTAAGTGGCCCTCGCGGGGCACCCTTGGAATGCACCCCTAAGTGAGACACAGGTAATTCCTGTGACAAGCGCTCGTCTATCGTACGGTTTGCGCGGAGGTTGGATTTCGGGAAAGTAGTGCTTCCGCGCGCCGCCGACTGGCTGGCGCCGCTTTCGAATGGGCCATGATGGCATAGTGCCACTGTTTTGCCCGACGCGTCAAATTAAATTCGTAAAATACGAAGCTGGTGCTGGCCTTCGATTGCGCTCAAAATGAGGGCGCGGCTCGAATGCGGTGCAAATCTGCAGAATCCCAGCCATTGCCCGGTTGCCGCTGATTTGTTCGACCCCGCAATGACTTGCCGAATGCACACTGAGCCGTTCAGCAGTCGCGTTTCTACTGTGCATGGGGTTGTTTTTCACTTTTTTGCGAGAGAGCTAACTGACCCCAAGCGGAGGGAGAGGAGCACTGCCTGCACATTTGCTCTTCCCCAATGCGCCTGAGCAAAAAAACAAAAGGCCCGGTCGCCATTGGCGATCGGGCGCTTTTTGTTTGATGTCTGCCTAACCTGAGTGGAGCGGGGCGCAATCCGGGACATTCAACGCGGAGGGACCGTCCCGGATTTCGCTCGCGCTCCATCCGGGCTACAGGTCATCGCGCTTACGCGGCGGTCGAAGCCTTCCGCGCCGCCTTCTCCTGCGCAGCCTCGGCCTCGTCCTTGCGGATCTCCGACAGGCGCTTCTGCACTTCCGCCGAGAAGATGTACTGCGCCGGGCGCTGCTTGCTCATGTCGATCTCCGGCGCCATCGGACCCGTGGTCCTGATGCCGCGCAGCGACACCCACATCGCCTTTAGCGGGTTGTTGATGGCGGCGGTCGCCGCCGTCGGCTCGTAGCCGCAATGGGCCATGCAGTCGGCGCACTTCTCGTACTTGCCGGTGCCGTAGGTCTCCCAGTCGGTGGTGTCCATCAGCTCCTTGAAGGTTTTTGCGTAGCCTTCACCGAGCAGATAGCAGGGCTTCTGCCAGCCGAAGATGTTGCGCGCGGGCATGCCCCAGGGCGTGCACTCGTATTCCTGGTTGCCGGCGAGGAAGTCGAGGAACAGGCCGGAATGCATGAAATTCCACTTCTTGCCCTTGCCCATCGCAAAGACGTCGCGGAACAGCTTCTTGGTCTTGGTGCGGTTGAGGAAGTGCTCCTGGTCCGGCGCGCGCTCATAGGCATAGCCGGGCGACATCGAGACGCCGACACCGAGCTCGACGGTGAGGTCCAAGAACTTGGCGATCTCCTCGGCCGGGTGGCCGTCGAAGATGGTGGCGTTGACGTTGACGGTGAAGCCGCGGGCCTTGGCCGCCTTGATCGCGGAGACGGCACGGTCGAACACGCCCTTCTGCGACACGGCCTTGTCGTGGTGCTCCTTCAGGCCGTCGAGATGCACGGAGAAGAACAGGTAGGGCGAAGGCTCGAACAGATCGAGCTTCTTCTCGAGCAGCAGCGCATTTGTGCAGAGCGAGACGAACTTCTTGCGCGCCACGAGGCCGCGCACGATCTCGCCGATCTCCTTGTGGATCAGCGGCTCGCCGCCGGGAATGGCGACCATCGGCGCGCCGCACTCGTCGGCCGCGTCCCAGCACTCCTGCGCGGTCATGCGGCGGTTGAGGATCGCATCCGGATAATCGATCTTGCCGCAGCCGACGCAGGCGAGGTTGCAGCGGAACAGCGGCTCCAGCATCAGCACGAGCGGATAGCGCTTGCGGCCAAGCAGCTTCTGCTTGATCAAATAGCCGCCGATACGCATTTCCTTGAAGAAGGGGATAGCCATTACAAGTTTCTTTCTGGGCTTGAAATTCGGGTGGGTCAGCTCGCAGCCAGTTGGGCCGGAAGCCGGAATTCGATGTTTTCCTCGCGGCCGGGGAGCACCGAGACCTTGACCGGTCCGATCCGCCGCATTGCTTCGATCACGTCATCCACGAGTACCTCGGGCGCCGAAGCGCCAGCCGTGACACCGACGGTCCTGGCATCTTTCAACCACTCGGGATTGAGCGCGCTGCCGTCGGCGATCAGATAACTCGCGACACCGGCCTCAGTGCCGATTTCGCGGAGCCGGTTCGAATTCGAGCTATTGGCAGCGCCCACCACCAAGATCACGTCGACCAGCTTGCTCAAGTCCCTTACCGCAGATTGGCGGTTCTGTGTCGCATAGCAGATAT
Source organism: Bradyrhizobium sp. Ken64 (assembly GCF_055807555.1). Lineage (NCBI taxonomy): Bacteria > Pseudomonadati > Pseudomonadota > Alphaproteobacteria > Hyphomicrobiales > Nitrobacteraceae > Bradyrhizobium > Bradyrhizobium sp. Ken64. The sequence continues at coordinate 63,875 of NZ_JBVVPA010000002.1, read as the reverse complement.
CCCGGATATCCGGGCCTTGAATATCTGTAAAGCGGGCCTGGAGGGCCGAAATGATGTCCTTGGTGTCGTCCACCGACAGGGTGGTCTGGGTGATATAGGCCACTGGCGTATCCGCCGGCAGCTCGAGGGCCTTAACCTCTTCAACGCTTTGGACCAGCAGGACGGGGGCGGGAACCTGGCCCATCGTACCCTCGACCTCGGGGTGGCCGGCATGGCCGATCAGGATCAGGGTGCGGCCCCTGGCGATGTAGCGCTTCCCTTGATTGTGAACTTTCGTGACCAGGGGGCAGGTGGCATTGAGCACCGGAAGATCGCGCGCGGCCGCTTCTTGCTCGACGCTGCGGGCGACGCCATGAGCGCTGAAGACGGTCACGGCCGTCGGCGGTACCTCCGACAGTTCCTCGACGAAGATCGCGCCCTTGTTCTTCAGGCTCTCGACGACGTACTTGTTGTGCACGATCTCATGGCGCACGTAGACGGGCGGGCCGTACTTCTCCAGCGCCCGTTCCACGATCTCGATCGCACGTACCACGCCCGCGCAAAAGCCGCGCGGTTGCGCCAGATAAACTTCCATTGGACGGCCATCACGCAAGTTGCACCAATCCGCTCTCAAGTTCAGGGGACAGCCCGATACGAACCAATGAGTTGCAATATCCGCACCATCGGTTTCGCGCACGCGGTAGCCGCCCACCCCTTTCGGGGCCCGATGCATGGAGGCGCAGCACTTTGTGTCAAAAAATCGGCAGCAAGGAAAGGTGGAATGAACTTTGGTTCCCTGCGGGAACAGTTTCGCGGTATTATAGTAGATGTCGTCCGTGGCAGCAAATGTGACGACATTTGTGCGCGCGCTTCGTCACTTTCCCGCCTCAACTCCCCGGCTATACCGACGGCCCCCGCATGATTTTGCCATGGTCTTCCGCCGTTTACCTCGAACCTTCTGACGGCGATAACCACTCAAAACAGCAATAGGTTTCGGCCGGGAACTCCGTTAAACAGCGGGCGTTTCCGGCAAGCTGTTAACCGCAGAAAGAAAAGTAGTGCTGCAAAGCGTCGTCGTTGCCATCGTCAGGGCCTGCACCCGGTTTGCCTCCCTCGTCGTCGTTCTCGGGCTCCTGCTGGCGGTGGGGGCGGGCTATTACACGTCCCGGCATTTCGCCATCAACACCGACATCAATTCGCTGATTGCCCAAAATCTGGACTGGCGCCAACGCGACCAGCAGTTCGATCGCGCCTTCGACCGCGATGCGACGATCACGGCGGTGGTCGAAGCCAAGACGCCGGAGATGGCGACCGCGGCGTCGGACGCGCTCTATGCCAAGCTAAAGGACAACAAGACCGACTTCCAGTCGATGCAGCAGCTCGGCACCGGCGAGTTCTTCGAGAAGAATGGTCTGTTGTTCCTGCCGACAGAGGAAGTCGCCAAGGTCACCGGCCAGTTCGAATCCGCGGCGCCCCTGATCGAGATCATGGCGGGCGATCCCTCGATCCGCGGCCTCACCGGCGCGCTCGAGACGGGGCTTGCCGGCGTCAAGCGCGGGCAGGTCAAGCTCGACAACACCGAGCGGCCCTTCAACCAGATCGCGCAAACGGTCGAGACCGTGCTCAATAAGGGCAACGCGACCTTCTCCTGGCGCGAGCTCGTCAGTGACCAGCCGCTGACGGATTCGGACAAGCGCGCCTTCATCGAGTTCAAGCCGATCCTCGACTACAACGCGCTCGAGCCCGGCAAGGGCGCCACCGATGCGATCCGCAAGGCCGCAGCCGATCTGGATTTTGCCACCAAGTATCAGGCGCGAGTCCGGCTGACCGGACCGGTCCCGATCGCCAACGAGGAATATGCAACCGTCCAGGAAGGCGCCGTCGTCAACGGCATCGGCACGGTCCTCGTCGTGCTGCTCATCCTGTGGCTGGCGCTGCATTCGGCGAAGATCATCTTCGCGGTGTTCGTCAATCTCTTCGTCGGTCTTGCGCTGACAACCGCCGCCGGCCTGATGATGGTGGGCTCGCTCAATTTGCTGTCGATCGCATTCGCCGTGCTGTTCGTCGGCCTCGGCGTCGATTTCGGCATTCAGTACAGCGTCCGCTATCGCTCCGAGCGCTACAAGCATAACGACCTTTCGGGGGCGCTGGTGCTGGCCGCCAAGCGCTCGGCAATTCCGTTGTCGCTGGCGGCAATGGCGACAGCGGCCGGCTTCCTCTGCTTCATCCCCACCGACTACAAGGGTATCGCCGAACTCGGCCAGATCGCCGGCGTCGGCATGCTGGTCGCGTTCGTCACCAGCATCACGGTACTCCCGGCGATGCTGAAGCTGTTGAACCCGCCCGGCGAGAAGGAGCCGGTCGGCTACGCCTTCCTGGCGCCGCTCGATCACTTCCTGGAGAAGCACCGCGTGCTGGTCGTCGGTGGCACGATGTTTCTGGCGGTCGCCGGCCTGCCGCTGCTCTACTACATGAAGTTCGACTTCAACCCGATGAACCTGCGCAACCCGAAGGCGGAGTCGATCGCGACCTTCCTCGATTTGCGCAAGGATCCCAACACGGGCGCCAATGCCATCAACGTGATGACCACGTCGGAAGAGCAGGCAAGGCAGGTGGAGGCAAAGCTGGAGAAGGTACCGGAGGTGTTGCGCGTGATGTCGCTCAACAGCTTCGTTCCTGAAGACCAGCCGCCGAAGCTGAAGCTGCTCGCGCAGGGCGCCAAGGTGCTGAACCCCGCGCTCAATCCCGACCAGATCGACGCCGCACCGACGGACAAGGAAAACGTCGATGCGCTGAAATCCTCGGTCGACAATCTGCGCCGGACCGCAGGCGATGCGAAGGGCCCGGGTGCGGTCGCCTCGCGTCGGCTCGCGGACGCACTGGAAAAGCTCGCCAATGGCGATGAAGCCACGCGGAACAAGGCGCAGGATGTGTTCGTCGCGCCGATGAAGATCGTGTTCGACCAGCTCCGGAACGCGATGCAGGCCGAGCCGGTCACCCTGAAATCATTGCCGGCAGATCTCGTCAGCGCCTGGAAGAGCAAGGACGGCATCATCCGCGTCGAGGCGCTGCCGAAGGGCGATCCCAACGACAACGACACGCTACGCAAATTTGCGGCGGCGGTACTCGTTGCCGAGCCGACCGCGATCGGCGGTCCGGTCTCGATCCTGAAATCCGGCGACACCGTGGTGAAGGCGTTCATCCATGCCGGAATCTATGCGCTGCTGGTGATCGGCCTGTTGCTGTGGATCACGCTGCGCCGGTTCGTCGATGTGCTGATGACGCTGGTGCCGCTGCTGGTGGCCGGCGCGGTGACGCTCGAGATCTGCGTGCTGATCGGCTTGCCGCTCAACTTCGCCAATATCGTCGCGTTCCCGCTGCTGCTCGGCGTCGGCGTGGCCTTCAAGATCTACTATGTCGTGGCTTGGCGCTCGGGCAGGACAAACCTGCTCCAGACCAGCCTGACGCGCGCGATCTTTTTCAGCGCGCTGACGACGGCGACCGCGTTCGGCAGCCTTTGGTTGTCGAGCCATCCCGGCACGTCCAGCATGGGCAAGCTGCTCGCGCTGTCGCTGGTGACGACGCTCGCCGCTGTGCTGCTGTTTCAGCCCGCCCTAATGGGCAAACCCCGCAATCTCAGGGAGTAGGCAGATGTCGCCGACCTGGTCGGCGGCGCCCTTCTGACCGGGTTTGGCGGTGCCGGCGGCCTTCGGGGCTGCGGGCGCAGGCTGCGCCGCCATAGCGCCCGTCGTTCCCAGGGCTTTCGGCGCCGCGCCGGTGGGCTTTGGCGCGCCCTTGGCCATGGCGTTGGCGGAGCTCAAGGGAATCGGGGGGCTGACCCGTGTCCAGGTCTCGCCACCGCACAGGAAGCCCATCACGCAGCCCTTGATCTCGAGCTGGTCGGTGCCAACCGGCGTGATGGTCGCGCTGTAGAGCTGGCCGTCCTTGGCGTTGTAGACCTGACCTTCCCACTGATCGGCGCCGGGCTTCTTCTTCATGTCGATCAGGGTCGCCATGCCCAGCGTGGGCCGGGTCTTTTTCGACGCGTCCGGATTGTTCTCGTCGCGGCCGCCGGGCTGTTTTTCCCAGGAAACCGCGCCCCACATGCTGCCATTGCATTGGGCGACACGAATGTTGGCGACGCCGTCGGCAACCCGCCAGTCGCCGGTCGGATCGGCGGCGAGCGCCGGAGTCAGGCAGGTGTAACCGCCAGCCAGTATTAGTCCGGTGTAAAGGGCTAAACGCATGATAGTTCCTTGGCAGTGCAACATGGTCTAAAGCTCTGCTTGCGAAGATGGTCCGAAAAAGGGCAAAAGGCCGCACAGACCGTTTTTGGCAACGGTCCGTTTTCAGTTGACGAGACGGCCCTCAACCGAAGTATGTAGCGGATGCACAGCCCAAATCCAGACATGTCTCAGCTGTTCGCGGACCGCCAGGCCCAGCGCAGCGCCCTGCATAATCGGCATCTGAACGAGCAGTTCGTTCGGGTTCTGAAGACCATCGGCTACGATGTCGGCTTCCAGAAGGGGCAGGGACAGTACCTCTACGATCGTGACGGGGCGCGCTATCTCGACCTCTTGTCCGGTTTTGGCGTGTTTGCGATCGGGCGCAATCATCCTGTCATGCGCGAGGCGCTCAAGAGCGTGCTCGATGCCGATCTGCCCAACCTCGTCCAGTTCGACGTCTCGGTGCTTGCCGGCGTGCTCGCCGAGCGGCTCCTGAAGTACGTCCCCTATCTCGACAAGGCGTTCTTCGCCAATTCGGGCGCCGAATGCGTCGAAGCCGCGATCAAGTTCGCCCGTGGCGCCACCGGCCGTCCGGGGATCGTCTATTGTGCCCACGGCTATCACGGCCTGACCTATGGCGCGCTGTCGCTCACCGGTGATTCGAACTTCCGCACCGGCTTCGAGCCGCTGCTGCCGGGCTGCACCTCGATCCCGTTCAACGATCTCGCCGCCCTTGAAAAGGCGCTGGCCTCGCGCGAGGTGGCGGCCTTCGTCGTCGAGCCGATCCAGGGCAAGGGCGTCAACATGCCCACCGACGAGTTCCTGCCGGGTGCGGCTGCGCTCTGCAAGAAATACGGCACGCTGTTCGTCGCCGACGAGATCCAGACCGGCATGGGCCGCACCGGCCGCTTCCTCGCGATCGAGCACTGGAACGTCGAGCCCGACATGGTGCTGCTGTCGAAGTCGCTGTCCGGCGGCCACGTGCCGGTCGGCGCGGTGCTGACGCGCAAGAGCATCTTCGACAAGATCTTCAACCAGATGGACCGTGCAGTCGTGCACGGCTCCACTTTCTCCAAGAACGACCTGGCGATGGCCGCGGGCATCGCCACGCTCGACATCATGGAGTCCGAGAAGCTGATCGAGTCCGCCGCCAAGCGCGGTGCCGAGCTGCGCCTCGCGCTCACGCGCATGGTGCCCGGCTACGAGCTGTTGAAGGAAGTCCGCGGCAAGGGCCTGATGATCGGCGTCGAGTTCGGCCCGCCGAAATCGTTGCGGCTGCGGGCGTCCTGGAACGTGCTGGAGGCGGCCAACAAGGGCCTGTTCTGCCAGCTCATCACCGTGCCGCTGTTCAAGGACCACAAGATCCTGACGCAGGTCGCCGGCCATGGCAGCCACACCATCAAGCTTCTGCCGCCGCTCACCATCACCGAGGAAGATTGCGGCTGGATCGAGCGCGCCTTCGACGACGTCATCGCGGGCAGCCACAAGGTCCCCGGCGCGATCTGGTCGCTCGGCAAGACGCTGGTGGACAACGCGGTGAGGCGGTCGGCGTAACCTGAGGCCGAATGCGCGGTCCGTCGCGCGAGACCGGCGTGTCGCTCCAATGCTTCCAAGCCCCCGATGTCGTCCTGGCGAAAGTCAGGACCCATACCGCGTGATTTATCAATAGACCTCGGGGCCAGTACCACGTGCATAACTTTGCCCTGTGGCAATGGGTCTTTCGCCAGGACGACCAAGTGGAGGCACTTCGGTCTATCAACATCGTGGTGCGATGTTGCGCCGCTACCCCTCCACATTCCCCTTCATCGCGGCCTCGAACTTGTCGACGAACTCAGCGAGCTCGTCGGCTCCGAGATCGCTCACGGCCCAGAAGTTCAGGCCGCGATTGCCCCAGCGGCGGCAGTTGAAGCCCTGCATGGTCTCAGTCTTGGGCGCGCGATACTCCGCGTTCGACGTCTGCGAGACGAACAGATTGACCACATGCTGCCGGCGCTTGTAGACGACCGCGCCGATGGCGCGCGCGTCGATATAATCGAGCCTGCCTCCCACCAGCGTAAAGCCTTGTGCAGTGAGGTCGATCACGGGCGGGGCGACGTCGAGCTTGCCGTTGAACCACGGCTTCACCGTGTGCTGGTCGGTCGAGACCACGTCGATGAGGTGGCCGGCCTGGAGCGAGCGCAGATGCGCGGAGACGACCTCCGACAGGATGCGCTGCTGGTCGTCCTGGCGCAGCACCAATGCGACGACGCCGGAGGCGGCCAGCGCGGAGACTGCCGAGCCCATCGCAAAGCCGCGCAGCACGGAGCGGCGGCTCGGCTGTTGACGCTGCGGCTGCGGCAGCGAGGCCTCGATACGCGCCCGCAGGCTCGCCGGTGCGGTGTAGCGCAAATCGGCGTTCGCGAGTACGCGCTGCATGTCGCGTTGGGCCGAAAACTCCGCAGCGCAGGCCGGGCAGCTGGCGATATGGGCTTCGACCTCGCGCGCGTGGCCGGCATCGAGTTCGTTGTCGAGCAGCGCGTGCAGCAGGATCCTTGCTTCGTCGCAGGTCATCTTGCTTGCTCCTCATCCGCCGTCCAGGCCGCGCGCAGCATGGCGCGGGCGCGGGCGAGGCGGGACATCACAGTGCCGACGGGTGCACCGACGGCCTCGGCGATTTCACGATAGGACAGGTTGTTGATCTCCCGCAGCACGAATGTTTCCTTGAACGGCTCGGCGAGCGCGTCGATCAGCTTGCGGATCGCGCCCGCATCGCGGCTGCGCAGCACTTCGGTTTCGGGGCTGGCCTCGGTCTCCTGCCAGATCGGCGTCTGCTCGGCAGCGCCGGGCGTATCCTCGATCGCGCTGTGCCTGTGTGCGCGCCGTGCATATTCGGCATTGCAGACGTTGCGCAGGATCGCGAACAGCCAGGGCTTCATCGCCGGCCCGCGATAGCTGTCGAAATGCTTCAGTGCGCGCAGATAGCACTCCTGCACCGCGTCCTCGGCATCGGAGGCGTCACGCAACAGATAGCGCGCGACCGTGTAGACGTCGTCGAGATAGGGCAGCGCCGCCTCGCGGAAGCGTTGCGCCTTCTGCAAATCGTCGTTGGCGGGCATCGCTCCTCGCTTTGCCTCTTGTTCTGCGCGTTGCTTCGTTTCGTCGCTGTTCGTTTCGTCCCTGTTCGTCTTATCTGTGTGTGTGATCGAAGGCACACGAGCCCGGCCGACGTGGGACCACCGGCCGGGCAAGACGTTGATGCCTTGGTTCGAGATGTTACTCAACCTTGATCATCCCCGTCATGTGCGGGTGCAGAGAACAAAAATATTTGTAGTCGCCCGCATTGGTGAAGGTGAACGAGAACTTGTCGTCAGTGTCCAGGGTCTTGGACCTGAATTTGCCGGCCGACACCACGGTGTGGGGGATGTCGTCCCGGTTGGTCCAGGTCACGGTGGTGCCGACCTTGATCTTGAGCTCGGCCGGCTGGAAGACGAAATTGTCGATATGCACCTCTATGTCGTCGGCATGGGCGATGGTGGCGGGCAGCAGCATGGCCGCGGCCAAAGCGAGACCGAAGGCGACACCGAGGTCGCGGCGATCGAGTGTCTTCATTGTCAGATTCCGTTAGTCCTGCATCAACCCTGGAGCGGCGTGTCGATGATCGCGAGCCGCTGCTCATTCTGCTTGAAGTTGATGCTGGCAACGCCGAGCATCGCGCGGAGCTTTGCGTCCTCGACCTTCATCGGTCCGGGCGAGGGGGCAGATCCCGGCGCCGGCTGCGGGAAGGCGGTCGAGCGGGCGGTATGGAACGTGACGTTGCCTTCGACCTTCTGCATCACCTGGTGAATGTGGCCGTTCAGCACGGTGACCGAACCAAAGCCCTTCACCTGTTCCAGCGCGCGGGCGCCGTCCTCGGTGCCCCAGCCCCATTCGGGGTAGACGGTCCAGAGCGGGATGTGGGCGAACAGTACGATCGGCGTCGATTTCGACTTGCCGCGCAGATCGTCCTCGAGCCAGGCGAGCTGCTCGACGCCGAGATTGCCGAGGCCTCCGGCTTTGAGGTCGACGACATTGACGAGGCCGATGAAGTGCACGCCGCCGGCATCGAACGAATACCAGCCCGCGCCCTTGGTGCCGCGGCCGTAGCGCTCGCGATAGAACTTCACGTCCTCGTCGAGGAAGTCATGCTCGCCGGGCACGTAGTGCACGTCGAGCTTGCTCTGCGAGATGATGCGATCGGCATTGTCGAACTCGGCGGCCTTGGAGAGATGCGTGATGTCGCCAGTGTGAATCATGAACGACGGCTTGACCGGCATCGCGTTGATCTTGTTGACGGCTTCCTCCAGCGTGCCGAGCGCGTTGGGATTGGCCGGCTTGTCGAAGCCGACATGGCTGTCGCTGATCTGGAGGAAGGTCATTCCGGGCGCGGCCGCGGTCGCAGCTTGCGCGGAATCGATGATGCCGAGCGAGCGCGGCACGCCACCGGTGATGGTCCAGAGCACCCCGGTGCCGGCCCAGGTCATGCATTCCAACACCTTGCGGCGGCTCGAGCCGTCCTCGCCGTGATCATGTCCGCTCATCGCGCAGCTCCACTTCGCCCGGAATTGGGCTTCGGGGAGGTGATTGCGGGAGGAGGGGACTTATTCCCGGACGCGATGACGTTTTCGTGAGGTGGTTGGACGCGTAACCCGTATGGAGCGTAGCGGAATACGGGACCAATCGAGCGTCCTCTCGCGGATTTCGCCTCGTCCCATCAGGCTACGCATTCACTTCGTATCTTCCAAAATCATCGTCGCGCCTTTCTCGGCGATCATCGCGGTCGGCGTGTTGGTGTTGCCCGACGTGATGGTCGGCATGATCGAGGCATCGACAATGCGAAGGCCGCCGAGACCGTAGAAGCGCAGGCGTTCGTCGACCACCGCCATCGGATCGCTCACCGCGCCCATCTTCGCGGTGCCGACGGGATGGAAGATGGTGGTGCCGATGTCGCCGGCGGCCTTGGCGAGCGAGGCATCGTCATCACCGACGGCGGGGCCGGGCAGATATTCGCTCGGGCGGTATTTTGCCAGCGCCTTCTGCTGCATCAGGCGGCGGGTGGTGCGGATGGCATCGGCGCCGACCTGACGGTCGTCATCCGTTGAAAGATAATTCGGCGCGATGATTGGCTTCTCGTCCGGCGCTGCCGAACGCAGACGTACGGTACCGCGCGATGTCGGCTGGAGATTGCAGGCGCTCACCGTGATCGCGGGGAAGCGGTGCAGGGGATCGCCGAACTTGTCGAGCGATAGCGGTTGCACGTGGAACTGGATGTTGGCGCGTGCGCGCGTCGCATCGGAGCGGGTGAAGATGCCGAGCTGCGACGGCGCCATCGTCAGCGGCCCGCGGCGGCGGAAGGCGTAGTCGAGGCCCATCAGGCCGCGTCGAACCAGGTTGTAATAGGTCTCGTTCAGGGTGCGCACGCCCTCGACCTTGTAGATCGCGCGCTGCTGCAGATGATCCTGCAGATTGCGGCCGATGCCGGGCTTGTCCATCACGATGTCTATGCCGAGCGGGGATAGCCAATCGGCGGGTCCGATGCCGGAGCGATGCAGCACCTGCACCGAGCCGATCGCGCCTGCCGAGAGGATCACCTCGCGTTTGGCACGCGCCTCGATGATCTCGCCATTCTGGATGAAGCGCACGCCGAGGGCGCGGCCCTGTTCGATGATCAGACGATCGACCAGCACATGCTTTTCGAGCCGCAGGTTCGGGCGGCTCAGGACCGGCTTGAGGAAGCCGCGCGCCGACGACCAGCGTCGGCCGCGCTTCTGATTGACGTGGAAATAGCTGGTGCCTTCGTTGTCGCCGGTATTGAAATCCGGGATGCGCTTGACGCCCATCTCCTCGGCCGCATCGCCCACCGCATCCAGGACGTCCCAGGACAGCCGCGGCGCCTCGATGCGCCAGCCGCCGCCGGCGCCGTGGTGCTCGCTCGCGCCGAGGAAGTGATCCTCGAGCCGTTTGAACAGCGGCAGCAAATCGTCATAACCCCAGCCGGTCATGCCGAGCTGGCGCCAGTGATCGTAATCGGCGGCCTGTCCACGCATCGAGATCATGGCGTTGATCGCCGAAGAGCCGCCGATCACCTTGCCACGGGGATAAGCGAGCGAGCGGCCGTTCAGGCCGGGCTCGGCCTCGGTCCTGAACATCCAGTCCGAGCGCGGATTGCCGATGGCGAAGAGATAGCCGACGGGAATGTGGAACCAGATCCAGTTGTCGTCGCCGCCGGCTTCGAGGACGAGGACGCGATTGCTGGAATTGGCGGACAGCCGGTTGGCGAGGATGCAGCCCGCCGTGCCGGCCCCAACGACAATGTAGTCAAACTCACCTTCGAGCCGCCTTGGCATTCTGCTTCCACCCGACAGGCGTCATGCGCGGGATTGTCCCGGGCATCCACGCGCTTTCCGTTCTAATAGTCAGACGTGGATGGCCGGGACAAGCCCGGCCATGACGAGAGGACAGAGCTACCCCAGACCCTCCGCCAGTTGGGTGGACTGGTGCTTGCATGGTAGACAGGCCTGCATTTTCAATAAACCCCGAGACCCCTCCATGCCCATCGTGAACCGCGTCGCCGACCTTCAACCCGATATTCAGGCCTGGCGCCGGGACATCCACCAGTATCCGGAGCTGCTCTACGACGTCCACCGCACCGCAGCATTCGTCGCGGACCGCCTGCGCGAATTCGGCTGCGATGAGGTCGTGACGGGCATCGGCCAGACCGGCGTGGTCGGCGTGATCAAGGGCAGCAAGCCGGCCGGCGAGGGCCTCAAGGCCATCGGCCTGCGTGCCGACATGGATGCGCTACCGGTCGAGGAACAGACCAACCTGCCTTACGCTTCGAAGACCCCGGGCAAGATGCACGCCTGCGGTCATGACGGCCACACCGCGATGCTGCTCGGTGCTGCGCGTTATCTCGCCGAGACCCGCAACTTCGCCGGCGATGCGGTGGTGATCTTCCAGCCGGCCGAGGAGGGGGGCGCCGGCGGCTTGGCCATGGTCAAGGACGGAATGATGGAGCGCTTCGGCATCGAGCAGGTCTACGGCATGCACAACGGTCCGGGCATCCCGGTCGGCTCGTTCGCGATCCGGCCGGGTCCGATCATGGCGGCGACCGACGAGGTCGATATCATGATCGAGGGTCTCGGCGGCCATGCCGCGCGGCCGCACAAATGTGTCGATTCCGTTCTGGTCGGCGCACAGGTGATCACGGCGCTGCAGTCGATCGTCGCGCGCAGCGTCGATCCGTTGGAATCGGCCGTGATCTCGATCTGCGAGTTCCACGCGGGCAATGCCCGCAACGTGATTCCACAAACCGCGACACTGAGGGGCACCATCCGCACGCTGTCGCCCGAGGTGCGCAAGCTGGTGGAGAAGCGCGTGCACGAGGTCGTGGCGGGCGTGGCGCAGATCACCGGCGCCAAGATCGACCTGCACTACAAGCGGAATTATCCCGTGGTGAACAATCACGCCGCGGAGACCGAGATTGCGCGTCGCATCGCGGGGCAAGTTGCGGGCGAGGCCAATGTGCTCGAGATGTCGCCGCTGATGGGCGGCGAGGATTTCGCCTATATGCTGGAAGCGCGCCCCGGCGCCTTCATCTTCTGCGGCAACGGCGATAGCGCCGGCCTGCATCACCCCGCCTACAATTTCGACGACGAGGCGATCGTTTACGGCACGTCGTATTGGGTCAAGCTGGTCGAGGAGTCGCTCGCGGCGTCGTAAGGCTCTTACTTCACCTCGCCCCGCTTGCGGGGAGAGGTCGGAATTCAAGCGCAGCTTGAATTCCGGGTGAGGGGGACTCTCCGCGAGTCCGTCTCTCACCGCGATCGCGGAAGCAGCCCCTCACCCTGACCCTCTCCCCGTAAGAACGGGGAGAGGGAAAGAGCTCAGAAGATCCGCGAGAAGATCACGTACAGCGTGCCTGACAACAGGATCGCGACCGGCAAGGTCAGCACCCAGGCCATCACCATGTTCCTGATGGTGGCGACCTGGAGACCTGAACCGTTCGCGGCCATGGTGCCGGCGACGCCGGACGACAGCACGTGGGTGGTCGAGACCGGCAGGCCGAACACGTCGGCGGCGCCGATCGTGGCGGCGGCGACGAGCTCGGCGGAGGCACCCTGCGCGTAGGTGAGATGGGTCTTGCCGATCTTCTCACCGACGGTGACGACGATGCGCTTCCAGCCGATCATGGTGCCGAGGCCGAGCGCGATGGCGACCGCGACCTTCACCCAGGTCGGGATGAACTTGGTCGCGCTGTCGAGCCCGCCCTTGTAGGCGTTCAAGGTCGCGACCTCTTCCTTGCTGAGGTCGTTTTCCTTGTCCTTCATCAGGAAGCGGATCGCTTCCGAGGTCAGGTACATGTCGTTGCGGGTGTTGCCGACGACTTCCGCCGGCACCTTGTTCAGCGAACCGTATTTCGCGACCTGCTCGCCGACATCCTTCACCAGCACCGACAGCGAGGGATAGGTGCCTTCGCTGATGTGGTGCGAGGTGATGTACTGCGTCACCACGGGACGGGGATCGCCGATGATCGCGTGACCGGCGCCCTTGGCCGCAACCACCTTGGAGGCGGCTTCCGAGACCTTCGCGAACTGGGCGACCTGCGACTCCGGCAAGGCGCGGTTGAGCGCATAGGCCGTGGGCACGGTGCCGATCAGGATCAGCATGATCAGGCCCATGCCCTTCTGGCCGTCGTTCGAACCGTGGGCGAAGCTGACGCCGGTGCAGGTCAGGATCAGCAGGCCGCGAATCCAGATTGGCGGGGCTTTGTTACCCTCGGGGGCGGCATAGAGCGCTGGGTTCTTGATGATCAGCTTGAGCAGCAGCAGCAGGCCGGCGGCGCAGACGAAGCCGACCAGCGGCGACAGCAGAAGCGCATAGCCGATCTCGGTGGCCTTGCCCCAGTCCACGCCCGAGGTGCCGTCGCGGCCGCGCATCAGCGCGTTGGCGACGCCGACGCCGATGATCGAGCCGATCAGCGTGTGCGAGGAGGAGGCCGGCAGGCCGAAGTACCAGGTGCCGAGGTTCCAAAGGATCGCGGCGATCAGCAGCGCGAACACCATCGCGAAACCGGCGCTGGAGCCGACTTGCAGGATCAGCTCGACCGGCAGCAGCGAGACGATGCCGAAGGCGACCGCGCCGGACGAGAGCAACACGCCGAGGAAGTTGAAGAAGCCCGACCACATCACCGCAACTTCGGCCGGCAGCGAGTGGGTGTAGATCACGGTCGCGACCGCGTTGGCGGTGTCGTGGAAGCCGTTGACGAACTCGAAGCCGAGCGCGATCAAGAGCGCGACGAACAGGAGGATGAAGGGCAGGTAGCTCGTGACCCTGGTGCCGGTCGCATCGACGTCGGCATAGATGCTGTAGGCCACATAGAGCAGGCCCGCGGCAAGGATGCCGAAGAACAGGATCATCGTCAGCGGATTGAAGCCCTTGTCGAGATTTGGCCGCGAGGCCGGCTGGATCGGCGCGGGATCGGCTACCGCGCGGTCGAATGCAACATCGGTCATGTCTGAACGCCCCTTAACTTTCTGTAAGGGCTATTGTCCTCGATGGATTTGAAGGCTGGATGACAACCGAGGCTTGAAAGCCGTTTTCCCGCTCGTATTCAGGCGGCGCGCGCGGCTTTCTTCTGCAAACCGGCGACGATCTTCAGGTCTTCGACAAAGCGCTGATATTCCAGCGCCTTGGCTTCCGGATCGGGCAGCCGCAGCAGATAGGACGGGTGCACCGTCACCAGCGCCTTGTAACCGTCGGGCAGGTCTATGAGCCGGCCACGGTTCTTTCCGATCGGGGTGATCTTGCCGAACACGCTCTGCGCGGCGGTCGCGCCCATCGCGACGATGAGATCGGGCTGGATGACGGAGACTTCCCGCTCGTACCACTGCCGGCAGGCCTTTATCTCCGGCGTGTTCGGCTTCTGATGCAGGCGGATTTTGCCGCGCGGCACGAATTTGAAGTGTTTCACCGCGTTGGTGACATAGACCTTCTTGCGGTCGACGCCGGCCTCCTGCAGTGCCTTGTCGAGCATCTGGCCGGCCGGACCGACGAAGGGATGGCCCGCGAGGTCTTCCTTGTCGCCGGGCTGCTCGCCGACCAGCATGATATTGGCGGACTTCGGACCCTCGCCGAACACGGTCTGGGTGGCGTCCTTGTAGAGATGGCAGGCGCGGCAGTGGGCGGCCTCCTCGCGGAGCGCTTCGAGATCGTCGATAGCGGTCTTGCGTTTCATCGGAGCCTCCGGCCGCTTTTGAGGCTTGTGCGGATCGGTTGCGGCATTGGCGATCATGGCGCCGGTCATGCGCTCGGCATCCTCGATCAGAGGCTTAATGATCGAAGCCTCGGGCAGGTTCCTCCAATATTTCTTCGGCATTTCCGTTTGCATCGCCTTCACCTTCAGGCGGGCGGGATTGAAGATGCTGGCGTAGTAGCGCCGCCAGGTGTCCTCCAGCCGGTCTTCGCTCGGCGCCTCGCTCTTGCTGACGCCTGATGTGAACGAGAGCGCATGGCCATCCCAATGCGCGCAGAGGTCCGGCGTCAGGATCGACCAGGGCATGTCGGCAAAGCGCTTGGCGAAGAACGGCGCGGCGAGCTCGACGATGTGATGCTCCGGCTCGAACCACGCAACGTAGTGTGCTTCACGTTCCCTGCCGATCTCGCGGAAGCGCACGAAGGCATGCATCTTGTGCTCGTCGCGGTAGACCGCCTTTGCCATGGCCATGACTTGCGCGACATCGGCATCGGTCGCGACCTCGGTGAGATCGTGATTGTTCTTCAGCCGAAACAGCAGGCGATAGAGGATCGCGAAACGCTCGGGATCGCGATGCAGGATCGCGGCCTTGGCGAGCTCGACGAATTTTGCAGGCACGTTGAAGGTGCCGTCGCCAGCCGCCGGCAGCGGAGACGGCGAGGGCGTCGCGAACAGCTCCGCTTCGCCGCCCTGCACGGCCCAGGTGACATCGGCCGGTTTCACCTGATGAAGCACGAGGCTACGCGCGGCTTTGCGCCAGCCGTCGAAATCGGTTTCGCTATCGAGGGTGATGTACTGCATCAGAAGCCAAATCCCAGTTGTGTTGCCTTCGGCTTGAACCGTTCGATCAGCCGTGCCTCGTCGAGGCGATGCGGCGCAGGCCGGTGATCGCTGAGGACGATGAACGGCAGCGCCTTGTTGCGGGGCACATGCAGCCGCGCGAGATCGGCGACACGGATCGTGGTCGTGCGGCGCGCCGCGATGATGCGCTCGACCGCCTTGGTGCCGAAGCCCGGCACGCGCAACAATTCCTCGCGGCTGGCGCGGTTGACGTCGAGCGGGAAGCGGTCGCGGTGGCGCAGCGCCCAGGCGAGTTTTGGATCGATGTCGAGCGGCAGCATCGCGCTGTCGTCGACGATCTCCCCGACGTCGAAGCCGTAGAACCGCATCAGCCAATCGGCCTGATAGAGTCGGTGCTCGCGCAGCAAGGGCGGCGCGCGCAGAGGCAGCGCGCGACTGGCATCGGGGATCGGGCTGAACGCGGAATAATAGACGCGCCTCAGCCGATATGAACCGTAGAGATTGGCGCTGGTGTGGAGGATGGTGTGGTCGGAGGCCGCGTCGGCGCCGACGATCATCTGCGTGCTCTGGCCGGCCGGCGCGAAGCGCTGCGGCTTGGCTTTCGTCTTCGCGCTGCGGCTTTCCTCGGCCTCGTCCAGCTTCAGCCGCAGCCGGCCCATGGTGCGGCGGATCGCGCGCACGTCTTTCTCGGGCGCGAATTGCTGTAGGCTCGTCTCCTGCGGCATCTCGATGTTGATGGAGAGACGGTCGGCATATTTGCCGGCCTCGGAGATCAATGCATCGTCGGCCTCGGGGATAGTCTTGAGATGGATGTAGCCGCGGAAGTGATGCTCCTCGCGCAGTTTGCGCGCAACGCTCACCACCTGCTCCATGGTGTAGTCGGGGTTGCGGATGATGCCGGAGGAGAGAAACAGCCCCTCGATGTAATTGCGCCGGTAGAAGTCGAGCGTCAGCTTGACCACTTCGTCGATGGTGAAGCGGGCACGCGGCACATTGGAAGAGGCGCGGTTGACGCAATAGAGGCAATCGTAATTGCAGGCGTTGGTCAGCAGCACTTTGAGCAGCGAGATGCAGCGGCCGTCCGGCGCGTAGGAATGGCAAATGCCCATGCCGGGCGCAGTCGAGCCCATGCCCTTGCCGTCGCTGGAATCCCGCCTCTCGGTGCCGCTGGAGGCGCAGGACGCGTCGTACTTGGCGGCGTCCGCCAGGATTTCCAGCTTGCGTTGCACGTCCATAGTTGGAATCCCTTTGATTCAGCTCATGAATCCCAAGGCCCGCCAATTCGATTGACTCCCGGGGCGTCGTTAGCTTTATATTAGAACATATCATGAACAAATGAGCTAGCCGCTGGTTCTCTTTTTGAGAGCCATCGGCAATCACCCTTGAGGAGCGGCGTATATGAGCGGCGCACGAACAAGCGCGCTTGCAGCCTTGCGCGGCCAGATCGAGCGCATCGAGACGGCGGAGGTCGTGCATCATCGTGACCGTGTCGCGCTCGGCCATAGCGAGGCCGACAGCGCGCTGAAGGGCGGGCTCGCGCGCGCGGCAATCCACGAGGTATTTTGCGAAGGACGCCAGGGCGCAGCCGCGACCGGCTTTGTCACCGGCCTTGCGGGGCGCGTGACGGTGCGCAAGCCACTGCTGTGGGTGCGGCAGGATTTTTCAGACATTGAAACCGGTGCGCTGTCGATGAGCGGGCTCGCCGAGATCGGTCTCGATCCGCGCCGCATGGTGATGGTACGCGCTGCCGACGTGGAGAGTGCCCTGCGCACGTCGGCCGATGCGCTCGCCTGCGACGCGCTGGGCGCGGTCGTGCTCGAGCTCTGGGGTGAGACCAGGCAGTTCGATCTCGTAGCGAGCCGCAAGCTGACGCTGGCTGCGCAATCTTCCGGTGTCACCGGTTTGCTGCTGCGGATGGCCGCGCAACCCTTGCCCTCGACCGCCGAGACCAGATGGATGCTTCGCGCGGCGCATTCGCCGCCGGGGCCGGTGTGGAGTGCCTGGGGCGCGCCGCGCTTCGATGCCGAGCTCCTGCGCAATCGTCATGGCCCCTGCGGCCGGTGGATCATGGAATGGAAATGTGATGAGTGCCAGTTCTCTGAATCGTCGGCGTATCCTCAGCCTGTGGCTGCCGCGCCTGCCCATCGACCGGATCCAGCGGTTCTTCGACGGCGTCGGGCTGGGTAGAACCAATGATCCGAGCATCGTCGTCATCAAGGACAGCAACGCGTTGGTGATCCATGCGCTGGACGACGCCGCCGAGCGCCTCGGTCTGTATATCGGCCAGCCCCTGGCCAATGCCCGGGCGATGTGTCCGGATCTAAAGGTGTTCGACGCCGATGCCGTGGCTGATGCGAAGACGATCGGCGACATCGCCGACTGGTGCGACCGCTTCACGCCGCTGGTGGCGCTCGATCCGCCACACGGGCTGTTTCTCGACATCACCGGCTGCGCGCATCTGTTTGGCGGCGAGGCTGCGCTGTTGCAAACCCTTGTCCGTGCCCTCGATCGCCAGGGCTTTGCCGTCAGCGCGGCGATCGCCGGCACCTCGGTCTGCGCGCGCACGCTGACGCGGCAATCTTCAGGGACCATCGTTGCCGATGGCGGGGAGGCGGCGGCAATCAGCCGGTTTCCGGTGTCCGCGCTCGGCGCGGGCGAGACTATCAGCACCGGCCTGCGCCGCGCCGGCCTGAAAACCATCGGCGATGTCGCCTCGCGCACGCCGAGCGAAATCACGGCGCGGTTCGGTGCGCGGTTCTCCACGTTGCTCGCGCATGCGCTGGGGCAGGGCGATGCGCCGATCAATCCACGAAAGCCGCTGCCCGATTACATCGTGGAGAAACGCTTTGCCGAGCCGATCGCGACCGACACCATGATCGCGATGACGCTGTTGCGCCTCGCCGACACGTTGATCGCGTCGATGGAGAAGCAGGGCAAGGGCGCGCGCCGGCTGGAGGCCACCTTCTTCCGGACCGACGGCGCGGTGCGCGCCATCATGGTCGAGACCGGACGCCCCGTGACGCGGAGCGCGGTCGTCGACCGGCTGTTCCGCGAGCGTCTCGATGCACTCGCCGATCCGCTCGATCCCGGCTTCGGCTTCGACATGGTGCGGCTGTCGGCAAGCCGCACCGAGATCGTGGTGCAGGAGCAGCGCGATCTCGACGCCCATGTCCACGACAATGACGAGCTTGCCGCGCTGATCGACCGCATCGCCGCGCGCATCGGCGGAAAGCGCGTCGTCGTGCATCTGCCTGAGGATACCCATATCCCTGAATGTGCGGTGCTGGCGGCGCCTGCCCAGCATCATCTCGCCGTGGCGATGCAGGCCGAATGGCCCGCGCGCACCAAGAGTGAGCCGCCGCTGCGTCCGTTGCGGCTGTTCGACAAGCCTGAGCCGATCAATGTGCCGTTCGCGACTGTCCCCGACGGGCCGCCGCATCAATTCACCTGGCGTCGCGCGCAGCATGCGGTGGTGCGGGTGGAAGGCCCCGAGCGCATCGCCATGGAATGGTGGCGGCAGGACGGCAAGCAACTGACGCGGGACTATTTCCGCATCGAGGATGCCGAAGGCCTGCGCTTCTGGATCTTTCGCGATGGTCTTTACGAGGGGGAGTGCTTCGACGGCGACGGCAAGCCCGCTCCTCCCGGTTGGTATGTGCACGGCCTTTTCGCATGAACACGCCCGCTTATGCCGAGATCGGAATCACCACGAATTTCTCCTTCCTGCGCGGCGGCTCGGATCCGCGCGACTATGTGCATCAGGCCAGCATCCTCGGCATTCCCGTGATCGGCATTGCCGATCACAACACGCTCGCCGGTGTAGTGCGTGCCTACAAGGAGCTCGACAATGACGAGGTGCTGCACAAGCCGAAGCTTCTGATCGGCACGCGCATCGTCTTCATCGATGGGACGCCCGATATCCTGGTCTATCCGCGCGACCGCGCCGCCTATGGCCGGCTGTGCCAGCTTCTCACCAGGGGCAAGCGCGGCGACGACATCACGCGGATCGCGAAGGGCGAATGCCATCTCACCTTCGCCGATCTCCTTGCGTTTTCCGAAGGCCAGCTCCTGATCCTGATCCTGACGCTGCCGCATCGCTTCGATGCGGCGCAAGCGCAGGACATTCTCGCCAGGCTGAAGGCAAGCCGTGCCGAGGGCGTGTGGCTGGCGGCGAGCCTGGTCTATCGCGGCGACGACCGCCGTCGCCTCGCGCAGCTCGATGATCTCGCCGCAAAAGCAAAAGTGCCGCTGCTTGCGACCAACGAGGTGCTCTATCACCACCCCGCGCGCCGTCCCCTCCAGGACGTGCTGACCTGCATCCGGGAGAAAACCACGATCGAGGCGGTCGGCCGGAAGCTGGAAGCCAATGCAGAACGGTTCCTGAAGACGCCCAGGGAGATGGCGCGCCTGTTCCGTGATTTCCCTGAGGCGATCGCGGAGACTATGCGCTTTGCGGACAAGGTCCCCTTCTCGCTCGACCAGCTCAAATACCAGTATCCGGATGAGCCGGTACCACGGGGCAAGACCGCGCAAGGGCATCTGGAGGATCTGACCTGGGCCGGTGTCGACAAATATTTCGATGGCGAGATCGACGACAAGCTGCGCGCCACCCTGAAGAAAGAACTCGCGCTGATCGCCGAGCTGAAATACGCGCATTACTTCCTTACCGTGCACGACATCGTGCATTACGCCCGCAGCCAGAACATTTTGTGCCAGGGGCGGGGATCGGCGGCTAATTCGGCGGTCTGCTACGTGCTCGGCATCACCTCGGTCGACCCGACCAAGGTCGATCTGCTGTTCGAGCGCTTCATCTCCAAGGAGCGGCTGGAGCCGCCCGACATCGACGTCGATTTCGAGCATTCGCGGCGCGAGGAGGTGATGCAATATGTGTATCGGCGTTACGGCCGCCATCGCGCCGCGATCATCGCCACCGTCATTCATTATCGCCCGCGTAGCGCCATCCGCGACGTCGGCAAGGCGCTGGGCCTGACCGAGGACGTCACCGCCGCACTTGCCGACACCGTCTGGGGCAGCTGGGGCAAGGGCCTCAACGACATGCAGGTCAGGCAGGCCGGCCTCGATCCGCAAAACTCCATGATCAACCTCGCGGTCGAGCTCGCGACCGAGCTGATCGAATTCCCGCGTCATCTGTCCCAGCATGTCGGCGGCTATGTGCTCACGCAAGACCGGCTCGACACCTATGTGCCGATCGGCAACGCCGCGATGGACGATCGTACCTTCATCGAATGGGACAAGGACGATGTCGACGCGCTCAGCATGATGAAGGTCGACGTGCTCGCGCTGGGCATGCTGACCTGCATCCGCAAGTGCTTTGATCTGATCGAGCAGCACAAGGGTGAACGCTGGATGCTGGCGAGCGTCCCGCAGGATGATTCCAAAGTTTACGACATGCTGTGCGACGGGGAGTCGCTCGGCGTGTTCCAGGTCGAGAGCCGCGCGCAGATGAACATGTTGCCCCGGCTGAAGCCACGGACCTTCTACGATCTCGTGATCGAGGTCGCGATCGTGCGGCCGGGACCGATCCAGGGCGACATGGTGCATCCCTATTTGCGGCGGCGGAACGGCTTGGAAAAAGTGAACTATCCATCGCCGTCACCGGAGCATGGCGACAAGGACGAGCTTTACAGAGTGCTGCACAAGACGCTCGGCGTGCCCTTGTTCCAGGAGCAGGCGATGCGGATCGCGATCGAGGCCGCGAAGTTCACGCCGGAGGAAGCCAACGGCCTCCGCCGTGCGATGGCAACGTTCCGCAATGTCGGCACCATCGGCAGGTTCGAAGACAAGATGACCGGCAACATGATCGCGCGCGGTTATGCGCCTGATTTTGCCAGAAACTGTTTCGAACAGATCAAGGGTTTTGGCAGCTACGGTTTTCCGGAGAGCCATGCCGCAAGCTTCGCGCAGCTTGTCTATATCTCCTCATGGCTGAAGCATTATCACCCTGATGCATTCTGCTGCGGCCTCCTGAACTCGCAGCCGATGGGCTTTTACGCCCCGGCGCAGATCGTCAGCGACGCTCGCAAGAACGGCGTCGAGGTGCGCGATATCGATGTGTCCTACAGCTTTGCGCAGAACACGCTGGAAGAAGGAAGTGGCAAATATTGCGCCGTGCGTCTGGGCTTCCGCCAGATCGACGGTTTTCATTGGCTCGATGAGGATGAGGAGCGATTGAAATGTCTCCAATCGTCATTCCCCATTGGGCAATTGCGCAATGTGGGCGCGCCGCTTGGTGCGAGCGCGGAATCCATCGGACCGCGTACGCCTGGAGGCGTGGATTCCGGGTTCGACGCTCATGCCTCGTCCCGGAATGACAAGTCGAAAGACTGGGCCGACCGCATCGTCGCCGCCCGCAACCGCCGGCCCTTCACATCGCTGGAAGACTTCGCCCGCGACACCGGCCTGCCCAAGCGCGCGCTGATCCTGCTGGCGGATGCCGACGCGTTCCGCTCGCTCGGGCTCGACCGCCGCGAGGCGCTGTGGCAGGTGCGTCGCCTGCCCGACGATGTTCCGCTGCCGCTGTTCGAGGTGGCCACCGCACGCGAGCAGCCGGACGAGCACGCCAGGCCGTTGCCGGTGATGCCGCGCGCCGAACAGGTGGTCGCGGACTATCAGACCATTCGGTTATCGCTGAAGGGGCATCCGATGGAATTTTTGCGCGAGATGTTTACGCGCGAGCGCATCGTCGCCTGCAAGGACATCAATCATGAGAACGAGCGGCGCCGCGTCCGCTGTGCCGGCGTCGTGCTGGTACGGCAGCGGCCGGGCAGCGCCAGCGGCGTCGTGTTCATGACACTGGAGGACGAAACCGGCATCGCCAATATCGTGGTGTGGCCGAAGATCATGGAGCAGTACCGGAAGGAGGTGATGGGCGCGCGCCTCATCCTGGTCGAGGGCTACATCCAGAGCAGCCCCGAAAAGGTGACGCACCTCATTGCCCAGCGCATGATCGACCGCTCGCACGATCTGGTCGGCCTCGCCAACGACGCCCTCGGCCGCAAGCATCCGGTGCCGGCAGGCGCCACTGTGGTCGAACCGCTTAACGACGATCCCCGCGCCCACACGGATGCGCCCGCGCAAAAAATCCGCCATCCCCGCAACGTCCGCATCCTGCCGCCGTCGCGCGATTTCCATTGAGGGTGTGGGCCGCGCCGCTCTCGCACCGTCACCCTGAGGTGGCCGCTTCTTCGGCGGCCCTCGAAGGGCGACGGCCCGGCTGCCAGCTCGGCCATTCATCCTTCGAGGCTCTTCTTGCGATGCTTTGCATCGCAAGCTTCGCACCTCATGATGACGGAAAGGCAGGGACGCGCATGCCCGCCTAAAAATTCACCCGGTTCGAGATCGCGCCGTCCACGACGAGATTGGAGCCCGTGGTGAACCCCGACACCGGGCTTGCCAGAAACACCGCTGCGCTCGCGATTTCCTGCGGCGTCGCCATGCGGCCGGTGGGGTTACGCTTCATCGCATCATTGTAGCGCTCGGGCATGTTCTGCTCGATCGTATTCCAGACGCCGCCCTTGAAGTAGACGGTGCCGGGCGAGACCACGTTGACCCGGATCTTCTTCTTCGCGTACTGCCGCGCCAGCCCCTTGGCCATGTGGATCAGTGCCGCCTTGATCGGGCCGTACGAGCTCGCCGTGTCCGCTTGCGCCGCGGAGATCGATGAGATGATCACGAAGGCGGCGTCGCCGCCCTTGTCGCCGCTGGCCTCGAGGAACGGCCGCGCGGCGTCGAACGCATGCACGGCGCCGAGCAGGTCGAGCCGAAAATTTTGTTCCCACGATGCGGCATCATGGCCCTGCGCCATCGCGCCCGCGTTGGAGAACAGCATGTCGATGCCGCCAAGCTCTTTTGCCGCGCTCTCGATCCAGGATTTCAGTGCCGCGCCGTCGGTGACATCGACGGGGCCGCCGGTCGCGCGGATCCCGCCGGCCTTCAACTCCGTAACGGTAGCGGCAACCTGATCGGCGTTGCGTGCACACACCGCGACATTGCTGCCTTCGCCGGCCAGCGTCGCCGCAATCGCCCGCCCGATGCCGCGCGTGCCGCCAAGCACGACGGCGTTCTTGCCCTTGAGACCGAGATCCATTGTTGGTTTTCCTTTGTTGGTCGTGCGCACCGTTGGGACGAGTGAAGCGCAGTGTCTCCCCAATGTCGTCCTGGCGAAAGCCAGGATCCATTACCACAGGCCGCAGTCGTTACGCGATGCTGTGGCCAGGGCATATCGCAACAACAATCGACCGGGGCAATGGGTCCTGGCTTTCGCCAGGACGACACTGAGCATGTGGTCGATCGCGCCGCTCACATCGACGGCCCTCATTCCGGTGCCGCCCCCACCGGTGGGCCGCCGGGCGGGCGGTGCAGGAATGTCAGCGAGACGTAGGCGCCGGCCCAGGAGCCGATCGCCGCGAAGGCCACATAGAAGGCGTTTTCGGTGTAGCTGATCACCGCATAGGAGGAGAGCATGTACCAGACCGCGCTCCAGTTCGCCGCGGGCACGCGCTTGCGCGCGATCACGGCCGAGGTGAACATGACATAGACCGCGTCGGTGGCCGCCGTTGCGATGAACACGGCGCCTGCGGTGAGGGGGTCGATGGCGGCCATTGCATGTCCTTGTGTGCTAATGCGATGGTCGCAAACTAGAGGGAGAGAAGGGTCATGCAAAGCCCCGCCGAGATTCTCAGTGACATCTGGACAGCCGCCGGCGGTGACGCCGCCGCGCTTGCACGCGTGCGGCTGACGGGCGAGGAGCCGCAAATCCCGTCTTCGTTCCGCGTCGCAATTGCCGGCCAGACGACGATCGCCGCCGCCGGCCTTGCCGCCGCCGAAATCTGGAGATTGCGCAGCGGCGAGGCGCAGGACGTTAGCGTCGACCTGCGCCATGCCCTCGCCGAATGCCGCTCCGAGCGCTACTTGCGCGTCGACGACAAGCCGCCGCCGCCCGCCTGGGACGCCATCGCCGGCGTCTACAGAACCGGCGACAACCGCTTCGTCCGCTGCCACACCAATTTTCCACATCATCGCGACGCCGTCTGCAAGGTCCTCGGCTGCGAACCCGCACGCGAGAAGGTGCAGGCCGCATTGATGCAATGGAAGGGCGAGGATTTCGAGACTGCGGCTTACGCCGCGGGCGGCGTCGTTGCCTTGATGCGCTCCTACGACGAATGGTCGGCGCTGCCGCAGGCCCGCGCGCTCGCCGAATTGCCGCTGGTCTCGATCGAGAAGATCGGCGAGGCCCCGCCGAAGCCGTGGCCGCAACGACCGCCAAAAGGCGATCGCCCGCTCGCGGGCCTGCGCGTGCTCGATCTCTCTCGCGTCATCGCGGGCCCCGTCGCCGGCCGCACGCTCGCTGCGCACGGCGCCGATGTGCTGCTCGTGTCAGGCCCCGCGCTGCCGGCCATTCCGTGGCTGACCGTCGACACCGGCCGCGGCAAGCTCACCACCTTCATCGAGCTGAAAAGCGAGGCCGGGCGTGCGCGGTTGCGTGAGCTCTTGAGAGACGCCGACATCTTCTCGCAAGGCTATCGCCCGCGCGCGCTCGCCACTCTCGGCTTTACGCCGGACGACGCAGCGACAATCAACCCCGGCATCGTCTACGTGACGCTGTCGGCCTATGGCCATGCCGGTCCCTGGGCGGAACGGCGCGGCTTCGATTCGCTGGTGCAGACCACGACCGGCTTCAACCATGCCGAGGGACAGGCTGCTGGCATCGATGGGCCAAAGGAATTGCCGGCACAGATGCTCGACCACGCCACCGGCTATCTGATGGCGTTCGGCGCGATGATGGCCAAGGCGCGCCAGGCCCGCGAAGGCGGCAGCTGGCACGTGCGCGTGTCGCTGGCGCAGACCGGGCGCTGGCTGTGGAATCTCGGACGGCTCGAAAATGGCCTGAACACCCCGGACATTACGGGCGAGGCTGTACATGCTGCATTCATCGAGAGCATGCCATCTGGCTTCGGCACGTTGAAGGCGGTGCGCCATTCAGCACTGCTGTCGAAGACGCCGGCGCGATGGAGCCGTCCGGCGATGCCGCTCGGCAGTCATCCGGCAGAGTGGCCGGTGACAAGCTGACGTGAAGCTGACGTGTCGCAAATTTTTAACGCAAACCGAAAGGCGCCCGGCGTTTTTTAGGTTGTTTGAAATCACAATTCGGCACTATTAGCGCGACCGATGACGCCGGCATCCGCCGCTATCATCGCAGACATGACCGGGCTCCATGGTAGTTGAAAATACCAAGCGATTGCAGGTGCTTACAAAACAACGGGTGATTACATCCGTAGTTTTACTAGCTCTTGCCGGTGCCGGGGCCTACGGCTTCCTCCATGCGGGAGCCAAGGAGAAGAGCCACTCCGAGATCTCCAGCCAGTCGCGCAGAAATGCGCAGAACTTCACGCCGACGCCGTCGGAATGGGCGACGCTGACGATCGAGCCGGTCAAGGCCAAGACCTTCCGTGCCGAGTATGTCACCGAGGGCAAGGTCGCAGTCGACGAGGACCGTTCGACGCCGGTGTTTTCGCCCTATGCGGGGCGAGTGACCAAGCTGCTCGCCAAGCCCGGCGAGGTGCTGAAGCAAGGCCAACCGCTGTTCACAATCGAGGCCGCCGACACCGTGCAGGCCCAGAACGATTTCATTGCAGCGATGAGCTCGCAGAATAAGGCGAAGTCGGCGATCGATCTTGCCGATATCCAGTTCAAGCGTGCCAAGGACCTCTACGAGGGCCATGCCATCCCCCTGAAGGACTATCAGCAGGCGGAAGCGACCCAGGTTCAGGCGCAGAACGACATGCGCTCCTCGGCGACGGCGCTGGAAGCCGCGCGCAACAAGCTGCGTATCCTCGGCTTCACGGATCAGACCATCAAGGCGTTCCAGGACAAGGGCGTCATCAACCCGGAAGTCACGATCTATTCGCCGATCGCGGGCACGGTCGTGCAGCGTAAGATCGGCCCCGGCCAGTACGTCAATTCCGGCGCCAGCGATCCGGTCTTCGTGGTCGGCGACCTCTCCTCGGTCTGGCTCACCGCCTTCGTGCGCGAGAGCGATGCGGCTGCCGTGTGCGTCGGGCAGGACATCACCGTCAACGTGATGGCGCTGCCGGGCCGTCCCTTGACCGCCAAGGTCAACTACGTCGCCGCCGCGATCGATCCGAACACCCGTCGCCTGCTGGTCCGCGCCACCATCGACAACAAGGACGGTCTGCTGAAGCCGGAGATGTTCGCCAACGTCACGATCTATTCGTCCGGCGACCGCGCCGCGCCGGCGGTACCGAAGCAGGCCTTGATCTACGAAGCCGACAAGGTCCGCCTCTGGGTCGCACGCGAGGACAAGTCGGTCGAGCTGCGCGAGATCAAGATCGGTGTCATCAATGGCAACCTCGTCGAGGTCACCAGCAATCTGAAGCCCGGCGAGCAGGTGGTCACCAAAGGCAGCCTGTTCATCGACCGCGCCGCGTCCGGCAGCTGATCGACGGGCCGGGAAGAGACAAGCTGAAGACCTGAATGGATCGCCTCGTCGCCCTTGCCGTCAACCGGCGCTTCCTGATGGTCGGGATGTTCGTCGCCGTGCTCATCGGCGGCCTGATCGCGTTCAACCAGCTCAACATCGAGGCTTACCCCGATCCGACTCCGCCGATGGTCGACATCGTGACGCAGAGTCCGGGGCTGTCGGCGGAGGAGATCGAGCGCTACATCACGATTCCGATCGAGACCCAGGTCGCAGGTCTGAAGAACCTCACGACCATTCGCACCATCTCGCTCTACGGCCTCTCCGACGTCAAACTGCAGTTCTCCTTCGCTTACACCTATGACGAGGCGTTGCAGCAGGTCTTGAACCGCCTGGCGCAGCTCGCGCCACTGCCCGGCAACGTGCAGCCGCAGATCTCGCCGCTCAGTCCAATTGGCGAAATCTTCCGCTACCGTCTCGTCGGCCCGCCGAACTACAGCGTGCTCGACCTCAAGACCATCCAGGACTGGATCCTCCAGCGCCGCTTCCGCGCCGTGCCCGGCGTGATCGACGTCACCGGCTGGGGCGGCAAGAGCAAGACCTACGAGCTCCAGGTCGACTTCAACAAGCTGGTCGCCAACGGCCTGACGCTGCCGCAATTGCTCCAGGCGGTCGGCAATTCCAACGTCAATGTCGGCGGCAACACCGTCAATATCGGTCAGCAATCGGCCGTGGTGCGCGGCGTCGGCCTGATCCGCTCGATCGACGACCTCGCCAACACCATGGTCTCGCAGACCAACGGCAATCCGGTGCTGGTCAAGGACGTCGCCACCGTCACCGTCGGCCAGAAGCCCCGTCTCGGCATCGCCGGCCTCGACGAGGCCGACGACATCGTGCAAGGCATCGTCCTGATGCGCCGCGGCGAGCAGAGCTCGCCGACCATCAAGCGCGTGCACCAGCTCGTTCAAACCATCAACGAGTCCAGCATCCTGCCGCCCGGCGTGCGTATCGAGCGCATCTACGACCGTGGCGACCTGATCGACCTCACGACCCACACCGTGCTGCACAACATGGTGATCGGCATTCTGCTGATCGTGCTGCTGCAGTGGATCTTCCTCGGCGATCTCCGCAGCGCGCTGATCGTCGGCGCCACCATTCCGTTCGCGCTGTTCTTCGCGGTGATCATCCTGGTGCTGCGCGGGGAATCGGCGAACCTGCTGTCGGTCGGCGCGATCGATTTCGGCCTGATCGTCGATGCCACCGTCATCATGGTCGAGGCAATCTTCCGGCGCCTGACCCAGACGACGCCGATGTCGGAATCCGAGCAGATGTCGTCCGAGACGCTGTTCGGCATGAAAAGCCACGCCATCCTCAGCGCGGCGGCCGATGTCTCACGTTCGATCTTCTTCGCCGCGGCGATCATCATCGCGGCCTTCCTGCCGCTGTTCACGCTCTCCGGCGTCGAGGGCAACATCTTCGGGCCGATGGCGCGCACCTATGCCTACGCGCTGGCCGGCGGTCTGCTTGCGACCTTCACCGTCACTCCGGCGCTGTCCTCGATCATCCTGCCCGCGCACGTCAGGGAGACCGAGACCAGGGTGATGCTGATCCTGCATCGGATCTACATGCCGGTGCTGCATTGGGCGGTCGCCAACCGCGGCATCATGCTCGGTGGCGCGTTCGGCCTCGTGCTGATGACGGTTGCGCTCAGCCGGTTGCTTGGCCTCGAATTCCTGCCGAAGCTGGAGGAGGGCAATCTCTGGATCCGCGCCACGCTGCCGCCGACCATCTCGCTCCAGGAAGGCAACTCCTACGTCAACGAGATGCGCAAGGTGATCCGCGCGCGGCCTGAAGTGGAATCCGTGGTGTCGCAGCACGGCCGCCCCGATGACGGCACCGACGCCGCCGGCTTCTTCAACGCCGAGTTCTTCGCGCCGCTCAAGCCCGCGAGCCAATGGCCCGGCACCCGCGACAAGGAAGAGCTGACCGCGCAGCTGCTCAAGCAGCTCGACGATCGCTTCCCCGGCGTCGAGTTCAACTTCTCGCAATATCTCCAGGACAACGTCTCCGAAGCCGTCTCCGGCGTGAAGGGCGAGAACTCGATCAAGCTGTTCGGCAGCGATCTCCAGGCGCTGACCGACACCGCCAACAAGATCAAGTCGGTGCTATCAACCGTGCAGGGCGTCACCGACCTTGCCGTGTTCACCTCACTGGGGCAGCCGACCATCCAGATCGACATCAACCGTGCCAAGGCCGCGCGCTATGGCCTTGCGCCGGGCGACATCAACGCTACCATCAAGGTCGCGATCGGCGGCGACACCGCCGGCGACATCTACGAGGCCGGAAGCGACCGCCACTTCCCGATCATCGTTCGTCTTGCGCCGGAATTCCGCAGGAGCGCAGAGGCGATCCAGAATTTGCGGATCGGCGCGCCCGGACCGAACGGCACCGTCACGCAGATCCCCCTGAGCGAGGTCGCGACCATCAGCCTGGTCTCGGGTGCCGCCTACATTTATCGCGAGCAGCAGGAACGCTATCTGCCGATCAAGTTCTCGGTGCGTGAGCGCGACCTCGGCAGCGCGATCCGCGAGGCGCAGCAGAAGATCGCCGATCAGGTGCAGCTGCCGCCCGGCGCGCACATGGATTGGGTCGGCGAATTCGGCAATCTCCAGGACGCGATCCGGCGATTGTCGATCGTGGTGCCGATCTCGCTCGCGCTGATCGGCGTCCTGCTCTGGTTCAATTTCGGCTCGATGACCGACACGCTGCTCGCCATGAGCGTGATCCCGATGGCGATCTTTGGCGGCGTGCTCGGTCTCTTGATCACCGGCACCGCCTTCAGCGTCTCGGCGGCGATCGGCTTCATCGCGCTGTTCGGCATCGCCGTGATGGACGGCATCATCATCCTGTCGCAGTTCAACCAGCTCATCGAAGAGGGCATGGACCGCATGAGCGCGGTGATACGCACCGGCGAATTGCAGCTTCGGCCGGTGCTGATGACCTGCGTCGTCGCCGGCATCGGCCTGTTGCCGGCCGCGCTGTCGGAAGGCATCGGCTCGCAGGTGCAGAAGCCCCTCGCGGTGGTCGTGGTGACTGGCATGATGCTGGCGCCGGTCGTGATCCTGGTGACGCTGCCGGTGCTGATCTCCTTCTTCTCCCGCCGCGCACGCTGACGTCAAAACCCGTAGAGTTGCGCCGGGTTATCGACCAGGATCTTCTTGCGTACATCCGCATCCGGCGCCCACACCGGAAGCTGGTTGAGCAGGCGGCCGTCGTCGATCTGGTAAAGCGGCGCGATGTCGGTGGCTTTGCGTCCCTCGACACGGCTCGAATCCGGATGCGGCCAATCAGTCCCCCAGACGATGCGGTCCGCATTCGCCGCGATCAGTGCGCGCGCATAGGGCGCCATGTCCTGATAGTCGGGCGCCAGCTTCGAGGAGCGATAGGCGCCGGAAATCTTAACATAGGCCTTGCCGGATTTCACCAGCGCGACCAAATCGGCAAATCCCGGCTGCTCCAGCCCAAGCGAAGCCTCGAGGCCGCCGAAATGGTCGAAGACAACCGGTACCGGCGCCGTCTCGACGAGATCCTTGATCGCCGAGATCATGGGAAGCGTGGTGTAGAGCTGCACGTGCCACCCGCGCGCCTTCATGCGCTCGACTGCGGCGGTGAAGCGCGGCCGGCCGACGTTGGGGTCGTTGACGCCGCCGGTCGCGAGATTGAGGCGGACACCGCGAAAGCCGTCTGTTTGCATCGTGTCGAGCTGGGCCTCGGTCGTTTTGTCGTCGATCACGGCCACCCCGCGCGCGGCCGCGCCACGCGCCTTCATGCCGAACAGCGTCGAGGAATTATCGGTGCCGTAGACACTCGGTGTCACGATCACCACGCGCTCGATATGCAGCGCCTTGTGCAACGCGGCCATTTCTTCGGGGCTCGCCGGCTCCGGCGTGTAGACGCGGCCGGCAAAAAACGGAAACTTCTCGACATCGCCATGGATGTGGGTGTGACAGTCGCAGGCATGGGCAGGGACGTCGAAATTGACCGGCGTGGCGGGCTGCGCGGCACGTGCGTGGGCTTTGTTGGACATGGCAACTCCGGCGGCAAGGGAGGCAAGCAGGACGCTGCGTCGGCTGAGCATGGTTTCTCTCCCTGTTTTGTTATTTGGCAGTGGCGTCGCGACAGTATCACATCAGCCCGGCAGCCGCTGCGCTTCGCTGCATAGCTGCTCGACGAGGTCCACAAGCGGGCGTGAGCCGTCGACGCGCACGATCGGGCAGGGCAGCTTCGCGAGCCACGCCTCATCTTTTGCGAGACTGCGGCCGTCGCGATCGCCGGCTTCGTAGTGCGAGGCCCAGTCGACGAACGACTCCGCCTCCTCATGACGCCAGCCGCCCTGTGCGACGGCATCCGCTCCGAAATGCGTTGCCTCGCGGCCACGCAGGCGCTGCAAGCGAAGCTCGCGCGGCGTCCTCACAAAGACGACGAGATCGAAGAATGGGACGAGCTCGTCGCCCCAGCCGGTGACGGTTCCGCTCAGCACCCAATCGAGCCGCGGCAGAAACATCTCGCGCATCAGCCGCAAACGTTCGGCGGCAGGGCGTGTCGTCTGGTAGGGCGGCGCAGTCGGCAGCCAAAAATAATCATCACTGTCGTGATGCGGCAACGCCAGCCGGCTCGCGAGCGCGCGGCCGATGGTCGTCACGCCGGAGCCCGAAGCTCCCATCAGATGGATGCGGCGGCTTTTCATGTTCACGTCCAGCGACTGCCCGAACCGATTTCGCGGGTGGGCGGCGTGCTCCCTCAAGCCGCTCGGCGGCGCTTCGACATTCGCCCGCTTGTCGCGGGTTGGGCGGACAATGTCAGGCCTAACGCTCCGACAATGCGCATGACCGTGCCAAACTCAGGATTCCCGGTCTCTCCGAGCGCCTTGTACAGGCTTTCGCGGTTCAAGCCGGCTTTCTTCGCGATCGCGCTCATGCCGCGCGCACGAGCGACAAGGCCGAGTGCGTCGCGCACGAAATCAGCATCGCCGGTCTCTAATGCGGCCGCAATATAGGCGGCCTGACGTTCTTCTGTGTTGAGATAGTCGGCGGCGTCGAAGCGCGTCGTCCTGGATGCCGCCTTGACGGTCGTTTTCGCTGCCTTTGGCATCACATTGTCTCCGCCAGTTGCTGGGCTAGCTTGATGTCCTGTCGCTGCGTGCGCTTGTCCCCGCCACACAGCAGGATCACAATCTGCGTTCCGCGCTGCACATAGTAGATCCGATAGCCCGGTCCGTGGTCGATGCGCATTTCCCGGACGTCGCGACCGACGCTCTTGCTGTCGCCGGGATTGCCCATCTCCATGCGGCGAACGCGGGCCGTGATCCGGGCAACCGCGCTGGCGTCCTTGAGGCGGGTCAGCCACTCCGAAAAATGCTCGGTTTGCCTCACCTCGATCGTGAGGTGCAAATGTAGCCCATGGGCTACAAAATGTCAAAGGAGGGTGGCGAAAGGCGTTGCGGACGCTACTGCCCAGACGGCGTGCGCAGGCCGTGCCAGGCGTCGCGGACCTGATGGTAGTGCACCTCGGGCAGATAGTCCGGCGTGTTCAGGCTCAAGGTCTTGACGTCGAGATGGCCGACGGCGCTGAGCAGCGTGTAGGAGGCGATCACGCGGTCGCGATTGGCGCCGATCAGGCGGGCCTTGGCCTGGATCAGATCGGCCTGCGAGTTCAGCACATCCACCGTCGTGCGCTGTCCGCCGGCGGCCTCGCGCTGCACGCCCTGGAGCGCGACGGTCGCCGCCTTCACTTCGGACTCCGAGGCCGAGACCGCGATCTTGGCGCCTTCATTGGCAACCCACGCGCTGACCGCCGCCGTGCGCGCCTGGTTGCGCACCTGGTCGAGCACGAGCCGGCTCTGCGCCGTGATTTCCTTGGCCTGCCGGGTCTGTGCGGCGGCCTGGCCGCCGTCGTAGATCGGCACGGTGACATTGGCGACGATCGAGGCCTGATCTTCGGCGAAGGTCCCCAGCGTCGGGTCGTTGTTGCGGCTCTTGCTGGCGCTGCCCTGGACGCTGGCGCTCGGCAGCAGCGCGCCTTCGGCGACACGGATGTTGGTGGAGGCGACATCGACGTCGAAGCCCGCCGCCATCACCGCCGGGTGCTGGCGGATCGCCATCGTCAGCGCGTCTTCGCGGCTCTTCGGCAGATAGCGGTCGACGACTTCGGCGACCCGAAGCTGCGACGGCGCATTGCCGATCACCTGCGCGTAGATCGCCTGGCTCACGGCCAGCGCGACTTCGGCGGCGTTGAGATCGGAAAGCCCGCGGTTGAGCCGCGCCTCGGCCTGGGCGCTGTCGGTCGGCGTGACGTCGCCGGCGTTGAGGCGCCGCTGGGTGACCGAAAGCGTTTCGCGCAGGAAGGCGACGTTGGAGCGCTGCGCCTCGACCAGCGACTGGTTGGCGAGCACATTGGTGTAGGCGGTGACCGCGTCGAGCAGTACGCCCTGGCCGACGTTGCGCAGCGCCTCGCGGCCCGACTGCACCTGGAGTTCGGCGGCCCGCACGTTGTTGGCGGTGCGGAAGCCGTTGAACAGGGTCTGCGTCACGGTGACGCCGATGATCCACGGCTTCAGATTGGCGGTCTGGATGGTGTTGTCGGGCAGCAGGTTGCGCACCGATTGCAGCCCGGCGCTGAGGCTTGCCACGATCTGTGGCCGGTAGCCGGCGAGGGCCTGCGGCACGTTCTCGTCGGTGGCGCGCTGCCGCGCACGCTCGGCATTCAGCTGCGG
The DNA here is from genome assembly GCF_055807555.1 of Bradyrhizobium sp. Ken64. Lineage (NCBI taxonomy): Bacteria > Pseudomonadati > Pseudomonadota > Alphaproteobacteria > Hyphomicrobiales > Nitrobacteraceae > Bradyrhizobium > Bradyrhizobium sp. Ken64. The sequence continues at coordinate 30,369 of NZ_JBVVPA010000002.1, read as the reverse complement.
ATTGGTCTGGTAGGCCTTGGCGAGCGCCTCCGGCAGCGCTTCCGCCCGTGCGGCGGAGGGCAGGGCGCAACAGAGCGCCAGCGTGGTCCATGTCGCGAGCACAGGAGCCACGCCCGATCGATGCCGCGTCATCACGCGACCAGCTCTGGCGGCACGCCCAATCATGTAATCCGCAAATCCCGGCTGTCCGCCCCCGCCGACGGCGGCTCTCTTAACTGTTTAACCAGCCGAGGTCTCGCAGGCAAACTGCCGCGGGGGAAACCCCCATGTATTCCGTGCTTGTTGCAGCTACATCACAGGGATTCTGCGGGAAGGGCAGAGTCTTACACCAGCCTGACCGCGCGCACCTTACCGGTTCTTGTTCACCGGCTTCCGCTTCTCGATGAACGCAGCCATGCCCTCGGAGCGGTCCTCCAGCGCGAAGGTCGAGTGGAACAGGTTGCGCTCGACGCTCATGCCCTCGGCGAGCGTGGTCTCGAAGGCGCGGTTGACCGCTTCCTTGGCCATCGCGACCGCGGGCCGCGACATCGCGGCGATCTTCTCGGCCGCGGCCATCACCTCGTCCATCAGCTTGTCGGCCGGCACGATGCGGCTGACGAGGCCGCTGCGCTCGGCCTCGGCTGCATCCATCATGCGGCCGGTGAGGCAAAGGTCCATCGCCTTGGACTTGCCGATCGCACGGGTCAGGCGCTGGGTGCCGCCGATGCCGGGGATGGTGCCGAGCGTGATTTCGGGTTGGCCAAATTTGGCGGTGTCGGCGGCGATGATAAAGTCGCACATCATCGCGAGCTCGCAGCCGCCGCCCAGCGCATAGCCCGCGACCGCAGCGATCGTCGGCTTGCGGCAGCGCGCGACCCGATCGCCGCCGATTGCGGCAAAATCCTCCGAGAACATGTCGATGAAGCCTTTCGGCTGCATCTCCTTGATGTCGGCGCCGGCGGCAAAGGCCTTCTCGCTGCCGGTCACGACGATGCAGCCGATGGCGTCATCGGCTTCGAGATCGTCGACGGCCGCGGCGATCTCGCGGAAGACGCCGAAGGAGAGTGCGTTGAGCAGCTTCGGCCGGTTCAGCTTGATGATGCCGACTGCGCCTTTGCTTTCGACGATGATGTGTTCGAACGTGCTCATGCTCCACCCACGCTTTTGGTTGAGCAGGCAATGTGCCCGCTGACGCGGTGGGCTTCAAGAGGCGCCAAAAGCCATCGGAGCAAGAACGGCCGGAACACGCGGCAAAGATACGCGTTCCAGACGAGGTCCCGCGAACCGGCGATCAGGCCGAAATCAAGCCAAAGTCACGCCATGAACATGCGCGCGGCGGAGGCCAGCGTCAGCAGCGTGCCGACGCCGATGAAGATTTTTCCGATCAGGGAGCTCTGGTCCCAGGCCGAGCTCTGCTGGCTGCTTGCCATCACCGGTGCCGGACGTGGCTGCGCGTCGGTTGCGGCGATCACCGTCTTCTGCGCCGGCGCGTTGTCCTGTTGCACGGCGCGGTCGATGTCGTTGAGCTGATCGGGTGCGACGACCTGGCTTTCGGCGTTCGGGGCGGCGGTATTATCGGCCGCGGCCTGGACGTTGTCGTTGGCGCGGCCCGTCATTGCGGAGGCGGCAGCCGCCGTCGGCGTATCGGCGGCGAGCTGCGCATTGGCGTTGGCGACGTCCGGCGGCATCTGGCTCGAGGCCGGCGCGTCACGATTGCCGGCCTTCGTCTCATCGGCCGTTGCCGCGGCGTCCTTCTTGTCCGTCTTGTCGTCGGATTTCTGCGCCGTCTTGGTGCTGTCGCGGTGGCGCGACGTGTGACGCCGCTGCTTGCTCTGCTTGACCTCGTCCGCCTGTTTGCCCGCATTGTCCGACTTGCTGCTAGCGGCTGAACTCGGCGCCGCCTGTGCAACGCCCCCGAACAGCACCAAAAGCCCGGCCAGGAGAATCAGGGCCGCGCGCCCGCTGGCTTTCATCATGTTGACATCTCCCCAAGTCCGCCCGTCCCGGACCGAACAGAGACCCTGGGGCGTGACGACAGCGGGGCAGAAAATGGGAATCTTCGGGCCACACCGGGCAAAAGCGCGGCAATCCGTTGCCGTTGCGGCCGGCCGCGGGTGCGTACGGGACCGATCGGTGTTATGAGCCGTCGCAGATCCTGACGGCCGTATCGGTTGCGTGGCCAAGCATGATCACGAATTCGTGATCGTGCAGCTGCCGGCGTAACAAACTGAAAGAGCGGCCGAATTGCATGGTGAGGGCGCGTGCGCGGACGTGAGGACGAGTGGACCGGCCTGATGCGGTCGGCCATGGCAGGCGATGACGCGGCGTATCATCGTCTGTTGAAGGCGGTCACGCCTGTGCTGCGCGCTGCCGCGAGGCGGGGCCTGGCGCGGGCCGGGCAGCCTCCCGACCAGGCCGAGGATATCGTGCAGGAGATTCTGTTGGCGGTGCATCTGAAGCGGCACACCTGGGATAGCGAAGCCCCCTTCGCCCCGTGGCTGTTTGCGATCGGCCGCAACAAGCTGATCGACATGCTGCGGCGACGGGGGAGGCGGATCTTCGTTAATATCGACGATTTCGCCGAGACCCTGCCGGGCGAGATGCCGCAGGAGACAGTTTCGGCCGGCGAGGTCGCCAGCCAGCTCAATACGCTGCCGCAGCGCCAGCGCGACGTGTTGCAGTCGATCGCGGTCGACAGCACCTCGATCAAGGACACGGCGGTGAAATATTCGATGAGCGAGGGCGCGGTACGGGTCGCGCTGCATCGCGGACTTGCGGCACTGACTGCCAAACTGCGGGACCACTAGTCATGGATACCGATCAACTCATTCGCTCGCTCGCGGCCGACAACGCCCATCGTGCGCCGCGCGTCGGCGCGGTGCTGACCATGGCGCTGCTGGTCGCCGCGCCCCTGTCGATCCTGATCTTCGCCACCTTCCTCGGTGTGCGTCACGACGTGATGAGCGCGATGCACAATCCGTTCTTCGACATGAAGTTCGCGGTCACGCTGTCGCTCGCGATTCCCGCGATCATCGTCAGCCTGCATCTGTCGCGGCCCGAAGCCCTGATGCGCGGCTGGGGCTGGCTGCTGCTGCTGCCCGTCGGGCTGCTCGCAGTGGCGATCGGCAGCGAGGCGATGATGGCGCCGGCCATGCCGATGACGATGCGCTTGATGGGCAAGAATTCCAGGGTGTGCCTGTTCGCAATCCCCGCGATGTCGCTACCGCTGCTTGCGGGGGCCTTGTTCGGCCTGCGCCACGGCGCGCCGTCGCACCCCGCGCTTGCCGGTGCGCTCGCCGGCCTGGTGTCGGCCGGACTCGCCGCGACGCTGTACGCCTCACACTGCACCGACGACTCGCCGCTGTTCGTCGCGACCTGGTACACGCTCGCGACCGCGTTGGTGACTGCGATCGGAGCGGCGGTGGGGGCGAGGGTCCTGCGCTACTAGCTACGCCGGCTTCACGCCGCCGGCGTCGCACCCTGCTGCATGCGGTGGAAGCGCAGCACCTGCTGCGCGGTCGAGCTACGCAGCGCCTCGTAAGCGTCGCGTAGCGTCAGCATGTCGGACTGCGAGCCGCCTGAGAGCTTCTCGCGCAGGGCGATGATGGCGCGGACGCTCGACCATTGCATGGCCGCGACCTTGGCGAGGATCATCACGCCCTCGACCCGGCTTTCGATCATCATGGTCTCGGCGGTCTCGACTGCGACGCCCGCAAGCGCCGCGAGCCCTGCATTGGTTTCGTCGAACTTGCCCTGCTCCGCGAAAGTGGCGACCTGGAGCTCGGTGAGGCGGCCGTCCTCGTGCAGCGACTTCACCAGCGCGCGCGCCCTCTCGGTCTGCCTGGTCATGCTGGCGGCGCGGATTCGTTGGGCCGCTTCCTGGACCGCGCTGGACACGTCGTCCGCGAGCTCCGGATGCGCGGCCTCCAGCTTCCTGCGCACGGTCAAGGAGGCCTTCGCGACCAGCTTCAAATAATGATGGCGGGGCAGGTCGGCCCGCAGGCCGATGCAGCTGGCGAGGTCGTCGTCACGTTCGGCGCGGGTCACGAGGTCGGCGAGACTTCCCTCCGACAGTTGCGCGCCCGGATTGCTGACGGTCGATTGCACCACGTCCTCGTCGCCGCGGGTCACCAGCACGTCGCTCAGCGCTTCCGACAGCACCCGCCGCAGCGAGATCGCCTTGAGATGGGCCTGGCCCCTGGTGCGCGCGATCTCGATCAGGGTCGCCTCGTCCAGCCGTTCGGATTTCGACAGCACCGGGCCGGAAATTTCGATCACCTCGTCGAGCGCGAGCGTGCGGATGATCTTCGGCGGCGCAGCCGCGATCGGTGCGAGGCGTTCGGCGAGCAGCGCCCTGGCGGACGTCTCGATCTGCTCGATCAGGCATTGGAACACGTCGTCGAACACACGAACGTGGTCGTCGGAATAATCCACCGCATTGCCGACGAAGAGATCTGTGACCCGGCGCAACGTCTCGACCCGGTGCGCAACGGTGCCGTGCGAGAGCGCAGTTTGTAATTCCTCGAGCAGATTCTCGGATGATTTTGCGGATTTGGATCTCATTGCCCTATCCTGGAGCGTTCGGCCCGGCAGCGGCTTCTGTCGTACCGGGAGAAAATGGATTGGTCAGCTGGTTGCAATGCGGTTGCGCCCTTGTGCCTTGGCGGAATAGAGCGCGCTGTCGGCGCGCACGAGAAACGTGTCGGCAGTATCGTTGTCGCGCAGCGTCACGACGCCCGCGGAAATGGTCACGCGCATGCCCGGGGAGAATGCGCTCCAGTCCAGATCGGCGACGATGCCGCGCAGCCGATCGAGCATGCGCGACGCCGCATCGCCGTCCATCCCCGGCAGCAGCAGCAAGAATTCCTCGCCGCCGTAGCGGCCGAAGCAGTCAGCCGGGCGGATGTTGGCGAAAATGGTGATTGCGAAGGTGCGCAGCACCTCGTCGCCGACGGGATGGCCGTGGGCATCGTTGATGCGCTTGAACCAGTCGAGGTCGATCAGCGCGATCGCGCAAGGCGTCGACGTCTGCCGCGATTTTTCGATCTCGGCGTCGAGAAGCCGCATGATGCAGCGGCGGTTGTAGGAGCCGGTGAGCTCGTCGAGCTCCGCCAGCTCCTCGATGCGCTGATAGGCGGCCTTCAGCTCGATGCTGCGCCGGTACAGGATCTTGCGCAGCGTGGCGCCGAACAGGCCGAGGAAGGCGCACTGGCCGATCACCAGCACGAAGCACAGCATCGATGCCGCCCGTTGCAGCTGGGTCGTAACCGGCAGTCCGATCGGCAAGTCCGAGGCGAGGAAGACCAAGGCGAGCCCGCAAGTGGCAAGGCCCCAGGTGAGCATCGCCTGACTCGAGGTCATGCGAAGCGTGCCGAAGGCGAAGATCAGAAACAGCACGGCAAGGAACGCAACTCCGACTGTCGGTACCGCGAGCAGGAACAGCAGCTGCAGCGTCATATGCGCCGAGATCTGGAAGACGGTGAGGTAGTGATCCTCGAACCGATCGCCGAAGCCCGCTTCCGACAGCACGGTGAAGGTTCCGATGATCAGAAGGCCGCCGAGCCAGAACAGTGACGGTACGCCCATGGAGATGACGCCGTCATAAGCGTAGAGCAGCAGGACGGAGGCGCCGAGCGAATAGCTCGCCACCTGGCCGACATACATCTGGCGCCGCTGCCGGATCCGGCGCGCCAGGACTTCGGGTGCCGCTGCCGCGGTCGTCAGGGCGAGATCCGCGGCCTCAGCGGCATTCCTCTCGGGAAAGGACGTCGCAGCCGTGCTCATGGTCCCGCCAATCGTGGATGTCAGCTCAAAAATCTACGTCGAAAGCCTTTAGGTTTGGTATCCTTCGAAATCGAATCCACGCTGTGCAGCGCGCCAGCGCGGGGACGCCGACCGCTCAAGGATTTGCCGGCGATTAGGCATCGTGTGCGACGCGGTCGAGCCAAAGCAGGGCTTCGGAAGACTATGTCGTGCTAGGCTGCTAAGGTTCCATGCACGTCGGGCCGTCCATGCCGGAACAGCTTGCGCAGGAAAGTGCTTCATTACTATGTTACCGTTCTTGAGCGAGGCGCCCAGCCGCGGGCGGCAACAGGAAATTTCGCGTATGTGGGGTAGATCACACAGCCTCCCGTATGACTGCGGTAGGCTGAACAATTTTACCTCTCCCGTCGAACCGTCTGCCGCATCGACCCGACCAATCTTGCGAGACGGCCTTTGAGCGTGACACAAGCGGCTTCGGACGAGATCCTGATCGCCAGGATCGCTCAAGGCGACCGGCTCGCCATGCAGGTGCTGTACGGGCGGCACCATGTCAGGGTGTATCGGTTCGGCCTCCGGCTCGTGCGGGACGAGCAGGCGGCGGAAGACCTCATCAGCGAGGTATTTCTCGACGTCTGGCGTCAAGCCGGCAAGTTCGAGGGCCGATCCGCCGTTTCCACCTGGCTGCTGGCCATTACCCGATTCAAGGCCCTGTCTGCGCTTCGGCGCAGGAAGGATTTTGAGTTGGACGACGACGCCGCGAACGCGATCGAGGATACGTCCGACAATCCGGAAACGGCGGTGCAGAAGAAGGATACCAGTGAAGCGTTGCGGGAGTGTCTGACGGGCCTCTCGCCGGACCATCGGGAAATCGTCGATCTCGTCTACTACCACGAGAAATCCGTGGAAGAAGTGGCCGAAATTGTTGGCATCCCGGAGAACACTGTGAAGACGCGCTTGTTCTATGCGCGCAAGAAATTGGCCGAACTGCTGAAGGCAGCCGGCATTGAGCGAGGCTGGCCATGATGGCTTTGAGCAAGAAGATGCTGGAGCAAGAGCCCGGTGAAATTGAACTGCTGCTGCCGTGGCACGCCGCCGGCACGCTGAACCCGCGCGATGCGCGCCGCGTCGACGAGGCGCTGGCGCGCGATCCCGAGCTCGCGAAGCAATATGCCGCGATCCGCGGCGAGTATGAAGAGACCATCCATCTGAACGAGAGCCTGGGTGCTCCGTCGGCGCGTGCGATGCAGAAGCTGTTCGCCGCGATCGACGCTGAGCCTGCGCGAGCGGCCGGTTCGCTGCCGCTGTCGGCGCGCATCGCCACCTTCTTTGCGAGCCTGTCGCCGCGCACTCTGGCCTGGTCGGCGAGCCTTGGCGCCATGGCGCTCGTGCTGCAAGCCGGAATCATCGGCGCCGTGTTGACGAAGACCCAGACTGCGACCTTCCAGACTGCTTCGCTCTCGACCAGCGCTCCGCTCACACGCGACCTTGGCACCACCGTCCCGCCGGCGCGCGCGCTGGTGCGTTTCACGCCCGAGGCGCGCGTCGCCGACATCACCGCATTGCTCGACGGCTACCAGGCTTCGATCATCGGTGATGCCAAGGGCGGCATGTTCCGCCTCCAGTTCGACAAGGCGATGAGCCGTGACGAACTCACCTCGCTGCTCGGCAAGATGCAGCGCGAGAAGTTCGTCAACCTCGCCGTCGCGGCGCCGTAGGGCGCTTCCAAACCAATGACGCGCAAGTTTGAAAGTGGAGTAAGAGCCGGGGCCTGCGCTTCGTCGGTCGCAGCGGCGCTTCTGCTCGCCGCCTGTCTCGGCGTCGAGGTTGCGCAGGCGCAGGCGATCATGCGCACGCCGACGATCAGCGTCCCCTCCCGAATGCCGACGATTTCTCCTGGCATCGCCGCACGCGTCAGTCCGGGCGTTGCCGCCAGAGCGGTGGCCGTCGGCCGCGGTCCCGGCCCGGTCGTGACGACGAGGATTTCGGCGCGGATGGGACCGACGCCGGTGCTGCCTTATGCGCGCTACTCCCCGAACCTCTATCCCGCCTGTACCGCGTCCGATCGCGACGCCGCCGGCGAATGCCTGGCGCAGCAGAACGCAGGCGGCGATGGCTCGGGCAAATCGGGCAAGAAGACCGCCGGAAAGGGGCGCCGCAACAACACGCCCGTCGCCGCGGACTTGCGCACCTTCGCCGGCGAATTCGTTGCCGAGATCGACGGCGGGCTGTCGTCGACCCAGGCCGACGAGCTTGCGCGCAGCCATGGCCTGACCCGCGTGTCCTCCGAGAATTTTCCGCTGATCGGGGCAACGTTCGGACTGTTCCGCATCACTGACGGCCGGCCCTCCGCGACGGTGCGGCGCGAATTCGCGGCCGACGGCAGCGTGCGCTCGGTCCAGCCGAACTTCCGCTACCTGCTCCAGGACCAGAAATCGTCGGTGCCGACCGAGGGTGATCCCGCGCAATATGCGCTGGCCAAGCTCCGCCTGCCGCAGGCACATACGCTGGCGCATGGCGCCAATGTGACGGTTGCCGTGATCGACTCCGGGATCGACGCCCAGCATCCGGAACTTGCCAATTCCATCGCCGACAATTTCGATGCGCTCGGCAGCGCCGAGGGCCCGCACATTCATGGCACTGGCATTGCCGGCGCCATCGTGGCGCATGCCAAGCTGATGGGCAGCGCGCCCGAGGCGCGCCTCATCGCCATCCGCGCCTTCGGCGGCACCACCGGCGGGGCCGAGAGCTCGTCCTACATCATCCTGCGCTCGCTGAACTATGCCGCCGAGCATGGTGCGCAGATCGTCAACATGAGTTTTGCCGGTCCGAAAGATGCGGTGATCGAGCGGGCCATCGCGGCGACCGCCGCGCGTGGCCTGGTGCTGATCGCGGCCGCCGGCAATGCCGGCGCGAAGTCCCCGCCGCTCTATCCGGCCGCCAACCCCAACGTGATCGCGGTCAGCGCGACCGACCAGCAGGACAGGCTGTTCACCGCCTCCAACCGCGGCAACTACATCGCGGTCGCGGCCCCCGGCGTCGATATCTTCCTGCCCGCGCCTGACGGCAAGTACCAGATGACGTCGGGCACCTCGTTCTCGGCCGCCTATGTCTCGGGCGTCGCGGCGCTGCTGCTCGAGCGCAACTACGCCTTGAAGCCGGAAGCGCTGCGCACGACGCTTGCGAAGACGGCGCGCGACCTCGGTTCACCCGGCCGTGATGATCTCTTCGGCGATGGCGGGGCCGATGCGTTTGCCGCGGTGATGGCCGTTCCTGCCGCTGGCGCGACGCCGGTCGCGGCCGCGTCCGGTACAATAAAACGTGAAGATATCGAGAAGCGTCGCGACGAGCCTGGCATCCGCGCATTAGAGCAACCTTCGTTGTCGAGCACCGAGGATAAAGCCACGATTTCTCAAGCGGATAAGCCGGCGACGCGATAGCGGCTGCGACAACTTTGCGCACGGCGCGGAGGTCGAAAAATCAAACGCCGCATTGAACGTTCGGCCCGCTGCCACGACCAAATTATGTGGGAGCGGTTATCCCTCCCCATAAGTCATATCAGGCGCGAGCGCCCATCCACCCCAAGCGCCCATATGGCTCGACCCGTCCGGTTGTCCCCCCGGACGGGTCTTTTCTTTTTGGACGTCCCGTTCCTCGAAGCCCTGCGCGAGATCAGCTTCCGGTCGAGAGATCGTGGCTCGCTCATCCCCCACCGCCCTGCCGCACGCCGCAAGCGCGCTATGCTTGTGCGAAGCTTGACTCCAAAACCCCTTGAATCTCCGCACGACTACGGAGTTTGGCGACGAAAACGTCGTCGTTGCTGGACAAGTCAAAACTTTTCCACAAAATATTCACGTCGCGTCTAAATTGATTCGTTTGCGTTGCGTCGCGTCCGTATTTTCTCCTGACGGGCTGATTTATGACACATCGCCAAGAGGCTATTCGCGACGTGGCTATTGGCCGCGACGTTGCGGCACGCTGGTGCGCTCTCGCCGAGCAGCGGCTGGTGCATCTCTCCGAGATGTTCGAGACCGGGCGCTGGCGCCGCTATCACTCCGAGATCGCATTTCTCGAAAACATCCAGGAAGCCAAGCTCGCCGTCCAGACCTGGCGCGCGCTTGCCACCGGCGCTGATGTCGCCGCGGCGGCCGCGAGCGTGTCGCCCGCCTTCGGCTGGTCGCCGGCGACAATGCCCCGCATGTTTCCGCGTGAGCAGCAGGCGCAGACCGTGCAACCGAAGGCCGTGCACATCGCCCCGGAGACCGCCGTGCCGGTCAGGCTCGATCCCAAGCCGGGCGTTCTCGCCGCAATCTCCGAAGCCCCGGCCGCGCGGGTCGCCGCGCCTGCCGCGATGGCACCGCTCCAAGTGCCGGCTGCCATGGCGCCGCCCACCGCGCCCGTCGCGATGACGGGGCCCAAGGTGCCGGCCGCGACGGCAGCGCCCAAGGCACTGGCGGCGATGGCGGCGCTTCTGCCGCAGTTCTCTCCGCCGGCAGCCGAAATTGTCGCACCCCCCGAGCGCCTGGTTGAGTTCACCTTCAACCTCGACGGCCTCGAAGCGAAGTACCCGCTGCTGCGGAACGCGTTCTAACGTTCGGGAGCCAGAGGCGAGCAGCGGTAGCTACCGCCGCACCGCATTCCCGCCGACCACCAATTGCGCAAAGCGCTGGGCGCCGTCCGCCGACAGGTCGGACGTCACGGCGCGCGCGTGATCGAGCCCGACCACAGCGCCGCGCGGGGTTTCCGAGATCATGTTGTTGTTGACCAGCGCGGTGCCGGCACCCGGCACCACGGAGACGCCGACGCCGGCCAGTGCCTTGCGGATCACGTTGCCCGTGATCGCGACGTCGCGGAGATATTTACCCCAGCCGGCGACGATGCCATAGGACGGCGCGTTCTCGATCACGTTGCCGGTGACCGATGAATCCGCCTCGACGTAGATGCCGATGCCGGCATCGTCATCCGGCGCGGTGCCGATCGGCCGCTTCGGGATCAGATTCCGGATGATGTTGCCCTGGACCACGGCGATGCGGCCGCCTTCGTTGAAATTGCAGACGGAGACGCCGACGGCGGCGCCGTCCACAATGTTGTTGGCGATCACCGCGGCCTCAAACGCGAACTCCGAATAAAGCGCGACCTCGCGCACGTCGCTGACGCTGTTGCCGGTGATGTGGATGTTCGAGGCCGAGTTGCCGCGCACGGCGGAGTAATCGCAGTTCTTGATGCGGTTACCGCGCACGATGACATTGCCGGCGCGGAACGCGTTGATGGCGTTGCCATACTGGCCGGAGCCGCCGGGGCCGGCCTTGATGTCCTCGATGCGGTTATCAGCGACCAGCGTGCCGTCATCGCCGATAGCGGTGCGCAGGATCTCGATGCCGTTGTCGTTGGTGCCGGCGATGGTGTTGTGGGAGACGCTGAGACCCTTGGCGTCGAACGACACCACTGCCGTCACCGCGATGTTGGTAAAGATGTTGCCCGAGATGTCGCCGGAGACCTGCTCGAGCCAGACGCCGCTGCCGCCGGACCCCGTGATCTCGCAATCGGTGATGCGGACGTCGCGCCCGCCGAGCACGTGGATCAGCCCGCGCCGCGTCGGCAGCGGAATGCCGCCACCATCGAAGGTGATGCCAGTGAGGCCGATTGTATCGGAGCCGTCGCTCTGGATCGCCGACGCCCCGCCGGTGAAGACGAATTTTGTCGCGCCGCGCACGCCGATCAGTTGCGCGCCATTTGGCAAGCGCAGCAACCCACTTCGGTAGACGCCGGGCGGCAGCGCCAATGGCATCCGCGCGTGCGCGGCCTCGTCGATCGCACGCTGGAGCGGGCGGGTCTGATCCTCACTGCTGCCGGGCCGCACGCCATATTGCGTGGCATCGCGGCCGAGCAGCGACGTCAGAGGCGCCGCACGCGCGGCGTCGGCGGGTATCGCGAGCGCGCCGGCGATGCCTGCGGTCGAAGCTCCGATGAGATGGCGGCGATTGAGGTCCATGACGCGTCCTCCGGCGGACGCGGGGGTCCGCAGCGGCTAGGTAGCGCAGGGCGGCTGGTCGCGTGAGGATTGTTCGCGGTAGGGTTAAATGTTTACGCAGTCGTGTTCCGAGCCTTCCGTGCCAACTGCACCATCTCCATCAGCATCGCTTCCCCCGCATCCACCAGTTCCTCGAACGTGATCCGCGGCGCGCCCTTGCGGCGCACGGCGCCACTGCGCGCAAGCAGGGGAATATGGATGAACGCGGCCAGCTTTGGCCCGCCGGCCCTGACGTTTTCGATCGCGCGCCAGCTCAGGTAATTGCAGAGATAGGCGCCGGCATCCCGCGAGGCGCGCGCGTCGATGCCGGTGAGGCGCGCGGCGCGCAGCAGCCTGGCGGTGTGCGGTCCGAAAATCATCGCGTCCGCACTGCCGGCGATGCCGCGCTTGCTCGCGCGAGTGTTGGCGGCATCGGGCCACAGCATGGTGACGGCGTTGCGCGCGCGGCTCTCGATGCGCAGATAGGGCGTGCGTGCGGCGAGGCCGAACATCAGCAGCGCATCGGGCTTCTCTCTCGCGAGCACCTCCGGCAATTGGCGGTCCACCGCGGCATAGGTGACCGGGAAGATGTGGCTGGAAATCGCGGTATCGTCGAGTGCGGGACGCCGCAATTGCCCCAGCCGGGCGACCAGAGGCTGGGTCGGATTGTAGGGCGCGCCGGGAAACGGGCCGAAGCCGGTGAGGAGAATGCGGAGCTTGTCGCTCATTGCAGCAACTCCAGGATCTTTTCGGCGGCGAGCGCCGGCGTGAGATGGCCGTCGGCCACCTCAGTCTCGATCTTCCGGACCCTGGTGCGCACCGACGCCTCGCTGCGCAAGCGCGCCAGCATGCGTTGCTCCAGCATCGACCACATCCATTTCACCTGCTGCTCGCGCCGCCGCGCGGCGAAGTCGCCGGATGCATTCATCGCCTTGCGGTGATCGAGGACTTTCTGCCAGATCTTCGCGATGCCGTCGCCGGTCAGCGCCGAATAGGTCTCGACCGGCGGATGCCAGTGCTCGGAGCGCGGCGTCAGGATATGCAGCGCGCCGCGATAGTCGGCGGCGGTGATGTTGGCGCGCTTGAGATTGTCGCCGTCGGCCTTGTTGATCGCGATCATGTCGGCGAGCTCGACCAGGCCCTTCTTGATGCCCTGCAATTCGTCGCCGCCGCCCGGCAGCATCAGGGCCAGGAAGAAATCGGTCATGTCGCAGACTGCGGTCTCGGACTGGCCGATGCCGACGGTCTCGACCAGCACGACGTCGAAGCCGGCGGCTTCGCAGAGCAGCATCGCCTCGCGCGTTTTCGCCGCTACACCGCCGAGCGTGCCCGAGGACGGCGAGGGGCGGATGAAGGCGTCGTCGGAGGCCGAGAGCCGGGTCATCCGCGTCTTGTCGCCGAGGATCGAGCCGCCGCTGCGCGCCGAGGACGGATCGACCGCGAGCACCGCGACCTTGTGGCCTTGCTCGATGAGATGGGTGCCGAGCGCGTCGATGGTGGTGGATTTGCCGACGCCGGGCGAGCCGGTGATGCCGACGCGGACCGCTCTGCCGGTGTCAGGCAAGAGCATCTGCACCAGCTCGCGCGCCAGCGCCTGATGGTCGCTGCGCCGGCTCTCGACCAGCGTGATGGCCCGCGCCAGCGCCGCGCGGCTGCCGGCGCGGAGGTCACGGGCGAGGGATTTGATGTCCAGTGAAGGCTTTTTCTCAACCATGCCCTGCTTTACAACGCCGGCGCGGGGCAGGCGAGGGTTGCTCACCCGATATCACCGGGATGTCGCCGCCACCCCGCTCCGCACCGGTTTCAGCTTGCGCCACGCCCAGACCATCACCGGCCACAGCAGCGCCCCGATCGCCATGGCGGCGAGGATCGCGGCCATGGGGCGCTCGAAAAACGGCAAAATGCTGCCGTCCGACTTGATCAGCGAAGTGACAAAAGCCTGCTCGACCATGGTGCCCATGACGATGCCGAGCACCATTGCGGCGACGGGATAGCCGTTTGCTTCCATGACATAGCCGATCACGCCGAAGGCGGCGACGGTGACGACGCCGAACATGTTATTGCCGATCGCGAACGAGCCAACCGCGCAGCACAGCATGATGATCGGCATGATGGCGGAGCGCGGTGCCAGCAGGATGTAGGCGGCAATCCGGATCATGGCGATGCCGAGCGGGATCATCAAAATGTTCGCGATGATGAACATCAGATAGATCGCGTACATGCTCGACGCTTTCTCGGTGAACAGCGTCGGTCCGGGGTTGAGTCCCTTCATGTAGAGCACGCCGATCGCGATCGCGGCGATGGTGTCGCCGGGGATGCCGAACAACAACGACGGCACCCAGCCCGAGGCGATGCTGGCATTGTTGCTGGCGCCGGCCTCGACCAGGCCCTCGACGTGGCCGGTGCCGAATTTCTCCGGCTCCTTGGAGAAGCGCTTCGACATCGCATACGAGACCCAGGCGGCCATGTCGGCGCCGGCGCCGGGCAGCACACCGATGATGATGCCGACGATGTTTCCGCGCGTCATCTGCCAATGGTATTTCTTGGTCAGCTTCCACTGGCCGGCCATGATGCTTCCGAATTTGCGGCGCGGCAGCGGCGGCGGCTCGGGCGTCAGCATCGCGCGCATCACCTGCGCCACCGCGAACACGCCGACCAGCGCGGGGATCGGCTCGATGCCGCCGAACAGATCGGTGAGGCCGAAGGTGAAGCGCGGCACGCCGCCGGGATTTTCGATGCCGATGCAGGAGACCAGCAGGCCGAGGAACATGCCGGCGATCGCCTTCACCGGCGAGGAGCGTGCCACCAGCGTCGCGCACATCAGGCCGAGCAGCGCCAGCCAGAAATACTCGAAGGTCGAGAACGACAGCGCGATCTCGGCCAGCGGCGGCGCCAGGATCATCAGCGACAGCACGCCGGCGATGCCGCCGACGGCCGAGAACCACACGCCGGCCCCGAGGGCCAGCTCGGCCTGTCCCTTGCGGGTCATGGCGTAAGCCTCGTCGGCATAGGCGGCGGAGGCGGGCGTGCCGGGGATGCGCAGCAGCGCACCGGGAATGTCGCCGGAGAAGATCGCCATCGAGGAGGCCGCCACGATGGTCGCAATCGCTGCGATCGGCGAGAGATAGAAGGTGACGGGGACGAGCAGGGCGGTTGCCATCGTCGCCGACAGGCCCGGCAGCGAGCCGATCACGAGCCCGTACACCGAGGCTGCGAACATCGCAATGATGACCTCCCAGGTGGAAATCAGTGCGAACGCTTCGATCAGGGTTTTCAGCATGGGATCACCAGGGCGTCGGCAACAGGCCGGCGGGAAGCGGCACGCGCAGCAGCTTGCCGAAGATGAGGTGGATGGCGAAGGGCGCCAGCGCCGCGAGCGGCAGCGCCAGCTTCCACTTCGCTCCCAACGCCGTCGAGGTGACGTAGACCATGATCGCCGCGGTGACGATGAAGCCGAGCCGGTCGGCCGCGACCACGTAGAACAGCAGCAGCGCCGGCGGCAGCAGCGCGCGCAGGCCGTACAACTTTCCCTGCGGCGGCGGGGCAGCCGCTGCCTGGCCATCCTCGAGCGGGATCAGCTCTTCCGCCTCTTCGGAGGTGTGGCCGATCCCGAACACGATCGCGAGCCCGCACAGCGCAAGCCCGATGCCGATCACGAGCGGAAATACGTTGGGGCCGACCGGCTGTCCGGGCACCGGCGGCAGCAGCCAGCCGCCATAGGCGGCTGCTGTGCCGAGCACGACGAGAAACGATCCCGTGACGGAGTCGGGAAGGCGCATGGGAGGAGTCCTATGAGAGGTGTTCTCCCTCTCCCCGCGCGCGGGGAGAGGGTCGGGGTGAGGGGGCTCTCCGCGGGGGAGATGAAAGTTGGATTCGCGGAGAGTTCCCCTCACCCGGAATCCGCGCTTCGCGCGCATTCCGACCTCTCCCCGCAAGCGGGGCGAGGTGAACTGAGCGTGCGGACCGGCCACTTCAATCAACTATCGCCTCGCGTGAGAGCCGCAGGAGATCACGCCTTGCTCAAACCCGCCGCCTTCATCGCTTCGCCCATCTGAGCGTCCCCCTTGTCCATGAAGCTTGCGAACTGGCCGGCATCGCCCCACACGGTGCCGAAGCCGCGATTGCCCATGAAGTCCTTGAACTCGGCGGAGTCATAGACCTTCTTCAGCGCCGCGGTGAGCTTCGTTGCGATCTCCGGCGGAAGGTTCTTCGGCGCACCGATGCCGCGCCAGGCGCCGGTCGCGTAGTCGATGCCCATCGCCTCCTTCAGCGTCGGCACGTCCTTGAAGATCGGATTGCGTGCCGGCGCCATGATGGCAAGGCTCCTGGCCTTGCCGGCCTCGATGATGGCACGGGCTTCCGGCACCGAGCAGGTGGTGAGGTCGAGGCCGCCGGCGGCGAGGTCCTGCATCGCGGGTGCGGCGCCGTTCGACGGCACCCAGGCGACCTGGTTGGCGGGCAGGCCCATCGCCTGCATCCAGCCGACCAGCGCAAGATGCCAGATGCCGCCCTGGCCGGTGCCGGAGGCCTTGAACTTGCCGGGAGGGGCCGCCTTGATGGCTTCCGAGAGTTCCTTCACCGTCTTGTAAGGCGAGGAGGAGGAGACCTGGATGCCCGGGGGATCTTCGTTCATCAGCGCCAGCGGGGTGTAGCTCTTCGGCGCCAGCTCGGTCAGCCCTTGCCAGTGCATCATCGAGATTTCGACCGTGAGCATGCCGATGGTGTAGCCATCCGGCTGCGCGGTCGCGATCGCGGTATGGCCGACGACGCCGGAGCCGCCGGTGCGATTGACTACGTTGAAGGGCTGGCCGAGATCCTTCTCCAGAAGCGCTGCGACAATGCGCGCAGTCGCGTCAGTGCCGCCGCCCGCGCCCCAGGGCACGATCACGGTGACGGGCCGCGCCGGATAGGCTTGCGCAAGTGCGGGTGTGAGGCCGAATGCGGCCGACGCTGCAACCGCAGCGGAAGAGGCCGCAAAGCTGCGGCGCGTAATCTTGGACATGAATGCCTCCCAGCGGCGCCCATGACGTCAGGCGCTCTTGTCTATGGCGACATTCTAGTCGGCTTTGCAGCGCGGCTGCAAGGCAGCGCTACCAGCGCTCTGCGAGCAACCTGTCGCTGCTCAACACGATCACTGCGGCTCGTCCGCGTCGCTCTTCGGTCGCGCGCCACCGAAAATGCGGGTGCCTTCTGCGGTGAGATAGGGCTTCAGCGTTTGCCACGGCACGAATGCGACATAATCGCCCTCGGCGTAGGGTCCGACTGCATAGGGCGGATAGTGGAAGGTGAGGCCGGAACTCTTGCCCGCGTCGGTTGAGGGCGCGAGCGTCACGGCGCCGATCTTGAGCAGGCTCGGCTCCACGCTCTTGAACCATTCGTCGGTGGCGGTCTCGCTCGTATCGCGCTTCTTCTTCTCGATCTTCAACGAGGCGATCACCGCCTTCACCATTGCCTTCATGGCCGGGCCGTTGTCGGAGGTCTCGGCGAAGAACGGGCGGATGGAGATGCGCTTGTTCTCCGCCTTGTCCCACAGGACAGTGTTCACGTCGGAGTTGGGATGGGCGCCGTGGGTGTCCATATAGTCGTTGCGCAGGACGCTGACATAGCGGTCGGCAACGACGGAGCGGACCGCGTATTTGCGCTCGAAGTCCCAGCCGCCATCCCTGAAGAACTGCGGATCCTCTTTGCGCGACGCGGCGGCTTCTGCCGCGTTCTTGTCGATCCACTTCTTGCCTTCGGCTAGGCAATCCGCCACCAGCGCGGCATCGACCTTGACCTTGTCGTCGAGGAAGACGCGGGCCTCGATGCTCTTGGTCTTGATGACCGCGTCGGGCTTGGGGTCGGCTGCATGGGCGGTAGCCAACAACGCGCTGCAAGCTGCGCCCACAGCTAACGCGCGCATGAACGCTGGCGCGGAAAATATCACGCACTGTCCTTTCGAAGATCGATGGCGACCTACTCCGCCGCCTCGCTATGCCCGAGCCGGGCATTCAGCTTGCGGATCAGCTCCTCGGCCGCGTCCGCGATCACTGTGCCCGGCGGGAAGATGGCTTCGGCGCCGGCCGCGTAGAGCGCGTCGTAATCCTGTGGCGGCACCACGCCGCCGACGATGATCATGATGTCGTCGCGGCCCTGCTTCTTCAGCGCGGCCTTCAGCTCTGGCACTGCGGTGAGGTGGGCGGCGGCGAGCGAGGAGACGCCGAGGATGTGGACGTCGTTCTCGACCGCCTGGCGCGCGGCTTCGTCGGCGGTCGCGAACAGCGGTCCGATATCGACGTCGAAGCCGATATCGGCGAAGGCGGACGCGATCACCTTCTGGCCGCGATCGTGACCGTCCTGGCCGATTTTCGCGACCAGGATGCGCGGACGGCGGCCTTCCGCCTCCTCGAAGGCGTCGATCAGCGCCTGAACCTTCTCGACCCGGTTACCCATGCTGGACGCCTCCCGCTTGTAGACGCCGGTGATGGACTTGATCTCGGCGCGGTGCCGGCCGAACACCTTCTCCATCGCGTCCGAGATCTCGCCGACGGTGGCCTTCGCACGCGCAGCGTCGATGGCGAGCGCCAGCAGATTGCCATTGCCTTCGCCGGCCGAGCGCGTCAGCGCAGCGAGCGCGGCCTCGACGTCCTTCTGATTGCGTTCGGATTTCAGCCGCGTCAGCTTGTCGATCTGGAGCCGGCGGACATTGGTATTGTCGACCTTGAGGATATCGATCGGAGCTTCGTCGGTCGGCTTGTATTTGTTGACGCCGATCACCGCCTGCTTGCCGGCATCGATGCGGGCCTGGGTCTTGGCCGAGGCCTCCTCGATGCGCAGCTTGGGCACGCCGGCCTCGATCGCCTTGGCCATGCCCCCGAGCTCCTCGACCTCCTGGATGTGGCTCCAGGCCTTGGCGGCGAGGTCGCGCGTCAGACGCTCGACATAATACGAGCCGCCCCAGGGATCGATGATGCGGGTGGTGCCGCTCTCCTGCTGCAGGAAGAGCTGCGTGTTGCGGGCGATGCGCGCGGAGAAATCGGTCGGCAGCGCCAGCGCCTCGTCGAGCGCGTTGGTGTGCAGCGACTGGGTGTGACCCTGCGTTGCCGCCATCGCTTCCACCGTCGTGCGCATGACGTTGTTGAAGACGTCCTGCGCGGTCAGCGACCAGCCGGATGTCTGACAATGCGTGCGCAGTGACAGCGAGCGCGGATCCCTGGGATTGAAAGGCTTGAGCAGCTTCGCCCAGAGCAGCCGGGCGGCGCGCATCTTGGCGACTTCCATGAAGAAGTTCATCCCGGTCGCCCAGAAGAACGACAGGCGCGGCGCGAAGCGGTCGACATCGAGGCCCGCCGCAAGGCCGGCACGAAGATATTCAACACCGTCGGCCAGCGTATAGGCGAGCTCGAGGTCCTGCGTCGCCCCGGCCTCCTGCATGTGATAGCCGGAGATCGAGATCGAATTGTATTTCGGCATTTTTTGCGAGGTGTACGCAAAAATGTCCGAGATGATCCGCATCGAGGGCGCGGGCGGATAGATGTAGGTGTTGCGCACCATGAACTCTTTCAGAATGTCGTTCTGAATGGTCCCTGAGAGCTTCTCCGGCGGCACGCCCTGTTCCTCGGCAGCCGCAACGTAGAGCGCCAGGATCGGCAGCACCGCGCCGTTCATGGTCATGGACACGCTCATCTGGTCGAGCGGAATGCCCGCGAACAGCGTACGCATGTCGTAGATGGAATCGATGGCAACGCCGGCCATGCCGACGTCGCCGCCGACGCGCGGATGATCGCTGTCATAACCGCGATGGGTGGCGAGGTCGAATGCGACCGAAAGGCCCTTCTGTCCGGCCGCGAGATTGCGGCGATAGAATGCGTTGGAGTCCTCCGCCGTGGAGAAGCCGGCATATTGCCGCACAGTCCAGGGCTGGTTGACATACATGGTCGGGTAGGGGCCGCGCAGATAAGGCGCGATGCCCGGATAAGTCTCGAGGAAGTCGAGCCCGGCCAGGTCGGCCTCGCTATAAGCGGGCTTCACCAGAATGCCCTCGGGCGTCAGCCACGGCTCGGCGCTGCCTGATGGCGCGGCGGTGTTGGCGCGCTCGAAGGCGACGTCGGCGAAATCAGGAATGCGGGTCATGGTTTCAACCATATCATAGGCGCTCAATCATGATCGGGATGCTGATGGCTGACGATGGTCGCCAGCTTCTCCGGTCCGTAATTCTGCTGCGTGGTCTGGCTCGGCAAATTGGCGATCCCGACCACCCAGCCGAGACGGGACTCGGTGCCGAACTGCCGTGTCGGCACCACGTGGTCAGGACGGTCGAACGCGCCGGTCATGATCTCGATTCGGTCGCCGTCGATGCGGCCAAAGCTCAGCGGCGTGCCGCAGGCGGCGCAAAAGCCGCGCTCGGCGATGGAGGAGGAGCGGAAGAACGACGGCTTCCCCTTGGTCCAGGCGAAGTCCGTCTTGTTGATGTCGGCAAAAGAGGCGAACGGCGCCCCGCTGGCCTTCTGGCACATCCGGCAGTGGCAGATCGAAATCCTGTTCGGCGCCGTCATGACTCCAAAGCGCACTGCCCCGCATTGGCAGCCGCCGGTGAGAACGGGTTTGCCTGCTTCCGTCATGGCTGCTCCATCCGTCGATACGTGTCTTGCAGCGTCGCAAGCGCATCACCACCGGCAAAGACGAAACCGGTGACCCCGGCTGCACGCAGCGCCGCCTCGGCATCGGTCGGGCGGCCTGCCAGATAGATAAGCCGGGCCCCGGCGGTTTGCAGGGCCTGCGCCGCGGCTTCGGCGTGTTCCGCATAGACCTTATCGCTGGAACAAAGGCAGGCAAGCTCGGCGCCAGAGGCCTTGAAGGCGGCAGCCAACAGGGCCGGATCGGCGAAGCCCTCGTTGTCGACGGCCTGGATGCCGCCGGTCTCGAACAAGCTCTTGGCAAAGGTCGCGCGCGCCGTGAAATCGGCGGGCGTGCCGAGATTGGCCAAAAACACTTTCGGCCGCGCGCCGTTTGCCTTCAACGCTGCATCGGATTTGTCGCGCAGCACCTCGAACGGTTCCGCAAGCCGGATCGGCGGCAGCGCGTCGAACTTGTATTTTTGCTCGCCATAAGGCGCCAGCGCGATCGGCGTCGCCTTCAGCACCGTAGTCTCGTTCTCGCGCAGATTCGGAAACTCGCTGGCACCGGTCAGCACGTCGCGGCGTTTTGCGATGTTGGAGTCGCGGACTTTTCGCGCGGCCGCGACCTTGCTCTGGAACAGGCCCTGCTGAAGCGCGGCGAAGGCGCCGCCGGCTTTCTCGCTCTCCTGGAATAGCGCCCAGGCCGCGTCGCAGAGCTGGCCCGTCAGCGCCTCGATGCCGCCTGCGCCTGCCGCGGGATCGCTGACCTTGGCGAGATTGCTCTCTTCCAGCAGCACGAGCTGCGTATTGCGCGCCACGCGCCGCGCGAACGGATCGGGCAGGCCGAGCGCCAGCGTATGCGGCAGCACGGTGATCGCGTTGGCGCCGGCAAGTCCGGCCGCAAACGTCGCCATGGTCGCGCGCAGCATGTTCACATAGGGATCGCGCTGCGTCAGCATGCGCCAGGCGGTATCGGCGGCGATGAACAGTGGTCTTGGCGTGAGCCCGCACGCCGTCTCGATACGCGCCCACAGCAGCCGCAATGCGCGGAATTTTGCCATTGTGAGGAACTGATCTGCATCCGCGGCAAGCCGCGCATAGACCGTGCCCTGCGCCTGCTCCAGCGGAACGCCCGCGCTCTCGATCGCGCGCAAATAGGCGACGCCGCAGGCGAGCACGAAGGCGAGCTCCTGCACCTCCGAGCCACCGGCATCGTGGATCACGCGTCCGTCGGCCGATGCAAACGGACCCTTGAAGCCGAGCGCGGCGAGGCCCTTGATGCCGCCAGTGATGGCCGGAACGATCTCGTCCCAGGTATAGGGGCTATGGCCCCACACCGCGCCTGCCGCGAGCGGATCGAGCCCGAAGCGGATGTCGCAGGCCGCGGGATCGATGCCCTTGCTCTTCACATATTCCGCGACGTGGATCGCCGCCATCCGTGACTGCGGACCGATCTCGAGCTCGAGGCCGATGCCGGCATCCAGATGGACATCCTTCAAGATCTTTGCGACTGCGTCCGCGGTCGGTTCCAGCCCGAAGCCGTGAGCGGCATTGCCGCCGGCGAACACCAGCGCCAGACCCGTCGCGCCATTTTCGAGATCGGTGAGTGCCTGCGCATTCGCCGCACTTGCGTCGGGATGATCTATCCGCTGCATGATCTGCCAGGGCGCCGCCGCCGGCCGCCCCACCACGGGCGCAACGCCTTTGGCGCGCGGATAGAGCGGATCGATCCTGATGCCGTCATAGGTCTTGCCGACCAGCTTCTCGAACGGCGCGCCCTTCAGCACGCCATCGACCAGTTTGCGCCAGTCTTCGGCGGTCGCCTTGGGAAAGTCCGCCGCCAGCGGCAGGTCGTCAGTCGCGGAGGTCATACGGCGAAGGGCTCCCGAAAATCTTGTTGTTCGCAGGCGAAATTGCCACGGCCGGCCGTCCCTGCAAACGGTTGTTTTTGGTTAACCGGTATCCGGAAGCCGCTCAATGCCTTGTGTCGAGACGCTGGCGAGACCGTCACGGACACGAATGCCTGCGATCACGCGGTCGGGCGCGATCTCGGCCAGCGGCACCAGCACAAAGGCGCGCTCGAACAGGCGCGGATGCGGCAGGGTCAGGTCGGGTTTCTGCATCGACACGTCGTCATAGGCGATCATGTCGAGATCGAGCGTGCGCGGGCCCCAGCGCCGCTCTTTATCGCGCGTGCGGCCGAATTTCTGCTCGACCTTCTGCATCACGAACAGTAGCGCATGCGGATCGAGGCTGGTCTCGATTTCGATGCAGGCGTTGATGAAGGGGGCCTGGTCCTCGTCGCCCCAGGGCGGCGTCGCATAGTCCGACGAGCGCGCGGTCAACGCAGCCTGCGCCATGCCGCAGATATGAGCGATCGCCTTCTGGAACGTCGCGCGGACATCGCCGACATTGCCGCCGAGCGCAATCAGGACGCTCGCCATGTCAGGGGTGCCGCGAGCGCGTCAGCATGACGCCGACGTCGTCGAAGATCGCGGCGATCGGCGCATGTGGCTTGTGCACGGTAATCTTGACCGCACGGATGCGCGGAAAGTGCGACAGGATGGCATCGGCGACCGCGCCGGCCGCGCGCTCCAGCAGCTTGTAGTTGGTGTTCTTGAAGGCCGCGGTGGTGGTCGCGACGACGTCGGCGTAGGACACGGTGTCGGAGAGGCGGTCAGAGCGCGACGGCTCCGACAGGTCGGTATAGAGCTCGAGATCGATGACAAAACGCTGGCCGACCTCGGTCTCGTGCTCCATCACGCCGTGGCGGGCATGGATCGACAGGCCGCTCACGAAGATCGTATCGGTCATGGCTTGCTCTCGATTGCGTGCGCCACTCGCAGGGCCTGCAAGGTCTCGGCGACGTCATGGGTCCTGATGATTTTCGCGCCGCGTTGCGCAGCGATCAGATGCGCGGCGATCGAGCCGGCGAGCCGCTCTGTCGGCTCCGACGGCGACACCGAGGCGATGAAGCGTTTTCGCGAGGCACCAACGAGGATCGGCAGGCCAAACATGTCAAGCTCGCGAAGTCGCGCCAGCGCAATCATGCTCTGTTCGGCCGTCTTGCCGAAGCCGATGCCGGGATCGAGCACGATCTTGTCGCGGGCGATGCCGGCTTCTGCCGCGATATCCAGCGAGCGCTGGAAGAACGCCTTCATGTCCGCAATGATGTCGATAGCGGGATCGACGCTGTCGCGGTTGTGCATGACGATGACGGGGGCGCCCTTGGCGGCCACCATCGGCGCCATGCCGGCGTCGCGCTGCAGGCCCCAGACGTCGTTGGCGATCACAGCACCCTGGGCGAGCGCGAAGGCCACCACCTCCGCCTTCATGCTGTCGATCGAGACCGGCACGCCGAGCGCCACGATGTCCGATAGCACCGGCTCGAGCCGGGCCAGTTCGTCTGCCGCGGTGACCGGCCGGGCGCCCTTGTAGGGCCGGGTGGACTCGGCACCGATATCGATGATGTCGACCCCGGCCTCGATCATCGCCCGTGCCCGCGCGAGTGCCTGCTCGGGCGCGATGAATTCGCCGCCGTCGGAGAATGAATCCGGGGTGACGTTGAGCACGCCCATCACCGCCGGGATCGGCCGCTCCAGCAGCGTCCGCAGCACGTCGAGCCCGACTGAACCGGCCGCCGGGACGGATGGGGAGGGCGAGGCATTCATGCGGCCCGCTTTAGCGGTCGGGAAGGGGGGATTCAAGACGGGAAGCGGTGGGTTGCCAGCGTTTCGGCACGGCCTCGCACACCCTCGCTGTCATTGCCCGCGAAAGCGGGCAATCCAGTATTCCAGAGACAGTGCCACGATACGGAGGAGCCGCGGCGTACTGGATACCCGCTTTCGCGGCGTATGACGGCGGAGTTGGGGGATGCATTGTTGCCCATCGGGCAAAACGATGCCGAGAGAGTAGCGCCCACTCCGTATCCGGAGAGCAGCAGCCCTAATACGAAATCTTCGGCGGCAGCTTCTTCGCCTTGGCGATGATGTCGCCGACCGACTTCTCCGAGGGCAGGATGCGGAGCAGCTTTTTCTTCTCGTTGGCGTCCCGCATGCTCTGGGCGAGCCTTGCCGGATTTCTGTAGGCGAGCTCGCGCACGGTGGTGACGCCGGCCGCGCGGACCAGGCCGACCTTGGCCCGGCCCATGCCGGGGATGCGCATGTAGTCGGAGACGTTGGCCCATTCCAGCAGCAACTGCTCGCTGATGCCGGTCTTGGCGGAGAGCGCCTTGCGGCCCTTCACGGTCGAAGCCGCCTCGAGCAGCGCGTCGGTGGTGCGGATACCCTGCGCCTTCAACTTGTTGGCGGCAAAGGCCGACAGGCCCTCAATCTCGGAGATCGGATATGTCATGATACTCGATGTGAAATGCGCAGGCGTCAGGCGAACTGGCTGAGGCCCGGGGTCCCCGCGATGATCTTGCCCATCTGATCCGCTCCGATTTTGTCTCGGCCGAAGCGAAAAAGTTCACGGGCGATGTTCTGAATCTCGGACATGCCAAGTCCCAGGCCCATCAGGCGCGTGCCGACCGCCACCAGGCCGCCGCCCATCAGCCGTGACAGTCCTCCGCCGCTGCCGGACGCCTCGATTGCCGCTTCTGCACCTGGAATGTGGTCGATCAGGACCTGGACGCTGTCGGAAGGACCCTCGTTGCGGAGGAAGCCCAGGATAATGCCGACGGTCTTTTCGGCGACAGCACCATCTATGCTGGCGTTTGTCGCCAGCCGCCCGATCAGCTCGTCCATATGGCCGCCCCTCAGCCGGTTCACATGCCGGAGTATTGCTTTCGAAAATGATCTTGAGCCGGTGTGATGTGAAATACAAGCGATGAACGCCATCAACGTTCCGATTCAGTCTCGAACGCGCGAGAAGTGTTGCAGTGATGCAAGAGCGGAGATGAAATCGGCAAAAAAATGCCGCGATGCGAATGCGTCGTTCCTACTTTCGGCGGATGCCACCCGCATGTTTCCGACGATGTCGCATGCCCGGAGCGCGTTGAATGGTTTCAATCAGCGTGCGACATGCGTTAAACTACGGAACTGGTGCATTCGAGTTTCGATATGCGAAACAGGGCAGAGAGATCAGAGAATAATGACCGCACAGGACAGCAAGCTCGGTGATACCGACGAGAAGATCTTCGTCGGTAAAGGAAACGAGCAGGCATGGCTGACGCTGGCGTTCGCCAATCGCCACGGCCTCGTCACGGGTGCAACCGGAACCGGCAAGACGGTCTCGCTGCAAGTGATGGCGGAAGGATTTGCGCGCGCCGGTGTTCCAGTGTTCGCGGCCGACATCAAGGGCGACCTCTCCGGCATCTCCGAGGTTGGCGAAGCCAAGGATTTCATCGTCAAGCGCGCCACCGAGATGGGCCTGACGTTCGAGCCCGACCAGTTCTCGACGGTGTTCTGGGACGTGTTCGGCGAGCAGGGCCACCCGGTGCGTGCGACCGTCACGGAAATGGGCCCGCTGCTGCTCGCACGTATGCTGGACCTGAACGACGTGCAGGAAGGCGTGCTCAACGTCGCCTTCCGCGTCGCCGACGACAACGGGCTGACGCTGATCGACATGAAAGATCTGCGCGCGCTGCTCGATGCGATCGTGCCCGATGCCGGCAAGAAGGGGACGGATGCCGAGGAGAGTCCGCTTGCCGAGATCAAGAAGGCGGCGCAGGGTTTTGGCAACGTTACCAAGGCCACGGTCGGCACTATCCAGCGCCAGCTTCTGGTGCTGGAGAACCAGGGCGCCAACAAATTCTTCGGCGAGCCGGCGCTGACGCTGAAGGACTTCATGAAGACCGACCGCGACGGCCGCGGCATGGTCAACATCCTCGTCGCCGACAAGCTGCTGCAGAGCCCACGGCTTTACGCGACATTCCTGCTGTGGATGCTGTCGGAATTGTTCGAGGAGCTGCCCGAGGCCGGTGACCTGCCCAAGCCGAAGCTGGTCTTCTTCTTCGACGAGGCGCATCTGTTGTTCAACGACGCGCCCAAGGCGCTGATGGACAAGATCGAGCAGGTGGTGCGCCTGATCCGCTCCAAAGGCGTCGGCGTCTATTTCGTGACGCAAAACCCGGTCGACGTACCCGACCGCGTGCTCGGACAATTGGGCAACCGGGTGCAGCACGCGCTGCGCGCCTTCACCCCGCGCGACCAGAAGGCGGTCGCCGCCGCGGCCCAGACCTTCCGGCCCAACCCGAAGCTCGACACTGCCAAGGTGATCATGGAGCTCGGCAAGGGCGAGGCGCTGGTGTCCTTTCTCGAAGGCAACGGCACGCCGGCGATGGTCGAGCGGGTGATGATCCGGCCGCCATCGGCCCGGATCGGACCGATCACGCCGGAAGAGCGCAAGGCGATCATGGGTGCAAGCCCGGTGAAGGGCAAATACGACACCGCCGTCGATGCAGAGTCCGCCTACGAGATGATTCAGAAGCGCATTGCCGGCACGGCTGCGACTGCCGATCCCGGCGCGGCTGGCGGAAATGGAGGCGGCGGCATCCTCGGCCAGATCGGCTCGATGGTCGGCAGCATCTTCGGTACCAACGTCAAGCGCGGCCGCCTCTCGACCGGCCAGGTCATCGCCCGCGACATGACCCGATCGGTTACCAATCAGGTGATCGGGGGGATGGCCGCCAATATCGGCAAGTCGGTCGCCGGCCAGCTTGGTGGCTCGATCGGCCGCACGCTGGTCCGCGGCGCGCTCGGCGGCTTGCTGCGCAGGTAGGCAGAAAGCCTCGTTTGAGGCAATTCGTCCGCAGACCCGCCGCTTGTGCGCGGCGGGTACAAATTCGGGTGATCAGGACTCTCCAAGCGTCCGTCGGTCTGCTAGGTGCTATGGCCCCTGACTGGACCACATCGTGACCTCACTTAAATCTTTCGTCCGACCCGGCGCATTCCGAAACCTGTCGTTGCGTGCGCCGCTCGACCTGCTCTTCCTGCTCTGCTGCTTCATCCTGGCTGCCGATGTCCTTGGTCCCGAGATCTTCGGCCACGGCAAAACCAAGGACTACGGCCTGTGGTACTGGGCCGGGCAGCAGGTCTTGAACGGTGGGCCGCTCTATCCCGCCGACATCCGCGAGTACTTCGAGTTCATCTACCCACCGCTGCCGGCGATCCTGCTGGCGATCCCGAGCTGGTTCGGCAAGATCGCGCTCTACACCGTGCTGTCGATCCTGAATATTGCGGCGTGGTGGTACACCGGGATGCTCTCCAATGCCATGACCGGTTCGGGCCGCACGCCTGGCCCCTGGCTGGAGGCGTTGCCCGCTCTCGTCACCGTGACCTTCGTGTTCGACATGTTCGATCTTGGCCAGCCGAACCTCGTCCTGCTGGCGATGATTCTCTACGGCTTCTGGAGCTTGCAGCATCAACGCTCCTGGCTCGCAGGCTTCATGTTCGCGCTCGCCACCGCTATCAAGGTGTTTCCCATTGCGGTGCTGCCCTATCTGGTCTGGCGGCGAAAGTGGGGAGCCGCTGTCGCTACGGTCGCCTTCACCGGCATACTTCTCTATATCGTGCCGGCCCCCATTCGCGGCTTCGAGCGCAACGCCGCCGAGGTCAAGACCTGGTATCAGGGCATGGTCGGGTCGAGTTCGGAAAAAGGATTTGGCCAGCGCGACGAGCAGAACTGGTCGTGGGTGAACCAGTCGCTCATTGCTGTCACGCACCGGCTGGTCCGGCCCATCAACTACAATCAGGAGGATCCGAACAAGCCGCCTCGCACGATGAACGTCATCGACGTCGATTACGGGACGGCGAACTGGATCGTGCTGGCGCTGTCGGCGTTGCTCGGATTGGGCTTCGTCGCGGTCATGCCACGGCAAATGCGGCGTACGGCGCGCTCGGACGCCGAGGAGCTCGGCATCCTGTTCTGCCTGATGACGGTGGCCTCGCCCCTGGCGCGGCAATACTACTTCATCTGGCTGTTCTTCCCGATGACGGTGCTGATGCATCGTGCCGCCTTCGACGAGCGGGCGAACGTGCGCCTGGGAACCTGGCTCGCCCTTGGCGCCGCCGGCATCCTCATGCTGCTGGCGCTGCCGTGGTTTCCCAATGTCTTGCAGGCCTGGGGCAATAACCTTGTCGCCACGGCGGTCCTCGCAGCTAGTCTCGCATGGCACATCCGGCATCCGCCGGTTGCGGCTGGCCCCAACGCCGCGGCGGCGCTAAAAGCCGATAGTTCTTGAGAAGACATCTTGAGCCCCGACGTCTTGGGATTCGAACGCAGGGAATACGACCAATGGCAAATGCGCAGCTTCAATCCGTGCTCGACCACATCGACAAGGAGTTCGACAACAGCCTGGAGCGTCTGTTCTCGCTGTTGCGGATCAAGTCGATCTCCGCCGATCCGGCCTTCGCGGCCGATTGCAAGGCGGCGGCCGAGCATCTTGCCAGGGATATCGCGAGCCTCGGCGTCGCGACCGAAGTGAGGCCGACCGCCGGCCATCCCGCGGTCGTCGGCAAGAGCGTCGCGGGCGGCCGGCCGCATGTGCTGTTCTACGGCCACTATGATGTGCAGCCGGTCGATCCCCTCGAGCTCTGGCACCGTCCGCCATTCGAGCCTGCTGTGACCGACCATGCCGACGGCCGCAAGATCATCGTGGCGCGCGGCGCCGAGGACGACAAGGGCCAGGTCATGACCTTCGTCGAGGCCTGCCGCGCCTGGAAGAAAGTGACGGGGTCGCTGCCGATCGATGTCACGTTCCTGATCGAAGGCGAGGAAGAAGTCGGCTCGAAGAACTTCGTGCCGTTCATCGAAGCCAACAAGGACGAGTTTAGGGCGGACTACGTGCTGGTCTGCGACACCGGCATGTGGGACCGCGACACGCCGGCGATCACGACCTCGCTGCGCGGCCTGCTCTATGAGGAGCTCAAGATCACCGCCGCCAATCGCGACCTGCATTCCGGCGTGTTCGGCGGCAGCGCGATGAACCCGATCCGGGTGCTGACCAAAATTCTCGGCGGGCTGTTCGACGATGACAACCGTATCACTATTCCCGGGTTCTATGACGGGGTGAAGGACACGCCGCCGGACATTCTCGCGCAGTGGAAGAAGCTCGATTTCACACCGGACACGTTCCTCAAGCCCGTTGGGCTATCGATACCCGCCGGCGAGAAGGGCAGGCTCCTGGTCGAGCAGGCTTCCACGCGTCCGACCTGCGACGTCAACGGCATCTGGGGCGGATATATCGGTGAGGGCTCGAAGACGGTGATCCCGTCGCACGCATCGGCCAAGGTCTCGTTCCGGCTGGTCGAAGGCCAGGATCCCGCGAAGATCAGAAAGGCTTTCCGTGAGTACGTGACGGCGCGCATTCCGGGAGACTGCAAGGTCGAGTTCGGCGACCACTCCGCCGGGCCTGCGATAGCGCTCGACTGGAACATGAAGCCGCTCGCCGCGGCCAAGACCGCGCTGACCGAGGAGTGGGGCAAGGAGACCGTGCTGATGGGATCGGGCGCCTCGATCCCGATCGTCGCAGACTTCAAGCGCGCGCTCGGGATGGATTCGCTGCTCGTCGGTTTCGGCCTCGACGACGACAACATCCACTCGCCGAACGAGAAGTACGACCTCCGCAGCTTCCAGAAGGGTATCCGTTCGTGGGCGCGCATCCTCGCGGCGCTGGCGGAGGTGAAGTAGGGCGCTCTTGAGCCTCCCCTAAATCGGTGGACACCTATAGCTTAGACAGCAAGAGGTGTCAGATGACGAAACGGCAGCGACGTTCTTATTCGGACGAGTACAAGCGGCAGGCAGTTGATCTGGTTTTGTCGAGCGGCCGCTCGGCGAAGTCAGTATCGAAGGAACTCGGGCTTGACGGCTCCGTGCTGAGCCGGTGGGTGGCGGAGCAGGGCACGGCGAAAGCCGGCGGCAGCGCCGTGGCGCCCACATCGCAAGCGGCGGTGCCGTCGGCGGACCAAGCTGACGTGATTGCGCGGCTGCAGCGGGAAAACGAACAGCTGCGCATGGAGCGCGACATTTTAAAAAACTGTCCAGCGGGATGGCGCGCCTGTGCGGGGTAGAAACAGCCTTGTG